>NZ_LT598496.1:1286316-1929474 GCF_900091425.1 Micromonospora krabiensis
CGGCTGGCGCGGGGTCTGAGCCGGGCGCCGCCGATCGGACGGGCGGGTCCACGGGCCGGGACCGTCGGCCGGCGGGCCTCCGGCCGAGCGCGACCACGCGATGATGGTCGGGTGGGTAAGACGTACGAGCGCATCGACGGGCGGCTGCGGACCTTCATCGAGGAGCAGCCGATGTTCTTCACCGCCACCGCGCCACTGACCGGCGACGGCACCATCAACCTCTCCCCGAAAGGGCTGCGCGGGTCGTGGGCGGTCCTCGACGAGTTGACCGTGGCCTACCTGGACTTCGCCGGCAGCAACGCGGAGACGATCGCCCACCTGCGGGAGAACGGCCGCATCACGCTGATGTGGTGCGCGTTCCAGGGCCCGCCGAACATCGTGCGGGTGCACGGGCGCGGTGAGCCGGTGTTCCGCGACGACCCGCGCTGGCCGCGGCTGGTGCGCCACTTCCCGGACATCGACACGAGCCGGCACGGCCTGCGGGCGATCATCGTGGTGAGCGCCGACCTGATCCGCGACACCTGCGGCTACGCGGTGCCTCTCCTGAGCTACGACAGCGACCGGGACCTGCACGCCAAGCGGTTCACCCGCGAGGACGACGCGTCGCTGAGCGCCTACTTCGCGAAGAAGGAGCACGTCGCGCGCAGCATCGACGGCCTGCCGGGGCTGCCGCTGCCGCTGCCACCGACCCCGCCGGCCTGACCGGCTCGTACCTGGCCGAGACGCCGTGGCCGACCGCAGGGCTATGCGGACAGTCGCCCCAGCCATTCCGTCAGGAGTTGCTGTTCGGGGCCGCTGAGGGTGTTCTGGGTGGGCAGGGCGGCGCGCAGCGCGCGAGCGGCGCCCGCCAGGCCCGCTTCCCGCACGGCCGGTTCCTGACTGGTGACGGCGGTGATCATCGCTTCGCGCAGCGCGACGAGCAGGGCGGGGTCTCGCTCGGCCTCGGGCAGGGACAACCAGGTCAGGATGGCGCCACGGGCGGTGGCGTGGATGATCTGGGCGGCGAGGTTCTCGTCGACGCGGAGTCGGCCCGCGACGGCCAGGCGGCGGATGCGGTCCATGAGCAGTCCGAGACCGAGCCGGAAAGCGATGGTGGACCGGGCGGGTTCGCCGTACATGAGCGCGTACAAGGCGGGGTTGGCCAGTCCGAACTCGACCGCGGTGTCCCAGCGGACCCGTAGTTCCTTGATCGGGTCCTGCGGGTCGGGGTCGATGTGCTTGGCGGCCAGGAACCGGGTGAACCCGTATTCGGCCACCGCGTCGAGCAGGGCCTCCTTGTCACCGAAGAGCCGGTACAGGGCCGGCGCCTGCACTCCCGCGGCCTCCGCGACCGCGCGGGTGGTGACCGCGTCGCGGCCCCCACGCTCCAGCAGGTCGATTGCGACGTCCATGATCCGGCGGCGCGTCTGCTCGCGCGCGGTGCCGTCGGGCTTCGCGGCAGACGGTGAGAGCTTCGGGTCACCAGGCACGTATCAAGGATAACCCGCGGCTGGTACCGAAGATATTATCGGCGTTAACACGATCACGTTTACGGCGATAGTATCAGTGATATCGTGAAGGCGGTTCTAGCGGAAACGCCAGTGAGGGAGCATCACCATGACAGACCGTCTGCGGATCATCGGAGTGGAGGAGACCGTCGTGGTACCCGCCGTCCACGAGGCGTACCAGCGAGCCGGATCGCCGCGGATCCCGGCCCGCGGCTTCGGGGACGACCCCATCGCGACCAACCTGCGCGAGGTCGGCGAGCGGCGGCTGGCCCACATGAACGACCAGGGCATCGACGTCGCGGTGCTGTCCCTGGCCTCGCCCGGCGTCCAGGACCTGCCGCAGGCCGACGCGATCACGGTGGCGCGCGACGCCAACGACCAGCTCGCGGAGATCGTCGCCGCGCACCCGGACCGGTTCCAGGCGTTCGCCGCGATCCCCACCCAGTCGCCCGACGCGGCCGCGGCGGAACTGGAGCGCGCGGTGCTCCAGCTGGGCTTTCCCGGCGCGATGCTCTACGGCCGCACCGGGGACAAACTGGCCGACCACCCGGACAACGACCAGCTGTACGCCGCCGCCGAGCGGCTCCGGGTGCCGCTGCACTTCCACCCGCAGATGCCGCCCCAGCCGGTCGTCGACGCCTACTACTCGGGCATCGGCCCGATCGGCACCGCGCTGGCCGGGGCGGCGATCGGCTGGTACTACGACCTGGGCGTGCAGTACCTGCGGATGATCTTCTCGGGTGTCTTCGACCGATTCCCCGACCTGCAGGTGATCGCCGGGCACTGGGGCGAGGTTGTTCTGTTCTACCTCGACCACACCGGATTCTTCGCCGCGGCCGGCGGCCTGCAGCGGCCGCTGGCGGACTACTTCACGCAGAATTTCTGGGTCGCCGGTAGCGGCACCAACAGCCCCCGCTACCTGCACTGGACCGCCGAGATCATGGGCACCGACCGGATGCTCTACTCCACCGACTACCCCTTCACCTACGGCTTCCGCCCCGGCGGCTTCCCCTACGTCGACACCAGCAACGGCGCCGCCCGTTCCTTCCTGGAGAACGCGCCCTTCACCGACGACGAGAAAGCCGACATCGCCCACCGCAACTGGGAACGCCTCACCGCCCGCGCAGTCAAGCCGTCAGCGGTCTGACCCCGCACACCGGCCGGTCGAACCCCGCCACACGCCAGCCATCGCAACCTCCGCTCCCGCGGGGCGGTTAACATCCCCGGTGGCAGCCGAACCACTCCACTGTTCCCATCCGTGGCGGGGCGACGTCACCGCGCTACCGTGGTGGGCGGCTACCCTTGTCCAGGCCCGGCCGTGGGTGCCACACGCCCGCGGGCGGGAATGCCCCGGCGGGTGGGGGCCGTTACACCAGAAGACCAGCACCACGAACGAGGGGAAGTCGATCATGGGCGAGCGTATGCTGCGCGGAAGCCGCCTGGGCGCGGTCAGCTACGAATCCGACCGCAACACGGAGCTCGCGCCACGTCAGACCCGCGAGTACCTGTGCGCCAAGGGCCACCAGTTCGAGGTGCCGTTCGCTGTCGACGCCGAGGTCCCGACGACCTGGGAATGCAAGTTCGACGGCAGCGTCGCCCGGCTGGTCGACGGCAGCGAGCCGGAGCAGAAGAAGGCCAAGCCGCCGCGCACCCACTGGGACATGCTGCTGGAGCGTCGCTCCATCGCCGAACTGGAGGACATCCTCGCCGAGCGGCTGCAGGAGGTCCGCACCCGCCGCGGCCGGGCCTGAGCCTCACGAACGACACGGCGCCCCCGGGAGGATTCCCGGGGGCGCCGTCGTCGTAGAAACCGAGATCGTCAGCGGTCGACGATCTCACCCTCGATCGCCCGACCACCGTCGACCACCACCGGCTGCTGCGGCTCCGGACGCGGCGTCGGTTGCGGCGCGCCCCGACGCACCCGCACCCGGCGGGGCCCGAACAGGTCACCGGCGACCATCGACGACACCCGCCGCTCCGCGGCCCGTTGCGCCCCACGCCGGGCCAGTTGCCGCACCGGCGGCACCAGCAGCAGCAGGCCCACGAGGCCGCTGACCAGCCCCGGCACCGCCAGCAGCAACGCACCCAGCAGGCCGACGAGACCGTCGGTCACCTGCCGTCCCGGCGGCTGACCCGCCTGCGCGGCGGCCCGGAAACCGCGCCACGCGCGCATCCCCTCGCGGCGCAGCAGCACCAGCCCCGACAGCGACGCCGCGAACACCAGCAGCACCGCCACACCGAACCCGGCGGCCCGCCCCACCAGGACGAACACCGCCAGCTCCAGCACCACTGCCACGAGCATGGCCAGTGGTACGAACCTCAGTCCTCGGCGCATCTCACCTCACCGGTCGTCCGTGTCGCCTCATCCAGCATGACACGGCGGCGCCCACGGTCACCGGTCCTGGCCGTCCGCGCCGCCGCGCCGGCCCCGGCCGATCGCCCGCCGGCGGTCCTGCACCGCCCACGTCGTGATCCGCCACAGCGCCTCGGCGACGATCAGCGGGCTCATCTTGCTGTCGCCGCGCTCCCGCTCGGCGAACGTGATCGGCACCTCGACGATCCGCATGCCAGCCCGGTGGGCCAGCCGGGACAGCTCCACCTGGAACGAGTAGCCCTGCGAGCACACCGACTCCAGGTCGATCGCGTCCAGCGCGCTGCTGCGGTAGACCCGGTAGCCGCCGGTGGCGTCGGAGACGGGCATGCCCAGGGCCAGCCGCGCGTACAGGTTGCCGCAGCGGGACAGGGCCAACCGCCGCAGCGGCCAGTTGACCACCCGCGCGCCGCTGGTCCACCTGGACCCGATCACCACGTCGGCCCGGCGGGCGGCGTCGAGCAGGGCCGGCAGGTCCTCCGGCGCGTGCGACCCGTCGGCGTCCATCTCCACCACGGCGTCGAAGCCGCGTTCCCGCGCCCACCCGAACCCCGCCAGGTATGCCGCGCCCAGCCCCTGCTTGCCCTCCCGGTGCAGCACGTGCACCCGCGGGTCGGTGCCGGCCAACGCGTCGGCGATCACGCCGGTGCCGTCGGGGCTGTTGTCGTCGGCGACGAGGATCTCCACCTCGGGCGCCGCCCGGCGTACCCGCGCCACGATGTCGCTGACGTTGTCCGCCTCGTTGTAGGTGGGGATCACCACCAGCACCCGGCCGACGCCGGCGACTCCGCCCGTACGCCGTGTCGTGTCGGTCGCCTCGACCACGAGGTCCCCCTCCGCTCCCACCGGCGCGCCGGCTGGTCCTATGCGGGTCCGGTCTGCCTCCGGCGGCGCAGGACCGCCGCACCGGCGAGGGCGGCCACGGCCAGGCCGGTCAGCGCCGCCTCGGGCCAGTACCCGAGGCGGGTGGCCACGGTGCGCCCGTCGGCCGGACGCAGCTGCCGCACCACCACCTCGCGGGTGTTGAACCCGGTGGCGTCGCTTACCCGCCCGTCCGGGGCGACGAACCCGGACACACCGACCGTCGAGGCCATCAACGCCGGCCGGCCGTGCTCGACCGCGCGCAGCCGCACCATGGCCAACTGCTGGCGGGCCTCGGCCACGTCGAAGGTGGCGTTGTTGGTCTGCACCACCAGCAACTGCGCGCCGCCGGCGACCGTGTCCCGGACCACCTCGTCGTACGCGACCTCGAAGCAGATCACGTCGCCCAACACCACCGGGCCGGCGCGTACCACGCCCGGGGTGCTGCCGGGGACGAAGTCCGCCCGCACCCGGTCGACCTGCTTGCTGACCATGCGGGCCAGGTCACGCAGCGGCACGTACTCGGCGAACGGCACCGGGTGCCGCTTGGTGTACAGCTGGGACAGGTCCGGGCCGGTGCCCGGCCGCCACAGGATGCCGGCGTTGCGCACCTGACCGTCGCCCGGGCCCAGCAGCACCGCGCCGACGAGGATCGGCGCGCCGATCGCGTCGGCGGCCTGGGAGATCCGCGCCCCGGCGGAGGCGTTGCGCAGCGGGTCGATGTCGCTGGAGTTCTCCGGCCACACCACCAGGTCGGGGCGGGCCTGCGCGCCGGCGGCGACCCGGTCGGCCAGCTCCAGGGTCGCGTCGACGTGGTTGTTGAGCACGGCCTGCCGTTGGGCGTTGAAGTCCAGGCCGAGGCGCGGCACGTTGCCCTGCACGATCGCCACGGTCACCGGCCGCCCGCCCGCACCGGCGGCGCCCACCGGCACCGCCAGCCCCACCGCGCACAGCAGCACCGCCGCGCCGGTCAGCCCGGCCACCGGCCGCCACGACGGGACGCTCCACCGCCGCCACCCGGCGGCGAGCAGCAGCCCACCGGCCAGCGCCACCGCGAAGGTGACCAGGGGCGCGCCGCCGACCGCGGCCAGCCGCAGCAGCGGCGAGTCACCCTGGCTGAACGCCAGCCGGCCCCACGGGAACCCGCCGAACGGGGTCCGGTCGCGCAGCGCCTCCTGCCCCACCCACAGCAGCCCGGTCAGCGGCGCCCACATCCACCGCGCCCGGTCGACCAGCGGCGACACCCAGGCGGTCGCGGCGCCGAGCAGCGCCAGGTAGCCGGCCTGCAGCAGCGACAGCAGCACCCACGGCAGGTAGCCGGTGTGCAGGTTCGTCCACGCCAGCAGCGGGGCGAAGAACGCCACCCCGGTCAGGAAGCCCACGCCCGCTCCGGCGCGCAGCCGCCGCCGGTGCGCCGCCGCGGCGAGCAACGCCACACCGACCGGCGCGAGCGGCCACAGCCCGTACGGGGGGAACGCCAGCAGCAGCGCCACGCCGGCCAGCACCGCCGCGGGCACGGCCAGGCGCAGCGGCAGCGGGCCGGGCGCGGCCGCCTCGTGCGGCGGTGCCGCCTCGGCCCGCGTCTCGTCCCGGTCGACGGTCGTCACGGGCGCTTCACCACGATCACGGGGGTGAAGGCTACCCGGCCGCGAGCCCGGGCCGCCCGCGCCCACCCGCCGCGTCACACCCGCCGGCCCGCCCCGGCCGGGGCGGCGGGTGGGACACCTTCCACTGCGGCCCGCCCAGGCTCGCGCCGGCAACCCCGCCCGCGCCGAGGCCGGCCCGGCCGGTCAGGGCCGGCGGCGGGCGACGAGCACCGCGTCGTGCACGGTCACGTCCCGCCCGTCCGGGTCGGTGACCGCCCGGGGCCGCGCCTCGACGGTCGTCACCTGCCACCGGCCCGGGTCGAGCTGCGCCGCGACCTCCTCGGCGGTGTACATCATCTCGGGGAAGTGCATCCGGCGGGCGGTGGTGCGCAGGTCCCGCGGGTGGTGCCCGACGACCAGCAGGGTGCCGCCGGGGGCCACCGCGTCGGCGAGCCGGGCGAACAGGACCCGCCGCTCGTCGGCGGGCAGGTGCATGAACTGGGCGCTCACCAGGTCGTACCCGCCGTCGGTGGGCGGGGACTCCCGCAGGTCGGCGTGCGTCCAGTCGATCCGCGCGGCGACCTGCGGGCCGGCCGCGTCGGCGTGCGCGGCGGCCCGTTCGAGGGCGGCGGTGGCGATGTCCACGGCGGTCACCCGCCAGCCCCGCTCGGCCAGCCACACGGCGTCGGCGCCCTCGCCGCACCCCACGTCCAGGGCCCGTCCCGGCGGCAGCGGCGTGGCCTCGGCGACCAGCTGCGGGTTGGGTCGCCCGCTCCACACGCTCGTACGGGACCGGTAGCGCTCCTCCCACGCGTCCCGCGTGAACATGGTGGCCAACCGCCGCCGGTGCTCCTCCACGGCCGCGCGGGTGTCCTCCGCCACCAGGTCCGCGTTCACCGCGGCGCCGGCGGTCAGGCCGGACGCGGCGGCGGTGAGCACCTGGGCGCGGGCGTCGCCGACGTTGCCGGCCACCCACACGCCCGGCACGGCCGTGGCGCCGGTGGGGTCCGCGGCGAACTGGCTGCCGAACACGTGCCCGCCGACCTCCACCGCCACCGGCTCCAACCCGAGCCCGGCCAGCACGTCCGTGCGGGCCGTGAACCGGGGCGCCACCACCACCGCGTCCAGGTCGACGACCTCACCGGAGGCCAGCCGCACGCCGGTGAGGGTGTCCCCGGCGACGACCAGCTCGGCGACCGGACCGTCGACCACGGGGATCTCCCGCGCGGCGAGCTGCTCGGCGTCGTCGGCGCTCAGGTCGGGTCCGTCGTGGCGCAGCAGCACCACGTGCGGGGTCCACTGCCGCCACAACTGCGCCTGGTGCACCGCGAACGGGCCGGTGGCCAGCACCCCGACGCGCCGGTCGGCCACCTCGAAGCCGTGGCAGTACGGGCAGTGCAGCACGTCGCGGCCCCACCGCGCGGCGACCCCGGGCACGTCGGGCAGCTCGTCGACCAGCCCGGTGGCCACCAGCAGCCGCCGCGCCCGCACCGTACGCCCACCGTCGAGGGTGACGTCGAAGCCGTCGCCGTCGCGGACGGCGCCGACCACCCGACCGGACTCCACGTGCCCGCCGTAGCCGGTGACCTCGGCCCGCCCGGCGGCCAGCAGCTCACCGGGCGGGGTGCCCTCCCGACCCAGGTAGTTGTGCACGTGCCCGGCCGGGGCGTTGCGCGGCTGCCCGGCGTCGACCACCAGCACCGAGCGCCGCGCCCGGGCTAGGGTCAGCGCCCCGGCGAGCCCGGCCGCGCCACCGCCGACGACCACCACGTCGTATGTCTGTTCCACCCTGCGTATCCCCTCGTCGTGTCCGTCGCCGACCACGCTGCACCCGACAGCTCGGAACGACAAGTAATGTTGCTGGTATGGCAAACGAGGAGGCGGCGGTGCTGGCGGCCGTCGGGCCCCGCCTGCGGGCCCTGCGCACCCAGCGCGGCACCACCCTGGCGCAGCTCGCCGAAGCCACCGGCATCTCGGTCAGCACCCTGTCCCGGCTGGAGTCCGGTGGCCGCCGCCCCACCCTGGAACTGCTGCTGCCCCTGGCCCGCGCCCACCAGGTGCCCCTGGACGAGCTGGTCGGCGCGCCCGCCACCGGCGACCCCCGGGTCCGCCCCCGCCCCATCGTCCGCCACGGCGTGACGATCCTGCCGCTGACCCGCCGCCCCGGCGGCCTGCAGGCGTTCAAACAGATCATGCCGCCAGGCACCCCCACCGGCGACCACGAACAGCAGGTCCACGAGGGCTACGAATGGCTGTATGTGCTGTCCGGACGGCTGCGCCTGCTGCTCGGCGAACACGACCTGACCCTCACCCCGGGCGAGGTCGCCGAATTCGACACCCGGGTGCCGCACCGACTGCTCAACCCCGGCCCCGACACCACCGAGGTGCTCACCCTCTTCGGCCCGCAGGGCGAACGCCTGCACGTGCGGGCCCGCCCCAGCGCCGGCTGACCGGGCCGGGAACGAAAATCGGGGCGCGGCTCGCGCCGCGCCCCGATGCTCCCAGGCCCTCCCCGGCCGGTGGGGCGAGAATGCGGCACGCCGACCTTCGGACCGACCCGACGTGGACTGGCTGCCCCCGCCTGGCCGTTGTCTACTGGCCGTGCACCTCACCCTGCCCGTACACCGGTAACCGCGGCCGGTTCGCGCCGCCCCGCCGACCCCCGCCCGCTGGACCTGGCCGCCGCGACGAACTGCACCATGTCGCTCGGCCAGCGGACGAAGGGACGAAGCGAACAACAGCCGCTTCCCGTAGTAGGACTCAAAGACGGTACGTGCTGCACCCCCGGCCCTGTCAACCCACCCCCGACGAGTCGCCCACACCACATCGGCGTGTCGCGTCGGCGAGTCCCGTCCGGGGGGCTGTCACCGGCCCGCCGGTGGCCGTTCATCGACCGTTCACCCGATCGGGTCGCCCTCCGGCAGCGGCCCACCCACCAGGTGCCGGGTCAGCAGATCCGCGGCCGCACCCGGATGCTCGGCCGCCAGCAGACCCCCGGCGGCCAGCACATACTCGACGTCCACCACCGCCCGCGCGGCCCGCGGCAGCGGCCACCCACCGGCGTGGTCGGACAGCACCGCCGTCAGCACCCGCTGCGCCTGTCCCGGCGCCGCGTGCCGCAGCACCCCACCGGAACCCACGATCAGCCGCACATCCCGCAGATCCCGGCCGCCCCGTTCACCGGTGGCCCCACCACGGGCGTGCCGGCGCACCGCCACCGTCGCCGCGAGCACCGCGATCCGGTCGTCCACCGCCCGCTCCGCCTCCCCGGCGGGCAGAAACCCCGGCCGCGCCGCCCGTGCCGCCGCCGCCCGCGCCAGGTCCTCCTGCTCCCCCACGGCCAGCAGCCGCTCCTCCGCGGCGGCCCGCACCACCCCCGGCGCGCTCCACCGCATCCCCAGGTCCCCCTCCACCGTGCGGGCCCGCCACAGGGAGCCGGCGACCTCCCGACCCGGCCCACCGGCCCGCTCGTCCGGCGTCAGCACCGAGTACACGTCGGTGGTCGCCCCACCCACGTCCACCACCACCAGGTCACCGCCGACCCGGTCGGCGAGGACCTCCACCCCGGTCAGCACCGCGTCCGGGGTGGCCGCCCGCACCAGCCGCGCGAACCGGCCACCCCGCGACAGCCGCTTCCCGCCGATGACGTGCCGCAGGAACACCTCCCGGATCGCCGCCCGCGCCGACGCCGGCGCGAGCACCCCGATGCGGGGCAGCACGTTGTCGGCCACCGTCACCGGCACCCCCGCCGCGGCCAGCGCCCCCGCCAACCCCGCGCGCACGTCGACGTTGCCGGCCAGCACCACCGGCACCCGCCAGCGGGCACGGGCCAGCCGCGTCGCGTTGTGCGTCAACACCTCGGCGTCCCCACCGTCGGTGCCACCGACCAGCAGGACCACGTCCGGGCGGGCCGCCCGCAACGCCGCCACGTCGGCCCCGCCGAGCCGCCCCGCCGCGACGTGCACCACGTTCGCGCCCGCCGACAGGCCCACCCGCCGGCCCGCCTGCGCCGTCACCAGCTCCTCGTAGCCGACGACGGCCAGCCGCAACCCGCCCCCCGCCGACGAGCACACGTACCAGGGCGGGTCCCCGGCGGGCAGCCCGGCGGTGGCCGCCGCGACCGCCGCGTCCAGACCGTGCAGCACGTCCGTGCCCACCGTCGTCGGCGCGGCCGCCGCCGCCACCAACGCGCCGTCGGTCAGATCGACCACCGCCACCTTCGTGTACGTCGACCCGACGTCGGCGCAGACCGCGACGTTCACGCCACCGACGGCACGACCACCGTGCCGGTCGCGGTGACCGCCACGATCGGCGGTTCCAGGACCTCCGCCGCCGACTCCGACCGGTCCGGGCGGCCCCGGCACACGACCACGCAGCTCAACTCCAGGGTGCGGCTGCGCGTGCCCACCCGGGTCACCTGCGCGGTCACCTCCACCACGTCCCCCGCCCGGATCGGCGCGGTGAACCGCACATCCGAGTAGCCGGCGAACAACCCCTCGTCGCCGTCGGTGCGGATGCACACCTCCGTGGCCACGTCACCGAACAACCCCATCGCGTACGCCCCGTCGACCAGGTTGCCCGCGTAGTGCGCGTGCGAGTACGGCACATACCGCCGGTGCGTCACCGTCAACCCGAGCCTCGCGTCGGTCATGCCGCCACCCTCCTGTTCGCCACCAGCGCGTGCACCAGGTAACTGGCCACCTCACCCGGCGTGGTGCCCCGCCCGAAGATCCGGTCCACGCCCAGCTCCTCGGCCATCGTCTCGTCGAACCGCGGCCCACCCACGATCAGCAGCGGACGCCGACCCGCCGGCATCGCCTCCCGGAACGCCGCCGACATCTCCCGCGTGTTGTGCAGATGCGCGTCCCGCTGCGTCACCACCTGCGACACCAGCACCGCGTCGGCCTTCTCCACCCGAGCCGCCTCCACCAACTCCGGCACACTGACCTGCGCGCCCAGGTTGGAGACCTTCAACTCCCGGTAGTACTCCAGGCCCTTCTCACCGGCGATGCCCTTCACGTTGAGGATCGCGTCGATGCCCACCGTGTGCGCGTCGGTGCCGATGCACGCCCCCACGACCGACAGCTTGCGCCGCAGCCGCTGCTTCACCAGGGCGTTGACCTCCTTCGCCGACAGCAGCGGGAAGTCACGCTCCACCACCTGCACCGCCGACAGGTCCACCAGATGGTTCACCCGCCCGTACACCACGAAGAACGTGTAACCGTCACCCATCTGCTTCGCGTGCACCAGCATCGCCGGGTCCATGCCCATCTTCCCGGCCAACTGGATCGCCGCGCCCTCGGCCCGCTTGTCGTGCGGCACCGGCAACGTGAACGACACCTGCACCATGCCGTCGCCGGTGGTGTCCCCGTACGGCCGGACGACCTTCTTCTCTGTCATGCCGCCTGCTCCAGAAGCTCCGTGGCCGGGTTGAAGTAGTCGTCCTCGTGCCGCGCCACCCCGTCCAGACCCTTCCCCCGGTCCGCCGGCCGCTTCATGATCCCGAACGTGCCCTCGGCGATCGCCACCAGCAGCGACTGCTCACCGATGTGCTCCAGCAGCTCCACCGCCTCACCGAGCACCCGGTTGGCCCGCTGCTGGATGAACCCGCCCGACGCCGGCACGAAGTCCTCGTGCAGCCCACCCGCCGCGCCCAACACGTAGCGGACGTTCTGCAGGGCGATGTCCCGGTCCGACAGCCACGGCGTCACCACCGCCTCGGTCATCATCCCCACCAGCAGGATCCCCTGCCCGGTCAGCGTGCCCGCCAGGTTGAAGAACCCGTCGAGCAGGTTGCCCCGGAACACGTCCCCCGTCATGTGCTTCGTCGGCGGCATCCACTTCAACGGCGCGTCCGGGAACAACTCCCGCGCCAGCAACGCGTGCGCCAACTCCAACCGGAACGACTCCGGCACATCCGGGTTGATCTCGAACGCGTGCCCCAACCCCAACTGCCAGTCCGCCAACCCCGCCTCGTGCGCGAAGAACTCGTTCAGCAGCTGCGACACCGTCACCGTGTGCGCCTCCTCCACCGCGTCCGCGGTGGTGAGGTAGTTGTCCTCACCGGTGTTGATGATGATCCCCGCCCGCGCGTGCACCTGCCGCGAGAACCGCTGGTCCACGAACGTGCGGATCGGGTTGATGTCGCGGAACAGGATCCCGTACATCGAGTCGTTGAGCATCATGTCGAGCCGTTCCAGACCCGCCAGGGTCGCCATCTCCGGCATGCACAACCCCGACGCGTAGTTCGTCAACCGCACGTACCGGCCCAACTCCTTCGACGACACGTCCAACGCCGCCCGCATCAACCGGAAGTTCTCCTGCGTCGCGTACGTGCCGGCGAAACCCTCCCGCGTCGCCCCCTCCGGCACATAGTCCAGCAACGACTGCCCCGTCGACCGGATCACCGCGATCACGTCCGCGCCGGCCCGCGCCGCCGCCTGCGCCTGCGGAATGTCCTCGTAGATGTCACCGGTCGCCACGATCAGGTAGATCCACGGCCGCTGCGCCGGATCCCCGTACCGCTTGACCAGCCGCTCCCGCTCGGCCCGCCGCCGGTCGATCGCCCGGACCCCACCGGCGACCGCCCTGCGCGCCGCCCGCCGGGCCGCCGTGGCCGCCCGACCGGCCGGCACCTCGAACCGCACCGAACCCGCCGCCGCCTTCTGCGCCAGCAACGTCACATCCGACAGGTCCTCCCGCGCGAGCGCGTCGAACACCGGCAACGCCACCCCGTGACCCAACCCGACATCGGCCACCACCGCGTCGACCAGCCGGTTCACCCACGGAATACCGTCCGGGTCGGCACCGGTCACCCCGGCCAGCCGCAGCACCGCCCGCTCCACCGACACCGTCGTGTGGCTCCGCGCCAGATCCACCACCGGCTGACCCGCCCGGCGCGCCAACTCCCGCGCCCGCGCCACCAACACCGGATCCAGGTCAAGCTTCCCTGTCACGACGACCCTTCCTCATAGATCACGTCCCCGCGCAGCACCGTGCGCCGGCACCGCGGCAACGGCGTCGGATCCTCCGGCCCCCGCAACTCCGGGTCCTCCGCCAGCAGCACCGGCAGACCCCGATCCACCCCCGCCGGCGTCTCCCACACCGCGAACGTCGCCGGCGCACCCAACGCCAGAACTCCCTCGTTGTCCAGGTGCACCGCGCGCCACCCGCCGCGCGTGTGCGCCGCGAACGCCGCCCGCACACTCATCCGCTGCGACGGGTTGTGGTGTGCCGCCGCCGCCCGCACCGACCCCCACGGGTCCAGCGGCGTCACCGGCGAATCCGACCCGAACGCCAACGCCACACCCACCCCGTGCATCGCGCCCATCGGATTCGACGCCAACGACCGGTCCAACCCCAACCGCGACTCGTACATCCGACCCGCTCCACCCCACAACCGGTCGAACGCCGGCTGCATGCTCGCCACGATCCCGTACTCCACGAACCCGGCGATCAACCGCTTGCTCATGATCTCCGCGTGCTCCACCCGGTGCCGGGCCGCGCGCACCCGCTCCACACCCAGCGTCCGAGCCGCCGCCGCGAAACCCTCCAACACCGTGCCGATCGCCGCGTCACCGATCGCGTGGAACCCACCCTGCAACCCGTGCGCCGCACAGTCCAACAGGTGATCCCGCACCTGCTCCGCGCTCACATACCCGTGCCCGCACGCCCCCGGCTCCCCGTCCAGGTACGCCGCCGACACGTGCGCCGTGCGCGACCCCAACGCCCCGTCCGCGAACAGGTCACCACCGGCACCCACCGCGCCCAACTCCCGCGCCCGCGCCGCGCCACCCAGCTCACCCCAGTAGCCGTACACCTCCGGCAACCCCGCACCCGAGATGCCCAACAGCCCCGTGAAGTCCTCCTCGTCGGAGATCTCCGGCCCACCACACTCGTGCACCGCCGCGATCCCCAACGACGCCGCGTGCGCCAACGCCGCCCGCTGCGCCGCCACCCGCTGCGACCGCGTCACCGAGGCGAACGCCGCCGCCCGCACCACATGGTGCGCGTCCCGACGCAGCCACCCCGACGCGTCGTACCCCGCCGCCGACACCACCTCCGGCACGGCCGCCAGCAACGCCGACGACACCAACGCCGAATGGATCGACGCCTGCGACAGGTACACCCGCCGACCCCCGGCCGCCCGATCCACCGCCGCCGCGTCCGGCAACTCCGGCGCCGCCCAGCTCGACTCGTCCCAGCCGTGCCCCAGCACCACCGCGTCCGCCGGCAGGGCCGCCGCGAAACCGGCCACCGCGTCCAGCAGCTCCCCCGCCGACCGCACACCCGCCAGATCCAGCCCGGACAACGCCAACCCGGTGTCCGTCGCGTGCACGTGCGCGTCGACGAACGCCGGCGTCACCAACGCCCCGTCCAGATCCACCACCCGGTCGGCGGCCGGCGCGTCCGGGGACGCCCCCAACCAGGCGATCCGCCCGTCGGACACCAGCAACGCGGTCGCGCTCGGATCGGCGGGGCAGTGCAGCACTCCGCCGCGGTACAACGTCGAGGGGTTCGTCATGACCTCAGTCTGCCGCCAACCTCGACTCGAAGAGCCGACGCACCCCCGGCTCGGCGCGCAGCAACCCCAACGCCAGCTCCGCGTGCCCCGGCACGTATCCGTTGCCCACCAGCATCGTCACGTCCGCCGCCAGACCCTCCGCACCCAACGCCGCCGCCGAGAAACTCGTCGCCATCGAGAAGAAGATCACCGTGCCGCCGTCCGCGGTCGCCAGAACCGCACCGTGCTCACACCCCGGCACGTCCACGCACACCACCGTGACGTCCGCCGGCACCCCCAGCGCCGTCGTCACCGCCGTCGACAAGGCCACCGGATCCCGGGCGTCGGCCAACGCCACCACGTCGGCCAGCCCGACCGCCGCCAGCGCGTCCCGCTCCGCCGCCACCGGAACCACCCCGACCGTACGCGCGGCGCCCGCCCGCCGCGCCGCGGCCAGCGACAGCGACCCGCTCTTGCCCGCCCCGCCGATCACCGCCACCGTCACCGGCCGCGGATCCCCCTCCCGGGCCCGCTCCGCCACGTACTGCGACACCACCCGCCCGGTCAGCGCCGGCGCCCCGCACACGTCCAACACAGCCAGGGACAGCTGCGGATCCTCGTCGTCAGGCAGCACCGCGGCGATCGACCGCGCGAACAGGATCGCGTGCCCGTCGCAGGGCACCTGCTCGCTGCGCCCGTCCCACCGCGCCAACCCGTCCGTGATCGCCAACGGCGTCAACGTCAACGACACCAGCGTCGCCACCCGGTCCCCCGGCTTCAGCTGGAGCGGCGACCGGCGGCCGACCTCCTCCACCGTGCCGATCAGCATCCCGCCCGACCCGGTGACCGGGTTCTGCATCTTGCCCCGGGCCGCCACGATCTCCCGCACCTCGGCGCGCACCGCGTCCCCGTCCCCGGCGTGCTTCTCCCACAACTGCCGGAAACTCGCCGCGTCCAGGTTCAACCGCTCCACCCGGATCCGCACCTCGTTCGCCGCGATCTCCGGGCTCGCGTCGAGACGCCACGCCCCCTGCGGCAGCACGCCCGCGGGCTCCACGACGCGGTGCAGTCCCACCGGTGACGTCACGCCAACCTCCCCTGTCCGGCCGCCCGAACCCCCGGGCAGGGCTCGCATCGCGGGAAAACTTCCGGCAGACTAATTTCTTAACAGGATATTTTCCAGTAGCCTTCGGGGCCACTGATCATCACCCGCGAGGAGGGGCCGTGACCCAGACCCACTCGGTGGAGACCGTCCCCCAGGATCCGACCTCCCCCGACACCGCCACCCCGGCCACCGGCCAGCCCTACGAATACCGCCGCGCCCCCCTCGTCGAGCCCGACTGGACCCGCTTCCCCGGCTGGCGCCACGTCACCCGAGACCAGTGGGAATCCGCCCAGTGGCAACGCGTCAACTGCGTCAAGAACATCAAGCAACTGCGCGCCGTCCTCGGCGACCGAGTCGACGACACCTTCTACGCCGACCTCGAAGCCGACCAGAAGGCCCTGGCCACCATGTCCATGCTGGTGCCGCCGCAGATGCTCAACACCATGGTGCCGTTCGCGCCGATGACCACCGAGGCGTTCCTCGCCGACCCGGTGCGCCGCTACATGATCCCCGTCGCCTCCGACCGGCGCACCGACTGGCCCTCACACCCGTACGCCAGCCGCGACTCCCTGCACGAACACGACATGTGGGTCGCCGAGGGCCTCACCCACCGCTACCCCACCAAGGTCCTCGCCGAACTGCTCTCCACCTGCCCGCAGTACTGCGGGCACTGCACCCGCATGGACCTCGTCGGCAACTCCACCCCCACCGTCGACAAGCTCAAACTCACCCTCAAGCCCGTCGACCGCTACGACGCACACATCACCTACCTGCGGGCCCACCCCGGCGTCCGCGACGTCGTCGTCTCCGGCGGGGACGTCGCCAACATGCCGTGGCGCAACATCGAGGCGTACCTGATGCGACTGCTCGAGATCGAGACCGTCCGCGACATCCGACTCGCCACCAAGGCCCTCATGGGCCTCCCCCAGCACTGGCTACAGCCCGACGTCGTCGAGGGCCTGGAACGCGTCGCCCGCACCGCCGCCCGCCGCGGCGTCAACCTGGCCATCCACACCCACGTCAACCACGCCCAGTCGCTCACCCCGCTGGTCGCCCGAGCCGCCCAGACCGCCCTCGACGTCGGCGTCCGCGACGTCCGCAACCAGGGCGTCCTCATGCGCGGCGTCAACGCCACCAGCCGCGACCTGCTCGACCTCTGCTTCGCGCTGCAGGGCGAGGCGGGCATCCTGCCCTACTACTTCTACATGTGCGACATGATCCCCAACGCCGAGCACTGGCGGGTCCCCGTCTGGCACGCCCAACAACTCCAGCACGACATCATGGGCTACCTGCCCGGCTACGCCACCCCGCGCATCGTCTGCGACGTCCCCTTCGTCGGCAAGCGCTGGGTGCACATGCTCACCGAGTACGACCGCGAGCGCGGCATCTCGTACTGGACGAAGAACTACCGCACCTCGATCGAGTCCGCCGACCTGGAGGCGCTCAACAAGCGCTACGCCTACTACGACCCGATCGACACCCTGCCCGAGGCCGGCCAGTCCTGGTGGACCACCCACCGCGACGACTGACCCGCGCCCGTCCGTCAGCCCCGCCGGCACACGCCGCGGGGCTGACGCGTTCTCCGGACCGCACCCATCCCGGCCCGCTAACGTCCACCCCCATGGGAGCCGCACGGCCCAACCGCGACCCGGAAACCCCCGGGCGCGCCACCCCGGTCGAGATCTTCTTCGACGTGGTCTTCGTCCTCACCGTCACCCAGCTGGTCAGACTCCTCGACGAGGAACTCGACGGCACCAACGTCGGCCACACCGTCCTGATCTTCGGCCTGCTCTGGTACCTCTACACCGGCTACGTCTGGCTCACCAACCACGTCCCACCGCACGGCCCCGCCCGCAAACTCCTGCTCTTCGGCGGCATGGCCGGCTACCTGCTCACCGCCACCGCCATCCCCGACGCCCTCGACGGCACCGGCCTGCTCTTCGGCCTCGGCTATCTCCTCGTGGTCGCCGTCCACCTCACCCTGTTCCACCGCAGCAGCGCCCGCGCCGGCGTCCGCCGGCTCGCGCCCTACAACCTCGGCGCCGCCGTGCTCATCCTCACCGCCGGCCTCCTCGACGGCCCCGCGGTCCCCGCCCTCTGGGGCGCCGCCGTCTTCACCCAGACCGTCCTGCCCTACCTGTTACCCGGCCACTCCTGGCTCGGCGCGGCCGCCAGCTTCCACATCACCCCGGCCCACTTCGTCGAACGCCACGGCCTGCTCGTCATCATCGCCCTCGGCGAGGTCGTCGTCACCATCGGCATGGGCACGCCGCTCACGCAGCTCGGACCCGGCACCGCCGCCGCCCTCGTGATGGCCCTCGCCCTGCCCGCAGCGCTCTGGTGGACGTACTTCACCGACGCCCCCGCCGCCGAGACGAGCCTCGACCACGCCGTCCCCGCCACCCGCTCCCGGTACGCCAGCCGCGTCTACATCCTCGACCACTTCCTGCTGCTGCTCGGCGTCATCGCCACCGCCACCGGCATGCACGCCGTCGTCGCGCACCCCACCGAACCGACCGGCTGGCCGAAGGCCTTCGCCCTCTGCGGCGGCGTCGCGCTGTTCCTGCTCGCCGTCGCCGATGCCCGCCGCGTCCTGCGCACCGGTCCGGTACGCGGCCGGTTGGTCACCGCCGCCCTGGTGCTCGCCAGCGCCCCGCTCGGCGCCCTCCTCGACGCCGCGCTGCTCCTCGCCGCCCTGATCGCGATCCTGACCGGCATGCGAATACGCGACGCCGGTCTCACGCGGCGCGCACTCCGACTGGTCGCGGGGCGTACCGGATGACGGCGAGCCCACGAAGGTAGGACGGGCCGTACGTCGACCGGGGCGTCACGGACCTCGCGTCGCGCACGAAGCGGGGCGGCGGCCCGGGGGCACCCGAACCGCCGCCCCGTCCGCGAACGTCAGCCGCGGAACGCGTCGCGGGCGTTGCGACCCACGTCCTTGGCGCTCTCGCCGGCCTGCTTGGCCTTCGCCGTGCCCTGCTGGCTGGCGCCCTCGGCCCGCATCCGCTCGTTGTCCGTCATGTCGCCGATCCGCTCCTTCGCGGCACCGGTCATCTCCTGCATCTTGTTCCTCGTCTTGTCGGCGAAGCTCATGCCGCCTCCTCCGTCGTTGGCGAGTGTCCAGGTGGCTTGCCCGCCCTCCCGGGCGTGAAACCGCGCCCCGGTGCTCGGTGGGCTTCGTGTGCGCGGCCGTACACCCTGTAAGGCGTCCTAGGAAGATAGGATCAGGAAAGAAGAGTCGTGGCGGCCCGCGCCAGGTGCGTGCCCCCGCGCCGATGGTTAACTGGGCCCATGGGAGAGCTCCTGCTGATCCGGCACGGCGAGACCACCTGGAGCGCCAGCCACCGCCACACCTCGTACACCGACCTGGAGCTCACCCCCGACGGCGAGCGGCAGGCCCGCACCCTCGCCGCCTTCCTCGCCGGCCGCCGGTTCGTCACCGTGCTGGCCAGCCCCCGCGCCCGGGCGCTGCGCACGGCCCAGCTCGCCGGCCTCGTCGTCGACGGCGTCGACGACGACCTCGCCGAGTGGAGCTACGGCGACTACGAGGGGCGCACCACCGTGGACATCCACGAGGACGACCCGCACTGGAACATCTGGACCGACGGCTGCCCGGGCGGCGAGTCACCCGGCCAGGTCGGGGAACGGATGGACCGGGTCCTCGCCCGCGTCACTCCCCTGCTCGACCGCGGCACCGTCGGTCTCGTCGGGCACGCCCACAGCCTGCGCGTGCTCGGCGCCCGGTGGATCGGCCTGCCACCCTCCGCCGGCGGCCGGCTGCGCCTGGACACCGCGACCGTCAGCGTGCTCGGTCACGAGCACGGACGGCAGGTCATCCTGCGGTGGAACCAGCCCGCTCCTCCGGCCCCCGGGACCGCCCCCGAACCGACCCCTCGGCACTGACCTTCGGCGGCCGGCCCTCGTACGGGGTCGACAGCACCACCGTCGTGCGGGTGGTGACGTTCGCCGCCGTACGGATCTCCTGCAGCACCCGCTCCAGGTCGGCCGGGCCGGCCACCCGCACCAGCAGCAGGTAGAAGTCCTCCCCCGCCACCGAGTAGCAGGAGTCGATCTCGGGAAGATGCGCCAGGCGCTCCGGCGCGTCGTCCGGCTGGGACGGGTCGAAGGGCCGGATCGCCACGAACGCGGTCAGCGGCAGGTCCAACGCCTCGAAGGAGACCCGCGCGGCGTACCCCTTGATGACCCCACGCTGTTCCAGCCGCCGCACCCGCTGGTGCACCGCGGACACCGACAGCCCCACCTTCTCCGCCAGATCCGTGTACGACAGTCGGCCGTCAGCGGTCAGCGCGGCGACGATGGCGCGGTCGGTCTCCTCCACGGCGTGCAACCTACCGGTAAAAACGCGCCACGGCGACGACGCGCCGCCCCGGCGACCGGGGCGGCGCGGTCGGCGCGACGCACCGCACCGACCCGGCGACTCTCGGTGGAACCGCAGGTCAGCCCTTCGCGAGCGCGCGGGAGATGACCATCCGCTGGATCTGGTTGGTGCCCTCGACGATCTGGAGCACCTTCGCCTCCCGCATATACCGCTCGACCGGGTGGTCGGCGACGTAACCCGCGCCGCCGAGCACCTGCACGGCGTCCGTGGTCACCCGCATCGCCACGTCGGTGGCGAACAGCTTCGCCTTGGCCGCCTCGGTCGAGTAGCTCCGGCCCGCGTCCCGCAGCCGGGCCGCCGCCAGGGTCAGCGCCCGCGCCGCCGCGATCTGCGTCGCCGCGTCGGCGAGCAGGAAACCCAGCCCCTGGAAGTCGATGATCGCCTGGCCGAACTGCCGGCGGTCCCGGGCGTAGCCGACCGCGTAGTCCAACGCCGCCTGGGCCAACCCCACCGCGCACGCCGCGATGCCCAGCCGCCCCGAGTCCAGGGCGGACAGCGCGATCCGGAAGCCCATCCCCTCGCCGCCGACGAGCCGGTCGGCCGGCACCCGCGCTCCGTCGAACGCGATCTGCGCGACCGGCGACGCGTGCAGGCCCATCGTCCGCTCCGCCGGCTGCGGGGTGATGCCCGGCGTGGCCCGGTCGGCGAGCAGGCAGGAGATGCCCTTCGGGCCGGGCCCGCCAGTGCGGCAGAAGACGTTGTAGAAGTCCGCCACCCGCGCGTGGGTGATCCACGCCTTGGTGCCGGTGACGACGTACGCGTCGCCGTCACGGACCGCCTTCGTGGTCAGCGCCGCCGCGTCGGAGCCGCCCTGCGGCTCGGTGAGGCAGTAGGCGCCGAGCTGCTCCCCACCGATCATGTCCGGCAGGAGCTTGCGTTGGGCGTCCGAGCCGAACGTCGCCACCGGGTAGCAGGAGAGCGTGTGGACGCTGACCGCCTCGGCGACCGCGAGCCACCGGCTGGCCAGGATCTCCAGCACCTGGAGGTAGACCTCGTAGGGCTGGGCCGCCCCGCCGTGCTCCTCAGGGTAGGGCAGGCCGAGCAGCCCGGCCCGGCCCAGCGTGCGCAGCACCTCGCGGGGGAACTCGGCACGGTCCTCGAACTCGGCGGCCTTCGGCGCCAGCTCCCGGTCGGCGATCTCGGTGGCGAGGTCCAGCAGGTCGTGGGCCTCGTCGGTGGGAAGGATGCGGTCGACAGTCATAGTGCGATGAGCTCCGTGGGGGTGGTGTTGAGCCGTACCACGCCGTCCGTCGTGCAGACGACGATGTCCTCGATGCGGGCACCGTGCCGGCCCGCCAGGTAAATGCCCGGTTCGACGGAGAACGCCATCCCCGGCTCCAGGGCCCGGTCGTTGCCCGCCACCACGTACGGCTCCTCGTGGCCGTCCAGGCCGATGCCGTGCCCGGTGCGGTGCAGGAAGGCGGCACCGAAGCCGGCCTCGGCGATCGGCGTGCGGGCGGCCGCGTCGACCGCCTCCGCGCTCACGCCCGGACGCACGGCCGCGACGGACGCGGCCTGCGCGTCGCGCAGCACGGTGTAGTAGTCGACGAACTCGGCCGGTGCCGGGCCGCCCGCCACGTAGGTGCGGGTGCAGTCGGAGCGGTAGCCCGACGGCATGGTGCCGCCGATGTCCACCACCACCGGCTCGCCGACGCCGATCGGCCGGTCCGACGTGCCGTGGTGCGGGCTCGCGCCGTTGGGCCCGGCGGCGACGATGACGAAGTCGACGGTCACGTGCCCGGCCGACCGGATCGCCGCGGCGATGTCGGCGGCCACCTCGGCCTCCGTCCGACCCGGCCGCAGCCACTCCCCCATCCGCCGGTGCACGGCGTCGATCGCCGCGCCGGCCTCGGCCAGCGCCGCGACCTCCGCCGGGGACTTGCGGATCCGCAGCTCGCGCAGCACCTCGCCGGCCAGCCGCTGGTCGGCGCCGGGGAGCGCGTGGCGCAGCGCGAGCACCTGCTCGGCCCACATCCGGTCGGCGAGCCCGACCGCGCCGACCGGTCCGCCGAGGGCCTTCACCACCAGCGGGTACGGGTCGGTGCCGTCGGCGTGGTCGACGATGCGGACACCGGTGGCCGGCGCGGGGGACGCCTCCGCGGCGGGCCGCTCCAGCGTCGGTACGATCAGGGTCGGCTCTCCCTCGGCGGGCAGCACCAGGCAGGTCAGCCGTTCCCCCACGTGCGCGTCGTAACCGGTCAGGTAGCGCAGGTCGGAGCCGGGAGTGAGCAGCAACGCGTCCAGGCCGGCCGCGGCGGTGGCGCGGCGGGCGTCGAGCAGCCGGGCCGGCGGGTAGAGCGCCTCGAGGTCCACGCCGTCAGCTTAACGGTCGTTTGGGCCGTGACCTAGCGAGCCGGCGCGTCGGGAAGCGCTCTCCAATTCATCGAGAACCATCGCTGACGGCGACAGTTAACACTCTTTAAGATTTGGCCACCTCGAGGAAACAGCCCTGTTCCCCACCCGTACGCCCGGCCCGGCGGTCGACCCACACAGCCGCCGGACCAGGCGGTACGCGCCGCGACCGCCCACGGGAAGGCCCTCGATGTCCTCACCACGTCCCCGCCGCCGTTCGGCCCTGGCCGCCGGTCTGCTCGCGCTGACCACGGCCGCGGCCGGTCTCGTACTCACCCCGACCGCCGCCGAGGCCGTCGTGCTGCCCAACAACTTCAAGAGCGTCGGCTACCTGCCGTCCTGGGCGGGCAGCGTCAACTCCGTGCAGTACAACAAGCTGACCCACATCAACTACGCGTTCGTCCTGCCCAACAGCAACGGCACCCTGCGCGCGGTGGAGAACCCCAGCAAGCTCTCCTCGCTGGTGTCGCTCGGCCACGCCAACAACGTGAAGGTCTCGATCGCCATCGGTGGCTGGAACGACGGCGACGACTCCGCGTTCGAGGCACTCGCCGCCAACGCCGGCAGCCGCACCACGTTCGTCAACAGCGTCGTCAGCTTCGTCAACCAGTACGGCCTCGACGGCGTCGACATGGACTGGGAGTACCCGGACCCGGGCACCTCGGCCAACAACTACGCCCTGCTGATGCAGCAGCTCAGCAACGCGCTGCGCCCCCAGGGCAAGCTGCTCACCGCCGCCGTGGTCTCCGAGGGCTACTACGTGCAGGGCGTGCCCACCTCGGTCTTCGGCTACGTCGACTGGCTCAACATCATGGCGTACGACGGCGGCAGCCCGCACGCCAACTACGACTGGTCGATCAACAGTGTGAACGGGTGGAAGGCCCGCGGCCTGCCGGCCGGCAAGGCGGTGCTCGGCGTGCCGTTCTACAGCCGGCCCGGCTACTACACCTACACCCAGCTCGTCGGCATGGACCCGGCCAACGCCAACCGGGACTGCTACACCGTGAGCGGCGTCCAGCAGTGCTACAACGGCGTCCCGACCGTCAAGCGCAAGACGCAGTGGGCCCTCGCCAACGCCGGCGGCATGATGAACTGGGAGCTGTCCCAGGACCGCAACGACTCGACCTCGCTGGTCAGCGCGATCTACGACACCGTGATGGGCGGCGGCACCCCGCCGCCGACCGGCCGGACCGGCCAGATCACCGGCATCGGCGGCAAGTGCGTCGACATCGCCGCGGCCAGCACCGCCAACGGCACCCCCATCCAGCTGTACGCGTGCAACGGCACCACCGCGCAGCGCTGGACCGTGGCGAGCGACAGCACCCTGCGGGCCCTGGGCAAGTGCATGGACGTCACCAGCGCCGGCACCGCCAACGGCACCAAGATCCAGCTGTGGGACTGCAACGGCAGCGGCGCCCAGGTCTGGCAGGCCCAGTCCAACGGCACGCTACGCAACCCCGCGTCGAACAAGTGCCTCGACGCGACCGACAACAGCTCGGCCGACGGCACGCGGCTGCAGATCTGGGACTGCTTCGCCGGCGCCAACCAGCGCTGGACGCTGCCCGCCTGACCCGCGCACTACCCGTCCTCGTACCACCGGTCCCCGTCGGCGCCGAGCGGCCCGGCGGGGACCGGCACGTCGGCGTCCGGCGGCGGGCGTGGGCCCCGCCGCGGTCGGGAAGGAAGGTCGGCGCGCGGGGCGTGCTGTCGTTCGTCGGTGGGCTGTGCCAGGCTGTCCGGCGTGGCCAACCGACCTCCGATCCTGCTGATCGACTCACCGAGCCTCTACTTCCGGGCCTACTTCGGGGTTCCCGAGTCCGCCGCCCGGGCCGAGGACGGCAGCCCGGTCAACGCGGTCCGCGGGTTCCTCGACATGCTCGCGACGCTGATCCGCACCCGCCGACCCGACCGGATGGTCTGCGCCATGGACCACGACTGGCGGCCCGACTGGCGGGTGGCGCTGCTGCCGTCCTACAAGGCGCACCGGCTGGCGCCGGAGGGCGGCGAGGTCGTGCCCGACACCCTCACCCCGCAGGTGCCGGTCATCCTCGACGTGCTCGCCGCGATCGGCATCACCACCGTCGGGGCCGCCGGCTACGAGGCCGACGACGTGCTCGGCACCCTCTCGGTCACCCAGCCGGCCCCGGTCGAGGTGGTCTCCGGCGACCGCGACCTGTTCCAACTGGTCGACGACGCCCGGCCGGTCCGGCTGCTCTACGTCGGGCGCGGCGTCGCCAAGCTGGAGGACTGCGACGACGCCGCGGTCCAGGCCCGCTACGGGGTGCCCGCCGCGTGCTACGCCGACTTCGCCGCGCTGCGCGGCGACCCCAGCGACGGGCTGCCCGGCGTGCCGGGCGTGGGCGAGAAGACCGCCGCGCGGCTGATCACCCGCTACGGCGACCTCGACGGCATCCTCGCCGCCCTCGACGACCCGGGCTCCGGGTTCGCCCCGGGCCTGCGGGCGAAGCTCGCCGCCGCCCGGGACTACCTGGCGGTGGCGCCCAAGGTGGTCCGGGTCGCGCTCGACGTGCCCCTGCCGGAGCTGGCGACCGCGCTGCCGACCGCCCCCGCCGACCCGGACGCCCTGCTGGAGCTGGCCCACCGCTGGAACCTGGCCGGCTCCACCCGTCGCCTGGTCGACGCCCTCGCCGACCGCAGCTGACCCACGGTTAATCCCTGGTGGGTCGGGGGCGGATCGCCGATGATGGCGGCCATGGCGACGACCCCACCAGCCGACCCGTTCACCGCCGAGGCGGTCGACGGTCGCCTCGGTGGCAACGCCGCCTCGGTCCGGGCCACCGCGCACGCCCTGGCGAGGGTCGACAGCGCCGCCGCCGTGATGCTGGTCGAGGGCATCAGCGACCAGATTGCGCTGGAGACGGCCGCCCGGTGCCGCGGGCGCGACCTGGAGGCCGACCGGGTCGTGATCCTGCCGATCGGCGGGGCACACGCGATCGGTCGTTTCCTCACGAGGTTGGCGCCCCTGGACACCCGACCACGACTCGTCGGCCTCTGCGACGTACGCGAGGAGGAGGTCTTCCGGCGCGGCCTGCAGCAGTCCGGTCTCGGCTCGCCGCGCACCCGCGCCGAGATGGAGCGCCTCGGGTTCGGAGTCTGCGTCGACGACCTGGAGGACGAGCTGATCCGCGCCCTCGGCGCAAGACGGGTCGAGGCGCTCTTCGACGCACACGGCGACCTGCGGGTGTTCCGGTCGTTCCAGAGCCAGCCCGCCTGGCGTGACCGGGGGCTGGAGGCGCAGTTGTGGCGGTTCCTCCGCAGCAGCTCGCGCCGCAACCTGCGCTACGCGCGCCTGCTCGTCGAGGCGACGGTCGCCCGGGACACCCTGCCGCGACCGCTCGACGCCCTGCTCGCCGCCGTGTGACCGCCCGGCGGCCGCCGACCTGCGGGCCCGGCGCGAAGGCCGTCCCTTCCCGCCGTGCCGCCACGTCGACGTCCTCGTAAGGTGGGGCGGGGCCCCGGCCACCGGTGCGGACGACCTAGGGGGAAATCGAAGCGGTGAGCAGTGTTGAACGTCCGCCGGTGGCAGGGGTCGGCACCGAGGTCTTCCGGCTGGGTGGGGAGATCGGCCGGGACCTGGCCGGGGTCGACTGGACCGCGACACCCCTCGGGTCGCCGGAGACCTGGCCGCAGAGCCTTCGGACGGCGGTCAGCATCCTACTGTCCTCCCGGTTCCCGATGTGGATGGCGTGGGGACCGCAGCTGACCTTCTTCTGCAACGCCGCCTACCGTCGGGACACCCTGGGCCGGAAGTATCCGTGGGCGTTGGGCCGCCCCGCCAGCGAGGTCTGGGCGGAGATCTGGAACGACATCGGTCCCCGCATCGACACCGTGCTCACCACGGGCGAGGCGACGTGGGACGAGGCGCTGCTGCTGTTCCTCGAACGGTCCGGCTACCCGGAGGAGACGTACCACACCTTTTCCTACAGCCCGCTGCGGGACGACGACGGCGCTCTGGTCGGCATGCTCTGCGTGGTCAGCGAGGACACGGAACGGGTCGTCGGCGAACGCCGGATGGCGACCCTGCGGGACCTCGGATCCGACCCGAGCGTCGTCCGCACCGAACACGAGATGCTGGCCTACTCCGGCCGGCAACTGGCCCGCAACCAGCGCGACCTGCCGTTCACGGTGACCTACCTGTTCGAGGACGGGTCGTCGGCGCGGCGGGTGGGCATGACCGGTATCCCCGCCGGGCACCCCGCCGCGCCGGAGACGCTCGACCCGCACGACCCGGACGCCGTCTGGCCGGCCGGCGAGCTGGCGCGGGGCGAGGCCGCCCGCGTGCCGCTCGACGGTGGCCCGTTCGGCGCGCTGCCGGTCGGTGACTGGCCCGAGCCACCCACCGAGGCGTTGCTGGTGCCGCTGCCCCAGCAGGGCGGCGCGCCGTACGGGTTCCTGGTGGCCGCGCTGAACCGCTACCGCCCGCTGGACGACGGCTACCGCGGCTTCCTCGAACTGACCGCCGGCCACGTCGCGGCGGGGATCGGCAGTGCCCGCAGCTACCGCGCGCAGCAACGGCGGGCCGAAGAGCTGGCCGAGCTGGACCGCGCCAAGACGGCCTTCTTCTCCAACATCAGCCACGAGTTCCGCACCCCGCTGACCCTGATCATGGGACCGGTGCAGGAGCTGCGGGCCCGGCTGGGCGGCGCGGACCAGGACGTCCGCGACGAGTTGGAGGTGATCCACCGCAACGGCCTCCGGCTCGGCAAGCTGGTCAACGCCCTGCTGGACTTCTCCCGGATCGAGGCCGGCCGCATGCAGGCCCGTTACGAGCCGGTGGACCTGGCCGCCGCCACCAGCGAGCTGGCCAGCATCTTCCGGTCCGCGATGGAACGGGCCGGCCTGCGCTTCGAGGTGGACTGCCCACCGCTGCCGGAGCCGGTGCACCTCGACCGCGGCATGTGGGAGAAGGTCGTCCTCAACCTGCTCAGCAACGCGTTGAAGTTCACCTTCGGGGGCTCCGTCCGGGTGACGCTGCGCGCCGAGGAGCGGCACGCCGTGGTCACCGTGGCCGACACGGGCATCGGCATCGCCGAGCCGGAGATGCCGCGTCTGTTCGAGCGGTTCCACCGCGTCGAGAACGCCCGCTCGCGTCCCAACGAGGGCAGCGGGATCGGCCTGGCGCTGGTCCGCGAGTTCGTCGGCCTGCACGGCGGCACGATCACCGCCGACAGCGCCGTCGGCGCCGGCACCACCTTCACCGTACGGCTGCCCTTCGGAACCGCCCACCTCCCCCAGGACGCCCTGGTCCCCGCCGACGGCCCGACCACGGTGTCGACGACCGCCGACCCGTTCGTCGAGGAGGCCCTCCGCTGGCTGCCGACGGACGGCGACCTCGCGGAGGACCACGCCTCGGCGTCCACCCCGGCCGCGATGGAGCATCTGCCGGCCACGAGCACCTCCGCGCGGCTCCTCATCGCCGACGACAACGCGGACATGCGGGAGTACCTGACCCGGCTGCTGCGTACCGCCGGTCACCGCGTGCTCGCGGTCACCGACGGCCAGGCGGCGCTGGACGCGGCGCGAGCCGACGTGCCCGACCTGGTCGTGAGCGACGTGATGATGCCCCGCCTGGACGGGCTGCAACTGGTGGCCGCCCTCCGCGCGGACCCGCGCACCGCCGGCACCCCGGTGTTGCTGCTGTCGGCCCGCGCCGGCCAGGAGGCGTCGATCGAGGGCCTGGAGGCGGGCGCGGACGACTACCTCGTCAAGCCCTTCTCGGCGGCGGAGCTGCTCGCCCGGGTGCGGGCGAACGTGGAGCTCGCCCGGCTGCGCAACCACCACGCCCGATGGCGCACGGCGCTGGTCGACTCCCTGCAGGAGGCGTTCTTCGTCTGCGACGAGGACGGCGCCGTCATCGAGATCAACCCCACCTTCACGGAGATCCTCGGCTACGGGCCGGAGGACCTGCCCTACCTTCCGACCCACCCGTGGTGGCCCGCCGAGGAGGTCGACCCGGAGGCCCACCGGGTGGTCACCGACGCCTTCGCCACGCTGCTCAACCAGCAGCACGGCACGTACACCATCCCGGTCGTCCACCGCGACGGGCGTCAGCTGTGGGCGGCGGCCTCCTTCAACCAGGTGACGGATCCGGACACCGGTCGGCGCGTCATCGTCGGTACGTTCCGGGACGTCACCGCCGAGCACTACGCCGTGCAGCGGGACAGCGCGATGGCCGCCCTCGGCATGCGTCTCGCGCAGGCGGAAGGGCTCGTCGATGTCCTGCACGGCGTCCTCGACGAACTGCAACAGCTGTGGCAGGCGACCCAGGTGCTGGCCGCGGTCTTCGACGGCGCGACCTCGCCCACCGTCGTGACGACCGATCCCCGTCTGCGCTGGGACGACCTCCCGGAGGCGCGCCGCGAGGCGATCAACGCCCTGCGGCACACGCCGCTGCTCACCCCGGTCGCCGACCCGGCGGCAGGCGCCGGCATCGCGCTGGAGCATCCCGACGGCACCATGGTCCTCTGGATCGACCTGGGCGCGAGGCGGCCCTTCACCGACCAGGACGCGACGCTGCTGGCACTGCTGGCCGGCCATCTGGGTCAGGGACTGCACCGCCTCCACCAGATCGACCAGCAGCGGGAGACCGCCCTGGCCCTGCAGCGCGCCATCCTCGGTCCGGCGCAGTTGCCCAGCGGCTTCGCCGTCCGCTACTCACCCGCGGCGCGTCCGCTGAAGGTCGGCGGTGACTGGTACGACACCGTCGAACTGCCGGACGGACGGATCGGCATCGTCGTGGGCGACTGCGTGGGTCACGGTCTGCAGGCGGCCACCGTCATGGGGCAGCTGCGCAGCGCCTGCCGCGCCCTGCTGCTGCAGGACTCCAGCCCGGCCCAGACGCTGGCCGCGTTGGACCGGTTCGCCGCCGTGCTGCCGGGCGCCGCCTGCGCCACCGTCTTCTGCGGGGTCCTCGATCCCGCGACCGGCCACCTGCGCTATTCCAGCGCCGGTCACCCGCCGGCGATCGTCGTCCACCCCGACGGCGCCACGCACCTGCTCGACCGGGGACGATCCCGCCCGCTCGCGGTCCGGCTCGGCTCCGTGCGGCCGGAGGCCGAGTACGTGGTGCCCGCCCGGGCCACCCTCATGCTGTACACCGACGGGCTGGTGGAGCGTCGCCGCCAGCCACTGAACCTCGGCATCGACCGCGCGACCGCCGCCGTCCAGGACGGCCGGGCCGCGCACATCGAGGACCTCGCCAGCACCGTCATGGACCACCTGTCCCCCGCCGGCGGGTTCGACGACGACGTCGCCCTGCTCCTCTACCGTCACCCCGGCCCGCTGGAACTCGACTTTCCGGCCGAGGCCACCCGCCTCGCCCCGGTACGCCACGAGCTGCGGCGGTGGCTCGACCGTTGCGGCCTGGACCCGTCCACCGCCCAGAGCATGCTCGTGGCCGCCGGCGAGGCCTGCGCCAACGCCATCGAGCACGGCCACCGCGACCGGCCGGGCGGGCAGATCCGCCTCCGGGCCACGGCGACGGCGGAGGACCTGCGGCTGACCGTCATCGACAGCGGGCACTGGAAGAACCCGCAGCCGGCCGCCGACACGCACCGCGGCCGCGGCCTGATGTTGATGCGGACCCTGATGCACCAGGTCACCATCACCACCGGCGCGGCCGGCACCACCGTCGACATGCAGGCAAGGATTTCCCGATGACCACACCGCTCACGTTCTCCACCGGCAGCCGTCCCGACGGGGGCTGGGTCCTCGCCGTCGTCGGGGAGATCGACATGAGCAACGCGGAGACGTTCGCCACCGCCCTGGCCGGCGCGGCCGCCACCGCCGCGGACGCTCCCCTCGTCGTCGACCTCACGAAGGTCGAGTACCTGGACAGCGCCGGCCTGGCCGCCCTGTTCGCCCATGCGGAGCGGATCGAGATCCTGGCCACCTCGCTGCTGGCGCCCGTGCTGAGCATCTCGGGCCTGGCGGACCTCACCACCGTGCGCGCCGACTGACCGGCGCCCCGGGTCAGCCCGCCGGGCGACGGTGCGGCTCGGGGCCGGCGAGAACGGTGTGCCCGGGGGCGCGCATCCCGTCGAGCAGGACGGTGACGACGCGACGCCAGCCGTCGGGTCCGGCGTCCACGCCGAGGCAGTGATCGGTGTCCAGTGGCGCCCGGGAGAAGAGCAGGATGTCCTGCCAGGTGACGTCCTCGCGCAGCACACCGGCCGCGTGTGCCCGCTCGGTCAACCGGGCCACGGCCTCCTGCAGGGCGAGGGTCCGCTGGGCGAGCTCGGGTGTCGGTGGCCGCTCGCACGCCGCGGTGACCTCGGCCAGCCCTCGGCTGTCGCGGTGCGCCCCGGCCAGGTCCACGATGAACTCCGACAGGCCGTCCCACGGGTCGGCGCGTTCCAGACAGACCCGCGCGGTGTCCAGCAGCTCGTCGTAGAGGCCCAGCACAACGTAGTCGAACAGCGCCTCCTTCGTGCCGAAGCGCCGGTACAACGTGCCCACGCCCACGCCCGCCGCCTTGGCGATGTCGAGGGCCGAGACCTCCAGCCCGCGTGCGGCGATGGCGTCGCGCGTCGCGAGGATCAGCTGGCGGCGGTTGCGCCGGGCGTCCGCCCGGGCAGCGGGCACGGTGTCCAGATCAGCCATCCCCCCAGCATACAACAATCGGACGAAATTCGTCCGATTGTGCCGCCGTGCCACGTCGGAACCTGGGCGTACGTCGGCCCCCGGCCCGGACGAGCCGGGAGCCGACCCGCGATCAGTGGACGGCCACCGCGACGACGTCGTGCGCCTCGTCGCCCTCGGGCAGGGGCGTGTGTCGGGGTGCCGGCGCGTTCACCAGGACGGCGGAGACCACCGCCGCCGCGACGGCGAAGGCGGCCGCCAACCAGTACGTGGTCGCGTACCCGTGGATGAGCGCCTCGTTGCGCAGGTGCGCCGACGCCTGACCGGCGACACCGTGGGTGACCAGGTAGCCGGCGGCGGAGCTGGTCGCGACCGTGTTGAGCAGGGCCGTGCCGATCGAGCCGCCGACTTGCTGCGACGAGTTGATCAGGGCTGAGGCCACACCGGCGTCCTTGGGCTCGATGTGGTGCGCGGAGATGCTCAACGCGAGCATGAACGCGGTGCCGATGCCGAGCCCGATGACGGCGTCGGCGAGGATGATCTGCACGATGCTGGTCTCCGCATCGACCAGGGCGAGCAGCACGAGACCGACCGCGACGACGAGGAACCCGGCGACCAGGCCCGGTCGCGGCGCGGTCCGGTGTGAGAGCCGGGCACCGATCTGGGTGGCACCGATGCCCTGCATGAGCGCCATCGGCAGGAACGCGACGCCCGTCATGATCGGCGACAACCCCTTGACCTGCTGGAAGTAGTAGGTCTGCAGGAGGAACAACCCGAACATCGGGATCACGGCGAGCATCGACCCCAGGTAGGCGGCCGCCCGGTTGCGCTCGGTCAGCACCCGCAGCGGCAGCAGCGGGGCCGGGACCCGCGACTCGACCAGGATGAAGGCCGCCAACAGCAGCGCGCCGACGACGAAGGAGCCGATGGTCAGCCCGGCCGACCAGCCGTGGCTCTCGGCGGCGCTGAACCCGTAGACCACGCCGACGAGTCCGAGGCTGGCCAGCAGTACGCCGGGGATGTCGAGTCGGGCCCGATGCCGCTCGCCGTTGTCGTGCACGGTGGGGACGGCGCCGAGGATCCCGACGAGCGCGATGGGCACCAGGACGAACATCGCCCACCGCCAGTTCAGGTACTCGGTGAGCAGACCGCCGGCGACCAGACCGATGGCGCCACCGGCGATCGAGACCGCGGCGAACACCCCGAAGGCCTTCGCCCGCTCCTTCGGCTGCGGGAACGACAGGGAGATCAGGGAGAGCGCGGCCGGTGCGAGCAGGGCCGCGAAGACGCCCTGTAGCGCGCGGGCGACCAGCAGCATTCCGACGTTGACCGCGAGGCCGCCGACCGCCGAGGCGATCGCGAAGCCGGCGAGGGCGAGCAGGAAGACACGCCTGCGCCCGACCATGTCTCCGACGCGCCCACCGACGAGCAGGAGCCCGCCGAAGGCCAGCGCGTACGCGGTGACGACCCACTGCCGACTCCCGTCGGAGAAGTGCAGCGCCTGCTGCGCCGTGGGCAGCGCGATGTTCATGACGGCGCCGTCGAGCAACACCATCAGCTGCGCGATGGCGATGAAGAACAGGCCTTTCCACCGCAGCGAGTCCGCTGCGGCGTGACGACTGGACATGGTGTTCCTTCGGTGACGTGGTGGTGTGCTCGGGTCGGATCAGGCTCAGCTGGTCCATCCGGTCGCGGGTCGGCTCCAGCACGTCGGAGAGCCTCCGGCCGCGGTCCGTCCCGGCCATAGAGAAAGCGGACGACCTTCGTCCGGCTCAGCACGCTACTCTGAGTGGACGACGGTCGTCCGCTTTTTTCGGCCGCCGAGACGGTGACCCTGAACACCCCGCACGCGTTCGTCGCCGGTCGGGCCGCTGCCGGCGGCGGAACTCAGTCGCCCGCGGCGCCGAACCAGCGGGGCAGGTGGTCGAGCAGGTCCCGCTGCTCGCCCCCCACCCACGCCACGTGGCCGTCTGGCCGCAGCAGCACGGCGGGCACGTCCAGGTCCTCGCCGACGTCCACGACGTGGTCCACCCGATCCGCCCACCCGTCGACCGACAGCGCGCCGGTCCGGTCGAGCAGCAGCCCGCGACCCGCGTGCGTCAGCTCGTAGAGGCGCCCCCGCTTCAGCGTCACGTCCCGCAGCCGGCGGCCGACGAGCTCGTGCCCGTCACCGAGGTCGTAGCGGACCCCGATCGCGGTGATCTTCTCGGTCAGGTACCGGTTGACGTCCTCGAAGTCCATCAGCTCCGACAACAACCGGCGCACCGCCTGGGCGCCCGGCTCGGTGGACAGCAGCTCCATCTGCGCCCGGGTGTTGTCCAGGACCTCCGCCGCCACCGGGTGCCGTTCGGTGTGGTAGCTGTCCAGCAGGCCCGCCGGCGCCCAGCCGCCGACCTCGGCGGCGAGCTTCCAGCCGAGGTTGAACGCGTCCTGGATGCCGAGGTTGAGACCCTGCCCGCCGACCGGCGGGTGAACGTGCGCCGCGTCGCCGGCCAGCAGCACCCGACCCACCCGATAACGCTCGGCCAGCCGGGTGGCGTCGCCGAAGCGGGAGAGCCAGCGCGGTGAGTCCACCCCGAAGTCGGTGCCGGCGACCGCCCGCAACTGCCGCCGGAACTCCTCCAGGGTCGGCGGGACCGACCGGTCGTCGACCAACCCCTCGGCCGGCACGACGACGCGGTACACCCCGTCGCCGAGTGGACCGAGGCCGAACCGCTTCTCGGTCCGGCGCACGTCGGCCACGACCGTGGCCACCGTCTCCGGCGACGCGGTCACCGCCATCTCGCCCAGCAGCGTCTCCACGCGGCTGGGCTCACCGGGAAAACCGACCCCGAGCAGCCGGCGTACGGTGCTCCGACCTCCGTCGCACCCGACGAGATAGCGCGCGCGCACGGCCGTACCGTCGGCCAGCTCGGCGGTCACCCCCTGGTCGTCCTGGCTCAGCCCGACCAGCGCGCACCCCCGCCGGACCTCGGCGCCCAGCTCCGCGGCCCACTCCGCCAGTAGGCGATCCGTGGTGGTCTGCGGGATGGCGAGGACGTAGGCGTGGGCGGTGTCCAATCCGGTGGGCGCGGGCTTGCCCAGGCCGGCGAAGAAGCCGCCGACCGGATGGCGCTGGCCGTGCGCCAGGAACCGTTCCAGCAGACCACGCTGGTCCAGCACCTCGATGCTGCGGACGTGCAGGCCGAGCGCGCGGACGAACCTCGTCGGCTCCGACTCCTTCTCCAGCACGAGCACGTGTACGCCGTGCAGCCGCAACTCGCCCGCCAGCATCAGGCCGGTCGGTCCGCCCCCGGCGACGATCACGTCGTACACGACAACCTCCGGTCAGACCGAGATGCCCGTGCCGACAATCATCGTGCCCACCACGCCGCACCACAGGAGAAAGAAGAACCCGTACATCACGGTGAAGATCCAGCCGACGACGACACCGGCGGTGGCGAGTTCGATGCCACGCTCACCGGTCTGGGCGATCTGCTGCTTGGCCTTGCCGCCGAAGTAGATGCCCAACGGCGGAAACACCATCACCCCGAAGACCAGGCTGAGGATGGCGTACACGTTCATCGGCGGGGCGTACGCGTACGGCGGGTAGGACGGGTGGCCGGGCGTGGGTCCCGCCGCCGACGGGGGTGGTGGGGTGGGCGGCTGGTCCATGGTGTCCTCCAGGGGGTTGATGATCGCCTCACAGTGTCGGAGGCGAACGCAAGGGTGCGGGCCGTCCCCCACGGGTAGGTTCGGCAGACGTGGCCACCAGCTCCGACGTACGCCGCGAACTCGCCGCCCTCGCCGACCCCGCGCGCGTGCCGGGAGTGAGCCGTTTCCTGCAGCTGGGTCCGGGTGGGTACGGCGAGGGCGACCGGGTCATCGGGGTCTCCGTGCCGGAGCAGCGGAAGGTCGCCGCCCGCTACTGGCGCGACCTGTCCCTGGCCGAGACCGCCGATTTGCTGACCGGTGAGGCGCACGAGGAGCGCCTGACGGCGCTGTTCGTCCTCGTGCGGAAGTTCGCCGGGGGCACCGAGGAGGAGCGGGGCCGGATCGTCGACCTCGTCCTGACCAACAGCGGCCGCATCAACAACTGGGACCTCGTGGACTCGTCCGCGCCGTACATCCTTGGACCCTGGCTGTTGGACAGGGACCGCAGCGTGCTGGATCGGCTCGCCGGTTCCGACCTGGTGTGGGAGCGGCGCACCGCCGTCCTGGCGACCTTCGCGTTCATCCGGGCCGGCGACTTCGCGTGGACCTTCCGCCTCGGCGACCGCCTGATGCGCGATCCGCACGACCTCGTCCACAAGGCCGTGGGGTGGATGCTGCGAGAGGTGGGCAACCGTGACCGGGCGGCGGCGGAGGCGTTCCTCGCCCCACGCCACCGGGCCATGCCGCGGGTGATGCTCCGGTACGCGATCGAGAGGTTCGAACCGGAGCGGCGTCGGGAGTACCTGGCCGGCACGGTCCAGCCGACGGGCGGCGCGACGGGCGCTCACTCCGCGTGACAGCGATCACCTGCGCACCCTTAATCGAACGGACTAGTCTGTTCGATTAAGGGAGGGATCATGGCCACGAAGACGCGCAGGACCACCACGGAGGAGCGGATCCTCCGCACGGCCGCGGGGCTGTTCTACGCCCACGGGCTGCGCGGCGTCGGCATCGACCAGGTCATCGCCGAGTCCGGGGTGGCCAAGTCGACGCTGTACGTCCACTTCCGCACCAAGGACGAGTTGATCGCCGCCTACCTGCGACGAACCGACGACTCCTGGATGGCACAGCTACAGGACGCCGCGGCACGCGCCGGTGACCGACCCGCCGAGCAGATCGTCGGGCTCTTCGACGCGCTGCTGGACGCGTTCGACCGGCACGGCTTCTTCGGTTGCCCCTTCGTCAGCGCGGCCGTCGAGGCGCCGCTGGACTCGGAGGCCCGCGCCATCACGGTGCGGCACACCGAACGCCGCCACGCGTGGCTCACCGCGCTCGCCGCGGGGGCCGGCGCGGTCGACCCAGCCGCGCTCGCCCGGCAGGTCGGGCTCCTGGTCGACGGCGCGCTGGCGTCAGGCCGGCTGCTGCAGGACCGGGCCGTGGTGGACGAGGCGAAGGCCGCCGCCCGGGCCCTCGTGGCCCAGCACACGGCCTGACCAGAGACCTGACGCACTCCCTCAGCTCCACCATCTCAGGCATCGAGAGAGAGGCGACGTGATGCGCGCGGTACTGCTCCACGAATTCGGCGGCCCGCTGACCCTTACCGAGATCGAGGAACCAGTGGCGGGGCCCGGCCAGGTGCTGGTCCGGGTCGCGGCCAGCGGCGTCAACCCCCTGGACACCAAGATCCGGGCCGGCAAGGCGGCGCACGCCCGGACCCGCCCACCGGCCGTGCTCGGCATGGACCTGGCCGGCGTCGTGGCGGCGGTCGGCCCGGAGGTCACGGGCTTCGCGCCCGGCGATGAGGTGTACGGGCTGACCGGCGGTGTCGGCGACCTCCAGGGGTCGCTCGCCGACTACGCCGCCGTGGACGCCCGCCTGCTCGCCCGCAAACCGGAATCACTCAGCATGCGTGCGGCGGCAGCATTGCCGCTGGCGGTCATCACCTCCTGGGAAGCGCTGGTGGACCGGGCACGGGTGAGCACGGGCCACCGGGTGCTGGTCCACGGGGGCGCCGGCGGCGTCGGGCAGGCCGCCATCCAGATCGCCCGCGCCCGGGGCGCCGCCGTCTTCGCCACCGGGTCCGCCCGGAGCATGCCCACCATCACCCGGCTCGGCGCGACACCGATCGACTACACCACCAGTTCGGTCGAGGAGTACGTCGCCCGGCACACCGGCGGCGAGGGCTTCGACATCGTCTTCGACACCGTCGGCGGCGCCACCCTCGACGCCTCCTTCGCCGCCGTCCGCACCTACACCGGTCACGTCGTCAGCGCCCTCGGCTGGGGTACCCACAGCCTCGCGCCCCTCTCGTTCCGTGGCGCCACCTACTCCGGGGTCTTCACGCTGCTGCCGATGCTGAGCGGTCGGGGCCGCGAGCACCACGGGGAGATCCTGCGCGCGGCGAGCGCCCTGGCCGACGCCGGAGGCCTGACGCCCGTCCTGGACGACCGACGGTTCACCCTGGCCACCGTCGCCGACGCCCACACCCTCGTCGAGAGCGGCACGGCCACCGGCAAGGTCGTGATCGACGTCGGGTGACACCCGTCGCGGTGCCGGGCGGGTGCGGGCCGCACCCGCCCGCGGTGGAGCGACGGCCCGCGGGTCACCGCCGGTCGGCGAAGGCGGCACGGGGGTCGAGGCGCCGGCCCGCCGCGTACTCCTCGTCGAAGGTCGCCGCACCGAGCGCCGCGGTGGCGGCGTCGCGGGCCGTGGCGAGGTCGGCCGCGTCGTCAGGGTCCGGCACCTGGCCGAGCGCCGCGAACGCGGCGTCCGCCACGCCGATCATCCGCGCCGCCCGCGCGTGATCGTCCTCGGCCACGGCGAGTGCCGCGTCCGCCAGGCAGACGTACGGCACGAAGTCGGCCCAGCCGTTGCCGAACACCCGCTCGCGGCTCTCGGCGAACAGCCGCCGGGCCTCCTCGACGTTGCCCAGACGCAGCTCGCAGAAGGCGAGATTGTGCGTCTCCGAGTTGACCGTCGCGGGCCGGTCCAGCGCCTCGTTGAGCGCGATGCTCTCCCGGTAGAGGTCCCGGGCGCGCAGCAGCTGGCCGGACATGCGCGCCACGGCGGCCAGCACGTGCCGTGGCCGCTCCTCCAGGCCACGGTCACCGGAGCGCACCGCGACCTCGAGGGCCTCGCGGGCACGGGCCTCCCCGCCGGCCAGGTCACCCGAGCGGATCGCCACCCGGGCGAGGCTGTAGCGGGCCTCCACCTCGCCGGCCGGGTCGCCGGCCGCCCGCGCCCGCTCGATCTCGGTCTCGCTCATCCGCACCACGGCGTCGGTCTCGCCGCGGCGGAAGGCGGCGCGGACGTCCTCGCTGAAGGTCATGTTTCCTCTCCTGCCGGACCACTCACGGCACGGGTGACCCGCGGTGGTCGCTGCCGTGTCCCGATGCCAGTCTCGCCGGCCGCGGACCGGTGGGGTGTGGCCGGGTCGAAGCCGGCCGTCAGTCGGTGATGTCGACGCCGGCGAGGGTGACGGCCCGGTGGGCGGCGAGGCGTTCGGCCTGGTCGGCGATGGCGGCGCGGGTGGTGGCGGGCAGGGCCTGCCAGGGTCGGACGCTCACCGTCATCGTCCGGCCCGACTTGCGGGGACGCCAGGTGCCGACCAGTTGACCGTCGGCCAGAACGGCGCCCGGGCGGCCCAGCACCGGCCACAACTCCTTGGCGTGCGCCGCGTGGGGCACCAGGGTCGCCCGGTCCCGGGCCTGGAGGAAGAGGTCGAACGGGCCGAGCAGGCGGGTGCCCGTGGCGTCACCCGCCGCCAGCGCTTCCTCGTCGGCGGCGAGCAACCAGCGCGTCTCGCCGTCGACCACCACCTCGACCACATCGTCGGGCCAGCGCGCCTTCACGTCCTTGACCGGCGCGTCGAGGAACTCGGCCACGTGCCGGGGGGTCGCCGGGCCGAGCAGGCGGAGGTAGGCGCGGACGAGGTCGAACCTGTCGCCGGCGGTGGTGGCCCGCCGGAATCCCGGGGTGCGCCGCAGGACCGGCGGGGACGTGTCGAGCTGAAGCTCCAGCCCGGCCCGCACGGCGGCCAACCGGAACGGCATCTCGTAGAGGTGGGTGGCGTCGCACGGTCGGCAGAACCGCAGATAGGGCTCGGGCATCACCTCGGCCAGCCGGCCGGAGACCACCCCCTTCACCGTCGGCTCGGTGACGATCGCCCGCATCCGGGTGGCCACCTCGTCGAGCGCGGCCAGGTTGGCGATGCCGGCCGCCTTTAACGGCCGGGCGGCGTCGTAGATGCGCTTGCCCGCGTCGGCCTCGGAGTAGGGCTCCACCGCGGCGGCCACCCGCCCCGCGTCGGCACGGCGGTAGAGGTGGGGGGCGCCGCGCACCGTCCACAGCAGGATCAGGTCCTCGTCGGGCACCGCCCTGGCGTCGACGCCGCGGACGGCCAGGGCCCACCGGCCGCCGTCGGGCCCGGTGTCCTGCACGCCGATGTCGAGCACCGCGGTGTCCGCCAGCGCCCCCTCGGCGCGGCACAACTGCTGGGCCCGCGCACGGAAGCTCATCACCTGGCGCTGGTCGACCACGACCACACCCTACGCAGCCCCTCCGACAGACGCCCGCGCCAGCGCCGGCACCGAACCCCGTTCCGGCCGTGGGGTCCGGTCCGGCGGGCGCGAAGCCGAACGGGCCGGGCGGTGCGGCCGGCCCAGCGGCGCCGGCCGCCACATCGCGTGGACGGTGACCCGGCCGTCGACCGGCAGGACGTGCCGGTGGGTGTAGCCCTGTCGCGCGAACAGGTCCAGGTCGCCGTCGGCGAGGACGTCGGCGTACGTGGGCAGGCCGAGAGTGTCCATGCACCGTTGGGCGCCGGCGACGACAGCGGCGGCACGTCGCGTCCGGTGCCGCCCGGGCACGGCCAGCAGGGCCAGGTGGTTGTGCGCCTCGGCGGGCCGGAACGCGGCGAGCGCCCGGTCGAGGCGCAGGAACCGATCCTGGTCGACGCCGCACATCGCGGCGAGCCGGTCGGCGTATCGGGCCGGGGGTGGCAACGGCCGGTAGCGGTGGAACCAGGCCGCCGCCGCCGTGCCGTCGGCCAGCAGGAACACGTCGCCGAAGAGCAGCGCGTGCTCGACCCACATGCGGGTCACGGCGGCGATGACCGCGTACCGGTGTCGCGCGTCCGGTACGAGCCAGGCGGCGAGCGCACCGGGAGCGAGGGACTCGGTGGCGAGGGCGGCGACGCGATCCAGGTCGCACCATCGTCCACGAACGACGGATGTCTTCACATTCATGGGTAACTCCAGGTCACCGTGGTGAGCGGGCGATCGGTGAGGCGGCCGGCGGGGCCGTGGTCGGGCACGGCGGGCCGGCGCAGGGCCACCAGGGGCCGTCAGGCTGACAGGTGTGCGGCTCAGCGGGCTCGCGGCGGGCGAGGGTCGACCGGTCAGGCCGGTCGGGCGCCCGGGCGGGGCCAGCGGGAGCAGAGCGTCCGGCCGTCGGCCGCCGTACGCGCCCGCGCGACCAGGGCGGGCGGCGCCCAGCACACCCGGGCGACGTCGGCGTCGACGACGTGGCCGGCAGCGGTGCCCTGCGGCGACCCGGCGCCGCTGGCTCCGGGGACCGGCGCGCGGTCGGCGCGCTGCCGGCTCGGGTCGTGCCCGTCAGCGCCGTGCGAACGCGCCGAGAAGCCCGAGGGCGTCGACGTCGCCGCCGGGCGGTGGGCGCTCCAGGCGGTAGCGCTCCCGGCGACCGGGCCGAACCGCGGAGCCGGGTCAGGGCTCCCGGGAGGTGGCGATGCGACCGGCACGTCCTGGGACGGCGGCCGAGCCTCGGGCAGCCACGGGTCGACGGGATCGGTCGGCCCAGCGGCGGGTGGCGGCACGGGTTGCGGGTCGGCGCGTGGGACCAGCAGGTCGGTCACCGGTTCGAGCGGTTCCAGGACCGGCGCCAGGGGCGCGAGGACGGGTGCCAACGCGCCGCCGACGGGCGCGAGGACCGGGGCCAGCGGCCGGACGGCCGGACCGACGAGGTCGGCCAGCGGGGCGAGCACCGTCGCGCGTACCGGCTCGGTGACGGGTCGCAGGGCCTCGGCCACCGGGGTCAGGAGCGCCGGCACCGGTCCCTCCACCCCTCGGCTCGGGGGCCGGTCCGCGACGCGCGCGGGTGCCTGGTCAGGGCGTGCCGGTGGCGGAACGGCCCGGTCCCGCGTGGGCCGGGCCCGGGACGTCGCCGTGTCGGGCCGAACCGTCGGCGTCGCCGTGTCCGTCCGGGAGGTGCGGGGCGTCGTGCTGGCCGGCGCTGTCGGCGCCGGCTTGCCCGGCCGGGCCGACGCGTGCGACGCCGGTGGCGCCGGCCGGCTCGCTTCGGGCCCGGGCGCGGCGGCGGGACCCGGCGCCGACGGCGTCACCACCGTGAGGACCGGGCCGAGAACCCCGCTGAGCACGTCGATCGCGGTGTCGACCACCGTGCCGGGTGGACGGTCGGCGGCGCGTGCGGCCGGGGCGGTCGCGGCCTCGTGGGCGGCCCAGGCGACGGCGGTGCCGGCGAGCAGGAGCCCGAGGCGCAGCGCCGCCGGTCTCCACCGTCCGCCCCGTCGAGTCATCCCGACACCCTTCGACGATCAGGGCCCGTACTCTACCGAACGCAGCGGAACGATCACAGTACGCCGCCGCGCGTCGCGATTCGCCCCTCCTCGACGTGCCGCGCGCCGGCCCCGGACCGTCGCCCTAGATTCGGGGCGTGCGCGACGAATGGGGGCTGACCCTGACCACCGAGATCGCCCAGCGGGTCCGGCAGTGGCGGGCCGACGGCTACAGCTGGCGGGCCGTCGCCGTCGGCGCCGACGAGACGTGGGGCACCGACAGCCGGGGCAACCAACTGTTCGGTGCGGACCTGTGCGACCAGAGCGCCCGGCTGCTGGGCGAGGATCCCGACGCCGAACCGTGGAACTGAGCCACCCGGCCCGTCGGGTCCCGTCACCGCGGGCCGCCCTCACCGGCGCAGGATGTTCTCCCCCGCCATGTGCGACAGCTTCTCGGGATTGCGCACGGCGTAGAGCCCGGTGACGAGGCCGTCGTCGATACGGACGGCCACGACGGTGTCGAGCTCGCCGTTCATCCGGAAGATCAGCGCCGGGTAGCCGTTGACCTGCGCCGAGGTGAGCGCGACGGTGCCGGCGACCCGATCCAGCCCGGCCGTCAGCAGGCGTACGACCTTCTCCGCCCCCACCACGGGGCGCAGCACGGCCTGCTTGATCCCGCCACCGTCACCGAGCAGGACGACGTCCGGGGCGAGGATGTCGAGCAGGCTCTGCAGGTCGCCCGTCTCGACCGCCCGCTGGAACGCGTCGAGCGCGTACCGGGTGTCGGCCGCCGAGACGACCCGGCGTGGCCGGCGCGCCGCGACGTGCGCCCGTGCCCGGTGGGCGATCTGCCGGACCGCGCTCGGGCTCTTGTCGACCGCTTCGGCGATCTCGTCGTACCCGAGGTCGAACACCTCGCGCAGCACGAACACCGCCCGCTCGGTCGGCGCGAGCGTCTCCAGCACCAGCAGCATCGCCATCGACACGCTGTCGGCCAACGCGACGTCCTCGGCCACGTCGGGTGCGGTCAGCAGGGGCTCGGGCAGCCAGGAGCCGACGTACGCCTCCCGGCGCCGACGGACCGTGCGCAGCCGGACCAGCGCCTGCCGGGTGGTGATCCGCACGAGGTACGCCCGCGGGTCACGGACCGTGTCCGGGTCGACGCCCGCCCACCGCAGCCAGGTCTCCTGCAGGACGTCCTCCGCGTCGGCGGCCGAGCCGAGCATCTCGTACGCGACGGTGAACAGCAGGTTGCGGTGGCCGAGGAACGCCTCGGTCGCGCTGTCCGGACGCCCGTCGCGGCCGGGGCCCCGGTCGTCGGGTCGGGTCTGCGCCGTGCCGGGCATGGTGGGCTCCTCTTCGCTCCGGGCCGGGTCACCCATCAGATGCCGACCGGCGGCCCGCTGTGACACCCGCATCGCGACCGGCGACGTGTCGCGCGTCACGTGACCGGGCTGTCACACCGCCCGGGTGGCCGGCATCCCATGGTCGTCCAGTGCACACGAGCAGTGAGGACGGAACGATGGACACCCGGTTCAACATGTTCGACAACGAGATCGCCGTCAAGTTCGCCAAGCGCTTCGCCAACGCCGGCCTGGTGATCCACCAGTCGCCCCTGCCGGCGTCGACCCAGGAGCTGGTGTCGCTGCGCGCGAGCCAGATCAACGGCTGCGGCTGGTGCATCGACATGCACACCAAGGAGGCCCTGGCCGCCGGCGAGACCTCGGTCCGGCTCCACCTGGTCGCCGCCTGGCGCGAGTCGACCGTGTTCACGGAGGCGGAGCGGGCCGCGCTGGCGCTCGCCGAGGAGGGCACCCGGCTCGCCGACGCCCACCAGGGCGTGTCCGACGAGACCTGGGAGCAGGTGCGCAAGCACTACGACGACGATCAGATCGGGGCGCTGGTCGCCCTGGTCGCCCTCATCAACGCGGCCAACCGGCTCGCGGTGATCGTGCACCAGCGCGGCGGCTCCTACGAGGTCGGGGCATTCGCCAACTGGTCGAACTGAGCGGATCGCGGCGCGGCCCGGTTGACGCCGGGCCGGGCCGGACGCTCGCCACTGCGGGCCGCACTCCCACGGCGCGTCATGATCGCGCATCGGATAGTGTTGAGCCAGGTGTGCCGGGAAGTCTGGTCGGCGGTCCCCTCGTCGACCCCACTGGAGGCATCCTGATGGCCACCCCGCCCGGCAGCCGCACGCCACACCTCTTCTCCCGTGGCAGTTGGCCCGAGGTTCGGCGGGTCGGGGACATTCTGCGCACGGAGACCGTCGGCGGGCTCCTGCTCCTGGCGGCCGCGGTGCTCGCGCTCGCCTGGGCCAACTCGCCGTGGTCCGAGGGGTACCGGGCGCTGAGCGACGCCGAGGTCGGGCCCGCCGCCCTGCACCTGGACCTGTCCCTGGCGGCGTGGGCGGCCGACGGTTTGCTGGCGATCTTCTTCTTCGTGGCCGGGCTGGAGCTCAAGCGGGAGTTCGTCGCCGGTGACCTGCGCCAGCCACGCCGGGCGATCCTGCCGGTGGCCGCCGCGCTGGGTGGCATGACGGTGCCGGCCCTGATCTACGTGGCGTTCAACGCGGGAGCCGGCGGCGACGCCCTGACCGGTTGGGCGATCCCGACCGCGACCGACATCGCGTTCGCCCTCGCCGTGCTCGGGGTGATCAACACCCACCTGCCGGCGGCGATGCGGACCTTCCTGCTGACGCTCGCGGTCGTCGACGACCTGCTCGCCATCGTGATCATCGCCATCTTCTACACCAGTTCGCTGCACTTCCTCCCGCTGCTCGGGGCACTGGTCCCGCTGGCCATCTTCGGCCTGCTGGTGCAGCGCCGAGTGCGGTCCTGGTGGGTGTTGCTGCCGTTGGCCGCGGTGACCTGGGCGCTCGTGCACGCCTCCGGGGTGCACGCCACGGTCGCCGGGGTGGCCCTCGCCTTCACCGTGCCGGTGCTGCGACGCACGCCCGGGCCGGGGCCGGGGCTGGCCGAGCACTTCGAGCACCGGTTCCGCCCCCTGTCGGCCGGTGTCGCGGTGCCGGTGTTCGCCTTCTTCGCCGCCGGTGTCTCGGTGGCCGGGGCGGGCGGGCTCGGCGCGTCGCTCACCGACTCCGTGGCGCTCGGGGTGATCGTCGGGCTGGTCGTGGGCAAGGCCGTCGGGGTCTTCGGTGCGACCTGGTTGGTGCAGCGGTTCACCCGGGCCCGCCTGGCCTCGGGCCTCGCCTGGTGGGACGTGCTCGGGTTGGCGCTGCTGGCCGGCATGGGCTTCACCGTGTCCCTGCTGATCGGCGAACTCGCGTTCGGCGCCGGCACGGAACGCGACGACCACACCAAGATCGGGGTCCTGCTCGGGTCGCTGCTGGCGGCGGTGCTGGCGGCCGTCATCCTGCGCGCCCGGAACCGCCACTACCAGCGCATCTGCACCATTGAGGAGCGGGACACCGACGCCGACGGCGTGCCGGACGTCTACGAGGACCAGACGACCCGCGGCTGAGCCCGCCGGCGCACCTTCCGCCCTCGTCGTCCGACGCGTACGCTCGTCACCGGTGTGCCGGGAAGTCTGGTCGGCGGTCGTGTTCGCCGTCGATCAGGAGTGCCTCCCATGGCCGTCGCCGCCATCCGCACCGTCGCCCTGACCAAACGCTACGGCTCCGTCCACGCGCTGGACGGGCTGGATCTGACCGTGCCGGCCGGGCAGGTCTTCGGTTTCCTCGGCCCGAACGGCGCCGGCAAGTCCACCACCATCCGGCTGCTGCTCGGTCTGGCCCGCCCGACCGCCGGCCGAGCCTGGATCTTCGACACCGACGCCGCGGACGTGGCGGTGGCGCACCGATCGCTCGCCTACGTGCCCGCCGACGTCGCGCTCTGGCCCTCCCTGACCGGCGCGGAGATCCTGGAGCTGCTGGGGCGGGTCGGGCCGGGCGTCGACCGGGCCTACCGGGACGAGTTGGTCGAGCGGTTCGCCGTGGACCTGTCGGTGCCGGGGCGGGCGTACTCCACCGGTAACCGGCAGAAGGTGGCCCTGATCGCCGCGTTCGCGACCCGCGCTCCCCTGCTCGTGCTCGACGAACCGACCAGCGGACTGGATCCGCTGATGGAACGGGAGTTCCAGGCCGCGGTGGCCCAGGCCCGCGACCGCGGTCAGACGGTCTTCCTCAGCTCCCATCAGCTGGCGGAGGTCGAGGCGGTGTGCGACCAGGTGGCGATCCTGCGCGCCGGCCACCTGGTCGAGGTCGCCCCGGTCGCGCAGCTGCGCCGGCTGCACCGCAGCCAGGTCGACGTCGGCTTCACCGGCACGCCACCGGACCTGCGCGCGGTCGCCGGCGTCGACGCCGTGGAACAGGTCGGGCCCGGGCAACTGCGGTTCACCCTGACCGGCCCGCCGGCACCGGCGCTGCGCGCCCTCGCCGACGCCCAGGTCCAGGCGGTACGGATCACCGAGCCGACGCTGGAGGAGATCTTCCTCGACTACTACACCCGGGAGTCCCGGTGACCGCCGTCGACGCTCCCGCGCCCGGCGGCGTCCGACTCAGCGGACGTGCCGGCGGGAGCGCGGTGACCGCGCTGGCGTGGCGCCAGGTCCGGCGGGGCGGCCTGGTCGTCGCCGCGGTCGTCGCCGGGATGTCCGCGATGGTCGCCGCCACCTACGCGAGCACCGTCGGCGACGCGCTCGACGCCGCCGCGCTCGCCGCCCTCGCCGAGAACCCCGCCATCCGCACCCTGTTCGGCGAGCCGATCGCCCTGGGCGACCCCGGCGGGTTCACGGTGTGGCGGACCGGCACGGTGCTCGCCGTGCTGCTGGGTGTGTGGGGACTGCTCACCGCCACCCGGGTCACCCGAGGCGAGGAGGAGACCGGTCGGTGGGAGCTGCTGGCCGCCGGACGGGTGCCGGTCGCCGGGATCGTGGCCCGGCACCTGGCCGTGCTGGCCGGCACGCTTCTGGCGGTCGGTCTCGTGACCGTGGGCGCGCTCGTCGCCGCCGGTACCGCCGTTCCGGGTGCCCTGCTGCACGGCGCGTGCCTGGCCCTGGTCGGGCTCCACTTCGTCGCCGCTGGCACCCTCGCCGCCCAGGTGTTCCCCACCCGCGGGGCGGCCACCGGCGCGGCGGTCGCGCTGCTCGGGACGGGCCTGCTCGCCCGGATGGTCGGTGACGGGGTGGACGCGCTGGGCTGGCTCCGGTGGCTGTCCCCGTTCGGACTGGCCGCGCTGGCCCGACCGTACGCGTCCGACCGTGTCCTGCCGCTGGTGGCGCTCATGGCCACCACCGCCGCGCTGGCCGTCGCCGCCGTGGTCGCGGCCGGGCACCGGGACGTACGCGGTGGATGGCTGGCCGCCCCGTCGGCGCGCGCGTCCCGCCGGTGGCTGCTGGGGTCGGTGCCGGGTTTCGCCGCCCGACGTCTGGCGCGCCCCCTTCTCGGCTGGGCGGCCGGGGTCGGCTCCTACTACCTGCTGATCGGTCTGCTCGCGGTGTCGATGACCGAGTTCCTCGCCGCCAACCCCCGATTCGCCGACCTCGCCGCCGAGGCCGGGTTCGCCGGGCTCGGGTCGGTCGAGGGTTACGTGGCGGCTCTGTTCGCGCTGCTCGCGATCCCGATCGCCGTCTTCGTCGCCGTTCGCGTCGCGGCCACCGCCGCGGACGAGACCGGTCGCCGCCTGACGCTGCTGTACGCCCAGCCGGTCACCCGGGTTCGGCTGTTGGTCGCGGAGGTCGCCGTCACCGGCGTGGGCGCGCTCCTGCTCGCCGTCGGGGCCGGCCTGCTGACCTGGGTGGGCTGCGCCGTGGTCGACGCGCCGCTGGCGCTGGACGCGGCCCTCGCCGGCGCCGTCAACGTGCTGCCGGTCGTGCTGCTCTGCCTGGGCGCGGCGGTGCTCGCGTTGGGCTGGGCGCCCGGCGCCGTCACGGCCGTGGGAGCCCTGCCGGCGGCCGGCGGGTTCCTCCTGCACGTCCTCGCCGACAGCACCGGCGCGCCACCCTGGGTCGGTCGTCTCTCGCCGTTCGCGCACCTCGCGCCCGTCCCGGACCTGCCCCCGGACTGGCCCGCGGCGGCGGTCATGCTGGCCACGGCCGCCGCGCTCGGGCTGCTCGGTGCGGCCGGCTACCGGCGACGCGACCTGCGCGGCTGAGAACGCTCGGCGGTGCGGCCGGCGGTCACCGCTGGTCGCCGGTGGCGCCCTGGTGCTCGGCGACGAGGTCGGCGATGTCCTTCAGGAGCTGCCGCATGGCCGGCACCGTCCCGCTCGGCATGTTGGGGAAGTCGAGCACGGCCGTGCGGGTGGGCGTCGTCACGGTGACCGCGTCCACCTTCCACCGCTGGCCGCTCGGGGTGCCGCGCTCCACGAAACCAGGCCCGAAGGTGCAGCGCGGGAAGACGTCGTAGGGGAGGTTGAGCGCGCTGGAGTGGTGGCGCGAGGCCCGGTAGCGGAAACCCCGGTCGGTGAAGGCGGCGCTCAGTTTTCCGCGCCGGAAGAAGGACAGGTCCAGGACGGCGAGGAGCCGTTCATCGTCGGCCATCGCGTGGTGTCCGCGGACCACGTCCGAGAGTCGCAGCGGGATGTCCGGGACGACGTGGAACGAGGTGCCCTGCCTCATGCGGAGCAGCATCGTCACCCGGTTGAGGAACGCCTCCCGCGCCAACGGGCCGGTGCGGGATGTCGGATCGCCGCCGCCGCCACCGGCACCGCCGTCGCCCGTACCGCCACCGGCCCGACCGTCGACGTCCGGGCCGCCGCCGGCGGGACCGCGTTCGTCGGCGCTCCGGGGTGCGGCCCGGTTCGGGAAGATCGCGGCGTTGCCCAGGTCGCCGCCGCTCTGGTCCGGGACGTGGACCTCGGGGCGGGGCGGGTGCTCCGCACCGGAGGCGAGCAGCGCGGCGTAGACGAGGTCGCAGACCCGGCGCGGGCTGAGCGCGCCGGGCGTCTCCGGATCACCGGCGGCGAGCACGGCGAGCAGTTCGCGGTGGAACAGGGTGACGGTCGAGGGGTCGGCCAGGCGGGCGCCGTCCACGGCGCTGGCGGCGCAGAGGATCGCCACGCCCCGGTCCCCCGGAGTCGCGCGGACGATCTCGGCGGCCTTCGCCGACGCGATCTCCCGCGGGCCGCCGCTCTGGTAGAAGTACGTCGCCGCGACCCCGGCGAAGCAGCAGTCGAGCAGGAGCAGCCGCGAGCTGCGGGGGGCGCAGGCGCGCAGCAGGCCGGCGAGTGTCGACAGCCGCAGGCTGGTGTCGGCCTCGATGGGGGCGCGAGTGTCGGTGACCAGGAGGCAGTACTCCTTCGCCGGGCCGAAGAAGGTGCCGTGTCCGATGTACGCGAAGAGCACCAGCGTGTCGGCGCCCTGCGGCGCGTCGAGGGCGGCCAGTCGCGCGGTGAGGAAGGCGGCGATCCGCTCGTAGTGGGCGACGGCGTTCGGCTCGTCGAAGAGCCAGAGCACGTTCTCGTCGGGCAGGCCGGCGCCGTCGGCGTCACCGAGATAGGAGCGCAGGGCCGTGGCCGAGTTGCTGAAGGCCGCGGCCGGTTCGAAGTGGGCCAGGTGCGGCCAGCTCTGCGCGCCGCAGAGGACGGCGAGCGTACGTCGTGGGTCCAGCACCGGTCAGCCGTTGAGGAAGTCCGTGACGATCCGCTCCGTGCGGGCGGTGGCCTGGCCACGCAGCTTCACCTGCACGACCTGGCCGTCCGGGAGCGTGCGGCGTAGTTCGAGGTGGGCGTCCTGCCGGCGACGCAACCAGGCCGCGATGCCGGCGGCCAGCGTGGTCACCGCGCTGGAGCCGAGCACGATGGCGAGCGTGGCGCCGAAGTCCTGGCTGCGCGCGTCGGTGCGGCGGCGCTGGACCGGCAGCGTCGGATCCCGACGGGTGAGGAAGTCGGCGAGGTCGCCGGCGAGCTGGTCGGCGTGGCCGAGGTCGCCGTCGAACGCGACGAGCACCTCCGATGTGGACATCGCTACCTCCGTCTACGGCGCGCCGGTCCCGGCGATGGTAGTGGCCGTCCGCAAGCGTCAACCGTGGCGCAGCAGCGGCGCGTAGTCGGCCGTGGTGAGTGGGCCCTGGGTCAGGGAGCCGTCGGCGCGGGGTACGTCCAGCGGTTGCCCGGCCCGCCGGAAGGACACCCCGGTCACGTCGCCGCGCGACGTGAGGGTGCAGACGATCTGACCGAAGGCGAGCACCTCGTCGCTGCGGCCGGTCTCCTCGCCGGCCGGCCGGACGTCGACCTCGACGACGGTACCGTCGACCTGGGCGCCGGCGACGGTGATCGTGCCGGGCAGGGCGCTGCTCACGCCCCGGTCGAGTTCCGGCGCGCGCGGGCCGGCGAGCAGCTGCCGCAGGTGCTCCTCGACGCCGGGCAGCGTGTCCGTGCGGCGTACGACCCGGTCGATGCGGTCGTCCCGGACGTAGCAGAGCGTCTGGTCGACCCGTCCTCCGGTGGCGGTCGGGCCGCCGGTGATCGGCGTCGGGAAGGGGCCGGGTGGCACCTCGACGGCCCGCGGGACGTCGTCGGTCGGCACGCCGCACCCGCCCAGCAGGATCACGAGGCCGACCGTCCAGAGGCGTGCTCTCACGGCCGCCTCCCGGGCAGCTCCACCCAGAACCGGGCACCCCCGCCGGGGCGGTCGGTCACGCCCGCCCGGCCGCCGTGGGCCGCGGCGTGCTGAGCGACGAGCGCCAGGCCGAGGCCCGTGCCGTCGCTGTCGGCGCGGTCGTGCGCGGCGCGTCCGCGGACGAATCGGCCGAAGATGAGTTCCCGGTCGGCGGCCGGCACACCGGGGCCCTGGTCGTCGACCTCGAGGACAGCGGTGTCGGGATCCCGGCCGGACAGGCGCACCGCGACCGGACCCCGGCCGTACCGGACGGCGTTGTCGAGCAGGTTGAGCAGGATCTGCTCGACCCGGCGCCGGTCCACCGACCAGGTGTGCGACGTGTTCGGGTCGGCGCGGACGAGGGTCTCGGGCAGTGACCGGGTACGGCAGGCGTTCCGGGCGAGGGCCACGACGTCGACCGGTTGCCGCTGCGCGGGCTGCTCCGTGCGGGCGAGCTGGATCAGGTCGTCGACCAGGCGCTGGAAGCGGGCGATCTCGTCGGCGACCAGGCCCGCGGCGGTGGCGGTGCGCTCGTCGTGCTGCGCACGCCGGCGGGACAGGACGCTCGCGGCGGCCGCGAGGGTCTGCAGCGGCGAGCGCAGCTCGTGGCTGACGTCGGCGGCGAAGCGCCGGTCCCGCTCGATGCGCTGCACGAGCTGGTCGACCATGTGGTTGAACGAGCTGGACAGGCGCGTCAGGTCCGGGTCGGTGGTGGGGTCGAGTCGGGTGCTGAAGTCCCCGGCGGCGATCTTCTCGGCGGCGTCGGCCACCGCGGTCAGGGGGCGGACACTGCGCCGGGTGGCGTACCAGCCGAGGGCGGCTCCCGAGCCGGCGATCATGATCGCCACGGCGGTCAGCGTCAGCGCCACCACCTGGAACGTCTGCTCGACCTCGCGCAGTGAGGTGAGTTCGTAGTAACTGGTGGTGCCGGACAGCGGCACGCCGACGAGCAGGACCGGCTGCCCGTTGACCCGGACCCGCTGGACCGCCGGAGTGCCGGAGCGGACGAGGTGGCGCATCTCGACGGGAATCGCGCCGGGTCCGGTCTCCGCGGTGCGGGCGTACCACCGGTCGCCGCGGTGCAGCAGGGGACGCCGGATGCTGCCGGTGTCCAGGGACCGCAGGATCTCCACCACGTCCGGGGCGTCGCTCTCCAGCCCGGTGCGGACGACGGCCGCGTCGAAGTAGGCGGCGCGAATCGCGGTGCGTTCCCGTTCCTCCAGCAGGGAGCGTCGGGTGAGGTCGTACGAGAACAGCGCCATCGACGCGGCGAGCAGCAGCGCGCCGACGGCGAAGCCGGCGGTGACGCGGGCACGCAGACCGAGACGGGTCATCGCTGCAACTTGTAGCCGAGTCCGCGGAGGGTGACCAGGTGCCGCGGGTTGGTGGGGTCCGGCTCGATCTTCTGCCGGACGCGGCCGACGTGCACGTCGACGAGCCGTTCGTCGCCGGTGTCGTAGCCCCACACGCGCTGCAGCAACTGCTGGCGGGACAACACCTTGCCGGCGTGTTCGGCCAGTTCGCAGAGGAGCCGGAACTCGGTGCGGGTGACCGGTACGGGTCGACCGGCCCGGCGCACCTCGCCGGCCTCGGGGCTGATCTCCAGGTCACCGAACACCTGCGCGGACACCTGCGTGGCTCGACCCCGACGGCGCAGCGCCCGCAGGCGCGCCGACAGTTCCTTGATCGCCACCGGCTTCACGACGTAGTCGTCGGCGCCGGCTTCGAGGGCCGCCACGATGTCGTGGGTGTCGTCCCGGGCGCTGATCACCACGATGGGGACGTCGTCGTCGCGGCGCAGCTGCCGGATGCACTCGAAGCCGTCCATGCCCGGCAGCATCAGGTCGACCAGCACGTTGTCCGCCGGCGTCGTCCGCTGCCACCGCAGCCCCTCCTCGGCGGTGGCGACCCCGTGTGTGTCGTAACCCTCGTCCTCGAGCGCGAGCACCATGGCCAGCCGGATCCGGGCGTCGTCCTCGATCACCAGTACGGCCGTCATAGCGGCATCATCCCCGGTCACCGGCGTGTCGCCCAACCGTGCCGGCCGTCCTCGGCATTTGTCACACAACTGTCATACGACTGCGCGGTCCCCTCCAAGATCGTCACCGAGAGTGGTCAGGCGCCGGGCGAACGGGACGTCGCCCTCCCCGGAGCGGTGAACGGCGCAACGACAGGAGGGATCAGTGACCGGCAGCGCGCTCCTCAGTGCACTCGTCGTCGGACTCGCGGTCGGCGGTGCCGGCCGGTTCGTCGTACCGGGCCGCACGACCGTGCCCGTCTGGCTGACCCTCGCGCTCGGCGTGGCCGCCGCGCTGCTCGGCTCCATCCTCGTCCGCGTCGCCGGCGCCGGTGTCGGCGAACCGGGCGCGTGGTGGCTGCTCGTGCAGACCGGCTCCGCCGGTCTCGCGGTGGTGTTCGCCGTCCTCGCCGGCCGGCAGCGCCCGGCCGACCTCTCGACCGGCCCCGCTCAGCGCACCGCCAAGCGGCCACAGCCGCTCCGCCGGCCGGGGCAGCAGCCCGGTGACGATCGAGAGGAGGCGCGATGACCGTCGTACCCTCGGACCACACCATGACGCTGATCTGTGACGGCTGCGGCGACACGATCACCGGGACCGCCCGCGTCCTGCCCGACGCCGAGGTCGTCTGGACGCTCGTGCTGGAGCACGGGTGGGCGGGCTCGCCGTTCGCCTCCGGGCCGCACCACTGCCCCCGCTGCGACGTCACCGCCGCAACGACCGGCGCGAACGGCGCGGCTCACGGCGACGGCCGGCCGCAGCACCTGTTCGGGATCGACGACCTCGACGAACTCGGCCACGACCCGGCCGTCGTCGACGCCGACCCGGCGGAGGCGGTACGACGGGCGCTGCGGGAGTCGATCGAGGTCGGCCGCCGCGTGCTGGTCGACCTCACCGACGTGGAGATCATCAACTCGGTCGGACTCGGCGTCCTGGTCCGCGCCCACCAGGAGGCGCGCGAGCGCGGGGTGACGCTGTGCCTGGTGGGTCCGTCCCGATTCGTACTGACCGTGCTGCACACGATGCGGCTCGACGGCCTGTTCCCGGTCCTGGAGAGTCGCGCGATCGCTCTCGGCGGACTGACCACGGTGCCGACCGGCGCGCCGGAGTGACCCCCGTCCGTACGCCGACCACCGACCCGAACCCCGTCCCCTGCGGAGAGAGCCGATGACGCTTCCCTGGCCGTATCCCGACGAGTCCCACTTCGGCCCGGCGGACGATCCGGATCCCCTCGAGGAGGACGTGCGCCTCGCCGCCCTGGTCGCGCAACGGATCTGCGTGGACTGGCACACCCGGCGTCAGCAGATCACGGTCACCGTGCAGAACCGGGTCGTTATCCTGACCGGAACGGTGGGCAGTCCAGGGGCCCGCGAGGCCGCGGGAGAACTCGCCTGGGACGTGCCCGGCGTCTTCGACGTGTGCAACGCCCTGTGGCTGTCGGCCCGGCACGGCCGAGCCCGATGAGCGCACTCTCGATCACGTCGATGATCCGGTCGGCGGGAGTGGTCACCGTCGTCCTGCGCGGATCGGTCGGACGCGCTGACGTCGGTGCCCTGCGCGCCGCGTTGGGCGAGATCCTGCGCGTCAACCGCCCGGCGACGCTGGAACTCGACCTGGCGGGCCTACTGGAGATCGACCCCGGCGTCACCGGCATGGTCGCCGTGATCATCGTGGACGCCAACCGGGGCACGAAGATCAGGATCGTCCGCGCGTCGGTGGCCGTACGCCGCCAGTTGCGACTCACGGGCGGGGAGGACCTGCTGGGCTGACCGGGGGCGCCGACGCCGTCGCGCGGCGCCGTTCAGCGCGTCGGCTCGACGGGCCGGGGTTCGGCAGCGGCCGGTGACGGCGTCGCCGCCGGAACCTCCCCCGCCCCCGCGCCGGCCGCCTCCGGCGGCGGGACCGCGTCCAGCACCCGCCGGTCGAGGCTCACCTGGGCGAGCCCCGTGCCGCCCACGCGGATGTCGTCGTACGCCTCGAGCCGGTGGTCGGGGCCGAAGTACAGGACGGACATGGCCAGCGGGGTGGGCTCCTCGTGCTCCAGCCCACGCAGCCCGGCCCCGCCGCTGGAGCCCTGCACGGCCAGCCGCGTCGCGGGCTCACCGTCGGGTGCGGGCAGCATGCGGACGTCGCGCTGGTGGGTGTGCCCGGCGAGGACCAGCGGCACCGCTCCGGCGAGCGGCTCGGCCGACGCCGGATCGTGCACCAGGGCGATGTCGACCGGGCCACCGGCGGCACGAACGGTGTCGGCGAGCCGTTGACCGGCGGCCGCCGGGCTGGTCGCCCCCTCCGCCCACGGGCCGGCGTCGGTCTCCTGCTTGTCGGGGGTGAAACGGGGGTCGCCGATGCCGGCGATGCGGATCCCGGCGACGTCGGTGATCGTGTTGTCGAGGACGACGGCGTTGGGTTGACCGGCGACGGCGGCGGCGGTGCGGGCAGAGTCGTGGTTGCCGCGGATGTAGACGTACGGGACCTTGAGCTGCCGGATCGTCGACACGTACGCGGTCTCCGGCTCGCTGCCCCAGTCGGTGATGTCGCCGGTGTCGATGACGAGATCGATGTCGAACTGCTCGACCACGGTGCGGATGACGGGCCAGGCGGCGGGGTTGAGGTGCAGGTCCGACACGTGCAGCACCCGGGTGGTGTCCGGGCTGGCCTCGTAGACGGGCAGGTCGGACATCGTGCTGTACAACTTGCCCACGTTGCCGACGAGCCGTTGCAGCTGGTCGGCGTAGCGCGTGTAGTCGTCGCTGATCCGGCGGGCGTCGCCGATCAGCGTCGGCGCGTTGACCAGCAGCCCCTCGTACCGTGGCTCGGCGATCGCGCCGGGTCGTACGGTGAGCGCGGCGGCGCCCAGCGCGCCGCCGGTGATGGCCAGCGCGAGCGTCCCGGCCCAGGCCGTGCGCCGGGTCGAACGGAACGTCAACGCCGCCAGCAGCATCGTGCCGAGGACGGACGCGGCGACGGTCCGCAGACCCAGCCGGATCAGGGCGTCGCGGATGTCGTCGGGCGCGGAGGCGCCCGCGGCGGCCAGTCCCTCCGGTGCGCCGATGAGCGCCTGGGCGCGCTTCTGGTCGAGCGAGTCGAGGCTGGCGGTCAGCCGCGCGGGGCCGGAGTGGGTGTCGAGGAAGAGCGACCCCAGCGGCGGCACCGAGATCTGGCTGCCGCCGTCGGTGGAGGGGCTGAGCTGCAACCGCACGGTCAGCGGTCCCACGTCCGCGGTCACCCGCCCGGCGAGCAGGGTGCCGCCGGTGACCCCGGCGAAGGCCACCACGATCACGGCGAGGACGGTCAGTCCGCGCCGCGCCCAGTGGGCGGCGTGACGCTTCACGGCTCCCCCCACCTCTCCCCCGGAGGCCGGAACACGCATGGGTTCACGCATGTGGCGGCCAAGGCTACGTCGGGCGGGAGGCGTCCGACCAGCAGCGTCGGGTACCGGTCAGGCGTCGTGGGGCCACGGCGGCGGCCCGCGGTCCGGCCGACCGGCGGGCGGAACCGGACAGGCGGCGCAGAGCGGCCGATGCGCGGCGTCCGGCCGGGCATCGGAGGGCTGGCTCAGGTGGAGGCTGCGCGGGCCGTGGGGGCGGGGGAGGCGGGCACCCAGCCGGCGGCCACGGCCCACCGACCCGGCAACGACCTGCGGCTCAGCCCTGTCGGTTGACCGCGTCGCGGGCCGCCTCGGCCCCGGCCGGCACCACCCGGTTCGCGGTGGTCGACACCATGTCGCTCACCTCGTCGGCGAGCCAGGCCGAGGCGCCACCGGCCGCACGCAGCTGCTGGAGCCCCAGCCGGCCGAGCACCAGGGCCCCGGCGAGGTAGCCGGCGGTGAGGCCGGCCGTCGCCAGCCGGCGCGGCAGAAACGTCTCCAGCATCCGCAGCACGGTGGTCGAGGCGGCGCCCGCGCCGAGCACCAGGCAGCCGCCCGCGGTGGCCAGCAGGGCGACGCCCAGGCCGGCCGGGCGTACGGCACCGATCACGTGGTCCCGGGCGGCCCGCAGCTCATCGCGGACGATGCCGCCCACCTCCTGGGCGAACTGTCCGGTCATGTTGCCGGCCCACCCGTCGTGGCGCGGCTCTCCCGTCGCGTCGCTCATGGTCCCTCCACCTGTGCCGGTTCCCGGGCCCCGGGGGGTACCCGGGCCGCCCGGTCGCACACCGTCCGGGCCGCACTTTCCGCGACGGTTTCCCCGCGGGTTCACGAACACCACCGGCGGACGGTCGGGAGGCGTAGCGTCGGGAACGAGTCCGAGTCGCCCAGGACGGGAGCCGACCGTGCCGAGCCAGCGCCGCGACAGCCCGCTCCGACCACCCGGCGAGTCGACCAGCCTCTGGCACCAGGGGTTGAACCTCGGGGCGAAGGTCCTGCAGGAGTCGACGCCGCTGAAGGGCTTCGACGCGTACGTCGTCGGCTTCCACCCGGCCCGGGACGACCCGGCGATGCAGATGGAGGCCCACCACTACTGCCGGCAGGTCAACGACGACTTCCTGCAGTGCGTGCTGTTCGACGGCAACACCGCCGAGGCGAACCTCATCGGCGTGGAGTACATCGTCTCCGAGCGGTTGTACGGGACGCTGCCGGAGAGCGAACACCGTTACTGGCATCCGCACAACTTCGAGGTGCTCGGCGGGTCGCTGATCGCCCCCGGGCTGCCCGAGCCGGCCGAGCGGGCGCTGATGGCGATGCTGATGAACAGCTACGGCAAGACCTGGCACACCTGGCACACCGGCCGCCACGACACCGGCCCGGGCGACGCCCTGCCGCTGGGCGACCCGATGCTGATGTGGTCGTTCAACCGGGACGGGCAGTGCGACCCGGCGCTGGAACGGCACCGCAACGAGGCCCTGGCCGTCGACCGCGCCGAGAAGCGGGCCGCTCGTGCGGGCCTGGTCGAGCGCGCCCACCCGCAGAACGGGGTCGCGCTGCTCGACTCGGCCTTTCCGGGAGGCACACCGCTGCCGGGGGTCGTGGACCGCTCCGCGGCCGGCTGACGGCCGGACGGATGGGCGCCGGGCACGGTTGACCGAGGGCCGGACGGGTACCGGGACCTCATGCGACCCCCGCACTGGATCACGACCGGCGTCGCCGTCGCCGCCACGGCCGCCGCCGGCAGCGTGTCCACCGACCCGTCATCGCGTTGGTACCGGCGTCTGCGCAAGCCCCGCTGGCAGCCGCCACCCGCCGCGTTCCCCCTGGTCTGGACCCCGCTGTACGGGCTGATCGCGGTGGCCGGAACCCGGACGCTGAACCGCACCGGTGGCGCCGAACGGGCTGCCTTCACCCGCGCGTACGCGCTGAATCTGGCTCTCAACGCCGGCTGGACCGTGCTGTTCTTCCGGGCCCGCAGGCCCACGGCCGCGCTGGCCGAGATCGCCGCGCTGAACGTCTCCAACCTGGTCGTGCTGCGGCGCGCCGCCCGCACCGATCGGCTCTCCGGTCTCGCGCTGGCCCCCTACGCCGCGTGGACGATGTTCGCCACCGCGCTCAACGGGACCATCGTGGCCCTCAACCGCGACGGGTGACCGGCGGGTCGTCACGCGGGATGACGCTGAAGCGGCCGTCGGACTCCATGCGGACCTCCCGCACCTGGGCGAGGTCCTGGACGCCGTGTTGGCGCAGCTGGGTCTGCAGCTCGTCCTCGGTGATCAGCTCCCGGCGCATGTTGCGACGCAGCATCCTGCCGTCGCGGACCAGCAGCAGTGAGCCGGGGCGGATCAGGCGGGCGGCCGCAGGCCACCGGTAGGAGATGGCGTCGAGGACGTACGACCAGCCGATGATGACGGCGACGAGGACGACCCCGTCGGTGATCGAGGTGTAGTCGTCGGCCAGGCCGTTCTGCGCCGCGTCGGCGATGAGCACGATGACGAGCAGGTCGGTGGCGCTGGTCGCACCGCTCTCCCGCTTCAACAGGACGCGCAGTAGCAGGAACAGGGTGAGGTACATGACGCTGCCGCGGAGGATGATCTCCGGCAGCGGGGTATCCGGTATGAACAGCTTCCCCCATGTCACGGCTGCTTCTTCCCGTGCTACGCCTGTTCACACCTTCCGTCCGTTTGGGGGACGGGTCCGCCGGACGTCAGCCGGGATCCTGCACGATCCGGGTGTGCCGGTCGGGGGTCAGCTGGGAGACGACGCGCAGGTGCCGCTGGTCCACCCACTGTGCGGACTCGCCGTCGCCGAAACCGTCGTAGCTGTCGAGGTCCTTCCTGGTCAGGTTGACCATTCGCCGGCCGTCGACGGCACAGGCGAAGACGTCCGTGGCGAGGCCGTTGGGCTGGGGTGACTCGAACGCCACCCGGGCTCGTCGCGGTTCCGGGTCCGACAGCAGCGGGCGACCGGTCGCCGGGGACAGCCACACATCCTCGGGATAGCGGATCCCGGCACGGACGACGAGCAGGTAGCGGCTGCGCGACACGGGCCGCCCGCCCGCGCACTCGACCGCGACGACCAGGCCGAGCGTCCCTACGGTGCCGACCACCTCGACCCGCCCCTCGTGCAGCGCGGCGGTGTCCAGATACGGCAGGATTCCGCCCCGGTCGAGCAGCCCGATCCCGGCGAACCGCCGCCGCAGTGGCCGCTTGGCGACCGCCTGGAGGTACGCGAGGTCCGTGATGATGTGCAGGACGACGACGGTCGCCGCACGGCTGGTGCCCCGCACGACGAACCGGTGCGGCAGCGGCGTGGCCCGGGCGAGGTCGGCCTCGGACAGGGCCGTCCGCAGGTCGACGGCTCTCGTCCCCCCTGCCCCCACCGCCTCGGCCAGTGACCACTGCGGCGGCAGGACACACAGGTCGCGATCCGGCACCAGGACCCGCCGCTGGGGGCCCTCCCCGTACTCGACCGTCGTGACCTCCACCGTCGGACCCACCGGTATCGAGTCCAGTTCCAGGGCGGTACGCAGGTAGCGTCGCCGGGCGCGGGCGCTCACCTGCTCCAGGTCGCCCGGCGGCGCGTCCGGCCGGAACTCCAGCAGCAGGTAACCGCTGACGCAGAGCCCGGTCAGCGTCCACGCGATCCACAGGTTGCCGGCCAGGAAGGCCGGCACCTCGGAGGTCGAGTAGTTGACGACGATGCTCGTGACCGTCAGGGCGAGGGCGGCCAGCAGGGACCGACGTATGCCACGCTCGGTCCGCATGCCCGGAGGTTAGTGCACCACCCACCCCCGGCCACATCCCCCGGCCGCTCCCTTTGTCGGGGAACGGGCGCGGGCGTTCGACAGTCCGCGCGGCCCCGGCGGCCGGTCGCGGAATGAGCAGGATCAGGCAAGCACCGGAGAGGATCCTTCTAACGTTCTCCCTGTTGGTGGGACCACCATTGGATTCGCGCCGAACAAATCCCCGATCCACAATGGAGGAATCCGATGAGCGTCAACCATGGCTTCCACGCCACCATGACCGCCCGGCACGGCAAGGGCGACGAGCTGGTCGCGCTCCTGCTCGACGCGCCGTCGCTACCCCACGAGGACTGCGTCGTCTTCCTGGTCGGCCGCTCGGCCGGCGACCCGGACGTGGTACACGTGACCGAGGGCTGGACGAGCCGGGAGGCCCACGCCGCGTTCTTCGCCACCGAGCAGGCGCAGGCGCTGGTGGCCGCGCTTCAGCCGCTGCTGGCCGCCGAGTCAATCTACGGCGACGAGGTGCCCGTCGGCGGCAAAGCCGTCTTCTGAGAACGCCACCCGACACTCCGGAAGGGACATCCCTGATGCTGGCACGACCCGACTTCGACCCCGAGCTGGGCACGCTGCTCGCCCAACTGCCCGCCACCCCCCACCTCGACGCCGACATGCTCGCCCAGATCCGACCGTTCGCGGTGCAGCCCGTCGGTCCGCTGCTCGACGGCCGCGCGGTGGACCGGCGCGAACTCACCGTCCCCGCCGCGGACGGCGCACCGATCACCCTGTCCGTCCTGCGCCCCGCGAACCACACCCCGGCCACCGCGGCTCCCTGCGTCTACTGGATCCACGGCGGCGGCATGGTCATGGGTGACCGCTACTCCCAGATCGACATCCCGTTGGAGTGGCTGGAGCAGCTCGGGGCCGTGGTGGTCTCGGTCGACTACCGGCTCGCGCCCGAGGTCGGCGGCACGACGCTGGTCGAGGACTGCTACACGGGCCTGACCTGGGTCGCCGACCACGCGGCCGAACTGGGCGTCGACCCGGCGCGCGTCGTCGTGGCGGGCGCCAGCGCGGGCGGTGGGCTGGCCGCCGGCGTCACCCTGATGGCCCGCGACCGGGGCGGCCCGGCGATCGCGGCCCAGGTGCTGATCGGCCCCATGCTCGACCACCGCAACGGCACCACCTCCAGCCGCCAGTACGCGGGCGGGCCGGGCGTCTGGACTCGGGAGATGAACGAGTTCGGGTGGCGGTGCGTGCTCGACGGACTCGACGGCGACGTCCCGGCGTACGTGTCACCGGCGCTCGCCGACGACCTCGCCGGCCTGCCCCCCACCTACGTCGACGCCGGCTCCGCCGAGGTCTTCCGCGACGAGGGCGTCGACTACGCCAGCCGCATCTGGTCGGCCGGTGGGCACGCCGACCTGCACATCTGGGCCGGCGGGTTCCACGGCTTCGACGCCCTCCACCCGACGGCTCTCCTCTCGGCCGCGGCGCGCCGGTCCCGCACCGGGTGGCTGGCTCGCCGCTGGCAGCGGGTCTCCGCCTGACCCACGGAGCGGGGGCGCCGGCGGTCAGACGACCGCCGGCGCCGGGGCCCGGGTGACACCGCGCAGACGGGCCGCGTCCTGGCTCGGCGGGGCGCCGAACTGGCGGCGGTACTCGCGGCTGAACTGCGACGGGCTCTCGTAGCCGACCCGCACCCCCACACCGGTGACGTCGTTGGGGTGTGTGGCGAGCAGGAGCCGCGCCTCCTGCAACCGGATCTGCTTCTGAAACTGGATGGGGCTCATCGATGTCACCGCCTGGAAGTTCCGGTAGAACGCCGAAGCGCTCATCCCGGACCGGCGGGCCAGGTCCTCCACCCGGAACGACTGCGCGTAGTGGTCACGGATCCAGGTGACCGCCCGCGCGACGTGACTGAGGCTGCTGTCGGCCAGTCCCAGTTGCCGGACCGCAGCCCCCTGCTCCCCGGTCAGGACCCGCCAGAGGATCTCCCGTTCGATCAGGGGCGCGAGCACCGTGGCGTCCCGGGGCCGGTCCAGCAGTCGCAGCAGCCGGACCACCGCGTCGCCCAACTCGTCCGGGGCGTCGCTCACCACCATCCCCGACGGCGCGCCACCGGCCAGCGGCGGAAGATCACCCGGCGCCGCCTGCGACAGCAGCTCCGCGATCAGGGCCGGTCGCAGGACCAGCCCGAACCCGAGCGCCGGGGCGTGGGCGCTGGCCCGGGTGAACCGGCCGGTGACCGGCAGGTCGACCGACGCCACCAGGTACTGGCCGGCGCGGTACTCGTACACGCGGTCGCCCAGGGCGATCTGTTTCGCGCCCTGGGCGATGAACGCCAGCACCGTGCCGGACATCGACGTGGTCGGTGGGGTCCGCCGCTCGACCTTCGAGATCAGCACCCCGTCGATCGACGTACGCATGTCGGGTCGGGCATGACGCGCCAGCAGCGCCCGCAGCTCGGTGAGGTCCACGGCCCGATTGTGACCGACGTGGCCACCGTCCCACTCCGACGTGTCGGTTCGGGCGCGTCCGCTCCGACCGGTTGGTACGCGGGCAGCCGGACGGGTCGCCCGAAGGAGGAGGAGTGAGATGACGAACGCGACGGACGCGGCTTTCGACGGCTGGTGCGAGGGTGTCGTCACCCAGGCCGGACTGATGGCGTCGCACCTGGCCGGCGTCGACCTGCGGACACCGGTGCCGTCCTGCCCCGGCTGGACCGTCGTCCAGCTCGCGCGGCACGTCGGCGCGGGGCACCGCTGGGCGACGGAGATCGTGCGGACCCGGGCGTCGTCGCCGCTGCCCGACACCGAGTTGCGCGAGCTGTCCGGGCACACCGACGGCGACCCGGCGGCGCTCGCGCGGTGGCTCACGGAGGGTGCGGTCCGTCTCGCCGACACCCTGCGGACGGCCGGGCCGGCGGCCGAGGTGTGGACGCCGGTGCCGGGCCGGACGGACGCGGCCTTCTACGCCCGCCGCTTCGCCCACGAGACCCTGGTCCACCGGGCGGACGCGGCTCTGGCGTTGGGCCTGTCGTTCGACGCCGACCGGTCGGCCGTGGTCGACGCGCTCGACGAGTGGATGGAACTCGACTCGCTGCCGGTGATGCTGGAGTTCAAGCCCGACCGGCGGACCCTGCTCGGGCCAGGGCGCACCGTGCACCTGCACGCCACCGACGCGCCGTCCGGCGGCGCGTGGGAGTGGCTGGTCGACCTCACCGGGCCGGTCGGCACCTGGCGGCGCACGCACGAGGAAGCCGCGGTGACCGTACGCGGGCCACTCGTCGAGCTGCTGCTGACCGTGTACGGGCGGCGACCGCCGCGGGACGCCACCGTGCGGGTCGACGGCGACCGGGAGTTGCTGGAACGCTGGCTGGCTCTGGTCAGTTTCGGCTGACCGGTCCCACGTCGGCGGTCGCCCGCGGGCCCGGTGAGGGGGACTCCGGCTCCTCGGTCGGTTCTGTCGTCGGCTCGTCGGTCGGCTCGTCGGACGGTTCCGGGGCGCTGCGGGTGGCGGAGGGCGACGCCTCCGGGACGCTGGGCCGGGTGGACGGGGTGCGTGCCGGTGCGGACGTCGGCCGCGCGGACCTGGTGACGTCCGGATCGGCGGAGCCGCCGCGCACGCCCTCGGGTGTGCTTCCGCCGGAGTCCCGGTCGACCGGGCGTCCCGACGGGGAGTTGACGCCGGGCGACGAGGGCACGCCGGACCGCCCGGGCGTCCACCCGGCGGGGTCGGCGAGCACGACGGCGGCCACCGCCGTGGCCAGGGCGGCGACCGAAAGGCCGATGATCAACCGGCGCCGGCCGGCGCTCCCCCGCTCCCCCTCGGCGGCCACCGGGTTCGGGTGTACGGCCGCGGCGGGGGCCGTGGGGACGGCCACGCCGAGCACATCCGTCGCCGCGAGGGTCGCCGCCGCCGTCCCGGCGAGCGGGCCGGTGGCGGCCTCCGCGGCGGCGGCCATCGCCCCGGCCGACGCGAACCGATGCTCGGGGGCGCGGGCCATGGCCGTGGCGACCAGGTCACGGACCGCCGGGGGGACGTCGTCGGGCAGCGGCGGCGGCGCCTCCTCCAGACGGCGCACCGCCACGGCGATCGGGTTGTCGCCGGGGAACGGCGGGTGGCCGGCCAGACAGTGGTACGCGACGGCGCCCAGCGCGTAGACGTCCACGGCCGGTGTCACCGTCTGTCGGGACAGTTGCTCCGGCGCCATGTAGAGGGCCGTGCCAAGCACCTGGTTCGTGGCGGTCAGGCTGGTCGCCTCCGAGGAGACCGCGATACCGAAGTCGACGAGCACGACGTGCCCGTCCGGCTCGATGATGAGGTTGCCCGGCTTCACGTCGCGGTGCACCACGCCGATGTCGTGGGCGGCCTGCAGGGCCCGGGCGGTCTGCGCGACGATCGACACCGTCTCCGCCACGCTCAGCCGGCCCACCTCGGCGATGCGCGCCGACAGGGGTTGCCCGCCCACGTACGCCATGACGATGTAGGCGAGCCGCCGGCCGTCGGGCTGGTCGGCCTCGCCGTAGTCGTAGACGTCCGCCACCCCGGGGTGTCGCAGCGCCGCCATCGCGCGTGCCTCACGCCGGAAGCGTTCCCCGGCGCTGGAGTCCGAGGTGATGTGGGCGCGCATGAGCTTCACCGCGACGGGCCGGTTCAGGGTCTCGTCCTCGGCGCGCCACACCTCGCCCATGCCGCCACCGGCGATCCGGCCGGCCAGGCGGTAGCGGTCGCCGATGAGGTCTCCGACGTCTGGCATTCGCCTCTCCTACCCGGACCGCCCGCCGCCTACGCCCGGAGTCGGGTGCCCCACAATGGTGGGCGCGTGCTCGCCGCGCCCCGGCGGCCGAGCAGAACCGGTGAGGGGTGGACCATCGACGGCTCCGACACGGTCACCCTGTGGCGTCCCACCGGGCAGGCCGAGCTCGACCTCGTGGCGGCGTCCGGGTGGCGCGCCTGGCCACCGCGTCTGCCGGACCAGCCGATCTTCTACCCGGTGCTCAACCGCTGGTACGCGACGAAGATCGCCCGGGAGTGGAACGTCCCCGCCGAGGGTGTGGGCTACGTGACCCGGTTCGACGTCCAGCGTTCCTACCTGGAGCGTCACGAGGTTCGCCAGGCCGGCGGCCGTGACGTGCTGGAGTACTGGATCCCCGCCGAGGAGTTGGCCGACTTCAACGCCCACATCGTCGGCGCGATCGTCGAAGAGGCCGACTACCGCGGCGCGGTCGACGATCAGGAGTTCAGCGAGGCCGAGGAGGCGCTGGGTCGGCCGCTGCCGGATGAGTGGCGTCGCTATCTGCAGGGTGAGTCGTGGTTCCGGCGGGGCTGGATGGCGACCGGCACGTACGTCTGGCTCAATTCGCCGAGCGAGATGGTGGAGGTGCACGACGCGTGGGACGACGCCACCGACGCCCACCCCGGGATCGCGGTCATCGGCGACAACGGCTCGCGCGAACAGTTCGTGCTCGACCTGCGCGGTGACCCCGCGCCGGTGCTGCTGGTCGACCTCTCCAGCGACGGCTGGGACGGCGCCATCCGGCAGGCCGACACCGTCGGGGAGTTCATCGACCGCGTCGAGGCGGGCACCTTCGCGATCGACTTCGGCGAGGCGGTGCCCGACGAGTGGGGCCGTCCGATGAGGGTCGATCGCGCTACTCCAAGGATGTAGTGGCCTCAGCGGCGCACGGATGCCACTACATCCCTGATCGAGCGACATCGTGCGGCCGTCGTCGACTGGCGCTACGATGCCGACGATGGCCGGGACGTTGGCATGACGACGGCGACCGTCGCCGGGGCGGAGTTTCCGCCCAGACGGGTGGCCGGACGGGGGCGTGGCTGGTACCGGGGCGACTGCCATGTGCATTCGCGGCGCTCGCACGGCGGTGAGCTGACGCCGGAGGAGCTCGCCGCCGCCGCCCGCGAGGTCGGGCTCGACTTCATCGCCGTCACGGAGCACAACACCGCGGACACCCACGGGGCCTGGGGGTCGCTGGCCGGTGACGATCTGCTGGTGCTCCTCGGCCAGGAGATCGTCACCGACAGCGGTCACTGGCTCGCGCTGGGACTGGAGCCCGGCCAGGTCGTCGACTGGCGCCACAAGCCTCACGACGGCCTGATCGACCGCGCGCAGGACCACGTCCATCAGGCCGGTGGCCTGTGCGTCGTGGCCCACCCGCACGCGCCGTACCCGTCCGGCACCTTCCGGTTCCCGTTGCAGGGCTTCGACGCGGTCGAGGTGTGGAACGGGCTGTGGAGTTCGGACCTGCCCTGGAACGCCGACAACGAGGCGGCGGTCGCCGAGTGGGGCCGCGCTCTGGCGGCCGAGGTACCCCACGGGCGGTGGCGACCCGCGATAGGCAACAGTGACGTACACCTGCGGGGTCAGATCGGCACTCCGGAGACGGTCGTTATGGCCGAGGAGCTGGGCTCCGGTGCCCTGCTCGCCGGCATCCGGGCTGGACACACCTGGATCGCCGAGTCGGGTGCGGTCGGTTTGTCGTTCACCGCCCGCGCCGGCGACCGCACCGCCGGCATCGGTGAGCGACTGGAAGCCGGAGACGCGGCGGTCGTGGCCCGGGTTGAGCTGACGGGTGTGCCGTCCGGCACGGTCAGCTTCCTTAACGACCGGGGCGTGACGCACCGTGAGGTGTTGCCACACGGGGGCGCGGGCAGCATCGACTGGCACACCGGCGGCCAGGAGTCGACGTTCGTCCGCGTCGAGGTTCGCCACCCCAGCGGGCACATGGCGGCGCTGACCAACCCGATCATCATGATCTAGGTCAGTTCGATGCCCGCCGATGGATCACGGTTGACCGACGGCGACGGGGGCGACCACCGCGGTGGTCGCCCCCGTCGCCGTACCGACCCGGCCGGGGCCGGTGTGCTCGTCCGGGTCACTTCCCGGCGGGCACCTGCTCCTTGACCTCGTCGTAGCCGACCTTCCCGGGCGCGGAGGCCGGCGTGTAGATCACCCGGATCACGCCGGTCGGGAACGCCTCGGTCGCCGTCACGGCCAGGTGGTACGCGGTGTCGCCCTCGTCGAACAGCCTGCGGCCCTTGCGCGCCGCCACCGGGTGCACCAGCAGGCGCAGCTCGTCGACCAGCCCGGCGGCCAGTAGCTGCTGCACCACGGAGATGGACCCGGGGATGAGGATGCCCTGGATGCCGGCGTCGGCCTTGAGCGCGGCGACGGCGTCGACGAGGTCGCCGTCGATCACCTCGGAGTTTCGCCAGGTGAACTGCCGCGGCTGACGGGACACGACGACCTTGCGCATGTCGCCGAGCTGCTTGGCGAAGGGGGCGTCGTCCCCGCCGGCCGCCTCCCGGTCCGGCCAGGCGCCGGCAAAGCTGTCGTACGTCTCGCGCCCGATGAGCAGCACGTCGGCCGCGTTGTAGTCCTCCGTGACCGCGCGGCCCATGTTCTCGTCGAAGTACGGGAAGTGCCAGTCGGGGTCGATCTCGGCGACGCCGTCGGCGGAGATGAACAGGGTGGAGATGACCTTTGCCATCGGAGGATCCCTTCGCGTCCGGGGGTGGTGTCGGTGGGTAGATCGGCGCATCATCGCAAACTCATCGGTCGATCAGGGCCCCTGCGGCGGAGAGTCGGGCGTGCGGTCGGAAAAGTGCCGTTCCCCACGCCGGGGAACGGGAATGCGGGGCCCCGGGAGCGCCGTTGCAGGGCCGGAAGCCGCCGGACGAACGGGGCGGCCGGGCGCATCGAGGCCAGGAGGAACGACATGGCGACGGAGCTGGAATTCGGGCTGGACAGCTTCGGCGACGTCACCGTCGACGCTCAGGGGAAGCGGCTCCCCTACGCGCGGGTGATCCGCAACGTGGTCGAGCAGGCCGTCCTCGCCGACCGGCTCGGCGTCGACGCCATCGGCCTCGGCGAGCACCACCGCGACGACTACGCCATCTCGGCCCCGGAGATCGTGCTCGCCGCGATCGCCGGCCAGACCGAGCGCATCCGGCTGGGCACGGCGGTCACCGTTCTGAGCTCCGACGATCCGGTACGCGTGTTCGAGCGGTTCGCCACCCTCGACGCGGTGTCCCAGGGGCGCGCCGAGATCATGCTCGGCCGGGGCTCGTTCACCGAGTCGTTCCCGCTGTTCGGCTACGACCTCGCCGACTACGAGCGGCTCTTCGAGGAGAAGCTCGAACTGATGGCCCGCCTGCTGGACGAGGAGCCGGTGACCTGGCAGGGCACCGTACGCGCCCCGTTGAAGCAGCAGCAGGTCTACCCGAAGACGGAGTCCGGCCGGATTCGCACCTGGGTGGGCGTCGGCGGCAGCCCACAGTCGGTGGTCCGCGCCGCCCGGCTCGGCTTTCCGCTGGCGCTGGCGGTCATCGGCGGCGACCCGGCCCGGTTCGCCCCCTACGTCGAGCTGTACCACCGGGCTCTCGACCAGTTCGGCCAGGAGCGTCTTCCGGTCACCGCGCACGTGCCCGGCTTCGTCGCCGACACCGACCAGGAAGCCGCCGACCTGCTCTGGCCGCACGCCCGTGACCTGCTCAACCGCCTCGGCCGTGAGCGCGGCTGGCCGCCCATGAACCGTGCCCGCTTCGAGGCCGACATCGCCGACGGGGCATGGCACGTCGGCTCACCGGAGACCGTCGCGCGCAAGATCGCGAAGACGGTACGGGCGCTCGGGCTGCAGCGCATCGACCTCAAGTACGCCAACGGTTCGATGGCACACGAGCACCTCGTGAACACCGTCGAGCTGTACGGCACGAAGGTGATCCCCCGGGTCCGGGAGCTGCTGGCCGAGTGAGCCCGGACGGCCCGGCCTCGGGGTGTGGCGTCGGCTCTGTTTAGATCGCTGGTGACGATCGAGGAAGGGAGCGGTACGCCGTGATGTCAGAGCTGCAGGAGCAGGAGGAACGCCTCCAGTTCGACCGCTTCGACCACGACGACGCCTGGGAGCTGGGCAGTCGGCTGGTCGGGATGGCCCGGGAGCGGGACCTCTCCGTCACGGTCGACATCCGGCTCGGCGACCACCAGCTCTTCCACTGCGCGCTGCCCGGCACCACCGCCGACAACGACGACTGGATCGAGCGCAAGATCCGGGTCGTACGTCGGTTCGGGCACAGCTCCTACCTGGTCGGCCAGAGCTACCGCGACCGTGGTACCACCTTCGAGCAGCAACCCCACCTCGACCCGGCCCGGTACGCGGCGCACGGCGGCTGCTTCCCGATCATCCTGCGGGGCACCGGCCCGGTCGGCACCGTCACCGTGTCGGGCCTGCCGCAGCTCGACGACCACCGCCTCGTCGTCGAGGCTCTCGGTCTCCACCTGGAGGCCAAGCGCGCCGGCTGACGGTCGTCGGGCCGCCGCCGGGAGACCGGCGCCGCGGGGCGGGCGCCACGACCCACCCTCACCCGGCGTCGGAGTTCCCGCCCTGGTCGCCCCGTCGGCTGGTCGACTGCCCGAAGAAGTAGCCGAGGATGATCAGGAAGGCGCTCGAGACGATCTCGCTGACCGGCAGCTTCGCGAACATCGCGACGAGCAACGCGACGGTCAGGGAGACGAGGAGGAGGCCGCCCACCAGGGTCGCCACCGACTCCCGTTCCAGGAAGGACTTGTAGACGCGGGACCTGCGCTCCAGGATCTCGACCTTCAGTCGGGCCTGGGCCTCGGACTCGGCCCGCTTCACCTGCTCCAGTTCCTTGTCGAGCTCCTCCGACATGGCCTTCTGCTGGTCGCTCTCCCGCTCCAGCGCGGTGAGCAGGTCCTCCCGGACGGAGGGATCGGCGACCTTCTCCGCGACCACCTCGCGGAGGTTGTCGAGGTGGCGTTGCGGTCGCAGCTGCGCCAGCCGGTCGAGGATGTCCTGCTTGCGTTCCAGGAGGATCGGCAGGGGCCCGACCACGACGTGTGCCTCGGCGGGGGCCTGCGCCACCACGAAGCCGGTCCCGGCGGTCAGCTTGAGGTTCAGGGGTCCGCCGAAGGCGGACGGATTGGCGATGACCTCGTTGATGCGGGCCAGCGACGCCTCCAACGCGTCGAGGTCCTGCTGGGCGATGTCGTCGCGCCCCAGTCGCATCGGCGCCAGGAGGGGTTCGTACACCTGGCGCGCGACGGACAGCAGATCTGCCGTGGCGCCCCCGAAGGCGCGGTGACCGGCTAGCCCCACGGATGCCTCCCATCGGTCGGCCTGGGCCGACTGCCCGGTATCGACTCAGGGGCAGTCAACAACCCTCCGCTGCCGCACCGAGCGGGCCGTCGGATTCCCGACGCACACGGGGACACATTCCCGCCGTCCAGCCATCCGCGGTTGTTGCGCAGCCGCTGAGCACCGCCATTCGGGGGACCCGGGTTCGTCGAACGCAGCCGCGCCACGCCCGCCCCCGGAGCCCACGCCGGCGACGGCGGAGGGCTCCGGAGGGCGTACGCCTAGACGAGCCCGCCGAGCGCCGGGTCGCTGATGCTGTCCCTGCCGTTCTCGACGTGGCCGGCGTAGCGGTGCGCGAAGCCGGGGTCGCCGGCGACGGTGACGGTCAGGTCGTACCAGCCGTGGGTGCGCTCCAGCGTCCACTTCGCACGCTCGGTCGCACCGGGCCGCACCGACAGGGTGACCGGGCGGCCGTGGTAGCCGTCGCGGACGGTCACCTCGACCCGCTTCGACCCGTGGTTCACGAGGTCGAGGACGAGTTTGTAGCCGTGCTCGTCGTACGACGGGGTGATCTCCAGGTCGGCGGCGTTCCGACCGCCGGTGAACCGCCGGAAGAAGCCGTTCGGGCCGTGCACGGACAGGTCGTGCCCGGACCGGCTCGGCCAGGTGTCGGTCAGCTGCCGGCCCGGCTCGACGGTGTAGGTGCGCGGGGCGTCGGCGCTGCCGGCCTCGCGCACCTGGAAGACCGCGCCGGCGCCGCCGGTGTTGCGGAAGTCGATGCGGAAGCCGTCACGGCCGCTGCGGCCGGTGGCGTGCAGGGTGTACGGCAGGGCGCGCGCCGGGCGTACGCCCCGTTCCTGCTTCGGCAGCCGCTGGTCCACCGGCGGGACCGGCACCTCGTCGGGGTGCCGGACCAGGTCCGCGGGCTTGAAGTCGTCGGTGTCGGGCAGCCGCACGTTCCGGTCCCGGTTGGGGGTCCGGAAGTCGAAGGCGCTGGTCAGATCACCGACGACGGCGCGCCGCCACGGGGTGATGTTGGACTCGACCAGGTCGGGGCGGCCCGCGCCGAACCGCGTCTCCAGGAACTTGATCAGCGAGGTGTGGTCGAACACCTCGGAGTTGACCCAGCCGCCCCGCGTCCACGGCGACACGATGATCATCGGAACCCGGATCCCGAGCCCGTACGGCCCGGCGGGGTGGCCGGCGTCGCCGGGGAAGATCTCGTTGGTGGTCGGGACGGTCGACAACCCCTGCTCGCGGGTCTGCGGCGGGGTCGGCGGGACGACGTGGTCGAAGAAGCCGCCCTCCTCGTCGTACGTGATGAACAGCGCCATCTTGCTCCACACCTCGGGGTTGGCGGCGAGGATGTCGATGACCTGCGAGATGTACCAGGAGCCGTAGGCCGGCTCCCAGTTCGGGTGCTCGGTGTACGCCTCCGGCGCGGTGATCCAGGAGACCTGCGGCAGGCGTCCCGCCTCGACGTCGGCGCGGAAGTCGGCGAGCAGCGCCTCCGGGTCGCGGCCCTGGGTCCGGACCTCGGTGCCGGTCTTGGCCCGGTCCGCGAGCGGGGTGCCGGGCTTCGCGTTCTGGTACTGGTGGAAGTAGAGCAGCGAGTTGTCGCCGTAGTTGCCGATGTACGGGTCGTTGGTCCAGCCCCAGGAGCCGGCGGCGGTGAGGCCGGTGCCGACGTCCTGGTAGATCTTCCAGGAGACGCCGTTGCGCTCCAGCCGCTCCGGGTAGGTCGACCAGTCGTAGCCGGCCTCGGCGTTGGTGATGACCGGGCCGCCGCCCCTGCCGTCGTTGCCGACCCAGCCGCTCCACATGTGGTAGCGGTTCGGGTCGGTCGGCCCCATCAGCGAGCAGTGGTAGCTGTCGCAGACCGTGAACGCGTCGGCGAGCGCGTAGTGGTAGGCCAGGTCCTGACGGGTGTGGTAGGTCATCGCGGTGACGCCCTTGTTGGGCACCCACTGGTCGAAGCGGCCCTCGTTCCAGGCGGCGTGCCCGTCGTTCCAGCCGTGCGGCGGGTCCGGCAGGAAGGTCTGACCGAGGTCCTTCACCTCGGGGCGGAACGGCAACAGCTCGCCGTCGCCGTCGGGCTGGTGCCAGACGTCCTTCCCGGACGGCAGGGTCACCGGATGCGGGTCGCCGAAGCCGCGTACGCCGCGCAGTGTGCCGAAGTAGTGGTCGAACGAGCGGTTCTCCTGCATGAGGATGATGACGTGCTCCACGTCCCTGATGGAGCCGGTCTTGTTGTTGGCCGGAATGGCGAGGGCCTTGTCGAGGCTCGCCGGAAGTGCCGCGCCCACCGCGGGCGCGCCCACCATCTTGAGGAAGGTGCGACGGTCCACCGTGCTCATGTTCCACCCCTTGTGCGGTGCTTTTCGTGGTGCCTGGCGTCGGGAAGCTATCGACGCCGGGTGGACGGCAGATGGCGTATCCGGTTGCGTTCGGCAACCATTCGCCGTCCGGCACCGCACCGGGGCGTGCCGCGTCGCGCGCGGGCCGGGGCGGGATGCGGTCGCAGACCAGCGGATCTGGTGACCATCGCGGTGCGGGGCCGCGCCCGCCGCTCAACGGCGTGCTGCGCCTGGTCGGCGCGACGACGGCCGGCTCGTCGGGAGCGCCGTCGCGTGGCCGAGCCACGACGTGGTCACGCTCTACTACGTGGGTACGCAGCCCGAGCACCGCCACCGCGGACGACGGTCTCCCCCGCCATTTTCAAGCTATACCCCACCCGGGGGCTTGCCGCAAGACCCAGGTCAGGGCGCAGAATCGCCGACCGAGGCAAGCACCTGCGGAAATGGGGGACATCCCGTGAACACCCGGACCACCAGCGTGTTCGACCTTCCCGAGCACCTCTCCCCCAAGGCCGACGCGGATCTGGTCGCCGACGACGAGCGGCACTTCGCGGCGCTCGCGGCGGCCCTCGACCGACTGGACACCGACCTGGCCGACCGTCTCGACGCGGCGCGCAGGGCGCCCGGGGGCAAGGGCCGGGCCGCGTCGGACCGGGACTCGGAGATCCGCCGGCTGAGCGCGCAGCGGCGCGGTCTGCGCCGCTTCGGCGTGGACCTGTGCCTCGGGCGCATGGTCGGCGCGGACGGCGGGGAGCCGGTGTACGTCGGGCGGCGCGGGCTCACCGACGGCGCGGGGCGTCGGCTGCTGCTCGACTGGCGTTCCCCGGCGGCCGAGCCGTTCTTCGCGGCGACGCACGCCAACCCGATGGGCCTGGCGAGCCGGCGCCGGTACCGGTGGACCCTCGGCCGGATCAGCGACTACTGGGACGAGGTGTTCACCCCGGACGGGCTGGAGGGGCACGCGGCGCTCGACGACCAGTCCGCCTTCATCGCCAGCCTGGGTGGCAGCCGCTCGGGGCGGATGCGGGACGTCCTCGGCACGATCCAGGCCGACCAGGACGCCATCATCCGCGCGGGCTCGGACGGGGCGCTCGTGGTCGACGGCGGTCCCGGTACGGGCAAGACCGTGGTCGCCCTGCACCGCACCGCCTACCTCCTGTACGCCGATCCGCGCCTGGGTCACCGCCGCGGCGGCGTGCTGGTCGTCGGCCCCCACCAGCCCTACCTGGCGTACGTCGGCGACGTCCTGCCCAGCCTCGGCGAGGAGAGCGTGCAGATCTGCACGCTGCGGGACCTGGTCGCGGAGGGAGCCACCGCGGGGGTCGAGGCCGACCCGGAGGTGGCCCGGCTGAAGTCGTCGGCGGGCCTGGTGACGGCGATCGAGGCGGCCGTCCGGTTCTACGAGGAGCCGCCCACGACGGGGTTGACCGTGGAGACCGACTGGGCGGAGATCCGGCTGACCGCCGACGACTGGGCCGAGGCGTTCGAGGCGCCCGATCCGGGCACGCCGCACAACGAGGCGCGGGACCGGATCTGGGAGGAGTTGCTGACGATCCTGGTCGACCGGCACGACGGTGACGAGCCGGAGGACGTTCTCCGCCGGTCGTTGCTGCGCAACCGCGCGTTGCAGGCGGCCTTCAACCGGGCGTGGCCGCTGCTGGAGGCGGCGGACGTCGTCGGTGACCTGTGGTCGGTCCCCGCGTACCTGCGCCGGTGCGCGCCCTGGCTCAGCCCGGACGAGGTCCGGACGTTGCAGCGGGCGGATCCGCGTGCCTGGACGGTGTCGGACCTGCCGCTGCTGGACGCGGCACGGCAACGGCTGGGCGACCCGGCGGCGTCCCGGCGTCGACGCCGGGCTGCCGCCGCCGTCGCCGACCAGCGTGAGCGCATGGCGCGGGTCGTCGACGACCTGCTCGCGGCCCATACGTACGACGACGGTGAGGGTGTGCTGCCGATGCTGGTCGGCCAGGACATGCGGGACGCCCTCGTCGACGAGACGGCGCTGGCCGGTGGCGACGCCGACCCGCTCGCCGGCCCGTTCGCGCACATCGTCGTGGACGAGGCGCAGGAGCTGACCGACGCGGAGTGGCAGATGCTGCTGTCGCGGTGCCCGTCGCGCAGCTTCACCATCGTCGGCGACCGGGCCCAGGCCCGGCACGGGTTCACCGAGTCGTGGCGGGAGCGGCTGGAGCGGGTGGGGCTGGACCGGGTCAGCCTGGCCGCGCTGCGCGTCAACTACCGGACGCCGGCGGAGGTGATGGCGGAGGCCGAGCCGGTGATCCGGGCCGTGCTCCCGGACGCCAACGTGCCGACGTCCATCCGCGGCGCGGGCCTCCCGGTCGTGCACGGGTCGACGTCGGATCTCGGCGCGATCGTCGACGCCTGGCTCGCCGCGCACGCCGACGGGATCGCCTGCGTCATCGGTGACCCCACCTTCCCGGAGATGGCGCGGGTGCGGTCGCTGGCACCGGAGCTGGCGAAGGGGCTCGAGTTCGACCTGGTCGTGCTCGTCGACCCGGAGTCGTTCGGCGGCGGCGTCGCGGGGGCGGTCGACCGCTATGTCGCGATGACCCGCGCCACCCGGCAACTCGTCGTCCTGACCGGCGACCGACCCGACGGTGCCCGGTGAGGAGGTGAGTGGGCCAGGTCCGACCGGCGCCGGCGGTCGGGGCGGCGGGCGCGGACCCGTGCCGTCGTCGCCGTCTCGGACCTGCCGCCTACTGCTCCGGGACGCCCGGACCGACCTCGCCGCGCGCCAGGTGTTCGGCGTTGCGGTCGGCCTCGCTGTCGGCGTGCGCGGCGCCGGCGCGTGGGTCGCCGGTGCGGCGACCCTCGGCGTCCTGGTAGAGCTCGCCGGTCTCGAGCGCTCGCTCCTGCTGCCCGTTCTGCTCAGGGTTGGTCACGACCACCCCTCTACCCTGCCGAGGGCCCGGCAAACGGCCGGCCGGTCGCCGTCGACTGTGGGCGCCGCGGTCTAGGCTGTACGGATGCGAGATCTGGTCGGAGGCGACCTCGATGGCTGACGCCGACGACGTCCGAAGGCTGGCGCTGGCCCTGCCGCACGTCGTCGAGATCGACAGCGACGGCTTCGACTTCCGGGTCGCGGACAAGGGTTTCGTCTGGTCCTACCCGGAACGCCGGCCGGGCCACCCACGGGTTCTCCGCACCGACGTGGCCGTGCTGTACGTCGGCGACGAGGCGGAGAAGCAGGCGCTGCTGCTCGGCGAGCCCGAGCTGTTCTTCACCACCCCCGCCTACGACGGGTTGCCGCTGGTCATGCTGCGGCTGGAGCGGGTCGACGCGGGCCGCCTGGAGGAGCTCGTCACCGACGCGTGGCGCATGCGGGCCCCGGAGTCCCTCGTCGGCGGGCCTGAGGCGCGTCCGGGTCCGCCGGCGGACCTGACCCGCTCGTGACCGGCCCTCCCGCTATCCTCCCCCGGTGATCGACGATCTGCCCGCGTTCGAGTTCGCCTTCTCCGGGCCGCTGCGCGACCGGTTGGTGGCCGCGGTGCTCGACGGGACGAAGACCACCACGACCGGGTTGTTGCAGGACTACGAGATCGACGGAGAGCCGCTCCCCGTAGTGGGCCACCGGGCGGCGGTGGTCGACTCCGCCGGCCGCCGGGTCGCGGTGATCGAGCTGACCGAGGTGCGGGTCTGCCGGCTCGGTGACGTCGACCTTCGGCACGCGGTGGACGAGGGTGAGGGGGACGACTCGGTGGCCGCCTGGCGGACCGGGCACGAGGGTTACTGGCACGGCGCGGACTACCGGGGGTGGCTGGGCGACCCGGCCTTCACCGTCGACGACGACACCCTGGCGGTGCTGGAGCGGTTCCGGCTGGTCGCCGTGCGCTGACCCCACCGGCGCTTCGGCGGCGCACCGTCAGGCCGGCCGCGCTGGTGGGTCCAGGTTCCCACGGAGCGCGGCCGCGATCTCGCCCGCCGCGGCGATCTGGTCCGGTGTGAGGGCGTCGACGAAGAGCTCCCGGATCGCGCGCAGGTGCGGGACCGTGGACCGCTGGAAGGCGTCGGCGCCCGCCGGCGTGAGGAGGATGTCGGCGCCGCGCGGGTCGGTGGCACACTCCTGGCGACTGATCAGCCCGCGCCGCTCCATCCGCCCCAGGTGGTGGGAGAGCCGGCTGCGCTCCCACCCGATGTGCGCCGCGAGCTCGGACGAGCGCATGCCGTGGCCCTGCGCCTCGGTGAGGGCGAGCAGGACCGCGTAGTCGCCCGGGGAGAGGGCGGACTCGCTCTGCAGGCGGGACGCGATGCGGGACCGGAGGACCTCGGTCGTCTCGATGAAGTCCCGCCAGACCCGCAGCTCCTCGGCGGTCGGGAGCTGGCGTCTCCGCCCCTGCTCGGATGTGGTCCTCGTCATCATGCCCTCCTGATTGACATGTCAATTCGAAGCTACCATGTTTGACATGTCAATCGGCAGGTCTCCGCCGCGGTGAGCACCACCACGGGGAGCGGCAAGAGGAGGAGACGATGACAGCACACGACTTCCAGCTGGGGCTGAACTCGTTCGGAGAGGTGGCCACCGACGGCGACCGCACCCTGAGCGACGCCGAGACGGTGCGCCTTTTGGTCGACGAGGCGCGACTCGCCGAGTCCGTCGGGCTGGACGTGTTCAGCGTCGGGGAGCACTACCGGGACGGGCACAACGACTCGGCCACGCCGGTGCTGCTCGCCGCCGCCGCGACGGCGACCGAGCGGATCGGCCTCGGCACCTCGGTCACGGTGCTCAGCACGAACGACCCGGTACGCCTCTACCACGAGTTCTCGACCCTCGACGCGGTGTCGAACGGCCGCGCCCAGTTGGTGCTCGGACGCGCGTCGGCGACCGAGTCGTTCCCCCTGTTCGGTTACGACCTGGCCGACTACGAGCGGTTGTTCGAGGAGAAACTCGACCTGTTCGTCCGGCTTCAACGGGAGGAATCGGTCACCTGGACCGGCACCGTACGCACCCCGCTCGTCGACCAGCGGCTGCATCCGCGGATGCGGGCCGGTGGGATCCCGACCTGGATCGGCGTCGGCGGAAGCCCCAACTCGGTGGTCCGCGCCGCCCGCTACGGGCTCCCGCTCATGCTCGCGATCATCGGCGGCCGTCCGCAGCGGTTCGCCGGGCACGTCGAGCTCTACCAACAGGCACTCGAACAGTTCGGGCATACCGCGCAGCCGATCGGGCAGCACTCTCTCGGACTCGTTGCCGAGACCGACGAGGAGGCGGTGGAGACGTGGTGGCGGTACTGGCAGCCCGTCGTGGCCCAGCTCGCCGCCGAGCGCGGCTTCTACAAACCGGACCGCGCACGCTTCCTGGCGGAAATCGACTCCGGCGCGCTGTTCGTCGGATCGCCCGAGACGGTGGCACGCAAGATCGCCACCGTGGCCCGGGATCTGCGGCTGAGCCGCTTCGACCTGAAATACGACATCATGCACCTGCCCCGACAGGCACGCGCGCGCACCATCGAGCTGCTCGGCAGCGAGGTGGCCCCGCGGGTCCGGGAGCTGCTGGCGAAGGAGCCCACCAATGTCTGACCTCGAGTTCGGTCTCGACACCTTCGGCGACGTGCCGGAGGACGACGCCGGCCGACCGCTGTCGCACGCGGCGGCGATCCGGCAGGTCGTGGAGGAGGCCGTGCTGGCCGACCAGCTCGGCGTCGACGTCATCGCCCTCGGCGAGCACCACCGACCCGAATACTCGGTCTCGACGCCCGAGACGGTGCTGGCCGGCATCGCCAGCCGCACCCAGCGGATCCGACTGGCGTCCGGGGTGACGGTGCTGAGCTCCGACGACCCGGTGCGCGTCTTCCAACGCTTCGCCACCGTGGACGCCCTGTCGCACGGGCGGGCCGAGGTCATCCTCGGGCGCGGCTCGTTCACCGAGTCGTTCCCCCTGTTCGGCTACGACCTGGCGGACTACGACGCGCTGTTCGAGGAGAAGATCGAGCTGTTCGTCAAGCTGCTGGACGAGGAGCCGGTCACCTGGAGCGGCAATCTGCGCGCCCCGCTCAAGGACGCCGACGTCTTCCCCAAGACGGAGTCCGGGCGACTGCGCACCTGGGTCGGCGTCGGCGGGTCGCCGCAGTCGGTCGTCCGCACCGCCCGCTACAACCTCCCGCTCATGCTCGCCATCATCGGCGGCGCGCCCGACCGCTTCGCGCCGTACATCGACCTCTACCGTCGGGCGGCCGAGCAGCTCGGCACGACCGCGCACCCGGTCGGCATGCACTCGCCGGGCTTCGTGGCCGACACCGACGAGGAGGCCAAGGAGCTGTACTGGCCGTACTACCGGGTCATGCGGGACCGCATCGGCGCGCTGCGCGGCTGGCCGCGGATCCGCCGGGAGGAGTTCGACTCCGAGGTGGAGCACGGGTCCCTCTACATCGGTTCGCCGGAGACCGTGGCCCGGCGGATCGCGCGCGCCATCCGGGCCCTCGGCGTCGGCCGGTTCGACCTCATCTACACGGCCGGGGCACAGCCGGTGAGCGCCCGCCTGCGAGCGGTCGAGCTGTACGGCAGCCGGGTGGTCCCACTGGTCCGTGACATGCTGGCCGGCTGACCACAGCCCGGCCGACCCGTCGGTACAACGCGGAAGGAAGACATGAACGACAGGCCCCTGACCATCGGTGTCCTCGGTGCCGGCAAGGTGGGCACCGTGCTCGCCCGGCTCGCCCTGGCCGCCGGCCACCGGGTGCTCGTCGCCGGCTCCGGCGACCCGGCGAAGATCGCCCTCACCATCGAGGTGCTCACGCCCGGGGCGGTCGCCACCAGCGCCGAGGACGCCGTGGCCGCCGCCGACATCGTCGTGCTCGCCCTCCCGCTGGGCAAGTACCGCAGCGTGCCGGTTCAGGCGCTGCGCGGCAAGCTCGTCGTCGACGCGATGAACTACTGGTGGGAGGTCGACGGCATCCGCGACGACCTGACCGACCCGCGTACGTCTTCCAGCGAGACCGTCCAGGCGTTCCTGCCCGACTCGCGGGTCGTGAAGGCGTTCAACCACATGGGCTACCACGACCTGGAGGACGAGGCCCGGCCCGCCGGCGCCGCCGGTCGCAAGGCCATCGCGATCGCCGGGGACGACCCCGACGACGTCGCGACGGTCGCCGCGCTGGTGGACGCCCTCGGGTTCGACCCCGTCGTGGCCGGCCCGCTCGCCGAGGGCGTACGCCTCGAACCGGGCAGCGAGTCGTTCGGCGCCAACGTCAGCGCCGACGAGCTGCGGGCGATGCTCGACCGCTTCCCCGAGTCGGAGCGGGGCCGGGTCGTGACGGCCGCCCGGGGCGGCGCGGCGGCCTGACCCCGGCCCTGGGGTCGGTGCCGTCCCACGGCACCGACCCTAGGGCTCGATCAGACCGGCGCGGATGGCGTACCGGGTGAGTTCGAGCCGGTCCCGTAGCCCGAGCTTCTGCAGAATGTTGGAGCGGTGCCGTTCGACGGTCTTGACGCTGAGGAACAGCAGGTCCGCGATGTCCTTGCTGCTGTGCCCCTCGGCCACCAGTTTGAGGACCTCCTCCTCGCGCTCGGTGATGCGCCGCGCGGCGACCGTGTCCGGGTTCACGCCACGCTCCAGGTAGTCCCGGACGAGCGTGGTGACGGTGCCCGGGTAGAGGAACGGCTCGTCCCGCATGGCCGCCCGGCAGGCGTCGATCAGGTCGCGGTCGGCCACCGACTTGAGCACGTAGCCGGCGGCGCCGACCCGGAGGGCCTCGAAGAAGTACTCCTCGTTGTCGTACATGGTCAGCATCAGGATGCGCAGGCCGGGCAGGGCCCGCGACATCTGCCGGGCGGCCTGCAGGCCGGTCATCCGGGGCATCGCGATGTCGAGGATCGCCAGGTCCGGGGAGGTCGCCCGGGCCAGTTCGACGGCCTCGGCCCCGTCGGCCGCCTCGGCGACGACGGTCAGGTCGGGCTCGCCGTCGAGGATGAGTCGGACCCCACGACGGACCAGCCCGTGGTCGTCGGCGAGGAGGATGCGGGTGGGGTCGGCCATGGTCAGGTCGTCCCGTCCGGCAGGGGAACCCGCAGACACACGTCGGTGCCGCCGGTCACGTCCGGCCCGATGCTGAGGTCGGCGCCGACGAGCAGGGCCCGCTCCCGCATGCCGCGGATGCCGGCGCCCTCGGGCGTGGCCAGGAGCCCGCGGCCGTCGTCCCGGACCCGCAGCTCGATGCCGCCGGCCGCCCGGCGCAGCACCAGGTGCGCGTTGCGCGCACCCGAGTGCCGGACGACGTTGGTCAGCCCCTCCTGCGCCGTCCGGTAGAGGACCAGCTCGACCTGGTCGTCGAGGTCCGGCAGGTCCGCCGCGATGTCGCGGTGCACGGTCAGGCCGGCGGTGCGGTATTCGGTCGTGAGGGCCTTGAGCGCGCTGGCCAGGCCCAACTCGTCGAGCACGCCGGGGCGCAGCCGGCGGGCGATCCGGCGGATCTCGTCGAGGCTGTTGCGGGTGCTCTCCTGGACCTCGTGCAGCTCGTCCCGCATCGGCTCCGGTGCCCGGTCGGCCACCCGCTTGAGGTCCAGGAGCACGGCGGTCAGCGTCTGGCCGATCTCGTCGTGCAGTTCCCGGGCGATGCGCCGCCGCTCGGACTCCTGCGCGGACAGCGCCCGCGCGGCGCTGGTCGCCCGCTCGGCCTCCAACCGGTCGAGCATCGCGTTGAACGTACGGATCAGGTCGGCGATCCCGGACTGGCCGGTGACCGCCAGCCGGTGCCCGGGACGCAGCAGGTCGATCGTGCGCATGGTGCGGGTCAGCCGTTGCAGGGGCGCCAGGCCGACGCGCAACAGCAGCGCGTTGGCCACCAGCATCGCCGCGAGGCCGACGGTCAGCACCACCACCTCGGTCAGCACGACGGGCGCCGACACGGTCACCGGACCGAGCAGCAGCAGGACCGTCGCGAGGACGAGCACCGCCGCGTTGAGCAGGAAGATCCGCCAGAACAGCGACAACGACATGGTGACGGCCTCCTTCCCGACGCGTTCCGCCCGTCCTGTCTAGCAGTGCCCGCGACCCCGTGCGGGCTGGTCGGGGGCCCCGAACCGGAGCCCCCGCACCCCGAGACTCTCCCGGCGAAGGCCCGTACGGCATCGGGGCGGACACCCATTTCCGGCCGGTCGGCGGTCCCGGATCACGGCGAATGGGTGCCGGCACCGATGCGGGACGCCCGGTCGCCGACCCATCCTGGACGCAGGTCGCCGGAGCACCGTTGACGGGAGGGTAGCGATGATGATGGAACGGACCGCGTTGCCCGGGGTCGGCATCGGGTGGGCCACCACCACCCGCGCCGGGCATCGCCTCGGCGTCGTGTGCCACTTCACCGGCCGGCGTGATCTCGTCGTCTACGACCCCGAGGACACCGAGCGGGCGATCGCCACCGTCGTCCTCGAACCGCACGAGGCGCGCTGGGTCGCCGACGCGCTGGACCGTCCGGTCACCGTGGACCATGTGGCGGAGCTGGAACGGCAGGTCGACGGCGTAGCGGCCGTCCGCGTGCGTCTGCCGGCCTGCTCCCCGTACGCGGACCGACCCCTCGGTGACACGCGGGCGCGTACCCGCACCGGAGCCTCGATCGTGGCCGTCGTCCGCGGCGAGCAGGTCATCGCCGCGCCGGCCCCGGACTTCGTCCTGCGCGGCGACGACACGCTGATCGCCTTCGCCGACCAGCGTGGGGTCGCCGCGCTCGCCGACCTGCTGGCCGGCGACCCGGCGACCCGGCGCTGACCGCCGCGCCCCGCGGCGGGTCGCCGGCGGGCGGCGACGACGCGGTCACCCGGCACTCCCCGGCCAGGTGACCGCGGCGGCTCAGCCGGGCTGCGGGGTGAGCAGGTAGTCGTCGGCCTCCGGGCTCCACCGCAGCTGCACCGCCCCGGCGGTGGCCGCGGCCTTGCAGAACTGCAGGAAGCTGCGGTAGCCCAGCTTCTGCTCGCTGAAGTCGGGACGCGCCCGGCGCAGCTGGTCCTTCAGCCCGGACAGCGCGACCGCGCCGCCGCCGCCGCTGATGTCGACGACCACCGACCGGAGCAGCCCGAAGGCGACCTCCCGGTCACCGTGCTCGGGCAGCGAGACCTCGGGGTCGCCCTTGGCCGGGCCCTCGGCCAGCTCGATCACGTTGGCCCCGGCCAGGTGCCGCAGCAGCTCGCCGAAGGTGCGGAAACCGTAGTCGGACTCGGTGAAGGTCGGGTCCTTCCGCAGCAGCGTCCGCTTCAGCCGGGAGGCGGTCACCTCCCCGCCGGAGCTGCCCTGCAGGCCGGCGACGGTCTGGGCCACGAGGGCGGCGAGCCGGTCGACGTCGCGTGCCGCCTCCTCGGCGGCCTGCGCGTCCGGCTCCGCCTCGACCTGCCGCGTCTCGGCCTGCGGGGTCTCCGCCGGCGCGGTGTCGGCGCTGGGTTGGCGGGTGGGACGCGCCCGGCGGGACCGGGCGGGCGGGATCTCGACGCCCTCCAGCCGGTCGTAGAAGAGGAACTCGTCGCAGGCCGGCGGGAGCAGCGCGGAGGTGGACTTCTCCACGCCGACGCCGACGACCCGCTTGTTCAGCTCGCGGAGCTTGTGCACCAGGGGCGTGAAGTCGCTGTCCCCGGTGCAGATCACGAACGTCGAGATGTAGTCCCGCTCGAAGGCCAGCTCCACGGCGTCGACGGCCATCTTGATGTCGGCCGCGTTCTTGCGCGAGGCACCCATGCGCTGCGGGATCTCGATGAGTTCGACGTGGTTGCGGGTGAGCATCCGCCGGTCCTCGTCGAAGTACGACCAGTCCGCGTACGCGCGGCGCACGACCACCCTCCCCCGCTCGGCGAGCGCGTCGGCGATGGGCCGGAAGTCGAACGGCAGGCCGCCGTGGTGGTCACGGAAACCCAGGGCGAGATTCTCGTAGTCGAGGAACAGGGCGATCCGGTCTTCTTGATCCACGAGAGCCAGGGTAGTCCGCCGCCGCGCCGACGCCCGTCAACACCGCGACGGGCGTGGTGGTGCGGCGACGCCTACCGGCGGGCCCACGCCGGTCGCCGGCCCGTCATGGGCCAGGCGACCGCGACGACGAGCAGCAGCGGCGCGATCAGCAGCGCGGGCGCCCAGGCGGGCAGGTGTCGCGCTACCAGCGCGCCGACCGCGGCGCCGGTCATCAGCGCGACCAGGACGTGGGCGTGGGGCCGCAGGCCGCGCCAGGGACGGCGTACGGCGACGCCGGCGATCAGGCTGGTGAGGGTGCCGGTCAGGTACGTGGACGACAGGCCGGGAACCCCGAATCGTTGGACGGCGCTGCTCTGCACGCCCAGCGCCGTGGCCGACAGCATCAGCAGGGCGAGGTCCACACGCTCCCCCCGGTCGTGCAGGGTGACCTCCCAGAGGACCAGGAAGACGAGGAACACCAGGAGTTCCAGGAGCAGCGCCCAGGTGACCCGTCGGGGCCAGACCGGATCGTCCGGCTCCGGCCGGCCGGCGAGCCGGGCGCCGGCGAGGACACCGACGACGAAGCTGGCGATGGCGCAGCCGGAGGTCAGGGCGAGGTCGGCGTCGCCCCGGCCGGCCGAGAGCCCGAGCAGCACCATGTTGCCCGTCATGACGCTGGAGAAGGCACCGCCCAGGGCGAGGAAGCCGATGGCGTCGGCGGAGCCGGTCAGGAACGTGAGCACGACGACGAGATGGTGCCGTCGTCCGGTCAGGTGGTGGTCGGCGTCCGTCTCGACGGACCGGCCGATGACGTTCGGCGCTGTTCTCGGCACTGTCGGCCATCCTTCCAAGATTGTTCTTCGTATACACTCCGTCGGGACGGGGTCACGGGAAGGCGATCAGGTTGGCTGAAGACCTGCGGCACAAGCTCGGCGCTCAACACCTGCCGCTACGCGACCAGGTCCTCGCCGCCCTGCGGACCGCCATCATCGACGGCGACTACCGCCCGGGCGAGCGGCTGACCGAGGACCGGCTGGCCGAGGACTTCGGGGTGTCGCGCAACCCCGTCCGCGAGGCACTGCGGGTGGCCGAGGCGGAGGGCTTCGTGGTGATCCTGCCCCGGCGCGGGGCGGTCGTCGCCTCTCCCAGCAGCGGCACCATCGGCGACATGTTCGCCGTACGCGAGCGGCTGGAGGCGCTGGCCGCCCGGCTGGCGGCGGAGCGGGCGACGGCCGCGGACGTGGCCGGTCTGCGGGCCCTGCTGGACGAGGGCCGCGCCGCGACGGAGCGGCAGGACCTGCGCCGGGTCGCCGAGCTGAACAGCGCCCTGCACCTGCGAATCCTCCAGATCAGCGGAAACCCCTGGCTGTCGTCGATCGCCAAGGCGCTGTACCTCCATGTGCAGTGGGTCTTCCGGCTGGGCGCCGCGGAGCGGGCTCCGCACTCGTGGGCCGAGCACATCCAACTGGTCGACGCCATCGAGTCCGGCGACGGCGAGCGGGCCGAGCGGGCGGCCCTGGCCCACCTCGACGCGGCGTCCGCGGCGGCCTACGAGAACGCCGAGGGCGGCTACGGCGCCCACTGACCGTCATCGCCCGCAGGCGTAGCCCTGCATGCCGCGCGGGTTCGCCCCGGCCGCCAACACCCCCGTCCGCGGGTCCCGGGTGACCGCACAGAGCCGGCCCAGGCTCCACGGCGCCGACGGGCGCACCTCGTGCCCGTACGCCCGCAGTCCCGCCAGCACGTCGTCGCCGACCCGGTCCTCGACGACCAGGACCCCCGGCTCGCTGTCGCGGGGATAGAACGACGCCGGCGGGCTCGCGCTGTGCCACGCGGGCGCGTCGATGGCCTCCTGGAGGGAGCGGCCGTCGACCAGGTGGCGCAGCAGGAACGGCAACTGCCACTGGTCCTGCTGGTCGCCGCCCGGAGTGCCGCACGCCAGCACCGGCTCGCCGTCGCGGTGCACCATCGTCGGGCTCAGCGTGGTGCGCGGCCGCCGCCCGGGAACGAGCGACGAGGTGAGCCCCTCCTGCAACCAGAACATCTGCAGCCGGCTGCCGAGGGGGAAGCCGAGCTCCGGGATGGTCGGTGAGCTCTGCAGCCAGCCGCCGCTCGGCGTCGCCGAGATCATGTTGCCCCAGCGGTCGACCACGTCGACGTGGCAGGTGTCGCCGCGGGTCACCCCGTCCCGGGTCACCGTCGGCTCCCCCGTCGTGGCGTCGACCCGTTCGCCGGAACGTCCCCGGCCCCGCCGGACGTGGTCGGGCAGGGCGGGCTCGGCCCCGTCGGGCCGGCCCGGTCGCAGGTCCGTCGACGCCCGGTCGTGCAGCAGGGCGGCCCGCTCGCGGGCGTACTCGCGGGACAGCAGGGTCTTGGCGGGCACGTCGGCGCTGTCGCCGTACCAGGCCTCACGGTCGGCGAAGGCGAGCTTGAGGGCCTCGGCCTGGCTGTGGATGCCGTAGGCGGTGGCGGTGTCGTACGCGCGCGGGTCGTCGAGCGCGTCGAGGACCGCGAGGCTCTGCAGCAGCACCGGACCCTGGCCCCAGAAGCCGGTCTTCGCCACCGAGTAGCCGTGCCAGTCGAGGGTGACCGGCTCCTCCCAGGTCGCGGAGTAGCCGGCGAGGTCCGCGCCGGTGACGAGGCCGGGGTGCGCCCGGCCGCTGGAGTCCCGGAACGGCAGCCGGCTGAACCGGTCGATCGCCTCGGCGACGAAGCCCTGGCGCCACGTGCGGCGGACGGCCTCGATCTGCGCCTCCCGGTCGGTGCCGGCCGCCTGCCCTGCCTTCACCAGCTCCTGCAGGGTACGGGCGTACGCCGGGTTGGTGAACAGTTCCCCCGCCGCGGGCGGGCGGCCGGCACGCAGCCACAGCTGTGCCGACGTGTGCCAGTCCTCCTCGAACAGCCCCCGTACGGCCGCCACGGTCTCGCCGACCCGGGCGATGAGCGGGTGCCCGGCGGCGGCGTACCCGATCGCCGGTTCCAGGACGTCCTCCACGCGCAGCGTGCCGTGGTCGCGCAGCAGCAGGAGCCAGGCGTCCACGGCACCGGGCACGGCCGCGGCGAGCGGGCCGGACCCGGGGACGAGGTCCAGGCCGAGCGACCGGAAGTAGGCGATGGTGGCGCCCGCCGGCGCCGGTCCCTGCCCGCAGAGCACCTTCGGGGTGGGGTCGCCGGCGGTCGCCACGATCGCCGGCACCTCGCCGCCGGGGCCGTTGAGGTGCGGTTCGACGACGTGCAGGACGAAGCCGGCGGTGACCGCGGCGTCGAAGGCGTTCCCACCGCGTTCGAGGATCCCCATCGCGGCCTGGCTCGCCAGCCAGTGCGTGGAGGACACCATGCCGAAGGTGCCCTGCAGGGTGGGTCTGGTGGTGAACGTCATGACAACACCTCACTCGTGTCGGCGGCCCGCACGTCGGGCCGGGCGCCGTCGCGCTGGACCAGGTGGCAGGCGGCCATGCCGGAGCCGAACGGCACTTGCGCCGGCACCTCCCTGGCGCACCGGTCGAACGCGAGGGGGCACCGGGTCCGGAAGCGGCAGCCGGACGGCGGGTCCAGCGCCGACGGCAGGTCGTCACCGAGCAGCACCGGCTGGCGTCGTCGTTGCCGCACCGGGTCGGCCACCGGCGCGGCCGCCAGCAGCGCCTGCGTGTAGGGGTGGGCCGGGCGGGCGAAGACCTGCTCCCGGGGGCCCTTCTCGACGAGTTGGCCGAGGTACATGACGGCGATGTCGTCGGCCAGGTACTCGACGGCGGACAGGTCGTGGGTGATGAACAGGCAGGCGAACCCGATGTCCCGTTGCAGGTCGGCGAGGAGGTTGAGCACCGACGCCTGCACCGACACGTCGAGGGCGCTGGTGGGCTCGTCCGCGATCAGCAGCATGGGCTCGGAGATCAGGGCCCGGGCGATGCTGACCCGCTGCCGCTGCCCGCCGGAGAGTTCGTGCGGGTAGCGACGGGCCACCTCGGCGCGCAGGCCCACCCGTTCCAGCTCCCGGGCGACGCGCGCCTCCCGCTCCCGGCGCCCCACCCGGCGGCCGGACAGCCGCAGGGGCTCGGCGACGACCTCACCCACCAGCATGCGCGGGTCGAGGGAGGCGGCCGGGTCCTGGAACACGATGGACACGGCGCCGCGGTGGCGGCGCAGCCGCCGACGGGACAGGTGGGTGACGTCGGCTCCGGCGATGCGGACCACGCCCGCGGTCGGCTCCACGAGCCGCACCACGCAGCGGCCGACGGTCGACTTGCCGGAGCCGCTCTCCCCCACCAGGGCGGTGACCCGACCCTTCGGGATGGTCAGGGACACGCCGTCGACGGCGCGTACGGGCCCGAAGTGCATCACCAGGTCCTCGAGGTCGAGGGCGTGGGGTTCGGCTGTCATGGGCTCGTCTCCTCCGGCTGGGTCCGGGGCGTGGGGCAGGGGTGCCAGCAGGCCGCGAGGTGGTCGGTCGTCGCGGCCGTCGTCCCGGGCGGGCGGACCGGTTCCAGTGGCGGCGCGGCCTCGCGGCACCGCTCGTCGACCGCCGGGCAGCGGTCCGCGAACGTGCACGCGTCGGGCTGGGTGGACAGGACGGGGACGAGACCGGGGATCTCCGACAGCCGGTCGGTGCCGGCGTGCCGGCCCGGGGTCGGGGACGCGGACAGCAGGCCGGCGGTGTACCGGTGGCGGGGATGGGCGAACAGGTCGGTGACCGGCGCCTGCTCGGCCACCCGGCCGGCGTACATGACCAGGACGCGGTCCGCGATGTCGGCGATGACGCCCAGGTCGTGGGTGATGATGAGGATGGTGGTGCCCAGCCGGTCCCGCATGTCGCGGAGCACCTGGAGGATGCCGGCCTGCACGGTGACGTCGAGAGCCGTGGTGGGTTCGTCGGCGACCAGCACCTTCGGCCCGCAGGCCACCGCCATCGCGATCATCACGCGCTGGCGCATGCCGCCGGAGAGCTGGTGCGGGTAGTTGTCGACGCGGGCCGCCGGGGACGGGATGCCCACGAGGGCGAGCAGTTCGACGGCGCGCGCCCGGGCGGCCCGTCGGGACATCCGCTCGTGGACCTGCAACACCTCACCGATCTGCCGGCCCACGGTGAGCACCGGGTTCAGCGAGGTCATCGGCTCCTGGAAGATGTAGGCGATCTCCTTGCCCCGGACGCGGCGCAGCACCGACTCGCGGGCTCCGACCAGCTCCGTGCCCCGCAGCCGCACCGAGCCGGTGGTGCGGGCGCTGTCGGGCAGCAGGCCGGCGATGCTCATCGCGGTGACGCTCTTGCCGCACCCCGACTCGCCGACCATCCCGACGATCTCGCCGGAGGCGAGGTCCAGGTTCACCCGGTCGACCGCCGAGACCGTTCCGCCCTCGGTGGTGAACGACACCGAGAGGTCGCGTACCTCAAGGACGGGCGCGGTGACCGCGGTGGCGGGCGTGCCGGCCGCCTCGACGGTGGTCATCACCGGTCTCCCTTCGGGTCGAGGGCGTCTCGCAGCGCGTCGCCGAACACGTTGAACGCCAGCGCCAGGCCCATGATCACGACGCCGGGGAGGACCGCCGCCCACGGGGCGCGGGCGGCGAACTGCTGGGCGGTGGCCAGCATGGTGCCCAGGCTCGGTGCCGGGGGCTGGATGCCGAGGCCGAGGAACGACAGCACGGCCTCGCCCAGGATCGCGGCGGGGATCGCGACCGTGGCCTGCACCAGGATCACGGAGGTGGCGTTCGGCAGGATGTGTCGGGCGAGCACCCACAGGTCGCCGGCGCCGTCCACGACGGCCGCCGCGACGAAGTCGAGCGACTTCAGCCGGAGCGTGTCCGAGCGTACGACCCGGATCACGCCGGGGATCTGGGCGATCCCGATGGCGACGGCGGCGTTGCCGAGGCTGGCGCCCCGGATGGCGGCCAGCCCGACGGCCATGATCAGGAACGGGAACGCCAGCAGCAGGTCGGTGAACCGTGAGATCACGGCGTCCCAGGCCCGGAAGTAGCCGGCGGCGAGGCCGAGCGGCACGCCGATGATCAGGGAGGTGGCCACGGCCAGGAGCCCGACCTGCAGGGACGCGCGGGCGCCGAGCATGATGCGGGACAGCACGTCGCGGCCGAGGTCGTCGGTGCCGAGCAGGTGGCCGGGGGTGCCCGGCGGTGAGAACGTGTGGGCGAAGTCGGTCTGCTCGACCGCGTAGGGGGCGATCCAGGGTGAGAGCAGGGCCACCACGGCGACCAGCGCGAGGACGACGAAGCTGACCACGGCGAGCGGGTTGCGGCGCAGGCGGCGCAGGACCCGGGTGCCTCGGGTGACGGTGGTCGGGGCCGCGTCCGCCATCGGAACGCTGAGGACGGTCATGCCGGGTCTCCCGTCACGCGGATCCGCGGATCGATGACCGAGTAGAGCAGGTCGACGAGGAAGTTGATGACGATGTACGCGGTCGCGGTGAGCAGGACGACCGCCTGGATCACCGGGTAGTCGCGCTGGAACACGGCGTCGATGGTCATCTTTCCGAAGCCGGGGAGCCCGAAGATCTGTTCGGTGACGACCGCCCCGGAGATCAGGCCGCCGAGTTGCAGGCCGACGATCGTCACCACCACGATGAGACTGTTGCGCAGGGCGTGCCGGGTGACCACGGCTCGTGGCCGCAGCCCCTTCGCCTTCGCCGTCCGCACGTAGTCGGACGAGAGCGAGTCCAGCATCGCGGAGCGGGTCTGCCGCATGATGATGGCGGCGAGGCCGGTGCCGAGGATGACGGCCGGCAGGACGATGTGGTGCAGGTTGTCGACGGGGTCGTCGAGGATCGGCACGAACCCGGACGCCGGGAAGAGTCCCGCCGCCACGGAGAGGTAGAGGATCGCGAGCAGGCCGAGCCAGAAGTGCGGAACCGACAGACCCACCAGCGCCAGCCCGTTGGCCAGCCACTCCGCCGGGTGTCCGCGACGGACCGCCGCGAGCACCCCGGCGCCGACACCCAGCACCGCGGCGATGAGGATCGCCAGGACGGCGAGTTCGACCGTCACGGGCAGGGCGGTGGTGAGCATCGAGGAGACCGGGATCCCGGTGCGGATCGACTCACCGAAGTCGCCCTGCGCCATGCGTTCGACGTACTGGGCGAACTGCAGGGGCAGCGGCTGGTCCAGCCCGTAGTGGTGCCGGATGGCGGCCAGCGCCTCCGGGGACCGGTCCTCGCCCGCGAGGGCGAGGGCCGGGTCCCCGGGCAGCGCCCGCACGCCGAGGAACACCACGACCGTCGACAGCAGCAGGGTCAACGCCGACTGCCAGGCGCGCGTGAGGAGGTATCGGAGCACGAGGACCTACTTGGTGAATCCGGCGAAGGCCGCGCGGATCACGCCGTCCGGGAAGACCTGCAGGCCCTGGATCTTGTTGGAGAAGGCCGTCAGGTTCCGCTGCCGGTAGAGGTAGATCAGCGCGTCGTCCTGCTGGAGGATCGTCACCGCCTGGCCGTAGAGCCTCTTGCGCTCCTCGAGGTCGTTGGACTGGCGGGCCTGGGTCAGCGCGGCGTCGAGTTGGGGGTTGCTGTAGCCGGAGACGTTCTGGCTGCCGCCCGTGCCGACGAAGTTGGTGATGTTGGCGTCCGGGTCGATGCGTCCGCTCCACCCCAGTTGCAGCAGTTCGAAGTTCCCGCGGTCCTGCTCGTCGAGGAGTGACGAGTACTCCACCGGGTTGATCTTGAGGTCGAAACCGCCGTCCTTCACCATGGCCTGCAACGCCTGGGCGAGCCGCAACGTGTCCGGCGTGTTCGACGCGAGCATGGTCACCGGGTACGGGGTCTGGACGCCGGCCTCACCGAGCAACTGCTTGGCCTTGGCGGGGTCGTGCGCCGGGCACGCCTGCGCCTCGGGGCTCGAGAACGGGCTCGCGGGTGAGATCGGCGAGCAGGCGACCGCGGGGATCCCGTTGAAGACCGCCTGGACGAGGGCCTTGCGGTCGATCGCGTGCTCGAAGGCCTGGCGGACCTTGGCGTTCTGGGCGATCGGACGGTTGATCGGCTTCGGCGTGGTGCCGACGCCGTCGACGTTGCCGATATTGAAGGTGAGGCCCTGGTAGCCGAGGGACTGCGACTGGAGCACGGTGAGCGCGGAGTCCTGCTGAAGCGACGCGACGTCCTGCGTGGAGACGCTGTCGGCGACCTGGGCGTCGCCGGAGCGCAGGTTGGCGGCGCGGATGCTCGCGTCGGTGAGGATCCGCCAGGAGATGCCGTCCAGGTGGACCTTGCTGGCGTCGTAGAAGTTGGGGTCCTTCACGACGTCGATGGAGTTCTGGGGCACCCGCTTGGCGAACTTGAACGGGCCAACGCAGACCGGGGCGCTGGCGAAGTCGTCGCCCAGGCTCTGCACCGCCTTCGGGCTCAGGATCATGCCGGCGCGGTCCGCGAGGGCGCCGACCAGGGGCGCGAAGGGCTGCTTCAGGCGGATGACGACGGTGTGCGCGTCCGGCGTGTCGACGGCCTCGATGGGGCCGAGCTCGCTCTTGCGCGCCGACCGGGCGTTGGTGAGGTGCCGCTCGATCGTGGTCTTCACCGCGGCGGCGTCGAACGGCGTGCCGTCCGCGAACTTCGCGTCCTGACGCAGCGGGATGGTCACCGTCTTCCCGTCGCCGCTGGTGGTGGGAAGGGCGGTCGCCAGCTGCGGTACGACCTGCGCCTTCTCGTCGACGTCGTACAGCTTCTGGCACATGGCCTGGAACACGTAGCGCGAGTAGAGGCTGCGCGACAGGGTCGGGTCGAGGGCGTCGGGTTCCGCGGAGAGGGCGATGACCAGTTGGCCGCCGTCCTTCACGGCGGACGGGTCCGCCGGCGAACCGAACGAGTCCTGACCGGCGGACTGGTTCCCGCCGGACGGGCTGCCGCCCTCGCCGTCGGACACCGGTGAGCACGCGGCGATGGTGCACAAGAGGGCCGCCACCATCGCGGCCCGCAGGGGCCGGGGCCGGCGGAGGGCTGTGTCACTGAAGGAGAGGTACGTCATGGGGAGCTCCTCGAGTGGGCGATTCGGGGAGCGTATGTTGTATACGATGACACGCGCAAGACCTCCGTGGATGCCTCCGCGCGACCTCCGCTGACCGCCCGCATACCCGGCGGCCCGGGCGCCCCGCCCGGACCGCCGCGCCCGGTCTAACGCTCGCCGTAGACCAGGTCCATCGTGTCCTGACCCCCACTCCACCGCAGGTCGAGGTGCCAGCACCCGGCCCGCGGCAGGTCCACGATCGACGGGCCGGGACCGCCCGCGACCTCGCGGGTCACCCGGGTGTCGGAGCCGTCGAGCGTCGCCGTGATCGTCAGGTCGGTCGACGCCGTCGCGTCCGCCGGCGTGGACTCGGTACGGGCGACCCAGAGGATCTTGTTGGCCGAGCCGTCCACCCTGGTCACCCGCAGCGGGTTGCCGAACAGCACCGCGACGATCTCGCCCCCCGCGCCGAAGACGTGCGGGACGCGGGCGTCGCCCCTGAAACCCGCGTCCGCCCAGTCGGGCAGCGCATCCGTCGCGATCGGCGAGCCGCAGCCGTCCCCGCCGCCCGCCCGGTCGGCGGGGACGGTGCCGGCGGGCGCGCCGACCGGCGAGGTCGCCGCGCCCGGCCCGGTGCACCCCGCAACCACGATCACCGCACCCAGCGCCACCCTGCTCCACGATCTCATCGCGCCCTCACCCCCGTCGCTCCACCGGTGTCCGTCCACCAGGAGGACACCGGCCGGGCTCCCCCGGTTCCGCCGGTGCGCCGACCGACCCGGCACCCGGTCAGTCGCCGTCGAGCAGCCGCCGACGCGCCGCCGCGAACTCCCGTCGGTCAGCTCGCCGCGCTGGTGCTTGCGGACCAGCACCGACAACTCCGCCGACCGGTCGACGGTTCCTACCGTCCGCTCGACCGCGTCCGCGCCGGCGAGCACGGCCACCGCGTCGACCAGGTGGCCGAGGGCCACCACGGTCATCAGGACCACGGCGATCGTGACCGACCCTGGCCGTCCACCGACCTGCGCCTCACCCGCCATCGACAACCCCCGTTCCGGGTAGTTGCCGGCCACGCCAGCGGCGGCCGTCAGCAGCGCGGACACCTGCGGCGGGCCGGGCACCACCGGGTTACCGCAGTGAGCCGGCGATCTCGATGGCCTCCGTCTGGGTGAGGTCACCCTCGATGCGGTAGGTGACGTCGGCGCGCGACCAGATCAGGGTCGACGCGGCGAGCCGCGCGGTCTCGACGCGTACCTCGCCGGTGGGGTCGACGTAGGTGACGGTGTGCGGGCCGGCGACCCAGACGGCGAAGCCGCCGTCGACCTGCACCCACTCGACACCCGGCCCGCTGGCCTGCTTCTGGAAGACCGGGTCGAGGTGACCGTCGAACGCGTCGACCCGCAACGCCCCGCCGCGGTAGAGCAGCGTGGCGACCCGGTAGGAGCCGGACGGGTCGGGGTCGGCCACGAGGACCCGCTCGGGTGGACCGAGCCGGGCCGGCACGCGGACGGGGAAGCGCACCTTCCGCGCCGCCTCCGCCAGGTCGACCGCGACCTGCGACGGCAGCGGCGCGGGCGTACCGGAGGGCAGTGGCGAGGTGGGCGAGGTCGCGATCGTGACGCCCGCGAAGCGCAGCAGGCCCGCCACCGCGTCGGCGAGGGCGGCCCGGCCCGGCGGCAGCACCGCGACGCCCAGCGCGACGAGGGCGGCGGCGAGGTAGTAGCGCCATCGGCGGCGCGGCCGTGGTGGCGCGGCGATCCGCTGGCGTACGCGGGCGGTGACGTCCGGCGGATCCGGGGTCTCCAGCCACGTCGACAGGTCCCGTAGCTCCCGCTCCAGGTCATCCATGGTGGACCTCCTGGCGGTCGAGCAGGCCCCGCAGCTTCGCCAGCGCCCGGGAGGTCCGCGACTTCACCGTGCCCCGGGGCCACCCCAGCATCGCCACCGTCTCGTCCTCGCTCAGGTCGAGGAAGAAGCGGCACACGATGACCTCGCGGTCCTTCACCGGCAGCCGGCGCAGCGCGTCCACCAGCAGGGCCCGGCGCTCCGCGGCCAGCACCGCCCCGACCGCGCCGTCACCGGCGACCTCCGCGTCCGGATTCGCGGCGGCGGCCCGCAGGACCAGCCCGTCGCGCCGGTCCCGCGACCGGTGCAGGTTGCGGGTCTCGTTCGCCACGATCGCGAGCAGCCAGGAGCGGAAGGACGACTCGCCGCGGTAGCGGGCGAGGTTGCGGTAGCCCTTCACGAACGCCTCCTGGATGACGTCCTCCGCATCCGGGCCCGCGCCGAGCAGCACCGCCGTCCGGTACGCGGACGCGGTGTGTCGGGCGACCAGGACGTCGTACGCCTCCCGGTCACCGGTCTGGGCGCGGGTGACGAACTCGTCGTCGTCCAGTGGAACCTCCGGTGGGATCACCCTCATGACACCGCCCGCGGCGTCCGGGTTCCACTCTCCGCCCGAGGGAACCTCGGCGGTGGCGGCGGTGTCACCGGGACATGATGACGAGGACCGTGCTTTCGCGGCGCACCATCCTGACCCTGCTGGCCGGCGGCGGCGCCGCGGCGCTGGTCGGCTGTGACACCGGGGCGCGACCGACCGGCGCCCGTGCCGTGGCCGTGCCGGATCCGCTGCTCGTGGAGCTGACCGACGGCCTGGGCGTGCTGCGGGGCGGCGACCGGCTGACGCTGCCCCACTCGCTCGCCTCCGCCGACGGGCGGATGATCTACGGTACGGAACCGGGCGGCGCCGACACGGCGTTCTTCCGGGTCGACGTGGCCACCGGCGGGGCGTCGCCGCGGGTCACGCTGCCGGGCCGGTGGGCGCCGCAGGCCGTCTCGGCCAACGGTCTGCTGGTCGCGCTCACCCCGGACGCGGTCGGCGTGACCGAGGGGCGCCCGCCCGGGCGGGAGGTCACCCCGGTCCTCGTCGCGGACCTCGGCGGCGTACGCCACCGGCTGCGGTTGCCGGGCAACGTCGTACCGGAGGCGTTCACCCGGGACGGCACCGGCCTGTTCGTCATCGACTGGCTGCCACCGGCACGACCGGACCGGTACCGGGTCCGCGTCGTCGACCTCGCCACCGGCACAGCCGGCCCCCTCCAGACCCGCGCCAAGGCACTCGTGCCGCCCGGCGCCGAGGAGGAGATGCGCGGCGACGGACGCCAGGCGGTGCTCGCGCCGGACCGCAGCACCCTGTACACGCTCTACACCCACCAGGCCGACCACCGGCACACCCGGGACCTGCTCAGTGGACGGCCGGGCAACGTCCACGCCTTCGTCCACACGCTGCACCTCGGGGACCGGTGGGCGTACTGCGTCGACCTGCCGCACCCGTTCGGCGCGGGCCCGGCGAGCTGCCACGCCATCGCCGTCAGCCCCGACGGACGCAGCCTCTTCGTCGCGGACGTGGCCTCCGGCACCGTCGCGGAGATCTCCACCGAGCAGCTCACCGTGCTCCGCACGGCCACCGTGGCCGCCGGCGCCGGCGTCGCGTACGCGGCCACCGACGGCACGCGCCTGTTCCTCGCGGCGGGGCCGAGCGTGCGTACGGTCGACGTCGCCGGCCTGCGGGTGGTCGGCGAGTGGGCGATGCGCGAACGCGTCACCGGTCTGGTGCTCAGCCCCGACGGCGCCCGCCTGCACGTCGGCCAGCCGGGCGCGGTGAGCTGGCACGACGTCACCTCCGGCCGGGAGCTCGGCCGCGTCCCCGTGGACGGCCTGGTGGGCCTGCGCGGCCTGGCCGGGGCCGCCTGACCCGGCGGGCCGCGATCGGCCGGGGTGCTGACGGACCGGCGCGCGGCCTCAGGTGGCGTCGGGCAGCCAGGGCGCCAGCTGGTCCGGGTCGGCCACGGCCTGGCACACCCGGTCGCGTTCGTCGGCGGTCAACGGCAGTCGCCGCAGCCGCGCACCCCAGTCGGGTACCCGCTCCGGTTCCTCCAGCGCGGTCGACAGCTCGATCAGCCCGGCGAGCGCCAGCGCCCGGTCGAGGGTGGACGCGGCGTCGCCGTGGCGGCGCAGCCCCGAGTTGAGCGCGCGGAAGGCCGCCCGGTCGTCGCTCTTGAACTCCCGCAGGATCCGCGCGTTGTCGAGGACCCGGGCCAGCCCGGAAAGCTCGGTCGAGCCGCCGTAGTCCAGGTCCTCGGGTTCGTCCCGCCGGATGAAGATAATCGTGTTGCCGGAGGGGTCGACGACGCTGAAGCGGGACGCGCCGGGCCGGTAGCGGGTGATGCGCGGCCGCCCCTTGGCGAGCATCCGGCCGTACGTGGCGCGCATCGCCTCGGTGAACGCCGCGTGGTAGGGCGCGACCGCGTCGACCATCACCCAGGGCGAACCCGCTCCACTCGAGGGCGGCCCGGCTGGTCAGCAGCCGGGCCGCCCGATCGGTCGTACGGTCAGCCGCCGAGGCTGGCCGCGGCCGATGCGATCGCCGAGGCGAAGTAGCTGACCTGGGTGTAGACGCCCGGGTAGTTGGGGCGGGCGCAGCCGTAGCCCCAGCTGACGATGCCGACCTGGATCCAGGCGTTGTTGGCGTCGCGGCGGAACATCGGGCCGCCCGAGTCACCCTGGCAGGTGTCGACACCGCCGCTGGTGTAGCCGGCGCAGATCTCCTCGGCGGGGATCACGTCCCCGCCGTAGTTGGCGTCGCAGGTGGCGTCGCTGACGAACGGCACGGTGGCCTTGAGCAGGTACCGCTGCTGCGGGCCGCCCTCGCGGGCCGCTCCCCAGCCGGCGACGGTGAAGGTGCCGTTGTCGTACGCGGTCGTGTTGGCGATCTTCAGCGTGCTCAGACCGGTGACCGGGGTCGCCAGCCGGATCAGCGCCCAGTCCTTGCCGTTGCCGTTGTAGCCGGGGGCGCGGTAGACGTAGTTCGACCGGACGGTGATCCGGCTCGACGACTGGAGGTCGACCACGCCGAGGGTCGCCGTGATGCTGGTGTTGTTGCCGGTGGCGCCGACGCAGTGGGCGGCGGTGAGCACGAGCCGGGAGCTGTAGAGGGAACCGCCGCAGCCCATGGAGAGCCGGACCATGAACGGGAACTCACCCTGGGCGGCGCGGGTGCCGCCCACGACGTACGGCGTCATCGTGCCGCCGTCCGCGGCGGACGCCGGTGCCGTGAGGGTGAGGCTGCCCGCGGTCACCGCGGCCAGCGCGGCGGCCAACAGGCCGGTGAGGGTGCGCCAGCGAACCATACGTTCCTCCGCATCAGGGCCGGTACGCCTCGTGAGCGCACCTGATTCACGAATGCGGTCAGCATATTGATCGTCGTGGATAAATGGCCATACCCTCTGGGTCGTACCGCCGGAGCTATGCCTCCCACCGGCCCGGCGCGGGGCTCGCGGCCGGGCCGGCGGACGCGTCGGCTCAGCCCGCCATCACCCGCTCGTGCAGCGCCGTCACCACCGTGCGCGCCGACACGAAGGCGCCGTGCTGCCAGGCCACCTCGTGGCTGAGCCAGTCACCGGCGAAGTAGACCCGCCCGGCCGGACGCAGCAGCAGGTCGTAGCCGGCCGAGCCCCACGGCGGTGAGGTCCAGGCGCCCTCCAGGTAGCGGGTCCGGTCCCACGCCTGCGAGTACGACGTCACCAACTCGCTGCGGTACTTCGGACCGTGGATCTTCACCCCCTGGGTGACCGCCCGCTCCTGCCGCTGTGCGGGGGTCAGCGCGCTGTACGCCCGGGCGTTGGCACCGGTGTTGTAGTAGCCGACGATGAGCCCCCGCCGCCCGTGGTAGCCGTACGACGGGTACCAGACGTGCGCCAGGTCCAGGTCCGTCTCGGTGATGCCGCCGTAGATGCGCTGGTCCGTCTCCCACCACCGGCTGCGATACTCCAGCCCGATCTTGCCGGCCGCGCTGATCCCGAAGCCGCGCAGCGCGGCGGTCACGTCGCCGCCGAGGTTGTGCGGCACCCGGGCCATCAGGTGCGGCGGCAGCGTGGCGACGCAGTAGTCAGCCCGGACCAGCCGCTCCCGGCCACCCTGCCGATACGTCACCTCCACCTCGCGCCCCCGGTCGGTGACGTCGGTGACCTCTGCTCCCAGCCGGATGCGGTGGTGCCCGACCGCGCGGGCGAGCGCCATCGGGATCTGGTCCATCCCCCCGACCGGCTGGAACATCAGCATCGCCTGGTCGTAGCCGAGCTCGAAGGAGAAGTAGCGCCCGACGTTGCTCGCGAAGACGTCCGACAGGGCGGGCGGGGCGCCCAACGGCTCCCCCGCGTCGTTGCCCGCCCCCGGGTAGCTGACGAAGCCACGCCGCGTCGTCCCCGCGTACGCCCAACCGGCGGTCCGCCCACCGATCGCGCCGAAGCTCTGCAGGAAGCTCAGCAGCCGCTCCTTGTCGGTGGCGGTGAGCCGACCGTCCAGGGCGCCCTGGTCGGTGGCCTTGGCCAGCAGCTCCGACACGTAGCCGTAGACGTCGGCCTTGGCCGTGCGGTAGCGCACCGGAGCGGACATCCCGGCCGACTCGTTGTAGATGAGCGCGTCGGCGTTGGCGTTGGTGAAGACCTCGACGGGCACCCCCAGCTCGCGGCAGTAGTCCATCGTGACCATCCACTGGGCGATCCGGCCGGGGCCGGCGTTCAGATAGACACCGTCGGAGAACCGCGCCCGCTGGGTGTGACCGTCCAGGTCGGTCTCGACGGACCCACCCCGGATCGTCAGGTTCCGCCCACCGGCGCGGGCCCGGGCCTCCAGCACCGTGCAGTCGTAGCCGGCCTTGCCCAACTCGTACGCCACCGCGAGGCCGGCGACGCCGCCACCGAGGATGACCACCCGGGCGCCGGAACGGCCGGTGAGAGAGAAGTCGGAGCGGGTCGGGGCCCGGAAGGGCGGGGCCGCCGCGGCGGCGGTCGGCGCCAATCCCAACGCGCCCATCGTGGCGAGCATCGCACCGGCGCCGCCGCTCACTCCGACGGCGCGCAGGAATCCCCGTCGACTGACCCAGGGCTGCTCATGGTGGTTCATTGACGTCCCCCTCAGGATCTTGTGGGACGCCGAGTCTGTAAGGAGTTCGTTACGGCCGCGCGCCGTACCACGTTCCCAATGTGTTTCGATCGATGCGGTGGACGGTCCGCGACGGCGGCACGGACCGTCCACCGGTCGCGCTCCGGCGCAACGGCCGGTCAGAAGAACGCGTACATCGTCTCGTCGGCCTCCTCGGTGTCGTCGGCCGGCGGCGGGCTGACCCGCACCGGCTCGCCGAAGCCGCCCATCTTCATCTCGGCGACGAGGTCCCCGAGGGTCTTGGTGGCGATCGTGTACGACAGCGCGGTCAGCCGGCCCTCCGCGTCGACCGTGGCCTCGAACGGAATGGCCGTGGGGTCCTTCGCCAGCTTCGCGGACGACTCGAGGCCCTGCCGCATACCGGCGTCGGTACTCGCCGCCTCGGCCGCCTTGCCCAGGTCGGCGATGCCCCGGTACCGGCCCTCACCCGTCGCCTCGGCGGAGACGACGCCACCCACGATGCCCGTCTGGGAGGTGAAGTCGAAGGACTGGCGCAGGGAACTGCCCGGCCGCAGCTTCGTGAGATCCAGCTTCATCCACGGCTTGTCGCCGTCGAGCGAGTCCATCTTGATGTACGCCGTCTCGCCGATCAGCCGAGCCTCGATCGGCTCGGGCGCGGTGCCGGTGACGAGGAGCACCCGCGCGCCGGGATCCATCTTCCCGCTCAGGGTCATGGCCTGGTTGCCGGCCTTCATCGAGGCGTCCATGGTGACCGTGCCGGCGAGGCTGCGGTCCATGCCCTGTCGGACGGCGGTGACGGGGTCGGGTGCGGGCGTCGCGGAGGCGGACGGGGCCCCGGCGTTCTCACCGGACGTGGTGTCGCAGCCGGCCACGAGGCCGGCGGCGAAGACGACACAGAGCACGGGGATCAGTCGACGCATGAGGATGACCCTAACGAGCCGCCGCCACCGAATTCCCCGAACCACCGCCGGCCACGGGCGCCCACGGTATGTGAATCGGTGTTCTACAATCGACGCCGCCCGCGGGGTTCCCTGGGAGTCGGTTGAGGTCCCGCGGTCCCGCGCTACCGGGGGAGGCGCATGACCGACGAATCGCTGGTCGCCGACGTCCGTTCCACCCGCGAGGTGTGGACCGGATCGTCGCTGGCCGACGGCGCCGAAGGGGTCGTCGACGCGATCCGCAGCGAGGGCTGGGTGGACGACCTGCTCGCCGGCGCGGCGTTCGGGTTGGACGTCGTCGCGACGGTGCTGGATCCGTTCAGCGCGCTGCTGGCCAACGGCCTCGGCTGGGCGATGGAATACTTCGAGCCGCTGCGGGAGATGCTCGACTGGCTGACCGGCATGCCCGACGTCGTCGCGTCACACGCCGCCACCTGTGACAACATGGCCGCCCACCTGCAACGGATGGCGACCGACCTGCAGACGCACCTGGCCGGTGACCTGCCCGACTGGCAGGGGCGCGCCGCCGAGGCGTACCAGGCGCTGATGGTGAACAACGTCGACGCCATCGCCGGGCTCGGCGTCGCGGCCGTCGCCATGGCCGCGGCCACCGAGGCGGCCGGCAACCTCGTGGCCTTCACCCGCGACATCGTCCGTGACCTCATCGCGGACCTGGTCGCCCGCGTGATCGTCTGGGCCGTCGAGGCGATCTTCGTGGTCACCATCCCGGTGATCGCGGCGCAGATCGTCGCGGCCGTGGTCAAGTGGGCCGGCCGGATCCTGAGCTACACCTCCTCGCTCGTGACCAGCCTGACCAACCTCGCCAAGCTCATCAACGGCTGAGCGGGGGGATCGTGGCGAAGCCCAAGGGACCGCACGGCGACGGTGGGGACGGCGGCGAGGGCGACGGCACCGGGGTCCCCCGCCAGCGGGGCCGGAACAACGGGCGCTCCACCACCATCGCCGAGACCCACCAGGCCGTCGCCGACGCGGCGGCGAACGGGCGTCCCGGCGGTCCGGGCACCCCCGACGGCAGGTCCGGCGACGGGCAGGGAGGCGACGCCGAGACCCGGCCCCCGCAGAACGATCCCGCGCTGGACAAGAAGGACCCGCAGACCCTCGAGGAGATCAAGAACGCGCGTCGGCACATCCAGGACCAACTCCAGGAGATGGCCGACGAGTCGTGGGACTACGTCGACCAGAACAAGGACACGCTGCTGCAACGGGAGGGCTACCAGCGGCAGCGCGAGGAACTCATCGCGAAGGGCTACCCCGAGGAGGTGGCGGACACCATCGTGGAGCGGACGGCCCTGGGCACCGAGGCGCACCGCCACTTCGCCAACTCGATCGACTCCGAGGCCGACACGTTGCTGCCCGAGGAGACCGGGTTCCGGCTGCGTACCGAGGTCGGCTACGACAGCCAGGGCGTCGAGACCCCCCGGGTGAAGGACCAGGACTTCCGGCCGGACGTCATCCTGGAGCGGCAGGTCAAGGACCCGGTCACCGAGGAGCTGGACTGGGAGGTCGCGCACGCGTACGACCTCAAGACCGGCCTGAAGACCGGCATCGAGAACTGGTGGTCGAAAAAGGTCACCGACGGGCTCGACCTGCCTGAACCGCCGACGGAGATCCGCCCGACCCAGCGGCCGTTGGGTGGGTAGACTGACCGGGCCCTCGGCCCCGTACGCTGCGAAAGGTTCCCATGTCGTCTGCTGACAAGGCGCGGCGGTGGCGGCAGATCCTGACCGAGCTGCGCCCCGACCTGCCGGGCCAGTGGTCCCTCCGGGGGAGCGGCCTCGGCACGGTGCTGGCGCGGGAGCCCGTCGACTGGGCCCTGGCCTGGATCGGCTACTCCGGCTCCCCCACCCGGCCGCAGGGCTGGGTCTCGGCGGGCGTGCAGCCCCTCGTGACGCCGTTCACCAGCTGGGTCATGACGTACGGCGTCCGGATGGACGAGGTCCGGTCGGGTCCGCGCACGGTGGACCTCCTCTCCGACGAGGCCGCCGACCAGACACGGCGGTTCGTGCTCGACACCGGTCTGGCGAAGATCGAAAGTTGGCCCTCGGAGCGCCTCGCCGACGTCGCCGAACGCGACTACGCCCAGGCGCCGGCGAAGCGGCGCACGCACTGGCACCAGGTCCCGGGCTGGCGGGTGGTCACCGGCAGCGCGTCACCCGTCGACCCCGCCCAGCAGCTCGCCGACCTGTCCCAGGGGCGGGCCGCCGAGGCCTCCGGCAAGGGCGCCCGGCAGCTGGCCGACCAGGCGGCGTTCTACGAGCGCCTGGTCGCCGCGTGGCACGAGGGCGAGCGGGACGCGGCGCTGCGGTTCCTGACCGAGCAGCGCGACCACGCGCTCGCCGGGCAGAAGCTCGACGTGGTGACCGCCTGACTCGCGACGGGACGCAACGAGTCAGACAAGCCGGGTGAGCAGGACACGGCCGTCCTCGTAAACCCCACCATCGATGGCGACGACCCGACCGTCGGCGTACCACAGCGCATCCCGGACATCCTGCGGCGCCACACCGAAGTACTTGGTGAGCGTGCTGTGCCCGTGCACGAGCACATCGCCGCCGAGCGCGCGCAGCATCGCCGACACCGCATCGTCCGGCCGCGCCGACTCGGCCTCGCGGAACGCACCCCGGTCGCTCATCCGCGCACAGAACTCCAGCCACCGAACGCTGTCCGAACTGGTCAGAGCCGCGGCCACAGCCGCGTTGACGGCGCCGACGCTCGCGCCGAACTCCAGGTACCGGGTGGTGTCGGAGTGGACGAGCAGGTAACCGTCGACAACCGCCACCGCGGGCAAGCCCATGATCCAGGCGACGTGCTGCGGCGCCAGCCGGCGCAGGTCACCCTCGCGGCCGCCGAACCGCGCCCAACCACCTCGGAAGCCGCCGGGCTCGTCCCACCCAGGGACCGGCGCTGTGCCGAAGCGGTGCGCGGCGAGCAGTTGCACCTCATGGTTGCCCAGCAGTGCACGCACCTCACCACCCGCGACGGCAGCCGAAGCGGCGAGCTGCCGAACGTCATCGATGACGCCGATGCCGTCCGGGCCGCGATCGACGTAGTCACCCAGGAGCCACAGCCGGGCGCCTCCCGCAGACCACTGCCCGGCACGGTCGACAAGTCCCTCGTCGCGAAGTGCGTCCCGCAACTCGGACCGGTGACCATGAACATCCGCGACCACATACAGCGGAGACTTCGATCTTGGCATCGACCAACCCTACCCGCCGAGCTGCGCCACCACCGCCCTCAGCGCCTCCGGCACGCGGACCTGCGCGGTGCCACCGCCGTCACCCGGCACGACGCGTAGGGGGTGGAACTCATTGCCGTACCACCAGAAGACCTGGTCGGTGCACGGGTCGGACGCCGCCACGAACATCGAGCGGGCCACGCGGTCGAACGCCACCGCGGTGTCGAGCACCCGGGCGTCCACCCGGCGCAGCATGACCGCGCTGTAGCGGGGCGCGGCGACCAGCGCGCCGTGGTCGGCGGCGTCGCTGCCGGTGGCGTCGGTGCCAGCGGCGGGCAGGAACCGCTTGAGCGACATGAGCGTCGTCGTGACGAAGGGATTGCCGTCGGCGGCGAGCAGCCGGACCGCCGCCCCGTTGGGCAACGTGTGGTCGCGGACGTCGAGGGTGGCCAGTTCCTGCTGCACGGTCTGGCGGACGGCGAGCCGCACCAACTCCGTCGGCTCGACGCCCAGCTCGGCGGCCTGGGCGACGGTCAGCCGGTCCAGCCGGTCGGGCCGGTTGACCACCACCACGGCGGTGAAGCGCGCGCCGAACGGCATCGCGAGGTAGTCGTCGGCCTCGGCGGTCGCCGCCTCCGGGGTCAGCCGCAGCCGCAGCTGGGCGACGTCGGCCGGGCCGAGCTGAGGGGAGACCTCGTCGGGCATCTCGCGGCGGATCGCGGCCACCCAGTCGGCCAGCAGCTCCGGCCACGCCGGGCGGGGCCGGTCGGCGCACTGACGGACCAGCGGGACCAGCGAGACCCGGGCCCGCCCGCCGGGCACCGGGATGAGGATCTCGTCACGGTCGGGCGCGACGCGCGCTCCCGGCAGGAGGACCGGCAGGGCTTCCTCGACCAGGGCACGGACGCTGCCCGTCAGGTCCACGTTCGGCGACGCCACCGTGCCTTTCTACCACCGGCGGGCGACGGCCGCCCACCGCGGCGAAAGTCGGTTGCCGCCGGGCCGGGGCTCCGGGAAGGTGGGGCCATGACGTTCTGACGGATCGCCACCCCTGTTTCGCGACCGAGCCGCCGCCACCGCGCGCGGCCGTCGCGCCGTCCGTCCCTTCCCTCTCCGCGAAATGCGAGCGTCTGTGTCCGTACCCTCCCTCCGGCGTGGGTCCACGCCGGCCACCCTCACCGTGTTCGCCTCCCCCACCAGTTGGATCGAGTCCGACGCCCTCGCGCAGTGCCGTCAGGTGGCCGCCCTCGACGGGATGGTCCACGTCGCCGCCATGCCGGACCTGCATCCCGGCAAGGGCGCTCCCATCGGCGCCGCGATGGCGTCGACCGTGCTGTACCCGTTCCTGGTGGGCTCCGACATCGGGTGCGGGATCGCCGTGTTCCCGGTGCGGCTCCGGCGGGCGGTCCCCGAGAGGCTCGCCGGTCGCTTCCCCGACCTGGATCGCCCGCTGGACCCGGTGCGGGACGCCGACGACCCGGCCTGGTCGGTGCTGGACGGCGACGTGCCGGCGGGTCACCTCGACGGGCTCGGCACCGTCGGCCGGGGCAACCACTTCGTCGAGTTGTCCCGGGTCGGGACGGTCTTCGCTGCGGACCACGCGCGCCGCCTCGGGTTGGCCGTCGGTGACCTGGTGCTCATCGTCCACAGTGGCTCGCGAGGGCTGGGTGAGCGGATCCTGCGGGCGCACACCGAGGCCCACGGCGCCGGCCCCGCCGCCGACCCGGCCGCCTACCTGGCCCGGCACGACGACGCCGTCCGGTGGGGCTCGCTCAACCGGCGACTGTTGGCGGCCCGGGTCGCGTACGCGCTGGGGTTCGAGCCCACCGAGCCGATCGTCGACGAGTGCGTGCGCCAGGAAGCGCTGTAATCCCAGGTCAGCTCGCTGACCGAGGGGTGCAACACCGGGAAGGGATGAAAGGACCCTTCCGTCGGCCAGTCGCAGCTGGCCGGTGAAGCTGAGGACAGCCTGGTCCGGGAAACGCCGGGGAGGGTGGGAGCAGTCCTGACAACGACGGGACGGTCTGGCACTACCAGACAGGCCGGGTCCGGCAAGCGACGCGGAAAGGTGTACGAGAGGAACCGACGCATGATCCCCCGTAAGCGATGTACCAGCTCCAACCTGGTGGATATGGGCTGGGATGCAGTGCGTGACCACCACCGATCGATCGCGGTGGTCAACTCCGTAACCGTTAGGCATTCGACGGGAAGGAGGCCAGTGGGAAAGCCTGCGGCGTACCACTGGCGAAGCTGCCGGGGCAGAGTCGGGCACCTAATCCGTGAACCGGTGTGCAGTGAACCTGGGAACCATCCGTGGTCGCCCTACCGGCCGGACGTCCAGTCCGGTCGAGGGCAGGACCGTTGTCGTCTGACGGCCACGGGATGGGACGGAGGACCCGTAGTAGTCCGAGCGCGGGAAAGCCGCGTACATGGCGAAGGGGTCCAGCAAGTCAAGCAGTCGAAGATGTGGAATACCTGGAGGCATCGGTGAATACCGACGAATCGGCCCTGACTCTGCTTACCGCGGAGCGCCGGGTACAGGAGATCCAAGCCAAGCTGCACCGTTGGGCAACCGACGATCCTCGCAAGAAGTTCTGTGATCTGTTCAATCTCGTCACCGACCCGGCCTTCCTCATGGTGGCCTGGGATCGGGTGCGGGGTAACAAGGGCGCCAAGACCGCCGGGGTGGACGGCCATACCGCCGTGTCCATTCAGGTCGGGGTTGGAGTTGAGCGGTTCCTCGCCGAGCTTCGCAGCTCGGTGAAGGACCGCAGCTTCCAACCCTTACCGGTGCGTGAGCGGATGATCCCGAAGGCCGGCGGTAAGCTGCGCCGGCTCGGGATCGCCACGATCGCCGACCGGGTGGTCCAGGCGTCCTTGAAGCTGGTGTTGGAGCCGATTTTCGAGGCGGACTTCCTCCCGTGTTCCTACGGGTTCCGCCCCGGACGCCGGGCTCACGACGCGGTGGCCGAGGTGCAGTTCCTCACGACCAGTCAGCGCAGGTTCGACTGGGTGGTCGAGGGCGACATCAAGGCGTGTTTCGACGAGATCTCGCATCCGGCCCTCATGGACCGGGTGCGGGCACGGATCGGAGACAACCGGGTCTTGGCCCTGGTGAAGGCGTTCCTGAAGGCGGGCATCCTCACCGAGGAACGCGCCTTGCGGAAGACCGACGCCGGTACCCCACAGGGGTCGATCCTGTCCCCGCTGCTGAGTAACGTCGCCTTGTCGGTGCTGGACGAGTACATCGCCCACGCACCGGGTGGGCCGGGCATCAGCGCGCATTTCAGGGCGAAGCGACGTTCGCAAGGTCTGCCGAACTACCGCCTTGTGCGGTACGCGGACGACTGGTGCCTGATGATTACGGGCACCCGCGACGACGCCGAAGCCTTGCGGGATGAGATCGCCGAGGTCTTGGCCACGATGGGCCTACGCCTGTCACCGGACAAGACCTTGATCACCCACATTGACGAGGGGTTGAACTTTCTCGGCTGGCGCATCCAGCGCCACACCAAGAAGGGGACCAACCAGCGCTACGTCTACACCTACCCGGCGAAGAAGGCGCTCGCCAACATCACCGGGAAGATCAAGACGTTGTGTCGACAGACCACGAGCCAGGACCTGGCCGACCTGCTGCTCCCGCTGAATCGGGTGGTGCAGGGCTGGTGCACCTACTTCCGTCCCGGGGTGTCCTTCAAGACGTTCCAGTACCTACGCGCTTTCGTCTGGAAGCACGTATGGTCCTGGATCCGTCGTAAGCACCCCAAGACCAACTGGAAGGAACTCCGCCGTCGCTACTGCGGCGGCGGCTGGTGGCCCAGCAGTGACGGAGTCCGGCTGTTCGATCCCGGCAAGGTGCGTACCTACAGCTACCGATACCGGGGAGCAGCCATCCCGACTCCGTGGACCAGTCCGACGACGAGGACCGCGCTGCCCTGACGGGACTTGCGGAGAGCCGGATGCGTTGAGAGGCGCACGTCCGGTTCGGGAAGCGGTCAGGGAAAACCCACCGGTGGAAACACCGGCAGGGCGTCCCTGGCCGACTTTCACCACAACCTGGTCGAGGTCCGCGACGGGACCTACCTGCACCGTAAGGGGGCGGCCTCCGGCGACGGCCGTGACGTGCTCGTCGCCGGCACCCGCGGCACCCCGTCCTATCTGGTGGCGGGCCATGCCGGGCCGGATGCCAACCACTCGGTGGCACACGGCGCGGGCCGCAAGATGTCCCGCGCCGACGCCCTGCGCCGGGGTCGGGCCAAGCACACCGTCGAGGAGCTGCGCCGCACGCCCGTGGGTTCGGTGGTGGTGTGCGGCGACCGCCAACTGCTGTTCGAGGAGGCGCCGACGGCCTACAAGCGCATCGAGCAGGTGATCGCCGACCTCGAGAGCCACGGGTTGGCGACCCCGGTGGCCACCACCGTCCCCCTCGTGACCTACAAGACGCCCGACGTCGGCTCCGCGGCCCGACCGCAGCGCCGGGACGACCGTCGCGGACGGAGTCGCGGATGAGCGTCCATCTGCTCCTGTCCGCGGGACGCGGCCCGCGGGAGTGCGCCTGGGCGGTCGCGCGACTGCTGCACCGGCTGGAGACCGAGGCCCGCCTCCGGGGGGTGACCGTCGACCGGGTCGAGTCGGTCCCCGGCGACCGGGCCGGCACCTACCGGTCGGTGCTGCTGTCGGTCCGCGGCGCCGAGGCCGACGGGTTCGCCGACGCGTGGTCCGGCACCCTGTGCTGGCAGGCGCCCAGCCCGTACCGGGCGGGCGTCGGCCGTAAGAACTGGTACGTCGTCGCCCGCCGGTGTCAGGTGCACTCCCCCGTCGCGGCCTTCCGGGAGGAGGACGTCGAGGTCGTCGCCTGCCGCACGGGCGGGCCGGGCGGACAGCACCGGAACAAGGCCAGCACGGCGGTGCGGGCCACGCACCGGCCGTCCGGGCTCGTCGTCGTGGTCGACACCGAACGGCAGTACGCCCTCAACCGGCGCATCGCCCTGCGTCGGCTGCGGGAGCGCATCGAGCGCGGCGACGAGGCGGCGCGCCAGTGGAACACCGCCGCCCGGTGGCGCGTCCACGACGACCTCGTCCGCGGCGCTCCCCACCGCACGGAACGGCCCGACGCACGCGAATCGGAGAGCGGCTTTCCCCGATAACCATTCGGCAACAGGTCCGGACAGTGTGAACACATATCGTCGTCATTGCCTTGGCACGCATTTCCCGTGGCCGGGAATTGGCCAGTCGTTGTCCCACCGAATACGGTCGCCGGCGGCCGGAAGGCCGCTCGACGGCTGCCGCCAAGTCGACGCGTTCCTGTCCAGGAGACGACAATCCCCCGGCCGCGTCGGATAGCTGTCACCATCCTTCGCCACCTGGCACGGCAGCCCCGTTACCGGCCGGGCACGGGTGCCTCCCGGTCGTTCCGGATAAGCCCGACCATCACTTGTCGCCAACCGGTCAAAGGCTTTGTCGAACGACGCGGAATACGGATGCTCTCTCCGGGGCCCGAATCGCGGCCCGATCCAGACGAGGGCCGAAAGGAATGGCCCGACGATGGGGGGAGGAACATCAATGTTCAGTACGAAGGCCACCGGGCCCACGAGATCGGCGATCGCCGTTCTCGTGGGCCTCGTGGTGGCACTCGCGGGGGGCGCCACGCCGGCGTACGCCGTAGATCCGGGCGAGGCCGCCAAGGCCCGCACCACGCCCGCCTACCAGCTCGCCCGGGGCGAGACGTGCGGGTTGCGCCCGTCCGCGGGCAAGAGCCCGAAGGACGAGGCCGTGAGCTGCGTGGGCGTCGAGGCCAAGCTCGACCGCACCCCCGCCGTGGGTGAGACCGCCACGCTGCGGGTCACCGTGCGCGGCCAGGGAAAGATCGGGCCGAGTGACATCAGCATCACCCTGCCCGCCGAGTTGGAGTGGGTACGCGCGCCCGGCGAGCTGGGCGTCCAGGCGCAGCGCAGCGTCCAGCCGGAGCGGGCCGGCGCGGTGTCCGTCGCCCGGACGACCCGCGCGCTGCGCGCCGGCGAGGACGTCGCGTTCAGCGGGGTGGTGCGCGCCGTCAAGCCCGGCGCGGTGCAGATCCAGGCACGCGCGACCGCGCCGTACGGCACCGACGTCCAGGCGGGTCAGGACGACGTCTTCCTGACCATCGGCGAGAAGGCCGGGCTGTCCCGGTTCGGGCACGCCGCCGCCACGGGGGACAACACGACCGCGCGGGTGCCCAGCTCGGCCCGCGTGCCACGGTCGGCGGGGCAGACGCCGAAGAGCGTCGGCGTGCAGAACGTGGCCGGCGAGGCCCGCGCGGAGGCGACGGCCAAGGGCCTGTCCGTGATCGGTCCGCAGGCGGCGTGCGACACGCGGGTCGCCGGCAACTGGAGCTTCCAGGACCAGAACGGCGGCTGGCACAACCAGATGAACATGCAGGTGCAGGTGTGGGACGACGACGTCTTCGGCGACTCCCTGCTGGCCACCGGGGTGACCGACGGTGCCGGTAACTACAACATCTGCTTCGACTCGAAGTCCGAGGGCTTCCCGGACAGCGGCAACGCCGACATCTACGTCCGCTTCGTCACGTCGAACAACCTGTGGCGGGTGCAGCGCGGCGGCAACCCGCTGACGTTCACCACCGGCACGACCAACGACGTGCCCACCGGCAGCACCCTGAACCTGGGCTCGCTCACCGCCGCCGACGGGGCGCTGCAGCGCGGCCTGCACGCGTACGACTCGGCCAACGACGCCTGGCTGTGGGTGCCGAAGCCGAACAACCTGTGCTGGGACCAGGACGACGCGAGCTGCCGTCAGGTGGTCATCAACTGGGCGCCGGACTCGACCGACGGCACGTACTACAACCTGGGCAGCAACCAGGTCCACCTGGCCGCCGACGACCCGAACGCGCCGACGACGGTGGTGCACGAGATCGGCCACGCGGTGATGGACGACCTCTACAACGACAGCTTCCCGTCCGCGCCGAACTGCAACCCGCACAGCGTCACCGGCGCCAGCTCGGCGGGCTGCGCGTGGACGGAGGGCTGGGCCGAGTGGTTCCCGGCGACCGTCTACAACGACCCGTTCTTCCGCTGGCCGAGCGGCGCGTCCCTGAACCTGGAGAACGCGAGCTGGGGCAACGGCTGGGGCGAGGGTGACACCACCGAGGGTCGGGTGGCCGCCGCGCTGATCGACATCACCGACTCGACCAACGAGGGCACCTGGGACCGGTACGGCGAGGGCCCGTTCAACATCTGGACGACGTCCCGCCTGCACAACTCGGCGACCTTCGCGGCCTTCTGGAACGACCGGGCCGCCGACGGGTTCAACGTGGCCGACTCCGGCGCCCGCGCGTCGGTCTACCAGAACACGATCGACTACCAGTTCCGGGACCCGCTGGGCAACTACGCCCCGCTGACCCGCCCGACCCCGGCGCCGCCGCACAACTTCGGCTACTCGACGTCGTCACCGTACTGGTCGGTCGTGGCGCTGAAGCCGAACTCGGGCGACCTCGACCTGCAGCTCTACGACGACCGCGCACAGGGCGCCTACCTGTCGGGCAGCGCGTGGGGCGGCACGGCCGTCGACTTCGTCGCGGTGGACTCCAACCGACGGGCGCTGGGTGACTACTACCCGCGGGTGACCAACTGGTCCGGCGGTGGTGGTTACCGGGTCGAGCTCGCGCAGGGCTCGGCGGTGTTGAACGCGGGCAGCAGCGCGATCACGATGGGCACGAACAACGTGGTCACCGTGCGGGACGCGTACCTGACCGCCGGGGTGCCGGTCACCATCTCGGTGGCGGCCACGAACGTCGGGCAGGACGCCGAGCTGTTCGTCCTGGACAGCGACCCGGCCAACTCGGCGACCTGGATCCGCACCCGGTCCGGCGCGGTGGCGTCGGCCACGGGCGGCGGCGCCGGGGCGACCGAGACCGTCACCGTCACCCCGGTCCGCTCCGCCTGGTACGGCGTCGTGGTGATCAACAAGTCGGGCTCGGGGAACTACACCCTCACCCGGTCCTGACGGCCGGAGTCCGCGGCACGACCGGTCCGGGGGCGCCCGCCACGGCGCCTCCGGACCGCCGCGCGCCCGCAGCTGGTCCCGGGCACGCGTCGAGGTCCGGTCGGCCCGGTCCTCACCATCCGTCCCGGTTCGCGCGGAACCGGCGGCGCCGCCCGGGCGTCCGACGGAGGTACGTCCGACGTGGGAGGCGACATGCACCGAGGCGGGAAAACGACCCGGCTGGCCGTGGTGGCCGTGCTGGTGGCGGTCGCCGGCTGCGCCGGTCAGGGGGACGACGGGCCGGAGCCGCCGGCCGGAGGCGACGCGCTGGTGCTGCGGCTGACCGACCTGCCCGGCCTGCTCCCGCCCGGCGGGGCCGCCGCCCTGTCGCCGAGCTTCTCGCTGTTCGGCGACGGGCGGCTGATCAGCGCGCCCGCCGGTCCCGCCGACCACTGGCCCCGCCTCCGGGAGGACCGGGTGCCCCGCGACGACGTACGCGACCTGCTCCGCCGCGCGGTCGCGCTGCCCGACGGGTCGACGGGCGGTCATCCCGACGGACCCGTCACGCGGGTGGTCGTCGGCACGACCAGCGGGCCGCGGACCGTCACGGTCGACCGGGCCGACCCGGCACTCACCCGGCTGCGGACGTCGCTGGCCGGGTACGCCGACGGCCCACCGGTGCCCTACGAACCGACCGCGGTAGCGGTCATCGCGACGCCGGTCGACTCCCCGGCACCGGCACGGCCCTGGCCGTTGCCGACGTTGACCGGCGAGCCCCTCGGCGGCACCTCCGCCGGCTCGACCTGCCTGGTGCTGCGCGGCGCCGACCTCGACACGGTGCAGCGGCAGGCGGCCACCGCCGGTGCCGCCACGCCCTGGCGCGGCGGCGACCGGCTGTGGCAGGTCACGCCAAGGCCGCTGCTGCCGGACGAGGCCGGCTGCGCGGACCTGTGACGCGCCCGCTCGACCAGCGGCGCTCCGACGGGCGGATGTGCGAGTGACCGCGGCGCCGCAGGAGGGCTACTCGTTGCGGGCCGACTCCGGCCCGGTGACCCGGCCCAGCAGCGGCAGCGTCGAGGCGACGATGCCCAGCGACGCCAGCAGCCCGCCGGCGACCAGGAGGTAGTAGGACGGGCCGGGAGCCAGCAGCGGGTAGCCCAGTTGCGCCCGCAGGAACAGGTGCGCGGCGAGGAATCCCATCGCGATCGCCACCGCCGCCACGAGCAGCAGCGGCGCGACGGTTTCCAGCGCGACCACGCGGCGCAGGGTGCGTAGCCGCACGCCGGTGAGCCGCAGCAGGCTGAAGGGTCGGCGTCGGTCGCTGAGGCCACCGGCCACGCTCATCGCCAGGCTGCACCCGGCGATCGGCAGGCTGGCCAGCGTGACCACGTTGGCCAGTTGCTGGAACTGGGTGAACGCTCGCGCGGAGCTCGACGCCCATTCGGCGGTGCTGGCCGGGAACCGGCCGGTCGGGAACGCGTCGACCAGCATCGTCCGGGCCCGCTCGAACGCGGCGCGGTCGGTGGTGTCGACGACCACCGACAGGATCGGCTGCCGGTCGATGTCGGCCAGGTCGAGGTCGGCGGCCTCCCACACGTACGTGTCGTTGGTGAGGTCGAACGCGCGCATGCCGACGAGGTCGTCGGTCACGCTCGCCACCCGCGCCCCCGGCGGGCAACTGCCGTAGACCTGGAGGCGGTCCAGCTCCGCGCAGGTGATCACGCCCTGCCACCCGTGCGGGTCCGGGTTGCGGTGCACCAGAGTGACGCTGCGGACGCCGGGAACCGTCGCGAGCGCGGCGGGGATCTGCGCGGCCGTCGGCGGCGGGCCGTCCTCGGGCCGGAACCACTTCGACAGCGACGTGGCGGCCACCGAGTCGGTGGGCGGCTCCCCCCGGTTGGCGATGTAGGTGGTGATCGTGCCGGTCGCCACGCTGGTCACGAACAGCGCCACGATCAGCCCACTGACCGAGCGGAACCCCGCCCGCGGGTTGTCCGACAGGCGCCGTGCGGCGATCAGGGTGGCCGGGCGACCGGCCCGGGCGGCCAGCAGCCGCGCGCTGACCATGGTCAGCCACGGCCCGGCCAGCAGCAGCCCGACGAGGATGAGAAGGAACCCGGAGAGGTACGCGGTGAGCTGTCCGTTGGTCGTGGGCGGCCGACGGCCGACGAAGTAGGTCAGTTCGGCGACCCCGACGACGAGCGGGACCAGCCGCCAGGCGCGCGGCGGTTTAGGGGTGACCCGGCGGCTGACCCCCAGCGGTGAGATCTGCACCCGTCGCAGGGCCAGCCAGGACGCGACGACGGCGCCGAGCGGGATGCCGACCGCCACGAGCAGCACGTCGGCGAGGGTGAGCGACAGGTCGGCGGTGAAGAACCGCTCGCCGGTGAACGGGATCACGGCGAGGCCGGGCCGGACGGCGAGGAACACGCCGAACCCGGCCAGGGTGCCGGCCGCCGCCGCCACGGTCGACTCGACCGCCGAGATGACGGTGATCTGCCGTGGCGTGGCGCCGAGCAACCGCATCGCGGCGAAGCGCTGCTCCCGACGGGCGGCGGCCAGCCGCGTCGCGGTGCCGATGAAGACGAGCACCGGGAAGAGGAGCGCGGCGGCGACGACGGAGAGCACGAGGACCATGCCGTCGCGGTTGATCCCCACGTAGCAGCCGCTGCGGCAGTCACTCGGCGACGTCGTCATGATCTGGCTGACCCGCTGGGCGCCCAGCCGTTCCAGGTCGGCCGGGGTGCGGCCGATGACGATCAACAGGGAGTCGGGGGACGGCAGGGCGGCCTGGCCGATCGTGCCGACCTCGCGTCCGGGGAACCGGTCGCCGAGTTCGGCGGCGGGCGTGGCCCGCAGCAGGTCGGCCAGGGCGGGCGAGACGTAGAACTCCCCCGGCGCGGGCAGGCGCGGGATGCCGGGCGGGACGGGGGCGTCCGGTCCCGACGATCCGACCTCGACCCGCCCGATGGACCGGCCACGGTGGAAGTCCTCGCGGATCATCCACCACAACCGGTCGGCGGACGGGTCCGGGGAGGCCGGGACGGCGGCCGTGTTCAGCCAGCCGTAGCGCTGGTTCTGCGCGTCGACCGCGTTCATGCCGGCGAGCGTCGCGAGGAGCATGCCGACGCCGAGCGCCACCGCGGTGGCGATGACGAGGAGCCGGGTGGCGGCCTCCCGGCCACCGGAGAGGGTCAACCGCAGCGCGAGCCGGATCATGCGCGCACCAGCGCGTTCACCTTGCCGTCGCGGACGATGACCTGGCGGTCGGCGTACGCGGCGACGCGGGCGTCGTGGGTGACGAGCACGACCGTGGTGCCCTGCTCCCGGGCCGCCGTGACGAGCAGGTCCATCACCTGCTCGCCGGTGAGCGAGTCGAGTGCGCCGGTCGGCTCGTCGGCGAACAGGACGCCCGGCCGGGCGACCAGGCCCCGGGCCAGCGCGACCCGCTGTGCCTGCCCGCCGGACAGCTCACCGGAGCGTCGCCCCTGCAGTCCGGCGAGGCCGAGCCGGTCGAACCACGGTTGGGCCTCCCGGAGCGCGGCGGCCCGTCGGACGCCGCCGAGCAGCAGCGGCAGCGCCACGTTCTCCTCCACGGTCAGCTCGGGCACGAGTTGCCCGAACTGGAAGACGAACCCGAAGTGGTCGCGGCGAAGGGCGCTGCGCCGGGTCTCGCTCAGGGTGTCGATGCGCCGACCGTCAAAGTGGATCTCGCCGCGATCGGGGACGAGGATGCCGGCCAGGCAGTGCAGCAGGGTGGACTTGCCGGAGCCGCTCGGGCCCATGACCGCGACGATCTCGCCCGGGGCCACGGACACGTTCGCACCGCGCAGGGCCGGCGTCTCGCCGAAGGACAGGGCGACGTCGCGGGCCTCGACGCCGGTCACCGTCGCACCATCTCTCGGAGGGCGTCCAACCGGGCGACCGTGGTGTCGATCCAGTGCAGGTCGGCCTCCAGGTGGAACAGGCCGTGGTCGGCGAGCATGGTGTCCACGAGGTTGCCGGTGCGTCGGATCTCGGTGAGCTCGGTCATCCGTCGCAGGTGGGTGGCGCGTTGCGTGTCCAGGTAGGTCTCGGCCGGGCGGTCGAGCATGAGGGCCAGCACGACCTTGGTGAACAGCACGGTCTGCAGGTTGGGCTCGGCCTCGACCGGCTCGGTCAGCCACGACTCGAACTCGGTCGCCCCGAGCTCGGTGATGACGTAGCGCTTCCGGTCGGGACCCACGCCGGGCTCGACGTCCCCGATGACGATCTTGCCGTCGCGGGTCAGCCGGCCGAGGGTCGCGTAGACCTGGCCGAACGGCAGCGGCTTGCCCCGGTTGAAGAAGGAGTCGTAGTCGCGCTTCAGGTCGTAGCCGTGGCTGGGCTCGCGTTCGAGCAGGCCGAGAAGGGTCATGGGAACGCTCATGCCGCACACCATACCCCGGGTGTATACCTCGCGTATATACATCGAGCGTAGGCCTTCCGAGAGGGAATCCACCGGGCCCACGCGCGGGCGCTAGGGTGCCGTGCGTGGTGGTCGAGGGTTTCGTGTACGTCGTGGCGGACCGGCCCGGCCCGATGGCGGGCGCCGGAGTGGGCGAACGGGTCCGCATACCCTCCTGGGCACCACCGTGGATCGTGGTCGACCACCGGCTGGACCGCGTCCTCGCGGGACGCTGGCCGGGCCGACTGTTCCGCGTCCGAAGCGTCCCGCCCGAAAGCGACGAGGAACGGGACGCCCTGGCCCGGGCCGCGCGGAACCTGGGCGCCGACGCGGGCTACACGCGTGTGTCCGCCGTGGACGTGCTGGAGGAGTTGCGGCCGGGGCTGCTGTTCGGTCCGCACGGTGACGCGGTCGTCGACGTTCTGGAGCACGCCCGGCTGCTCACCGAGCCGGCTGCCCGCGCGCTGGCCGCCGCGCGCCCACCGGGGGCCGACGACGCGTACGACCGCGCCTGGCGACGCTGGTTGGACGCGCAGGCCGGCGGCGCGGCCTACCAGGACGACGACCACCGCGGCGTCCTCGCGATACCGGGTGTCGGTCCCGGCCGGTCGCCGATCGGATCCGGCCTCGTCGCGGTCTGGACGTGCGTGGTCGACAGCGCCCGACGGCGCGTCGGGCCGGCCGCGTTCACCGTCCAGACGGACGACGGCGAGGAGGACGAGGTGCTGCTGGACCCCTGGCGCACCGCCGGCGGCGCTCTGCTCGACGCGGCTCTGGCCCTCGGCGCACCCGATCTGGTCGACGCCGCGGACGCGGCCGTGCTCACCGCGGCGTGGCGGGCCGTCGACCGGCCGTGAACGCGCGCCGGGCCGCCGCCGGCGAGGTGAAGCGGCCCGGCGGGGACGGGCCGGCCGGTACAGTCGCGAGGATGCGGATCACCGTCCTCGGCGGATGCGGCGCCTGGCCCGAGGCGGGCCAGGCGTGCAGCGGCTACCTCGTCGAGCAGGACGGCTTCCGGCTGCTCGTCGACCTCGGTTACGCCGTGTTCCCGCGGCTCCTGGAACACCTGACCGCCGACCAGGTCGACGCCGTGTACGTCAGCCACGGACACCCCGACCACTGCGCCGACCTCAACCCGCTGCTGCGGGCCCGCACGCTCCGCGACGACCCGCCCCCTCCCCTACCGGTGTACGCGCCACCGCGCGCCCTGGACGCCGTGCTGGCGCTGGACCGTCCGGGCATGCTGGACTCCGCGTACGCGCTGCACGAATTCACTCCGGGCGACGACCTCGACATCGGTCCGTTCCGCGCGCACACCCGGCTCCTGCCGCACTGGGTACCGAACGCCGGCGTACGACTCTCGGCGGGCGGCCGGGTCCTCGCCTACACCGGTGACAGCGGCCCCAGCCCCGACGTCGTCGACCTCGCCCGGGCGGCCGACCTGCTGGTCGCCGAGGCGAGCTACCTGCACGACGTGCCGGAGGACTCGGTCGGCTTCCAGTCGAGCGCGCGCGAGGCGGGTCTTCAGGCCACCCAGGCCGGGGTAGGCCGCCTGCTGTTGACCCACGTGCTGCCCGGCACGGTGCACGCCGCCGCCCGGGCCGCGGCCCGCGCCGAGTACGACGGCGAGGTCGACGTCGCCGCCGCGAACGTGGTCGTCGACCTGCCGTAGGCACCCGGATCGCGGCCGACGGCGTCCGGTGCGCCGCCGACCGGCCGTGCGCCATCCGCCGGCCGGGCCGGCTCAGGCCGGGGCGGACTCGTCCACGACGGCGGCCGGCCGGGTGCCGACCCGCGTGACCAGGTAGCCGAAGGCCGCCGCGGTGAAGAACATGACGATGCCGTAGACCGCCCCCGGAATTGCCATCCGGGTGTTGTCGAGCAGTGCCGGGCTGAGCGCGATCGTGATGGCGAGGGTGCTGTTGTGGATACCGATCTCGAACCCGGCGGCCGTGGCGGCGCGCCGGTCGACGCCGGCGGCGCGGGGTACGCCGTACCCGACCGCGAGGCTCACCACGTTGAACGCCAACACAGCCAGGCCGACCGAGACGAAGTAGTCGGCGATGTTCTCGCGCTCGCCGAGCACGGCGCCGGCGACCACCGCCACGAGCACGACGACGGACAGGATCCGCACCGGCCGGTTCAGGCGTTCGGCGAGGCGCGGCAGCCGGGCCCGCAGCAGCATGCCGATCGCGACCGGGACGAGCACGATGGCGAACACCTGGAGCACCTTGTCGAACTGCAGGCCGATGCTCCGGCCGTCGCCCAGGAAGTGCGACGCGGACAGGTTCACCACGACCGGCAGCGTGAACACGGCCAGCACCGAGTTGACGGCGGTGAGGGTGATGTTCAGCGCGACGTGCCCGCCGAACAGGTGGCTGTAGAGGTTGGCGGTGGTGCCGCCGGGCGAGGCGGCCAGCAGCATCATGCCCACGGCCAACTCCGGTGGCAGGTCGAAGGCGAGCACCAGGGCGAAGCAGATCGCGGGCAGCAGCAGCATCTGGCACACCAGCGCGATGACGGCCGCCCTCGGATGCTGGGCCACTCGCCGGAAGTCCGCGGTGGTCAGTCCGAGGCCGAGACCGAGCATGATGATGCCGAGGGCGATGGGCAGGCCGATGAGGGTCAGCGCCGAATCCATGCCACATCGTTACCACCCGGTAACGACCTCACAATCCCCCATGTGGACGGGGACGACGCACGGCCCCGCTACGCTGTCTCCCCTGCGGCGGGGGGCGGAAGGAGTCGGACGGTGGCGGTCACGATCGTCGGCGGGGGTCTCGCGTGACCGAGGCGACCTCGCCAGCCCGGCCGCCGCGGCAGCGGCGTCGACGTCTCCTCCGGATCGCGGTGCTGGGCGTGGTCCTGCTGCTCCTCAGCAGTGTTCCCTGGCTCTGGACGACCGTCGCGGCGCGCGGCCACCTGCACGACGAGGCCGGTGCGCCGACCGCCGACGTCGTGCTCGTGCTCGGCACCGAGGTGGCGGAGGACCGGCGCCAACCGGGCGAACGGCTCGCCGGGCGCCTGGAGACCGCCGCCGAACTGGTCCGCCAGGGTCGGGCCCGGGTGGTCCTCGTCTCCGGCGACGGGGGCGGCGCGTCCGGTGACGAACCGACGGTGATGGCCGCGTACCTGACCCGGCTCGGTGTCGACCCGGCGCGCATCGTCGCCGACCCGTTCGGCCTGGACACCTACGACAGCTGCGCCCGGGCCCGGCAGGTGTACGGGGTGCGGCGCGCGCTGGTCGTGACCCAGTCCTACCACGTGTCCCGGGCGGTCACGCTCTGCCGGCACCTCGGCGTCGAGGCCGACGGGGTGACCGCCCGCTGCGGCGACTGCGGGCCCGCCCTGCTGGTCGAGAAGTCCGTACGCGACTACCTAGCCAGCGGCAAGGCGGCGTGGGACGTGGTCAGCGGCCGCCCGCCGGCGGTGCGCTCGGCGGAGGACCCGGCAGTCCGGGACGCCCTCACCCGCTGACCCGTACGTCGGTCGGCGGCGACACCCGGCGTCTCAGGCCGACCCGGGGGCGGCCCCGTCGTCGACGTGGTCACGCCACGAGTGCCGGGGTTCGTAGCCCAGCACCCGTCGGGCCTTGTCGATGCTGAGCAGCGTCTCGTGCTCGCCGAGCGCCTTGCGGATCGGCACCCCCGGGTAGACCTCGGCCATCAGGCCGGCGCTGGACCGGCTCATCACCGTGTCGGCGTTGGCGATGACGAAGACGTCGGCACCCGGCACGTCGTGGACCAGGGCCCGCTCGACCGCCTGGGCGCCGTCGCGGGCGTCGATGTAGCCCCACAGGTTCCAGCGGCGCAGCGCCGGGTCGGCGTCGAAGGACGGGAACGCCGCGTAGTCCGCGACCTCCATGACGTTGGAGAACCGCAGGCCCACCATGACCAGGTCGGGATCCCAGCGGCAGAAGTGCCGCGCCATCTCTTCCTCGAGCGCCTTGTTCAGGGAGTACGTCGACTCCGGTCGCGGCGCGTACTCCTCGTCCACCGGGGCGTACGGCGGCGGGGTGTCGAACGGCAGCCCGAGCACGGTCTCGCTGGACGCCCACACCACCCGCTTGATCCCCGCGGCCCGGGCCGCGGCGAACACGTTGTACGTCGCCGCGGAGTTGTTCGCGAACGTGCTCGCGTTGCTCGTCAGGCCCGGGGCCGGCACCGCGGCCAGGTGCACGACGGCGTCGACCGTCCCGCCGTGCTCGTCGGTGCCGCCGGTGAACGCCTCGATCACCTGGCCGTAGTCGGTCAGGTCGACGAGCAGGAACTCGCCCCCGACGTCGCGGGGGTCACGCCCGCCGACCCGGTCCACCGCCAGCACCTCGACGCCGCGGCCGCGCAGGTGCGCGACCACCACGCGACCGAGCTTGCCGGCGGCGCCGGTGACGACGACACGTCTGGGAAGGTGCGGAGCAGCCTCAGTCATACCGCCATCCTCCCCGGGTCGGGTGCCGCCGGGACTCGCGGGGTGCTCGGCGGTCGCCGGGCGCGGGACCGCCCGGCGACCGCCGGTGGTCACTGCTGGAAGTGACCGGGGCCGAGGATCTGCCAGGCGGGCGCGGCCGGCTCGGTGACCGACCGGAACGGCACGGTGAAGCTCAACGCCTGCTTCGCCGAGCGCTTGATCGTCCAGAGCTTGGACCGGCTGCCGGCGTGCTCCCAGGCGATGCCCTGCCCCTCCACCCCGGGCAGCGTGACGGTGGCGGCCCAGACCAGCTCCGAACCGGCGGCCGGCAGCGTCATCACGTACGCCTCACCGAGGTCGTGGCCGGTGAGCCAGAGCCGGCCGTCCGGCCCCCAGGAGCCACCGGAGTTGCTCATCGGCTTGAACCGGTCGAGGATCGGCTTGGGGATGGTCCACGCCTCGACGACCTGGAAGTGGTCGTCCATCTTGACCACCTGCGTCTGGTAGGTCTCACCGTACGGCTCGGTGCCGCCGTCGGGGATCTCGTCGTAGTTGGCGAAGCCCGCCCACCAGGCCCCGTCGTGGCGGTCCAGCCAGGTCAGCGAGCCACGGAAGATTCCGAAGCTGAACGTGTCGAGGTGCCGCATGGTCCGGGTGTCGAAGACCTCGATGGAGCTCTCCATCGGCGACTCGTCGTAGTTGGAGTGCGAGGCGTACAGCTTGCCGTCGACCACGACGGCGCTGTCCAGGTGGATGATCGGGCCCTCGGGGTCGGAGACGAACTGCAGCAGCGGCTTGCCGGTGGCCTTGTCGTGCTTGGTGATGCTGCGGTTGTCGACCACGTAGAAGTACCGGTCGTCGACGGCGACGCCCTGCCGCGCGTCGAACGCGTCGTAGGCGTGGGCCAGGGTCGCCGACAGGACCGGCGGCTGGGCGGTCGTCGTGGGCGCGCCGGCGGGGACCGCGCCGGTGAGCGTCGGCGCGGACGCCGGAACGGGGACCAGACCGGCGGCGAGGGCCACCGCGCCGGCGGCGGCCGTGGTGGCCAGGCCGGCGACGATCCGGGTACGGGTAGACATGGTTCTCCTCCGCGACGGGTGGAACGGGTGCGCCGGGGTGGCGCCCTGCCGACCCTGCTCCGCGCGGTGCTCCATCCCCCGAACCCGAAGGAGCGACCCGGTTAATTGATCATGAAGGGGTTACCGGTGCGCTAAATCGGTTGGCCGTCCGTGGCCGGTGTCATGCAATGGGCGGCGTGACCCACCGAGATCTGGACGATCGGTCGGCGGCGGACGACGCACCGTCGGCGCCGATGCACGAGGACCAGCTCCACATCGACGCCGCGACGGTGCGCAAGCTGGTGGGCGAGCAGTTCCCGAGGTGGCGGGACCTGCCGGTCCAGCGTGTCGGCGCGCACAGCACCGTCTACGCCGTCTTCCGGATCGGCGACCGGTTCGCCGCGCGGTTCCCGCTGCAGGGGCGGGACGGTGCGGCGGTGCGCCGCTGGCTGGAGTCCGAGGCGGACGCCGCCCGGAAGTTGCTGGGCCGGACCCGGTTCCCCACCCCGGAGCCGGTCGCCGTCGGGGAGCCCGGCGCGGGCTACCCCCTGCCGTGGTCCGTGCAGACGTGGCTTACCGGTGCCGTCGCCACCGAGGAGGACCCGGGGGACTCCGTCCCCTTCGCGCACGACCTGGCCGAGTTCATCGACGGCGTCCGGGCGATCGACACCGAGGGACGCACCTTCGCGGGCCAGGGCCGTGGGGGCGAGCTGCCCGCGCACGACGAGTGGCTGCACACCTGCTTCCGGGAGAGCGAAGGACTGCTGGACGTCCCGCTGCTACGCGGGTTCTGGGCGCGGATGCGGGAGCTGCCGCGAGGTGGGACACCGGACCGGATGACCCACGGGGACCTCATCGCGGGAAACGTCCTCGTCCGGGACGGGCGGTTGGCGGGGGTGCTCGACGTGGGTGGGGCGGGGCCGGCCGACCCCGCGCTGGACCTCATCAGCGCCTGGCAACTGCTCGAAGCCGGTCCCCGTCAGGCGTTGCGGCGCCGGCTCGGCTGCGACGACCTGGAGTGGGAGCGCGGCCGGGCGTGGGCCTTCGCGCAGGCGATGGGCCTGGTCTGGTACTACCGGCGGACCAACCCGGTGATGTGCGCGGTGGGCCGGCGCGCGATCGCGCGGATCGTCGCCGACCCACCGGCCTGAGCCGTGGACCAGGTGCCGGGTCAGTAGCCGGCGAGCAGGTCGCGGGTCAGCTCCCGCAGCCGGGAACGGTACGCCGGGTCGTACGCCTCGACCGCGGCGCGCGCCTCCTGCGCGCCGTCGAAGTATCGTCCGGTGACCCCGGCGAGGTCGGGCCCATCGACCAGGCGGCGCGTCGCGGACACGCCCTGCTCCAGACTGTCGACGACCGTCATGCCCGAGCGGCTGGACATGGTCGTCGGCATGTACGACGCCGGATGGATGCTGTTGACGGTGATCCCGGTACCGGCCAGCTCGTCGGCCAGGTCCAGGCTGTGGCAGATGAGCGCGAGTTTGGACCGGCTGTAGGCGGCCGGCTGGTGGTGGTCCCGGGCGAACTGCGGGTCGTCGAAGTCGATCGCCTGCTGCCCGACCGAGGCGACGTTGACCACCCGCGCCGCCGGAGCCCGGTGCAGCAGCGGCAGCAGCTCCCGGGTGAGGAGCACCGGGGCCAGGTAGTTGACCGCGAGGCGCAGCTCGTACCCGTCCCGGGACAGCTCCCGGGTGGTGCCGTCCACGTGGAAGCCGACGCCGGCGTTGTTGACCAGGACGTCCAGCCGGTCGTGGGTCGCGGCGACGCGCGCGGCGAGGTCGGTCACCTCGCGCAGCGAGGAGAGGTCCGCCCGCAGCGGCGTGCCGCCGGTGGCGCGGGCGACCTCGGCGAGCCGGTCGGGGTCGCGACCGTGCAGCAGGAGTTGGTGCCGGCCGGAGGCCCCGAGGTCTTCGGCCAGCGCCCGGCCGAGTCCGTCGGAGGCTCCGGTGATGAGGATCAGTGACATGGACGGTTCCTTGCGGTGAGTGCGGAGTCGGTGCCGTGGCCGGTCAGGCGACCGGGTCGAGCCGCCCGAGCAGGGCGGCGGCGACGGCGGCGGACGAGGCCGGGTTCTGGCCGGTGAGCAGGGTTCGGTCGGTCACCACGTGCGACGACCACGGCGCGTCCTCGGTGAAGCGGAGTCCGAGCGTGACGAGCCGGTCGGACAGCAGCCAGGGGGCCCGGTCGGCGAGGCCGGCCTGCTCCTCCTCGGCCCGGGTGAAGCCGGTGACGTGGTAGCCGCGCAGCGGCGACGAGCCGTCCGGCCGCTCGGTCGCGAGCAGGGCGGCGACTCCGTGGCAGACCAGGGCGAGCGGCTTTCCGGCGTCCAGCGTCGTGGTGATCAGTCGAGCCGAGTCCGGGTCGGCGGAGAGGTCCTCCATCGGACCGTGACCGCCCGGGTAGTAGACGGCGTCGTACTCGTCCGGGTCGACGTCGGCCAGGGCGACCGGTCGCCGGAGAGCGGCGACCGCCTCGAGCGTCGCGGCCACCGCGTCGGCGCCCCGCTGGCCGCCGTTGGCCTCGGGCGTGAGGCTGGCCCGGTCGACGGTCGGCAGCACGCCGCCAGGGGTGGCGACGGTCACGTCGTGGCCGGCGTCGATGAGCGCGCGGTAGGGGACGGTGAACTCCTCCGCCCAGAATCCGGTCGGGTGCCGCTGCCCGTCCGCCAGCGTCCAGTGGTCCGCGCCCGTCAGGACGAACACAATCCTTGCCACGTCATACTCCGTGGGACGGTCCCGGCGGGTGGGCCGGGACGGTGATCGGCGGCGGGGACCGCACGCCGGTTGACAGGTCCGACGGTAGGTCGGCGAACGATCGGTCAACCAATAGGATTGGCGTTGTGGCACCCAAGAATTCCGATGGTTCCGCGGTGGGCCGGGGCCTGGATCTGACCCAGCTGCGCACCTTCCTGACCGTGTACCGCGCCGGGTCCCTCACCGAGGCCGCCCGCCGCCTGGGGCTGGCCCAGCCCACCGTCACCGGCCAGATCCGGGCCCTGGAGCAGCAGCTGGACCGCCAACTGTTCGAACGCCTGCCCCGCGGCGTCGCGCCGACCGCGATCGCCAAGGACCTGGCCGCGCGGATCTCCGCACCGATGGACGCGCTCGTCGCGGTGGCCGACCGGGATCCGACGACGCCGGCAGAGCCGGTGCAGCTGGGTGGCCCGGCGGAGCTGCTGGCCGTGCGGATCCTGCCGGTCCTCGCCCCGCTGGTCGCCGACGGCGTGCGACTACGGGTCACCGCGGGGCTCGCCGACGACCTGCTCGACGGTCTGCGGGCGGGGCGTTTCGACCTGGTGCTGTCGGCCGTCCGCCCGCGCGGCCGGTCGGTGTTGGCCACACCACTGATGGACGAGGAGTTCGTCCTCGTCGCGGCGCCCGCGTGGCGCGACCGCCTCGACCCGGTGGACGACCCGGCCGTCCTCGACGGCGTCCCGCTCATCACCTACGCGGAGGACCTGCCGATCCTGCGCCGCTACTGGCGCCACGTGTTCCGGCAGCGACTGGACGCCCCACCGGCCCTGGTCGTGCCCGACCTGCGCGGCGTCCTGGCCGCCACCGTCGCCGGCGCCGGCGTCACCGTGCTCCCCCGCTACCTGTGCGCCGAGGAGTTGCGCGCCGGGTCGGTCGTCGCCCTGCGGGAACCCGAGGACCCGCCGATCAACACCGGCTTTCTCGCCGAACGCGCCAACTCGACGCTCGGTCCGGAGGCGGTCCGGGTCCGTGACGCCATCATCCGGGCCGCGCGGGAGTGGTAGGGGCCGTCGCCAGGTGGGGGCGTCGACCGGGACCAACCGTCGGGCCCCTTGACCGCGGAATGTGATCGGCTTAACTTCATCGATCAGAAAGGTCTCTTAACTATTCCGCCCCCTCCGCCGTGGGAGTGCCGATGCGACCATTCCGCCACCGCCGCCTCACCGCCCTCGTGGCCCTGACAACCCTGCTGGTCACCGCGGCCCCGCCGGCCGCCGCGAGCGCGCACGACAGGTCGGAGCGCCGCGCCGGCTACCACCGGGTCGGCTACTTCACCCAGTGGGGCATCTACGGCCGGGCCTTCCCGGTCAAGAAGCTGGACACCTCCGGGGCGGCGAGCCGCCTCACCCACGTCAACTACGCCTTCGGCAACGTCAGCGAGGACGGCCGGTGCTACGTGGACGGTGGGCCGGGCGAGGGTGACGCCTGGGCCGACTACCAGCGTCCGGTGCCGGCGGAGGAGAGCGTCGACGGCGTCGCCGACGCCTGGGGGGAGCCGCTCAACGGCAACTTCGGCCAACTGGCGAAGCTCAAGGCCAAGCACCCCGGCCTGAAGGTGATGATCTCGCTGGGCGGCTGGAGCTGGTCGACGTACTTCTCGAACGCCGCCCGCACGGACGCCTCCCGCAAGGCGTTCGTCGCCTCCTGCATCGACCTCTACCTCAAGGGCAACCTCCCGAACCTCGACGGCGGCAGCGGTGGCCCCGGCTCCGGTGCCGGCGTCTTCGACGGCATCGACCTGGACTGGGAGTGGCCGAACTGGCCGGGTGAGCCGGGCAACGTCATCCGCGTCGAGGACCGGGAGAACTTCACCAAGCTGCTCGCGGAGTTCCGCAAGCAGCTCGACGCGTACGGGCGCACGACCCACGAGCACCACCCGCTGACCGCGTTCCTGCCGGCCAACCCGGCCGCCATGGACGCCGGGTTCGAGGGCCGCAAGATCTTCAAGTACCTGGACTTCGCCACCGTGCAGGGTTACGACTTCCACGGCAGTTGGGACGCGCGAACCAACCAGCAGTCGGCGCTGCGGGTGCCGGCGGGCGCCCCCGACTCCCCCGACTTCTCCGTCGAGGTCGCGATCGACGGGTGGCTTGCCCGGGGCGCGCCGCGCGACAAACTCGTCCTCGGCATCCCCTACTACGGGCAGGGCTGGACCGGCGTCACCGGTGGCGGCAACGGCCTGTTCCGCCCGGTGACCGGGCCCGCACCGGCCACGCACGCGGCCGGCTACGAGGACTACAAGAAGCTCAAGACCCTGCCCGCCGACGGCTACACCGTCCATCGTGACCTCCGCGCCGGGCACGCCTGGCTGTTCGACGGCACGACCTTCTGGACGTACGACGACCCGGCCGTCGTGCTCCAGAAGATGCTCTACATCCGGCGGACCGGCCTGGGTGGGGCGATGGCCTGGTCACTGGACGGCGACGACGACAACGCCACGCTGACGAAGACGATGAGCCTCGGGCTCACCACCTGGTAGCCGTCGCGACCACCGGCCCGCCCCCGTCCGCCCCCTCCGCGGACGGGCGACGGGCCGGTGGGCCGGACGCCCGATCCACACCGTCGAGAACCATCTATCGGCGCTTCGCCGGGTGGACACGTCCCGGGCGTCCGGAGCCACGACGATCCATTGCGATCTGTCAATTCGGACGCAGGAGCACGACATGCGCGACAGAACCAGCAACGGCCGGTCCCGGATCGCGAGGGCGCTCACCGCGGCGGGCGTCGCGGCGACGGTGGCGGCGGCACAGCTCGTGGCGCCGACGGCCGCGACGGCCGCCGTCAGCCGGGCCGAGCTCGCCCTCCGCTGGGCTCCCATCCACTACCAGGACGTCGACGCGACCGGAACCCACTCGCTGGGCGGCCAGTCGGACTACATCGCCAAGGTCGACTTCGACGGCGACCTGAACGGGCGCAACAACTGGGACCGGACCGGCCAGGCGGGCACCTCACTCGCCGCGCACGCCTACTACTCCGTCGTGGAGACCAGCACCCACTGGTACCTCACGTACCTGTTCTTCCACCCCCGGGACTGGACCGACCACCCCTTCTTCGAGACCGAGCACGAGAACGACGGCGAAGGCGTGCTGCTGGCCGTCGAGCGCGACGGCTCGACCTACGGTGTCCTGCGCGGGGCCGTGACGGTCGCGCACAGCGACTTCTACTCGTACACGCCGGCGGGCAGCACGTGGACGAGCGGACGGGAGACCGTCGACGGCACGCTGCAACTCCAGTCGTCGCCGCACGACTCGTTCACCCACCCGGTGACCGCCCAGGAGGCGCAGGGGCACGGCCTGAAGGCGTACCCGCAGTACACGATCAACGGCGACGGGATCGTCTACTACCCGTCGACGGTCGCCGAGACGCCGAGCAGCGGCAACGACCGGGACGTCCGGTACGCGCTGATCGACATCTTCGCCGCCGGTGGGCTGTGGGCCCAGCGCGCCAACACCAGTCTGTTCGCCGGGCTGGGCACGTTCGCCGGTGACACCTCCGGCGACTGCGGCGCGGGCACCTGGAGCTGCTCGACCAACTCGGCCAACGCCCCGTGGGGCTGGGACGACGGCAACGACCTGCCGGCCCGCGGCGAGTTGGCTAGCGACCCGGCGAAGCTGTCCGTCGAGTACTTCACGGTTCCGGCGGGTCTGTCCCGCAGCTACACCCACAACCCGTACTCCGGCGCCGCCGCGGCCCTCAAGGAAGCGGCCCGGACCGCACCGCCGGTGGTCGACTGAACCGGGACGACCGGGCGCGGCCGGCCCGTCGGGGCCGGCCGCGCCGTCACCGCCTCAGCGGACTGGTGCGGTCCCCCGCGGCGGCGTCGCAGTGCCGTGGACGCGCTTGGCGTGCGCGGCGTAGAGACGGGGCGCGAGGATCGGCATGATCAGCCGGGCGGGAAGCGGCGCCTCGGCGAGCACCGCCTTGACGACCTCCGGGTCGCCCTCGTACATGGCGATGCCGAAGGCCAGCGGCAGGACCTTCTTCGGGGCGTGGCGCATCCCGTGCTCCCCCAGCCCCTTCCACTCGGCGGCGGTGACGTGCTTCTCCGCCAGCGGCAGGATCTCCCGCTCCTCCAGGTCCATGTGCTCGATCAGCGCGGCGTGGAGGGTGTCCAGAGCGGCCGCGAGGGCCTCGCCGCCCCGGGCCGTGGTCCGGAACGCGGGCAGCAGGGCGACGACCTGCGCGTGCGCCGCCTCGATCGCGTGGTGCTGCGCCTCCATGGTGGGGACGATCGCCGCGGCCTCGGCACCGCCGCGCTCCATCAGCCGCGGCCACAGCAGCAGGTCCTCACCCTCGTGGTGAGTGTGCAGGATGAGGCACATGAGGTCGGCGTGGGCGCCGACCACCTCCGCGCGCCGGGTGTCGCCCGGCGCGACGTCCCGAACGAGCTGCGGGAGCAACCCGAACTCCCGGCGCATGGCCGCGTGCGCCATGTACATGTCGCGGACATCGGCCATGGGTTCGTTGTGGTTCCGGTTCACGGTGACCTTTCGAGGACTCGGACGTGTCACGTGCCACCCGCACCGGGGTGCGCGTGGCACGCGATTCCCAGCGTGCCCGGGACCACTAGTAGCCGACTTGAAGACCACTTGGCGCCGGGCCGGGTCGCCGGTCAACGGCCGAGAGCTGCCCGCGCCTCGGCCAGCCAGTGCGGCGAGTCCCACCGCCGCGCCACGTCCGCGGCGAGCGCGAAGTGCCGCGCCGCCTCGTCGGTGTCGCCCCGCAGGCGGAACAGCTCGCCGAGGGTCAGGGCGACCGGGCGCATCGCGACGGTGGTGCTGGAGAACCCGGCGAGCTGGTCACGGACCGGCAGCAGGGCGTCGATCACCGGCTGGGCCAGGTCGGCGCGGTCCAGCGCCATGATCACCATCGCCCGCACGGTGAGGAGAGCCGACTGGAAGTAGTCCGGCCGGTACGGGTAACCGCCGAGGGGCACCGTCCGCGCCTCCTCGACCCGCCCGTCGTCGATGAGGGCCAGCGCCAGCAGGTCGTCGATGAGCGGGCCGAGCGCCGCCCGGGCGAGCCGGGTCGCCGCCAGGTGCTCGCGCAGCCGGCGCTGGCTGATCAGCAGACTGGCGCTGGCGAAGTAGTGGAAGGCGTCCGCGTGCAGGGACCCCTGCCGGCGCATGTGGTCGGCGGCGTCGTCGTAGTGCCGTTGGGCGGCCGCGAAGTCACCGGCGATGTGGGCCAGGGCGCCGCGCGTGCCCAGCGTGACCACCAGCGCCTCGTTGAGCTGGTACGTTCCGGCCATCGTCTCCTGCCGGGCGACGCTGGCGCGTACCTCGTGCGGCTCGTTGAGCGCGGCGGCGGCCTGGCTGAGCACCTGCTCGGCCAGCCAGTCGTAGGTCACCAGGCCGTGCTCGGTGGCGAGCTGACGCAGCTCCCGGGCCAGCTCGCGGCGCTGCGGCGCCTCCCGGTCGTAGCGCATCGTCCGCAGGCGGGCGGCCAGCCCGAGCCCGCGCAGCTCGGGATCGGCCAGCCCGCGGGAGATCGCCAGGGCCTCGCGTCCGGCCTCGGGCCCCCGGGGGTCCGACTCGCCGTCGAGTTCGCTGCTGAGCGCCTCCAACAGCCGGCACCGGTCCACCGGCGGCAGCTCCGATCGGCGCAGCAGCCGCGCGAGCAGGTCCACGATCCGGCGGTCCACGACCCCGTACGCGCGGATCGCCCACGGGGTGGCGACCGTCCAGGCGGTGAACGCCGCGACCAGCAGCTCGTCGCGCCCCTCGGCGACGGCTAGGTCGACCGCCCGGGCGCGGGTGTCCCGGGCGGCGGCGACGGCGCCGGCGCGGGCCTGCGCGCGCAGGAGGCGCCCCATCAGGTCGATCCGCAGCGCGGCGCGGTCCCCGGCGACCGTGCCGGCGGCCTCCAGGGCGTGGGTGAGCAGCTCGGCGGCGGAGTCGTGGGCGTACCGCCGCTCGGCGAGGTCCGCGGCGCGGATCGCGTAGTCGACGGCCAGTCGGGCGGTGTCCGGCGACGCCGCGCGGGCGTAGTGGTGGGCCAGGGCGGAGTGGTCGTCGGGGCGCAGCGCGCGAATCGCGTCCGCGACGCGGGCGTGCAGGCGCGCCCGACGCAGGTGGGAGAGGTCGGTGTAGATCGTGTCGCGGACCAGGTCGTGCGGAAACCGCACCCGCCCCGGCGACGGCTCGGCCAGCAGGCCGGCGACGAGTCCCGCGTCGAGGGCGTCGAGGACGCCGCTCTCGTCCCCGTCGGCCGCCGCCACGAGGATCGCCACGTCCGCCTCCCGCCCGACGACGGCGGCGAGGCGCAGCAGCGCCACCGCGGTCTCCGGCAGCCGCGACAGGCGTCGGCGCAGCACGTCCCGTACGCCCTCGGGCACCTCGGACGTGGCGACCAGCGCGCCCTCGGCGGCGAGCAGTCGGGCCGACTCCCGAACGTAGAACGGGTTGCCGCCGGTGCGCGCGGTGAGCGCGGCGACGGTCTCGGGATCGACGGGTGTGCGGGCGACGCTGCCGACCAGCCGCTCGACGTCGGGCGCGGCCAGGCCGCCCAGGTGCAGCCGCTCGGGTGACCGGCGGGCCAGAGCCGCCATGGTGGCGGCGAGCCGACCAGGGTTGTCGCCCGGCCGCAGCGCCACCACGAACAGGACGGCGGCGTCGGTCAGCTCGACGGCGGAGGTCAGCAGCAACAGCGTCTCGCTGTCGGCGGCGTGCAGGTCGTCGAGGAGGACCGCCAGCGGACGCTCGGCCGCGGCGGCACCCAGCCAGGCCACGACGGCCCGGTGCAGCCGGAACCGGCCGGCGGTGACGTCACCGGCGGGACCACGGTCCGTGTCCCCCAGCAGCGGGGCCACCTCCGGCGCGAGCTCCGCCGGCGGGACCACCCCGGCGAGTTGTCGCAGCATCTCGACCCACGCCCACGCCGGCGGGGCACCCTCGACCTCGGGGCAGCGGCCGGCCACCGTCGTCCAGCCCGCCGCGACGAGTTCCTGACGCAGGTGGGCGAGCAGGCTGCTCTTGCCGGCGCCGGCCTCACCGGAGACCACCGCGACCCGCGGCCCGTCGGCCGTCGCCGTGGCGGCCCGCCGCAGGCGCGCCAGCTCGGCGTGCCGCCCCACGAACACCTCGTCGGGTTCGAGCGGCGGCACGGGGGCCGGCTGCCGGGTGACCCGCGCCTCCGGTGCCGCGGGCGACGGGAGCAGCACGTCGAGCCGCTGACCCAGGATCGCGGCCTCCACCGCGACCAGCGCCGGACCCGGGTCGAGACCCAGCTCCTCGACCAGGACGGCGCGGGCCCGGCGCAGCGCCGCGAGGGCGTCGCCCTGCCGGCCGGTGCGCCAGAGCGCCAGCGCCAGCAACCGCCAACTCTCCTCGCGCAGTGGAAACTGCCGCGTCATGGCTTCGGCCTCGGCGACCGCCTCGGCGGCATCCCCCATCCGCAGGCGCACGTCGAGCAGCAGTTCCCGGGCCACGAACCGCAGCTCCTCCAGCCGGGTCACCTCCGGCTGGGCCCACGGCTGCTCGGCGAACTCGGCGTACGCGGGCCCGCGCCACAGGCCCAGCCCGGCGCGCAGGAGTCGCCCGGCCCGTTCGGGGTCGTCGGCCCGGGCCACGCGGGCCTGGGCGAGCAGCGTCTCGAACCGCCAGGCGTCGACCGCGCCGTCGGGCAGCCGGACGGCGTATCCGGGTGGCGCGGTGACCAGCAGCCGGGCCGGTGCCCGGGGTTCCCGGTCCGGCTCCAGGAGGCGGCGCAGGTTCGACACGTACGCCTGGAGGGACGCGACGGCCCGTGGCGGCGCCTCGCCCCGCCAGAGCTGCTCGACCAGCCGGTCCACGGAGACGACCTCGCCGCGGGCCAGGACGAGCATCGCGAGCACGGCCCGCTGGCGCGGGCCGCCGAGGGCGACCGCATCGCCTCCGTCGCTCTCCGCCTCGAAGGGGCCGAGCACCCGCAGCAGCATGACCGGGTCATCGTAGCCCTGATGATCACTCAGGGAGCGGTCGTCAGCCGGAAGAGTCGGGCAGGTCACGGCAGCGCGAAGCCGCCGCGCGGGGAGGACCGGGCGGTCCGTCGCTCCTGCTTCGCCCGGTAGAGCCGCCGGTCGGCCACCCCCATCAGCGCGTCGAGGGTCTCCCCGTCCTGCGGGGCGGTGGCGCAACCGATGCTGACACGGACGTGCCGCCCGACCACGGTGTCGATGCGGGCGGCCACCGCGCGGGCCGCGGACGCGTCGGTGTCGGCCAGGACGACGACGAACTCGTCACCGCCGACGCGCGCGACGGCGTCCTCGGGGCGCAGCACGTGCCCGGTCGCCGCCACCGTCCGCCGCAGCAGGTCGTCGCCCGCCGAGTGCCCGAACCGGTCGTTGACGAGCTTGAAGTCGTCCAGGTCGAGGCAGAGCAGGGACACGGCGGGCCGTCGGCAACCCCGGAACAGCTCGCCGGCGAACTCTACGAGCCCACGCCGGTTGAGGGCCCCGGTGAGCGGATCCCGCGCCGCCAGGGACCGCAGCTGGGACCGCTGCCGCGCCAGGATCCGCGTCTGCCTGGCGCACACCGAGGTCAACACCAGCATCCCGGCGACGTACACGAAGACGTGGCCGGGCCGGGTCGGCGGCCCGGCCACGGCGACGGCCAGGTACGACCCGACAGTCAGCGCCTCCAACGCGATCATCATGCGCAGGCTCGGGGTGTAGCTGGCGACGAACACCGCGGTGGTCACGAAGCCGAGGGTGGTCGGCGAGGCCGCGCCCCCGTCCCGGTAGGCGCCGAACGCCACGACGGCGAGCGTGACCAGCAGGAGGGTGAACGACACCAGGTAGCCCCACGCCTTGGTCGTCACCGACCGCGCCACCCACAGGCCGAGCAGCCCGGCGGCCATCCCGCAGGCGAACCCCGCGGCCATGACCCCGCGGCCCGACTCGCGGACCGTCAGGCCGCAGTAGACGAGCGCGACCGCGTGCGAGACCACGTGCAGCCCGGCGCTGAGCGCCATCCGCCGCCGACGCTCCTGCACCCCCTGATCCGCCACAGCCGAGCCCTCCGGACGAGAGAACCGGGCGACGCTGAGGGAGGGCCGGTCAGCGGGGTACGCGGACACCGCTGACCAGGCATCGTCGCATGCCGCCATTGAAAGGTGTGGGCCAGATCACCGTCAATGCCGGGGTGGCGAACCAGGCGCGCAGGAGGCGATTTCGCGCGGAGAGTGGCGACGGGGGAACGGTACGTGACCCTCGGCCGGATGTGTGCCGACGGTCACCGGCGCGCCTGCGAACCACGACGGCGGCCAGGCCGTCCTGAAGGGTGACCGGTGAACACCCGCACCCCGGAGGCACCCGTGGCACCAGCAACCGACCCCACCCGACTCGCCGAACTTCTCGAGGCCGAGGTGATGCACCGGATCGGCCTTGCGGGCCCCGAGCCCGCCCGTCGCGCGCTCGGCGCCACGGTCCACCGCGTGGGTGGCGGAACCGTGCTGACGATGAGCAACGACCCGATGGGCGGCTTCTTCAACAAGTCGGTGGGCCTCGGTCTCACCGAGCCGGTCACCGACGCGTTGATCACCGAGGTCATCGACCTCCACCGGCGCAACGGCAGCCCGCTGGCCCACATCCAGATCGCCCCGGACCGTCTCCCCGCCGACTGGGCCGACATCAGCGCCCGGCACGGCCTGACGCCGGGCAGCACGATCGTGCGACTGGTGGGCGAGGTCGACGACGTCAAGCCGGCCACCACCGACCTGCGGGTGGGTCCGGTCGAGGACGCGCGGATCGACGAGTGGGCGACGCGGGTGTGGGAGTTCTTCGACGCCCCGAACGAGCACCTCGCCGCGTACGTCGCCGCGGCCGCGCGGACCGACGGCTTCCGGGCGTACGCCGGGTGGGACGGCGACGAGATGATCGCCGTCGGCACCGTGTTCGTGCACGGGGACGCCGCCCACCTCAACTCGGCCGCGACCCGCGCGAGCCACCGACGGCGCGGTGTGCAGGCGGCCCTGATCGCCGCCCGGGCCGAACACGCCGCCGCGGCCGGAGCCCGCTGGCTGGTCAGCGAGGTCGCCCGGCCCGACGTGGAGGACGCCAACCCGTCCCTGAACAACATGGTGCGTGCCGGGCTCACCCGCCGGTACGACCGGACCGACTGGATCTGGCGACCCGGGGCCGGGGCGGCGTGACGACCACGCCGGCCGCCGGCCGGGTGTGGCGCAGACCCGGGGTGAGCAGCAGCGTCGTCGCCAGCGAGAGCGCGGCCAGCACCGCCACCGCGTGGTGGGTCGCCACGACGTCGGCGAGCGCCCCGGCCAGCGCCGCGAACACCGCCTGACCGGTCAGCATCCCGTTCTGTTGCAGGCCGAGAACCTGCCCCCGGGCCTCCGCCGGTGAGTGCGCGATCAGGCGTTCCTGCAACGGCAGCGACACCGCGAAGCCGACCGACGCCACGAGGGCGACGACCATCGCCAGCGGCAGGTCCGGGCGCAGGAGAAAGGCGAGGTACGGCACGGGTAGCAGGAACCGCAGCGGCGCGACCCAGCGTCGGCGCGCCACCGGCGGCAGGTAGCGGCCCACCAGCACGTCCCCGGCGAGCATCCCGAGGGCCCCGGCGGCGAAGAGGAATCCGGCGCGGTCCCCCGCGTACGGAAGGAACAACGCCTCGCAGCCGACGACCAGGCCGTTGGGCAGCCACAGGTTGAGGTAGAGCGACCGGCGGCCCGGATCCGCCAACAGCTCGCGGTTGATCCGCAGGGTGCGGGCCGTCGAGGTGCGCTCCCCGGCCCGGGCCGGTCGTTCCCGCAGACCGAACCAGGTCACGGCCGCCGCGACGGCACGCAGCGCGGTGGCGACGAGGAACACCTGGTACGGACTCAGCCAGACCAGGAGCGCGCCGCCCGCGCCGAAGCCGGCGATCTGCATGACCCCGACGCTGATGTTCAGCGTCGACCTGCCGAGCACGTACGCGCCGGCGGGCAACATGTCGTTGATCAACGCCCAGCGAGCGCCACCGGTCACCGACCCGACGTACGCGACCAGCAGGATGGCGACGAACCGGGCCACCAGCGGCAGCTCCGGGACGGCCTGGACGGCGGCTCCGGCGACCGCGACCAGTGCGGCGAGCGTCAACGCCCGGCGTGGCGGCAGGCTGTCGGCGGCGGAGAGCAGGGTCAGGCTGCCGAGCACGCTGGCCAGCGGCGCACCGAACATGCTCAGCGCGGTGAGCAGGGCCGAGCCGGTGGCGGCGTACGTCAGCGAGCCGAGGGCCAGCGACGAGGTGGTGTGCGCGGCGATGCCGGCGCAGTTGGCCAGGAACAGGTTGCGGAATTCGTGGACGGCGAACAGGTCCGAGTACGTCCTCACGCCGACGATCCTCGGGCCGCCCCGGGCGGGCCAGTAGTGTTACGGCTGGAGGCGAAACATGGGGGTCTGGCAGGTGCCGGTGGACCTGCTCGCGCGCAGCCGGTTCGTCATCTCGCCGATGACCGAGACCGTCGCCGCGCTGCGGGCGCTGGTCAACCCGCGTCACCCGTGGCAGCACGCCTGGCGGCGGCCGTACGCCGGGGCGTACGAACGGATGCTGGCGCAGCGGCCGGTGGCGCGCGCCGTGCTGGCGGCGTCGTTCGCTCCACGCTGGACGGCCGACTTCCTCACCCTCGCCCCCGCGACGCCGGCGCCCACCTTCGCCGAGGAGCTGGCGGTCGTCGCCGGGCGCACCGACGAGCAGATCCGCGCGGAGCTGCGGGCGACCCGCCCCGGACCCCTCGCTGACGCCCTGCTGGTCGACGGGCTCACCGAGCAGGTGGTGGGCCTGCTCGACTGGATCTGGACGCACACCGTGCGACCGGAGTGGCCACGGCGGGAGCCCCGGCTGCGCGCGGACATCGTGGCCCGCACGGCCCGGCTCAGCAGCGAGGGCTGGCAGGGCGTCCTCGCCGACCTGCACCGCAGCATCCGCTGGTTGGGCGACGGCCGCCTGGAGGTCAATGACCTGCCCACCCCACCGCTGCCGCTCGACCGGGCCGAGCAGCTGGTGTTCGTCCCCGCCCACTGCGTCCGGGGCTGGGTGCTCTGGGACCAACCGACCCACTTCGGCATGGTCTACCCGGCGAGCGGCATCCTCGCCGACCGCCCCGCGCCGGCGCCGGACGGGCTGGGCCGGCTGATCGGCGCGAACCGAGCGGCCATCCTCGTCCGGTTGGCGGCCCCGATGAGCACGTCGCAGCTGGCCGCGGTCACCGGGCTGTCCCTGGGGACGGTCGGCGACCACCTACGGGTGCTGCTCGACGCCGGTGTGGTCACCAAGCGCCGGTCCGGGCGGGAGGTCCTCTACTGGCGCAGCCCGCTCGGCGCCGCCCTGGCCGGTGAGGCGCCGGACCCGGGGCGCCCCGTCTGACGCGTGCCCGGGACAGCGCGGGCACCCGACGAAATGCTACCGTCGACGCCTGTCGATCCCTCGTCGCGCGTTCCGCGCCGCCACGGTGTCGATCCGCCGAGGGCTCACGCCGCGATCGGGGGACGCCGTGACAGGACAACCGCGCAGCCGCCGCCGGATCTGGTCCCGGGCTCTCTCCGCCCCGGTCACCCTGGTCGCCCTCGTCGCCACCGCGACGGCGATCCCCGGGTCCGCGGCGGTCGCCGCCACCGGCGCCGCCAACCCGGTGTTGACCTGGGACCGCAACGCCCAGACCGCGATCTGGGACGTCGCCGCCCAGCAACCGAACGAGCAGGTCCGCAGCTTCGCCATGGTCAACGGGGCCGTCTACGACGCGGTGAACGCGATCGCCGGGGCGCCCTACGAGCCCTACCTCGTCGCACCCACGGCGCGGGGCACCGAGTCGGTGGACGCGGCCGTCGCGACCGCCGCCCACGGCGTGCTCGCCGCGCTCTTCCCCGCCCAGCGGGAACGGCTCCGGACCCAGTACGACGAGGCGCTCGCCGCCGTGCCGGACGGGCGCGCGAAGCAGGGGGGTGTCCGCGTCGGCGCACACGCCGCCGCGGCGATGGTCGCCGCGCGGCAGGACGACGGCGCGTTCGGCGACCAGCAGTGGCGCAGCGGGACCGCGCCCGGCCAGTGGCGGCCGACGCCACCGCTGTTCCTGTCGCAGGGCGCCTGGACGGGCCACATGCGCCCGTTCCTCCTCCCCCACGCGTCGCTGTTCCGCGCGCCGGGGCCGCCGGCCCTCACCAGCCGGACCTACACGGACGACTTCCACGAGGTCAAGGAGCTCGGCTCGGCGACGAGCGGCACCCGCACCCCGGACCAGACCGAGGCGGCGCTCTGGTGGCACGACCGTCGCTCCGCCAACTGGGAGATCAAGCGGCAGCTCGCCACCACCCAACACCTGGACACCCTGCGCACCGCCCGGTTCTTCGCGATGACCGACCTCGTCGTCGCCGACTCGGGTGTGGCCTGCTTCCGCGAGAAGGACGTCTGGAGTTACTGGCGGCCGGTCACCGCCATCGCGCAGGCCGACGCCGACGGCAACCCGGCGACCACCGCGGACCCGACCTGGACGCCCTTGCTCGTCACGCCACCCTTCCCCGAATACCCGTCCGGTCACGCCTGCGGCACCGGCGCCCGCATGTCGCTCTACCGCCACTTCTTCGGCCGCGACGACGTCAGCTTCAGCGGGTCCAGCGCCGACTCCGGCACGACCCGGCGGTTCGACAGCTTCTCCCAGGCGCTCACCGAGCTCATCGGCGCCCGGGTGTGGGGCGGCGTGCACTTCCGCACCGCCGATGTCGACGGGGCGCGCCTCGGCGAGGCCGTCTCCCGGTACGCGGTCCGGCACCACTTCCGGCCCCGGCGGTAGCGGGCGCGCCGCCGGCTCAGGGCGGGTGGATCGCGAGGTCGGGTGGGAGCATCGGAGCGTCGCGCTACGGGGTGTACACGAGAGATCTCATCGACGGTATGGTGTCCGACGTCTCAAGTGGACGGCGTATCGGGTGGGGGTGGCGTATGCCGATCACGGGCCAGCGCGTGGTGCGCCGGACCCTCGGTCGACGGCTGACGCGGCTGCGGGTGGCGAACGGCAAGACCCGGCGCGAGGTGGCCGAGGCACGACTGGGCATCTCCGAACCGACGCTGCACCGGATCGAGACCGGCAAGGTCCCGGTGACGCCGGCGAACGTACGGGCGCTGTGCTGGCTCTACGGCGTCGACCAGAGCGTCACGGACGGTTTGGCCGAGCTGGCGCTGGGCACGTCGCAGGAGGAGTGGTGGGACACCAACCCGGTGCTTCCCGACTGGTTCAAGCTCTACGTCGGGCTGGAGGCCAGCGCCTCGCAGATCCAGACGTACTACGGGGAGATCATCCCGGGCGAGCTGCAGATCGAGCCGTACGCGCTGGGGGTGTTCGCGGCCGAGCGGGCGGCCGACGACGAGACCGCGCGGCGACACGTGAAGTTGCGGATGCAGCGGCAGAAGGCGCTGTTCACGCGTCGGCCGGCACCGCGGCTGGTCTTCATTCTCGGCGAGAACGCCCTGGTGCGGCCGGTCGGTGGCAAGGCCGCGCTCGACGCGCAGTTGGAGCACCTGCACGACATCGTCGACAGCGGCGCCGCCGAGATCAGGGTGCTGCCGTTCTCGGTCGGCGCGCACGCGGCGATGGCCGGCGCCTTCCGCATCCTGGACTTCGACGACCCGGACGACCCGGACACGGTCTACCTCGAATCGCACGTCGGCGCGGTCTACCTGGAGGAACCGCACGAGGTCGACGAGTACCGACGGATCTTCCAGTTGACCTACGACGTGTCCGTTCCCCTGGACGACCACCCCTGGACGGCCGGCTCCTGAACGCCGGCCCGGTGCGCCCGCACGACCCACACGGAAGGAACTACATGGCTGGTACGACCAACGGCGGCGGCGAAGCGAAGCCGGCGACCGCGGCCAGGATCTACGACTACTACCTCGGCGGCACCTACAACTTCCCGGCCGACCGGGAGGCCGCCGAGAAGATGATGCAGGTCCTTCCGCTGGGCCCGAAGCTGGCGCAGACAAACCGGGCGTTCCTCCGCCGCGCCGTCCGTCACCTGGCCGAGTCCGGGGTGCGGCAGTTCCTGGACATCGGCTCGGGCATCCCGACCGAGGGCAACGTCCACGAGATCGTCCAGCAGGTCGCTCCCGACGCCCGGGTGGTCTACGTGGACCTCGACCCGGTGGCGGTGGCCGAGAGCCTGGAGCTGCTCGACGGCAACGCGCACGCCGACGCGATCCGCGGCGACCTCCGCGACCCGCAGTCGATCCTGTCGCACCCGCAGGTCCGCGCCCTGATCGACTTCGACCGGCCGGTCGCCCTGATCCTCGCCGCGGTCCTGCACTTCGTGCCCGACGACGAGGTGGCGTACGACGCGGTCGGCACGCTGCGCGCGGCGCTGGCGCCCGGGAGCTACCTCGTGATGTCGCACGCCACGGCGGACGAGGGCGAGCGTCCGCAGGACGACCTCGACGTCGCGCACGAGATCTACCGGCAGCGGACCGCGACGCCGCTCGGGCTGCGGAGCCGGTCTCGGCTGGAGCGGTTCTTCGCCGGCCTCGACCTGGTCGAGCCGGGTCTGGTGTGGCTGCCGCAGTGGCGGCCCACCCCGGACGACCCGCAGTACTTCACGGCCGACCCGAAGCAGAGTTCCGGCCTGGCCGCGGTCGGCCGCGTGCCGTAGGTCGGCGGCCCGTCCGCACGAGGGAGCCCGCCGGCGTCGTACGTCGGCGGGCTCCACGTCTTCCACCGCCGCACCGGGCCGGGTGCGGCGACGAGCGGGTCCTACTGGAGCAGCTGGTCGAACTCTCCCCGCTTGGCGCCGTAGAGGAACGAGTCCCACTCCTCGGCGGTGAACCGCACCACGCCTGCCGCGGGGCTCTTGCTGTTGCGCACCTCGATCAGGTCCTCGTGTCGGCGGGCCTCGACGCAACTGCCCCCGTTGCCCGTCGACCTGCTGGACATGATCCACCCCTTGTTGTCAGGCACCACTTGCTCCTCTGTGGACGGCGTACGCGGGCCGATCTCCGATCGAATTTCGCCCCACACAGCCACGAACGACTCAGTCACCATGCGTAACTGACAGTCGGGAGGGCAGACAGTGAGAGTGGTCGTTCTTCGCAGTTCAGAGGCCACAGTCCACTCCCTACGGTCCGGACGCGTCCTCCCGCGCGCCGGTTACGCCCACGTAGGGTAACCGAGAATCCCCCCAATGCACGATGTCGCCGCGACATCTTGTCGTCGTGAAATCTTGCACGGGCCCGATCGCGCTGCCATGCTCGTCCATGCCCAGCTTCAACAGATGGGGAGACCCGACCCATCGGAATGGAGGGTGACGATGTCCGCGCCGTCAAGCCCGAGCCACGCCACCCCGACCGGCGCCACACCACCCGACGTCCTGTGCGAGGGAGCCCGTGTGTGGGTCCGCCGCGACGGCTCGTGGCGACCCGGCATCGTCCTGTGTTCGAACGCGTCGGCGGCGACCGTTCGATACCGACCGGCGGAGACCATCGGCACCGGGGTGGACACGGTCGTCCCCCGCAGCCTCCGCCCCCGGCACGACGACGACCCCTACCTCGACAAGGCGACGGTGGCCGATCCGGACCGACCCGCGCCGGCTCTCGCCACCCGCACCGCCGTCCGGCCCCGCGAGTTCTCCCGCTGACGATCCGCCGCACCCTCCGGCTGAGACCCGTCAACCGGCGCTGGCGAGCTCGTCGACGGCCCGCGGTGGCGCGGTACGCGATCGACGCGCGGAACCCGCCAGCGGAGCGGCGAACGCGGCGATCACACAGAACACCAGCGGAAGCAGGAAGGTCAGGTTGATCGGCATGACGTGGGTGAGCCCGCCGATGGCCGCGGGGCCCGCGAGCATGCCGAGGTAGCCGAGGCTGGCGACGCGCGACACGTTGGTGCCGGCGGCCGCCGGGTCACTATGCCCGGCGGCGCTGAACAACTGCGGAACGGCGCCGGCCAGACCGGCGCCGAACAGCGCCCAGCCGCCCAGGACCACGGGCACGGACGGCGACCAGACGACCAGCGCCAGGGCGAGCACGGCCAGGACGGACCCCCAGCGCAGCACGGCGACCGGGCCGACGCGGCCGGCGACCCGGTCGATGAGGAGCCGGCCGACGGTCATGGCGGTGGCGAAGGCGCCGTACGCGAACGCGGCGGTGGCCGGGGCGGCGTCGAGGGTCTCGCGCAGAGCCAGCACGCTCCAGTCCGCGGCGACACCCTCGCTCAGCATGAGCATCAACGCGAGCGCGGCCAGCAGCCAGATGCGCGAGGGCGTGGAGCGCCAGCTCGGGCTGGTCGGCTCGGCGCCGGTCGCGTTCGCGCCGGTCGGGTTCGCCCGCGTCGGGGCGGCCAGCAGGCCGGCGCGGAAGACGGCGACCGCGGCCACGGAGACGGCCGCGACCACCGCCAGAGTGGTCGTCGGGCTCCAGCCCCAGCTGAGGGTCCGGGCGCCGACCACGGCGGCGGCAACCCCGCCGACGGAGAACCAGGCGTGGAACGCGGACATGATCGGCCGCTGGTAACCGGCTTCGACCTGGACGGCGTGGGCGTTCATGCTCACGTCCAGGCAGCCGTTGCCGATGCCGAACACGAACAGGGCCGCCCCGAGGGACCAGCCGCTGGTGGACAGACCGGGCAGGACCACGGCGGCGCTCAGGAGCAGGGCGCTCAGCGGCACGACGCGGCGGGCGCCGAGGCGGTCGGTGAGCGGCCCGGCGAGTTGCATGCCGGCGAAGGCACCGGCGCCGAGCAGGAGCAGCAGCCAGCCCAGCGTGGCATGGGTGATGCCGGCGCGGTGCTCGATGGTCGGGATGTGCACCACCCAGGCACCCAGGACGAAGCCGTTGATCGTGAAGTACCCGAACGTGGAGATCCGCGCGGCACGCAGCGCTTTGAACATGGCTGCAAACGTAGCAAACAAGTTTTGCGTTCGTAAGGTTGGCAGATGCGCGAGCATGCTGTTCAATGGGGTGGTGACGAGCAACGACCGGCATCGGCGGATCCTGTCGGCGGTCCAGCGCGCCGGCCAGGTCAGCGTCGCGGATCTGGCGGAGCTGACCGGCACCTCGGAGATGACGGTGCGCCGCGACCTGGAGCACCTCGCCGGGCAGGGCGCGCTGGAGCGTTACCGGGGCGGCGCCCGCAGCCTCACCCTGCGCGGCACGGAACCACCGTTCGCCGTGCGCGCCCAGGAGAGCAGCGACGCGAAGCAGCGCATCGCCGCCGCGGTCGCCGACATGATCGTCGACGGCGAGGCGGTCGTCCTCGACAGCGGCACCACGTGCCTCGAGGTCGCCCGCCTGCTGGCGCCGCGCCGGCTGACCGTCATGCCGCTGTCGCTGCACGCGGCCAACGCGCTGACCGGCGCCCCGCACCTGCGCCTGCTTCTTCCCGGGGGCGAACCCAGGCCGGGCGAGCTGGCGCTCACCGGGCCGCTCGCGGAGGCGTCCCTGGCGGCGCTGCGCTTCGACACCGCCGTCATCGGCTGCTGCGGACTGAACGCCGAGGCCGGGTTGACGGCGTACGACCTGGCCGACGCAGCGATCAAGCGCGCGATCATCGCCTCGGCCCACCGAGTCATCGCGGTCACCGAACCCGCCAAGTTCGCCCGCACCGCGCTCGCCCACGTGGCACCGGCGTCCGCGCTCAGCCTCGTGGTCACCACGGACGATGCCGGCGACGAGGACGTCGAGCGCCTCACCGCCGCGGGCACCACCGTCCACACCGTCTGAGGCGGGGACCGGGGCTCAGTCGCGGGCCCGGTCCGGATCGGCGGCGCCCCGACGGCCACGCAGCGCTGACCACAACTGCGCCCCGGTCAGCGCCAGCACTCCCAGGACGACCGGCACCACCAGCCAGGCACGCCAGCCGCCCTCGTTGATCACGTCGGGTGCCCGTACGGCGGTGCAGAGCAGCACCACCCCCACGACCGAGGCCCGCTGCCATGACCCGCCGCCCGATCCCGCCATCGCCCACCCCGCCCGTCCGCCTCCCGAACAGACGAGGATAGGAGTCGTCCGCACACGCCGCTCCTCCCCCGCCGTTCGTTTGGCACGGGAGGAGCGGATGGCGACCGGTGCGGTCAGTGGGCGGACTGGAGCCAGTCCTGGTAGCGGGTGGGCGCCAGGTGCGCGTCGGGGCCCCCGATGAGCACGTCGCCGGTGACGAGCGCGAACATGCCGGCGCTGTCGTCGGTGACCACCGGGCGGCCGTCGTGCTGCGTGGCCAGGGTGATCCGGCCCAGCTCGTCGAGGGCGTAGGCGTCCGGACCGGCGACGTTGCGAATGCCGTTCAGCGGCGCGCCGGTGGCGACGTCGACGACCGCGGCGACGACGTCCGCGGCGGCCATCGGCCGCACCGGGGTGGCCGGCAGACGAACCGTGCTGTCGTCGGAGGTCCAGGAGATGATCGCGTCGACGAACTCGAAGAACTGCGTGGCACGCACGATCGAGTACGGCGTCGGCCCCTGCCGGAGCAACTCCTCCTGGAGCGTCTTCGCCCGGTAGTAGTCGAGCTGCGGCACCTGGTCGACGCCGACGATCGAGAGGACCACCTGGTGCCCGACGCCGGCCCGCTCCCCCGCGGCCAGCAGGTTGGTCATGGTGGTGCGGAAGAAGTCCAGCGACGCCTCGTCGAACGTCGGCGAGTTCGCCACGTTGACGACGACGTCCGCGCCCGCCAGCGCCTGGTCCAGACCCGCTCCGGAGATCAGGTCGACGCCGGTCGACGGCGCCGCGGGCACCGCCTCGTGCCCGGCCTCGGTCAGCTTCCGGACCACCTGGGACCCGATCAGTCCCGTACCGCCGATGACTGTGACCTTCATGGCTTCACCTTTCCACGCCGTGTCGGACGGCACGGCGACTTCGTCGAGGGCGTCGCCCCAAACTCGGACAACTTCTGTCCGGGACAATAGTCGGATAGTCTCTGTCCGAGTCAAGAGGGGGGTCGTGTGAAGCTGTCCGGTGGAGTCGAGTGGGCGTTGCACTGCTGCGTGGTGCTGACCACGGCGACGGAGCCCGTACCGGCCGCCCGGCTCGCGGAACTGCACGACGTCTCCGGCAGCTACCTCGCGAAGCAGTTGCAGGCGCTCTCCCGCGCCGGTCTCGTGACCTCCGTCCAGGGCAAGTCGGGCGGCTACGTCCTCACCCGGACCCCCGACCGGATCACCGTGCTCGACGTCGTCGTCGCCGTCGACGGCGCCCAGCCCACCTTCGTGTGCACCGAGATCCGGCAGCGCGGCCCCCTGGCCAGCCCCGCGGAGGCGTGCACGCGGCCGTGCCCCGTCGCCCGGGCGATGGCCGGAGCCGACGCCGCCTGGCGCGCCGCCCTCCGGGAGATCACCATCGCCGACCTCGCCCACGACGTCGACGAGGACTACGGCCCCACCGCGCTGGCCGGCATCCGCGCCTGGCTCGGCGGACCGGACGACGAGGCCACGACCGCCTGAGCCGGGGACCGCACGGCCAGAACGCGGCGCGGCCCCGACCGCGGCCGACCGACCGCCGGCGGAGACCCGCAGGCCGTGGCCCGCGCGGGCCACGGCCTGGCACCTGAGGGTCATCCGGCCCGGGAAGGAGAACGACACGTTCTCCACGCCGTTCCCGGGAGGTGTTGGGTGGTCACCAACGATCTGGCCGCACCCACTGCGTCACCACTACAGATCGCCCGCGCCCGCGGCCGGGTACGGGGCCGGCTGATCCTGCTCGGACCCGCGTTCGTGGCCGCCGTCGCGTACGTCGACCCGGGCAACTTCGCCACCAACTCGACCGCCGGCGCCCGCTACGGATACCTGCTCGTCTGGGTCGTCGTCGTGGCGAACCTCATGGCGATGCTGGTGCAGACGCTCACCGCCAAGCTCGGCCTGGCCACCGGCCGCAGCCTCCCGGAACTCTGCCGGGAACGACTTCCCCGCCCGCTCAACCGGGTGATGTGGGTGCAGGCGGAATTCGTCGCGATGGCCACCGACCTCGCCGAGGTGATCGGTGGCGCGGTCGCGCTGTACCTGCTGTTCGGCATCCCCCTGCTGCCCGGCGGGATCATCATCGGCGTCGCCGCGTTCGCCGTGCTCGCGCTGCGCTCACGCGGTTTCCGGACCTTCGAGATCGCCATCGCGGTGCTGCTCGGGGTCATCGTCCTCGCCTTCGCCGCCAACCTGCTCGCCGCCGACTCGGATCCCGGCTCCGCGATGAGCGGCCTGGTGCCCCGGCTCCAGGGCACCGACAGCGTCCTGCTGGCCGCCGGCATCCTCGGCGCCACGGTCATGCCCCACGTGATCTACGTGCACTCCGCGCTCAGCCGCGACCGCATCCCGGCGGCCGACGACGCCGAACGCCGCACCCTGTTCCGGGGGCAGCGCGCGGACGTGCTGATCGCGCTGGCCGCCGCCGGCACGGTGAACCTCGCGATGCTGCTCATCGCCGCGGCCACCTTCCACGGCACCGCCATCCCCGGCACCGACAGCCTGGAGGGCGTGCACGCCGGGCTCGGCCAGACCGTGGGCACCGCCGCGGCGTTCGGCTTCGCGGTCGCCCTCCTGGTCTCCGGGCTCGCGTCCACCAGCGTCGGCACGTACGCCGGCGAGATCATCATGCAGGGCTTCCTCCGGCGGCGGATCTCCCTGCTGCTGCGCCGGCTGATCACCCTCGTTCCCGCCCTGGCCATTCTCGCGATCGGCCTGGACCCGACCCGCGCACTGGTGCTCTCCCAGGTCGTCCTCAGCTTCGGCATCCCGTTCGCGCTCATCCCGGTGGTGGCGTTCACCCGCCGTCGGGACCTGATGGGCAACCTCGTCAACCACCCGCTGACCACCGCCGCCGCGGTTCTCGTCGCCGGTCTCGTCATCGTGCTGAACACCTTCCTGCTCTGGCAGATGATCGGTGGATGACCGCCCAGCCGTCCCCTGACGTGGTGGAGCTGCGGGTACACGGGGCGTCCATCGGAGGCATCCCCGACGTCCTGGACCTGCCGCCCGTCGACCAGGTCGCGGGCGACCGCAGCGGCGGGTTCTACCGCCGCCGCGACCGGCGGGGCGACCGGGACGCGGACGGACGGGTGACGCTGGAGGCGTACCGCTGGGGCGACCTGCCCTCCGGCACGGTGACCCGGACCCTGTCGCTGGTGTTCCTCCTACCGTTCATGCTGGTCAACGTCGCGATCTGGATGCGTCCCGCGAATCCCGGCTCCGCCGCGAGCGTGCGGTCCCTGTGCCGGCTGCTCGCGCTCACCCTCACCGCGCTGTACGTGCTCGCCGTCGCCGGGGTCGCGCTGGACCTGGTTGCCTGGAGCTGCCCGACGTCGCCGCGCTGCCTGGCCGGACGCAGCTGGTTGTCCTGGCTGCAAGGGCGGCCGGTCGGGCTCCGGCTGGGGGTGCTCGCGCTGATCCCCGCGGCGGCCACCGCGGGGATCTGGTGGGCCAGCACCCGCCCCGGCCGGGTGTTCGAGGCGTTCCGGCCCCCGGAGGCGGAGGTCTCCGACAGCCGGCTCGCCGCGGTCGGCCAGTGGGACGCCGAGCCGCTCGTGGGCCGGCTGCGCTCTCTCCACGTCGCGGTGGCGTTCGCCACCCTCGACGTCACCCTGTTGGCGGCCCGGCTCTCCGCCGGGCTCTCGACCGCCACGGTGGCGCTGCTCGTCGTCACCGGTACGCTCCTGACCGCCTGCGCGGTGCTGCTCTGCACACCCCCGCTCATCGACCGTGCCGCCACCGACCGGCGGCTCGACCGGCTCCCCCGTGCGCTGCGGACGACCGCCGTCGTCCTGACCGTCGTGGTGACCGGCCACGTCGTCGCCAGCCCGTCGAGCTGGCCCGAGGCGGGCGGGCTGCCCGGCTACGACGCTATCCTCACCGGGCTGTTCGTCACGCAGACGGCCCTGCTGGCCGGGCTGGGAGTCGAGCTGCTGCGGTGCCGGGACCGGCGGCCGGGCGGGACGCCGTTCCTCGGGCTGGGCACACTCGCAACGGCGGCCGCGGCGATCACGGTGGCGGGGGCGTTCTCCTCGGAGCTGGTCTACCGAGTGGCGGACTTCCTCGACCGCAACCTGCCCACCGGGGAGGGCATCGCCACCGGGCCATCGCGGGCGTACACCTGGACGATCTTCGGCTTCTTCCGGACGCTGCTGATCACGTTGGTCGTGGCCGCTCTGGTCGTCCTGGTCTCCCGCCGCGCCCGGTACCGGGCGGCGGCGGCGATCGTCGGACGCGACCACCCGGACGCGCCGCCCGGGGCGGAGCCACGGTTGCGCCAGGTACGCCGGGCCGTGGCGCGCGCCCGGTTCACCGAGAAGCTGATCCCGTTGGGCGCGGTCTTCGCCTTCCTCGCCGGCGGCGCCACGGCGACGACCACCCTCGGCATGCTCGACCTCATGCCCGGCGACGTCGTGGAACAGTTCGCGCGGGTGCCGGCCGGCGTCATCACGTTCGCCATCGCCGCCGGCAGTTGGGTGATCGCGGGGATCATCGTCGGCCTGCTCCTCGGCGGCATCTTCGCCCACCGCACGTTGGAGTTCCGCCGGCACGTCGGCATCCTGTGGGACCTGGGCACGTTCTGGCCCCGGGCCGCCCACCCGTTCGCGCCGCCCTGCTACGCGGAACGGGCCGTGCCGGAGCTGACCCGACGCGTCACGTACCTGGTCGGGGCCGGCAACGCGGTGCTGCTCACCGGGCACAGCCACGGGTCGGTCCTCGCCGCCGCCACGGTGCTCCAGCTGCCACCCCACGTCGGCAGGCGGGTCGCCCTGCTCACCCACGGGTCACCGCTGCGCCGGCTCTACGCGCGGCTCTTCCCCGCGTACGTCGACGACGAGGTGCTGCGCGACATCGGTGACCGGGTCGGTTGGCGGTGGGTGAACCTGTGGCGCGACACCGACCCGTTCGGCGGCGCGGTGTTCACCGGTCACCCGCCGGCGCCGGTCGACACCGGCCGCCCCGAGCTGTCGGTGGACCGTCGCCTGCGCGATCCCGTCGACGTGGTGGCCCCGCCGGGCGACAGCGTCCCTCCGCCGATCCAGGGGCACCGACCGTGCGAGTCCGACCCACGGTTCGTCGCGGCCGCGGAGGAGCTGATCGCGCGCCTGGTCGGGTCGCAAGGGACGAGACCACCGGCGCCGCCGGTCAGTTGACGCGGGCGGTGACCGTGATGCTCCTCGACTTCTGCGGACCGCCGCCACTGGTCGTGACGGTGTAACGGTGCGAGGCCCGCTCCCCCGGGCTCCGGTCACCGCACGGGAAGCTGAGCGTCTCGGTGCCGGTCACCCCGTACTCGCCGTACCGACCGGCGCCGTCGACGGACAGGACGGAACCGGTCGCGCCGCCGGCGACCTTCCACTCGATGACCGCCGGGTTTCCCGGGAACGGGTTGGGCACCCCTGCCCCGCTGGGGCAGGTGGGCTGCTTGACGACCCGCAGGTACTCGACGTACGGCTGGGGGCCGCGGGGGCTGGTGGCGGGTCCGCCGCGCGGCGGCGACGGCGGTTTGCGCGTGGGACCGGCCTGCGGCGGCGCCGCCGGCGCGGAGCCGGGGGGCGCCTCAGCGGTCGTCGACGGCGCGTCCGAGGTCGCCGCGGGCGTCGGGGTGTCGCCGGTGGCCGGCGCCGCGCCGGTGCCGACGGTGTCGGTGGGCGTCGCGACCGGTCGGCCGTCGGCGACCTGCCGGGTGGCGGGTCCCTCGTCGGAGAACTGCCGGTAGCCGACGTAACCGCCTCCGCCGCAGAGCAGCAGTACGGCGAGGCCGGCGAGCACCGGCGCGAGGCGGCCCTTCCTCGCCCCGGCCGGCTCCGCGGTCCGGGTGGGTGGCGGCGTCGGTTGGCTCTGCGGCAGGTCCACCGTAGCGCTGTCGTCCTCCGCCACCAGCGGCGCGCCGAAACCGTTGGCAGCCGCCGACAGGCCTGGCGACAGCCCGGTCGGGGCCAGGTCGACGACGCTCGTTCCGACGACCATCGGCGTCTCGGCCACGCCGGCCGTCCGCTGGAGTCTCCGCAGCTCCTGGCCGAACGCCTCGGCCGTGGCGTACCGCTGGGCGGGGGTCTTCGCCAGCCCGCGGGCAATGACCTCGGTGAGGCCGTCCGGGTCGCCGGGCCGGGCCACCGGTGGGGCGGCGTCGCGCACCACCCGGCCGAAGTACGACGCCAGCCCTTCGTCGCGGCCGCGCTGGAACGGCGGCCGGCCGGTGAGGATCTGGTACGCGGTGCTGGCCAGCGAGTACACGTCGGAGGACACGGAGGGCGCTCCCCCGTCGAGGACCTCGGGGGCGGCGTGGTGCGGGGTGAGGGCGGCGACCGTGAAGGACCGTTGCGCGCCGCTGGTCAGGGCGGCGATGCCGAAATCGGCCAGCGCCGGCTCGCCGTAGTCGGTGAAGAGCACGTTCTCGGGTTTGAGGTCGCGGTGCAGGATGCCCGCCCGGTGCGCGGTGGCGAGGGCGCCGCACAGCTTGACCAGGATGGACAGTGCCCGGGCCGCGTCGAGCGTGTCGCGGCGCAGCCAGTCGGCGAGGCTGCCCTGCTCGCAGTACTCCATGACCAGATAGGGCTCACCGGCCGCCGTCACGCCCGAGTCGTAGACCGTCACGATGTTGGGGTGGTTGGCCATTCGCCCGGCCGCCACGCACTCGCTGAGGAACTGGTCGCGGGCCTGCGGGTGGGACAGGTCGACGTGCAGGACCTTGATCGCGACGTCCCGCCCGAGGCGGTCCTGGCGGGCGCGGTAGACGGTGCTGAAGCCGCCCCGGCCGACAAGCCGCGGGTCGGAGTATCCCTCGATGATCGGCCCATTCCCAGCGACCACGTAGCCCTCCCCATCGCGCGCTCACGGGATCGTCTCCGGCCACTGAGGACGGTGATCGGCGGTGCGTGGCCGGTTGGTACCAGACAGTAGTGGCGGGCCGGCCGGGGAACCACCGCCGAGTGGCCGGATCCCAGCAGCCGGACGACGCGACGGGCGGATTTCCCGGGCCTGCCGCGTATCGGCGGATCACGATCCGGCAGTATCGGTGCTGACCGGACACATCACCCAGCACGGCAGGAGATTCCTGGATGAACCAGGCAGCAGGCGCGGGCAAGCCGGAGGTCGGCCCCATCGAGGGCGAGCCGCCCGCCGACCTCGTGATCGAGGACCTCACCGTCGGCGAGGGCCCGGAGGCCCAGCCGGGGCAGCTCGCCACGGTGCACTACGTGGGCGTCGGGCACTCCACGGGCCGGGAGTTCGACTCCTCCTGGAACCGGAACGAGCCCTTCGAGTTCCCGCTGGGCGGCGGGCAGGTCATCTCCGGCTGGGACCGGGGAGTCGTCGGCATGCGCGTCGGCGGCCGGCGCCGGCTGGTCATCCCGCCGCACCTCGGCTACGGCGACCGGGGCGCGGGCGGCGTCATCCGGCCGGGCGAGACCCTGATCTTCGTGGTGGACCTGCTCGGAGTGCGCTGATCCGCCACGGGGGCCGCCGACCGGTGGCCGGCGGCCCCCGTGCGGTCGTTGTCCGTGCGGTGTTGTCCGTGCGGTGCGGCCCCGTGCCCGACAGCCCGTGCCGCGCCGGCGGCGCGATGGCCAGCCGACGCGAAGGCCAGCCGACGCAGAGGTCAGGCGGCCAGCACCATCGGCTGCGCGGGCTGCGGCAGCGCGGCCGACGTGACGATGGGGACGAAGCGGTGCAGGCCGGAGACCCGGAGCACCTCGGTGACCATCGGGTCGGGATCGACCAGCAGCATCTCGCCCCCCTGGGCGCGGATCCGCAGGTGCGCGGCGACCAGCGCGCGCACCCCGGCGGCGGCGAGCAGCTGGACGCCGGAGAGGTGCAGCCGCAGCACCGGGCGGGAGGGCACGGCCCACAGGGCTGAGCGGAACGCCCCCACGGTGGCGCAGTCGATCTCGCCGACCGGGCGCACGTCGACGCCGTGGTCATCCACGCTGACCTGCACGTGGAACTTCTCGCCCCGCTTCTCCATGACCCCGAATCTAGCCGGCACCACCGACACTTTCACGGCTCGCGGGAGTGATTCCGGGTACGTCCAGGGTCGTACCCCGAGACACCCCGGATCCTCCTCCGGGCGCAGGTCGGGGCAGGTGTGCCGGGCCACACCGACCCCGGCGGGCACGCCGCCCGATCCCGCGCCGCCGACCCGGACGGCGCCGACGGCCACGCCGACGGCGACCGGCGCGCCGTGAGTCGACGGCGGCATCGGCGGGAGAGAATGTGTGGATGGTCGTTCCCCGTCCCCGACCGCCCCGCCTGATCCGACCGGTACGCGAGCCGGCCACCGTGCCGCCGCCGTTGACCGGCCCGTGGGCGCCCACCGACCGGCGGCTGGACCACGTCGACCTGCTCCCGCTGCCCGACGGCGCGGTCGGTCCCGAGGATGTGGTCGTCGACCCGTCCGGCCGGGTGGTGAGCGGGGACGAGGACGGACGGCTCTGGTGGTGGCCGGTCGACGCGCCGCCGGGCACCCGACCGCGACTGCTCGCCGAGACCGGCGGTCGGCCGCTCGGCATCGAGGTCGACCCGTCCGGCGGCGGTCTCGTGGTCTGCGACGCGTACCGAGGGCTGCTGCGGGTCACGCCCGACGGCGCCGTCCGCCAGCTGACCGGCACCGCGCCGCCGGTGCACCTGGCGAACAACGCGGCCGTCGCCCGGGACGGCACGATCTTCTTCACCGACTCGTCGGACCGGTTCCCCGTCTCGCACTGGAAGCGGGACCTGCTGGAGCACCGGCCGAACGGGCGGGTGCTCGCCTACCGGCCGGGCGGCGGACGCGCGGAGGTGGTCACGGAGGGGCTCTACTTCCCGAACGGGATCGCCCTGACCCCGGACGAGTCCGCGTTGATGCTGGTGGAGACGACCACGCACCGCCTGCTGCGGGTCGAGCTGCCCGGCGGTGCGGTGCGGGTCCTAGGGCGTGTCCTGCCGATCATGTAATGGTTGATCGTTAACGATGTGCCGGTGGTGCGTCGTGGTGAGCTGACCGATGAGGCGTGGGTGGTGATCGCGCCGCTGCTACCGGAACCTGGCGGAGCTCGGGGGCGGTGGCGGGATCACCGCCAGGTCATCAACGGGATCCTGTGGAAGCTACGCACGGGTGCGCCGTGGCGTGACCTGCCGGAACGCTTCGGGCCGTGGAAGACCTGCCACGAACGGCTGCGCCGCTGGACCGCTGACGGGACGTGGGATCGGATCCTGGCCGCCGCGCAGGTGCATGACGACGGCACACCGGTGCAGTGGACGATCAGCATCGACTCGTCGATCGTGCGGACGCACCAGCATGCCGCTGGCGCCCGCAAAAAGGGGGCTCCCCGACAAGTGCGGCGACGCCTGGTGCGCAAGATGGCGAGGCCATCGGCCGGTCCCGCGGCGGGTTGAGCACGAAGATCCACCTCGCGGTCGACGGACGCGGACGGCCGCTGTCGATCCTGCTCACCCCCGGCCAAGCCGGCGACAACCCGCAGCTCCTGGCGCTGCTGGACGCGATCCGCGTCAACGAGCCCGGGCCGGGTCGGCCCCGCAAGCGACCGGAGGTGCTGATCGCGGACAAGGGCTATGCACATGACTCGACCCGGCGAGCCCTGCGACAACGCGGGATCCGGCACGTCATCCCGGAACGCAGCGACCAGGTCGCTCGCAGGGCCGCCAAGGGCAGCCACGGCGGGCGACCACCGGCCTTCGACAAGGTGATCTACAAGAAGCGCAACGTCGTGGAACGCTGCTTCAACCGGCTCAAGCAGTGGCGTGACCTGGCAACGCGATACGCCAAACGCGCATCCCTCTACCGAGCCGGCCTCGTCCTGATCGCTGCCGTCATCTGGCTCCCATGATCGACAGGACACGCCCTAGCCGACCTGCCCGCGTACCCGGACAATCTCTCCGCGGTGGGCGACGGCACGTACTGGATCGCCCTGCCGAGCCCGCGCGTGCCGGTCGCGGAGCGGTTGTTGCCGCACCCGCGCCTGCGGCAGATCGCCGCGCTGCTGCCCGACGCGTGGCAGCCGCAGCCACGCCGCTACGGGTTGGTCGCCCTGGTCGACGGCTCCGGCACGGTCCGCCGCACCCTGCACGGCCCGCGTGGCGACTACTGGATGATCACCGGCGTACGCCAGCACGGCGAGCATCTCTGGCTCGGCAGCCTGCTCGGTCCCGGCGTGGCGCGCACCCCGCTGACCTGAGCGTCGGCTCCTCGGGGCCGCACGACGGTCCGGGCCGGCCCGCGTGACGCGGACCGGCCCGGTGTGGTTCGCCGATCGGGGTCAGCCGCCGCTGACCGAGGGCTGCGGGGCAGGCGAGCCGCCGGCGACCGCTCCCGGGTGGTTCGGGTGGGTCGGCGCCGGGCCGAGCCCGGCCGGCACCGGCAGGGCGCTGCCCTTGACGTACTGGTCCCAGCCGACGTTCCAGGCCGTCCAGCCGTTGCCCTCGGTCAGCGGCACCTCCGTGCCCTTGACCGTGACGAGATCGCCGACCTGGGTGATGTTCATCAGCCAGTCCGCCGCGGACGCGGAGACGTTGGTGCAGCCGTGCGAGACGTTGGTGCTGCCCTGGTCCCCCTCCGACCACGGCGCGCCGTGGATGAACTCGCCGCCCCAGGTGAGTCGCTGCGCGTCCTCGACGTCCACCACGTAGGGGTCGGCCGATCCTCGGGTGTCGAAGGTGGTGAACTGGTGCTTCTCCATGATCACCATCTTGCCGCTGGACGTCGGCGTGCTCGGCTTGCCGAGACTCACCGGGATCTTGCGGACCAGCTTGCCGTCGCGCAGCACCGACATCTGCTTGGTCGCGTTGTCGATCTCCAGCGACACCTGCCGTCCGATCTTCGAGGTGGCGGTGCGGTCCTCGTCGCCGACCAGGTCCTTGCCGATGGGCAGCCCGGTCAGGCCGGCCCGGACGCTGATCGTGGTGCCCGGTTTCCAGAAATCGGGCGCTCGGTAATAGACCTGACTGCCGTCGGACACCCAGGACCAGACCCCCGGCTGCGCGGGATTCGTCTTCACGAACAACCGACGCTGCACGTCCGCCCTTGCCTCTTTCGGAATGGGCGGGTCGAACGCCACGGTTACCGGCATGGCCGTGCCGTACGTCCGATTACCGGCGAAATAGAGTGTGCTGGTGACCGCCGGTTTGGTGGATTTCGGCAGCGTGGTGAAGGTCGTCTTGCGGGTGGTGGTCTTGCCCGAGTCACCGGTCGCGGTGACCTCGGCCGTGTACGTCCGCTTCGGCTGCAGCGGGCTGCTCGGCACCCACGACGACCCGTCCTCGCGCGGCTCCGCCTTGACCTCCTTGCCCTTGTCGTCCACGATCCGTACGCCGGTGACCCGCCCGCCGGCGACCTTCGTGCCCACCTCGGCGCTGATCGGCACGTCCTTCGCCTGGTCACCGGGTGTCACGGTCAACTCCGGCGGGGCGGCCTTACCCGCGCCGTGCTTGCCCTCGTGGCCCCCGTCGGCGGTGCAACCGACGAGGATCAGCGGAGCGGCCGCGACGGTAACCCCCAACAGCGTCAGACGCCGTCCCAACTTCATGATGCGCCCCCCCGTTTCCGCTTTCCCTCCGCCACATTCTCTCCAGTTCCGGCACGAGGGACCGGTCAATTCCCGAATAAAATCCGCAGCAATTATGGTCACCATTTTGCCGGGCTGCGCCGATTAGCCGACAATGATGTGCACCCGACCGGCCTGGGCCCGGATCGCCGCTACCGGCGGCGGGACGCCCGACACGACACCCTCGTCCGGTCCACCCCCGGCCGGTGCACCCCGGGGCCTTTGGCCCCGTCCAGCCCCCCTCCCCCACCGCCAGCCCCGTCCCAGCCCGATGATCAAGAGGTTTGCGTCAAGAACCCGCCCGCCGATGACGCAAAGCTCTTGATCACGGGGGCGAGGGTGAGGTGACGGCGGGGCGAAGGCGAGGCGGGGGCGGGGCGGGGGCGGGGCCGGGGGGCGGGGTGGGTGGGCCGGGGTGGGATGGGGGTGACTTTTGTTTTGGGCGGCGAAAGTTCTGCTGGGGGCGCCGAACCTTTGCCTTCGACCGGCACCAAGGGTAAGTTGACGATCAGATAGAAAGTTGCCCATCGGTCGATCCGCTGCCCGCCTTCGCGCCGCGTCCCACCCCTGGGCCCGTGCCGCATCCGCACGCCGACCACGACCGTCCCGCCGGAGCCCGTCTTCGGCCGGTCCGGCGCGCCCTGGCTCGGCAGCGGTCGACCCGGAACCGCCGGACCGCCACGTCCGGCAGGGAGGGAACACCACCATGGAGCAGAGCACAGGGCGGCCGGAGCCAGCCGAGCCGGTCAGCCGGCGCGGGTTGCTCCGCGCCGCGACCGTCTCGGCCGCCGCCGTCGGAGCCGCCGGCCTCTTCGGCGCCGAGGCCGCCGCGGCCGGCCACAGCGGCGAGAGCCACGGCGGCGGCGGGCACGGCGGCGGCCGGCGGCGGGTGCCGATCGACCGGATCAGCATCCAGCTCTACACCCTTCGCGACCAGCTCGCCGCCGACCTGCCCGGCACCCTCGCCGCGCTCCGGCGCTTCGGCTACCGGCGGGTCGAGCACGCCGGGTTCGTCGGCCGGACGGCGGCGGAGTTCCGCGCCGCCCTCGACCAGGCGGGCCTGCGCGCGACGTCGGGCCACACCGGGATCCCGCAGCCCTTCGACGCCGCCACATGGGAGCGCGCCCTCGCCGACGCCAACACCGTGGGCTGCCGCAAGATAGTGCACCCCTGGTTCGGGCTCGACTCGACCGGGCAGCCGATCCGTGACCCGCAGGTCTACCGGGCTCTCGCCCGCGACCTCAACCAGGCCGGCCGGCTGGCGGAACGGGCCGGACTGGAGTTCGGCTACCACAACCACCAGCTCGAATTCGTGCCGCTGACCAACGGGCAGACCGGTTTCGACATCCTCACCGGCGAGACCGATCCCCGGCTGGTCCACTTCGAGCTCGACCTGTTCTGGACCTGGCGCGGCGCTCAGGACCCGGTCGACGTCATCCGTGCCAACCGGGGCCGGATCCGCCAGGTCCACGTCAAGGACATGGACACCAACGCCAGCTTCGCCGACCTCGGCGACGGGCTCATCGACTTCGGCCGCATCTTCGCCCACGAGCGGGAGGCCGGCATCGAGGAGTACATCGTGGAGCGCGACGACGCCGGCACCCCGCCGCGCTCACCGGCCGACGCCCTGGACACCGCCCGCGTGGGATTCGACTACCTCGCGTCGCTCCGCTACTGACACGACTCTCGGGGGACCACCTTGAAGAAGAGGACCGCACTCCTGTCCGCCCTGGCGTTGGTCACCGCCGGGCTCGCCGCACCGACCTCTCCGGTCGTGGCGGCGCCCGCGCCGACGGCCGCACCGCCGGACTCCAGCTTCCAGAAGGTGACACTCAACGACTACCCCGGCGAGCCGATGAGCCTCGCCGTCCTGCCCGACCTGCGGGTGCTGCACACCGCCCGCACCGGAGAGGTACGCATCCACGACCCGCGTACCGGGCTGAACACCCTCGCCGCCGACGTGCCCGTCTACGAGCACGACGAGGAGGGCCTGCAGGGGATCGCCATCGACCCGGACTTCTCCCGCAACAAGTGGGTCTATCTCTACTACTCGCCGCCCATGAACACCCCCGTCGACGACCCGGCCACTCCGGACGTCAACGAGGGCGACGCACCGCTGGTCGGCACCGAGGCGGACTGGCAGCGCTTCCGGGGCGCGCTGCGGCTGTCCCGGTTCAAGCTCGAGGGCATGAAGCTGAACCTGGCCACCGAGCAGCGGATCATCGACGTCCCGGTGGACCGGGGCATCTGCTGCCACGTCGGCGGTCAGATCGAGTTCGACAGCAAGGGCAACCTCTACCTGTCGACCGGTGACGACACCAACCCGTTCTTCTCCGACGGTTACACGCCGATCGACGAGCGGGCCGACCGCAATCCGGCGTTCGACGCCCAGCGCACCTCGGGCAACACCAACGACCTGCGGGGCAAGCTGCTGCGGATCAAGGTGAAGCCGGGCGGCGGCTACACGGTGCCGGCGGGCAACCTGTTCAAGCCGGGCACGCCGAAGACCCGTCCCGAGATTTACGCGATGGGCCTGCGCAACGCGTTCCGGTTCGCCGTCGACCGGCGCACCGACGACGTCTACCTGGCCGACTACTCCCCCGACGCCGGGTCGGCGAACCCGGACCGGGGCCCGGCCGGGCACGGGCGGTGGATGTTGATCGACAAGCCGGCCAACTACGGCTGGCCGTACTGTGCCACCCCGAGCCTGCCGTACCGCGACTACGACTTCGCCACCGGCACCCCCGGCGCGTACTTCGACTGCAAGCGGCCGGTGAACGACTCGCCGCACAACACTGGTCAGCGTCGCCTGCCGCCGGTCGAGGCGCCGCAGGTCTGGTACCCGTCCGCCGCGTCCGGGGAGTTCCCGCAGCTCGGCACCGGCGGCATCGGCCCGATGGGCGGCCCGGCGTACGACTACGACGGCCGCAACACCTCCCGGACCAAGTGGCCCGCCTACTACGACGGGGTGCCGCTGTTCTACGAGTGGACCCGCGACTACATCAAGGAGTTCCGCCTCGACGACCGTGGCGAGGTGAGCGACATCCGCCCGGTGGTGCCGTCGCTGGTCGTGGACAACCCGATGGACCTGGAGTTCGGCCCGGACGGCGCACTGTACGTGCTGGAGTACGGCGACGGGTACTTCGCGGAGAACCCGGACGCGCAGCTGTCCCGGATCGACTTCGTGCGGGGCAACCGGACGCCGATCCCGGCCATCAGCGCCGAGCCGACCGCTGGACAGGCCCCGCTGACCGTACGGTTCTCCAGCGAGGGGACGGTCGACCCGGACGGTGACCGCCTGCGCTACGCCTGGGACTTCGACGCCGACGGCTCGGTCGACTCGACCGCGCCGAACCCGACGTGGACCTACCAGGCGAACGGCGCGTACAACCCGACGGTGAAGGTCACCGACAGCACCGGGCGGTCCGCCTCGGCGACCCTGCCGCTGCTGGTGGGGCCGCGGGCGCCGACGATCGAGTTCGTGACCCCGGTGGAGGGCCAGCCGTTCGAGTTCGGGCAGACGGTGGCGTTCCAGGTGAACGTCGTCGACGACCTGCCGGTGGACTGCTCGCGGGTCACGGTGACCTACATCCTCGGCCACGACGAGCACGGGCACCCGCTGTCGACCGCGTCCGGTTGCAGCGGCACGATCACCACGTTCATCGACGGCGGCCACGGCGGCGCCGACAACCTGACCGGGGTGTTCGTGGCGGAGTACACCGACGCGCCGACCGAGCCGGGCGTCCCGCCGCAGACCGCCACCGCCACGGTGGTGCTGCGTCCGGGCGGCGGCAGCAACTGATCGCCCCCGGCGGCGGCCCGGTGATCCGGGCCGCCGCCGGACTCGGCGGTCAGACGGCGGCGATCAGCAGCGCCGGCTGCTCGACGCAGTCGGCGACGTGCCGCAGGAACCCGCCGGCCACCCCACCGTCGCAGACCCGGTGGTCGAAGGTGAGGCTGAGCTGGGTCACCTTGCGGACCGCGAGCTGCCCGTCGACCACCCACGGCTTGTCCACGATCCGGCCCACCCCGAGCAACGCCGCCTCCGGGTGGTTGATGATCGGGGTGGAGCCGTCGACACCGAACACGCCGTAGTTGTTGAGCGTGAACGTGCCGCCGGTGAGCCGGGTCGGCGCCAGGGTGCCGGCCCGCGCGGCCGCGGTGGTCTCGGCCAGTTCGGCGGCGAGTTCGGCGGTGGTGAGCCGCTGCGCGTCGCGCAGCACCGGGACGACCAGGCCGCGGTCGGTCTGCGCGGCGATCCCCAGATGCACGCCGGCGGACTGGATGATCCGCTGGCCCTCGGTGTCCACCCGCGCGTTGAGCTGCGGGTAGCGGCGCAGCCCGGACAGGCAGATGCGGGCGAGCAGCGCCAGGATGCTGACCGGCCGCTCCGGTCGGGCGGCGTTGATCGCGGCCCGGGTCTCCAGCAGGCCGGTGGCGTCCACGTCGACCCAGATGGTGACCTCGGGAATCTCCCGCCGACTGCGGGAGAGCTTGTCGGCGATCGCCTTGCGGATGCCGGTCAGCGGCACGACCAGGTCCGCCCCGGCCGGGGACGGCGTGGTCGTGTCCGGGCGCGCCGGCACGGCGGCCAGCGGGGCCGCGGTGGCGGTGGCCACGGCCGCCTCCACGTCCGCCCTGCGGACGACGCCGCCCGGGCCGCTTCCGGTGAGGGTCGCCAGGTCCAGGCCGTGTTCCCGGGCCAACCGCCGGACGATCGGCGAGATCACCAGCGGGGCCGTACCGTTGCGGGCGACCGGCTCGGCGGCGCCCGTGAGCGCCGGGGCGACGCCCACCGGGTCGGACGCGACGACCGGCTCGGGCACCACCGCGAGCCGGGGACGGCGGCGTCGCCGTCCCGGACCGTGCCCGGTGCCGTAGCCGATCAGCACGTTGCCCGATCCGGCGCGCTCCTCCTCACGGTAGGTGGCGTGCCCGGCGGGCTCCGGGGCGCCGCCGCCGTCGGGCGCCGCGTCGCCGTCGAGCGCCGCGACGGTGATCAGCGGCTGGCCGACCGGACGCACCTCACCGGCCGCGCCGTGCAGCGCCACGACCCGTCCGGCGTACGGGCAGGGCACGTCCACGACCGCCTTGGCCGTCTCGACCTCGACCACGGTCTGGTCCACGGTCACCACGTCGCCGACCGCGACCCGCCACTCGACGATCTCCGCCTCGGTGAGCCCCTCACCGAGATCGGGCAGGAGAAAGACGCGTTCGCTCATGCCGACACCTCCCTGCGGTCGGCGTCGGCACGAGGCTCGACCGCCCTGCACCTCATGATCCGCTCGCTGCGCTCGCTCATGCCGCGCTGCCCTGGTGCGTGGGGACCCACCGGGCGTCGGGCTGGTCGTCCCACTGGAGCCGGGCGACCGCGTCGAGCACCCGGTCGACGCCGGGCAGGTGCGTGTGCTCCAGCATCGGCGCCGGGTAGGGGATGTCGAGCCCGGCGACCCGCAGCACCGGGGCGTGCAGGGCGTGGAAGCAGCGTTCCTGCACCCGGGCGGCGATCTCGGCGCCGACGCCGGCGAAGCCGGGCGCCTCCTGGATCACCACGCACCGGCCGGTCCGCCGTACCGAGGCGGTGATCGTCTCGTCGTCGAACGGCACGATGGTGCGGACGTCCACCACCTCGAGATCCCAGCCCTCCTCGCGGGCGGCCTCGGCGGCCTCCAGCGCGACCGGCACCGCCGGCCCGTACGCGACGAGGGTGGCGTCGCGGCCCGGGCGGCGCACGACCGCGCGGCCGAACGGCTCGGCCCGCGCCGGCAGCTCCGCGTCGGCGCTGGAGAAGTAGAGCTTCTTCGGCTCCATGAAGACCACCGGGTCCGGGTCGGCGATCGCCTCCCGCAGCAGCGAGTACGCGTCGGCGACGGTCGCCGGGGTGACGACCTTCAGGCCGGGGGTGTGCGCGTAGTACGCCTCGCTGGAGTCGCAGTGGTGCTCGACACCGCCGATGCCGCCGGCGTAGGGAACCCGGATGACGATCGGCACGCTGAGCGCGCCGCGCGTGCGGTTGCGCAGCTTCGCGACGTGCGAGGCGATCTGCTCGAACGCCGGGTACGCGAAGGCGTCGAACTGCATCTCGACCACCGGCCGCAGCCCGGACATGGCCAGGCCGACCGCGAAGCCGACGATACCGGCCTCGGCGAGCGGGGTGTCGAAGCAGCGCTTGTCGCCGAACCGGGCCTGCAGGCCGTCGGTGATGCGGAAGACGCCGCCGAGTGCGCCGACGTCCTCGCCGAAGACGACGACCCGCTCGTCCTCGGCCATCGCGTCGGCGAGCGCCGTGTTGAGCGCCTTCGCCATGGTGGTGGCCATCAGGCGTCCCCCTCCTGCTCGGCCGCGGCCAGCTCGGCGCGGACCTGTTCCCGCTGCTCCACGAGCTGCGGCGTCGGCTCGGCGTAGACGTGGTCGAAGAGGCTGAGCGGATCCACCGTGGGCTGGGCGTTCATCCGCTCGCGCAGCGCCGCCGCGTACGCCTCGGCCTCCGCCGCGATCGCGGCGACCGCGTCGTCGTCCAGCTCGCCCCGCGTCCGCAGGTAGGTCTCCAGCCGGCTGATCGGGTCCCGGTCCCGCCAGGCGTCGACCTCGGCGCCGTCGCGGTAGCGGGTGGCGTCGTCGGCGTTGGTGTGCGGCTCCATCCGGTAGGTGTGCGCCTCCACCAGGAACGGCCCGTTGCCGGCCCGGGCGTGCTCGACCGCGCGGGTGAGCACGGCCAGCACGGCGACGGGGTCGTTGCCGTCGACCTGCTCGCTGGGCACGCCGTACCCGACGCCCTTATACGCCAGCGACGGCGCGGCGGTCTGCCGGGACAGCGGCACGCTGATGGCGTACCGGTTGTTCTGCACGAAGTAGACCACCGGCGCCTTGAACACCGCCGCGAAGTTGATCCCCTCGTGGAAGTCGCCCTCGCTGGTCGCGCCGTCACCGATGAAGGCCAGCGCCACCGTGTCGCGCCCCTGGTACGCCTCGCCGTAGGCCAGGCCCGCGGCGTGCACGCACTGGGTGGCGAGGGGGGTGCACTGCGGCGCGGTGTGCCGGGCGGCCGGGTCGTACCCGCAGTGCCAGTCGCCGCGCAGCAGGGTCAGCACCTCGACCGGGTCGAGGCCCCGGGAGACCAGCGCCATCGACTCCCGGTAGGTCGGGAAGACCCAGTCGGTGTCGCGGACGGCGAGCATCGCGCCGACCTGGCAGGCCTCCTGGCCGCGGGCGGACGGGTAGACGGCCAGCCGGCCCTGCTTGGTGAGGGCGGTGGACTGGGCGTCGAACCGGCGGCCGACGACCATGCGGCGGTACATCTCGCGCAGGGCGTCGGCGGGCGGCTCGGGATAGTCGGTGCGGGCGGGCAACGGCGTGCCGCTCGGGTCGAGCAGGCGCACCGGCTCCGCGCCGGGCAGCAGCGGACGGGCCGGGTCGGCGGGGGTGGTGGCGGACCGGCGGGTGCGCGTGGATGCCCTGCGGACCGCCTGGGGTGTGGTCGTCACGGCGGGGACCTCCTGGACGTGTGGTGGCCCTATGCTCCTGCGTGTCGGATGTTTTGCTCAAGATCCACAGCAAACGTGGGACCAATGGCACTCAGGAGGGGCTTCGGTGAGCCAGGAGACCAGCCCGGAAGCGACGCCGGAGGGCGGGACGGGACGAACGGTCCGCCCCCTGGACGAGGTCGACCGGCGGATCCTCGACGAGCTGGTCCGGGACGGCCGCACCTCGGTCCGCACCCTCGCCGAGCGGATCCACATCTCCCGCACCAACGCGTACGCCCGGGTCGAACGGTTGCTGCGCGACGGGGTGATCACCGGGTTCCGGGCGCAGGTCGCCCCGGAGCCGGCCGGGCTCGGCACGTCGGCGTACATCGCGCTGACCATCCAGCAGAACACCTGGCGGGAGGTGTCGGCGGAACTGGCCGGCGTGCCCTACATCGAGCACGCCGCGCTGCTCGGCGGCGAGCACGACGTCCTGGCCCTGGTGCGCGCGCCGGACAACGCGGCCCTGCGGGACGTCGTGCTGGGCCGGATCCAGGGCATCCCCGGTGTGCTGTCGACCCGCACGTGGCTGGTCTTCGAGGAGTTCGACGGCACCCGCACCCCCTGGGCGTGACCCGCGGTTCGTGGCTCACCGCTCGGGTGGCGCCTCCAGCCCCTCCCGGTCGGCCAGCTCCAGCAGCGGTTCCAGCGAGAAGCGCCGCTCGTCCAGACCGGCGTGCGGGTCGCCGCGCTCGGCGAACCGGGCCGGCATCGAGACCACGTCGAAGTCCTCCGGGCGGGCCGCGTCCAGCTCGGCCCAGTCCAGCGGCGCGGAGACCAGCGCCCGCGGCGTCGGCCGGATGGAGTACGCCGAGGCCATCGTGTGGTCCCGGCTCATCTGGTTGTAGTCCACGAAGACCGGCCGGTCCCGCTGCTCGCGCCACCAGGTGGTGGTGACCAGGTCCGGCAGGCGGCGCTGCATCTCGCGGCCCAGCGCCAGCACCGCCCGACGGCAGTCGCCGAAGCCCCAGCGCGGCTCGATGGACAGGTAGATGTGCAGCCCCCGACCGCCGGTGGTCTTGGGGTAGCCGGTCAGGCCAAGCTCGCCCAGGAAGGCACGCACCTCGTGGGCCACCGGCACCACCTGGGCGAAGTCGACGCCGGGCATCGGGTCGAGGTCGATCCGCAGCTGGTCGGGGCGCTCCACGTCGGCGGCGGAGACGGGCCACGGGTGGAAGCGCAGGGTGCCCAGGTTGGCAGCCCAGATCACCACGGCCAGCTCGCTGGGCGCGACCTCGTCGGCCGTACGCCCGCTGGGGAACGTGATGTGGGCGGTGCGCACCCAGTCGGGCGCCCCGGCCGGAAGCCGCTTCTGGTAGAAGGCGTCGCCCCGGTTGTCCTGCCGGGTGCCGATCTTCGCGCCCTCGAAGACCCCGCGCGGCCACCGCTCCAGCATCGTCGGCCGGTCCCGCAGGGCCCGCAGGACGCCGTCGCCGACCGCCAGGAAGTAGCGGACGACGTCGAGCTTGGTCAGCCCGCGTTCCGGGAAGTAGGGCTTGTCGGGGCTGGAGACGCGGACCACCCGCTCCCCGACCTGGATCTCCTCGGCAGCGCCCGCCACGCCCCCGAGGGTACGACGCGCGGCCGCCCCGGGTGGGTCACCCGCGCGCCGCCACGCAGCGGGACGGCGTTACGACGTCGACCCGGGCACCGGGCGCAGGCGCCCGACGGCCGGGCGGAACCGCGTGGTCCGCCCGGCCGATGACCTCGTCGGTCAGCGCTTCTCCTGCTGCATGCGGGCCATCAGCATCTGCTTGCCCTGGTCACCCGCCTTGCGGTTGTTGTCCTGAATCTTGCGGAACCAGTCGGCCAGTTCGCTGTCCCCGCGCTGCTCCGCGTCGTCGATGTACGTCTGCATGCGGTAGACGTGTTCCAACGACATCTGCAGCGTCTTGATGAGGTCGTAGTTCTTGTCCTTGACCGGGCTCATCTGTTCCTTGGTCATGGTGGCCACGGCATACCTCCCCCTGATCGGCTCGTGGACCCGGCGCTTACCCGACCTCGCCGGCTTCACGCCCGCACCACCCGCGGCCGACGGCCGGCGGCCGGCGGCCCCGGGCGGCGGTTATCCCGCCCTGCGCCCGGGTAGGGGTTGGCGCATGGCGGAACTGGCAGCCCTCTGGATCGTCCGGCACGGCGAGAGCACGGCGAACGTGGCCGCGGCCCACGCCGAGTCCACGGGCGCCGAGCTGATCGGCCTCAGCCACCGGGACGCCGACGTGCCGCTCTCCCCCACCGGGGAGGACCAGGCCCGCGCCACCGGACGGTGGCTCGCCGGGCTGCCTCCGCACCGGCGTCCCGACGTCGCGGTGGTCTCGCCGTACCTGCGGGCGGTCCGCACCGCCGAGCTGGCCCTCGACGGCACCGGCGTACCGGTCAGCCGGGACGAGCGGCTGCGCGACCGGGAGCTGGGCATCCTCGACGGGCTGACCGCGCACGGGGTACGCGCGCGCTTCCCGGACGAGGCGGCGCGGCGGACCCGGCTCGGCAAGTTCTACTACCGGCCGCCCGGCGGTGAGGCCTGGACCGACGTCGCGCTGCGGTTGCGCGCGCTCCTCGGCGACCTGCGCCGCGACCACGAGGGCGAACGGGTGTTGCTCTTCGGTCACGACGCGCTCGTGTTCATGCTCCGCTACCTGGTGGAGGGGTTGACCGAGGAGGAGCTGATGGCGCTCACCCGGCAACACGTGATCGCGAACTGCTCGATCACCGGCTGGTCCGCCGACGACACCGGACGACTCACTCTCGACGTGTTCAACGACATCGGTCACCTGCACCGGCAGGGCGCCCGGCCGACCCGGGAGGACGAGGTCCATGCCGAACCGGTCTGACACCAAGGTGATCACTCCCGCCCTGCTGCGCGACTGGGCGCTGCCCGTGCCGTCGGGCGGCAAGGACGCCCGGGGCACCGTGCTGGTGGTCGGCGGGTCCCGCTTCACGCCGGGCGCGGTGCTGCTGGCCGGGGTCGCCGCCCTGCGGGCCGGGGCCGGGGTGCTCCAGCTGGCCACCGCCGAGTCCACCGCCGCCGCGCTGAGCATCCAGGTGCCCGAGGCGCTCGTGGTGGGGCTGCCCGAGACCAGCGCCGGCGCGGTCGCCGGCCGCTCCGGTGACCGGCTCTCCGACCTCGTCGCCGAGGCCGACGTGGTGGCCGTCGGTCCGGGGCTCAACGACATCGACGAGACGCTGCGGCTGCTGCACGTGGTGTGCGACGCGGCCCCGTCGGACACGGCGCTGGTGCTCGACGCGTACGCGCTGGGTGCGCTCAGCCACGAGCCGGGCCTGCTGGTCGGCGCGGGCCGTCCGGTGGTGCTCACCCCCAACCTCACCGAGGCTCGGCACCTGCTCGGCCGGGACGTGGGCGAGGACCTGGACGCCGAGGCGGCCGAGCTGGCCGACCGGTACGACGCCGTCGTCTCGCTGTTCGGGCACGTCGCCGACCCCGACGGCGGGAGCTGGCGGGAGGAGAGCGGCGACGCCGGGCTCGGCACGTCGGGCAGTGGCGACGTGCGCTGCGGCCTGCTCGCCGGGCTGCTCTCCCGCGGCGCACGGCCGGCGCAGGCGGCCTGCTGGGCGGCGTTCGCGCACGCCGTGAGCGGCCAGCGGCTGGTCCCGCAGTACGGCCGGATCGGGTTCCTGGCCCGTGAGCTGCTCGCCGAGATCCCGCACACCATCGCCACGGTCTGACACCCTTTGTCCGACGCGGCCGCAGGGTGTAACGCGGCATCGACGTGCCGCGCTGTTCCGGGCGGAGGCGGCGCCCTGTCCGCCTCCCGCCGGGGCCCCTCGCGGTGCGTCGCCCGGCGGAGAACAGCCCTGGGAGTCTGTGTGAAGGTGAGCCATCGCAAGACACTCGCCGCGGCGTCCGCGCTGACGCTCGGCATCGGCCTCGCCGTGACCGGCGGGCCGGCGCCGGCGGCCTCCGCCGCCGGCGCGGAGACCACGTTCCTCGTCCTCGCCCCGCAGGGTGCGAAGACGGACCGGGCGGCGGCCCGGGTGGCGGCCGCCAACGGCACGGTGGTCGCCCGTTACGACCAGATCGGCGTCCTCGTGGCCCGCTCGACCGATCCGGCGTTCGCCACGGCCGTCGCCGGTGCCGGGGTCGACTCGGTCGCCGCCACGACCGGCCTGGGCAGCGCCCTGGACGAGGGCGAGACCGTCGAGGTCGCGGCGGCCGACGCCGTGACCGCCACGGCGGACCCGACGGGCGAACCGCTGTCGCCCAGCAGTGGGACATGCCGATGATCGGTGTCCCGCAGGCGCACGCCGTCAACGCGGGCAGCCCGGACGTGCTGGTGGGCGTGCTCGACAGCGGCATCTCCAGCAGCCACCCCGACCTGGCCGGCCAGATCGCCAAGGACAAGAGCGCGTCCTGCGTCGGCGGGGTCGTCGACACCACCGAGGCGGCCTGGAACCCCACCACCTCGGACCACGGCACGCACGTCGCCGGCACCATCGCCGCCGCCGTCAACGGCCTCGGCGTCACCGGCGTCGCCCCCGGCGTGAAGGTGGCCGCCGTGAAGGTCGTCAACGACGACGGCTACATCTTCCCGGAGGCGGCGGTCTGCGGGTTCGTCTGGGCCGCGGAACACGGGATGCAGCTGACCAACAACAGCTACTACATCGATCCGTGGGAGTTCAACTGCCGCAACGACGCGCGTCAGCGCCCGGTGTGGCAGGCCGTGCAGCGGGCCATCCGCTACTCGGCGAGCAAGGGAGTGCTGAACGTGGCCTCCGCCGGCAACTCCAACGTCGACCTCCAGCACAAGACCGTCGACGCCGGCAGCCCCAACAACGGCACCCCGGAGGTACGGGAGGTCAACAGCGCCTGCCTCGACCTGCCGGCCGAGGCGCCGGGCGTGCTGACCGTCTCGGCGGCGGGCCCGACCGGGGAGAAGAGCTACTACTCGTCGTACGGGCAGGGCGTGGTCGAGGTGGCGGCTCCGGGTGGCGACAGCCGGTTCCGCACCCGGGGCGTCAGCGGGACGGCAGCCGACCAGATCCTGTCGACGACCTTCAACACCGTCACCCGCACCAACGGGTGGGGCTACAAGCAGGGCACCTCGATGGCCAGCCCGCACGCCACCGGCGTCGCGGCCCTGGCGCTCTCCGCCCACCCGGGCATGAACCCCGGCCAACTGTCCGCGTTCCTGCAGAACACCGCGGTGGCGCAGGCCTGCCCCGAGGGCGTCTACAACCCGGCGCCGCTGCACCCCGACGGACCGCACGCCTACGACGCCACCTGTGCCGGTGGCGCCCGTAACGGGTTCTACGGCGCGGGCATGGTGAGCGCCTACAACGTGGTGAAGTAGCACCCGGCACGACCCCGCAGGGGCCCGGCGCGTCGGCGCCGGGCCCCTCCTCTTTCGAGGGACGGCTGTTTCCCCTGTTCACCGGCGGGGTAGGGGAACGATCACCCCGAGCCACAACCGAGGAGGTCAGCCGGTGTCGACCGATGCCATCGTCCTGCTGAAAGAGGACCACAAGGAGATGCGCCGCCTGTTCAAGGCCTTCCAGGACGCCGAGGAGGGGCCGGCGAGCCAGCGGCAGAAGCTGGTGGGCGAGATCGTGGAGGCCCTGACGGTGCACACCTACCTGGAGAACGAGGTGATGTACCCGGAGGTCCGCCGGCTCCTGCCGGACCTGGAGGACGAGATCCTCGAGTCGTACGAGGAGCACCACGTGGCGGACGTGCTCTGCGCGGAGCTGTTCGCGATGGACGCCGAGGACGAACACTTCAACGCCAAGACGACGGTGCTGATCGAGAACGTGTTGCACCACGTCGAGGAGGAGGAGCAGGAGTGGTTCCCGAAGGTGCGGGAGGCTCTCGGCCGCAAGCAGCTCCAGGAGATCGGTGAGCGGATGATCGCGCTGCGTGCCGACGCCCCGCGCAAGCCGACCGACGCGAAGGCCGTCAAGAAGGCCCTGGACGCGGTGACCGCCTGACCGCGCCACCCACGCGCGAGGGGCCCGGCGACCGCGCCGGGCCCCTCGCGTCGTCGGCCCCTCGGTGTGGCGTCGCGGTCAGTCCGCCGAGCCGGGCTCGGCCATCCTGCGGTGCTGCTCCGACTTGAGCCGGTCCGGCACGATCTTGCCGACGGCGGTCTGCACCTTGTTGCGCAGCGAGCCGGCGGTCACCGTCTGGTCCCCCCTCATCAGCGCGGCGAAACCCTGCTCGGCGACCGTACGCGGGTCGTCCTTGTGCCCGGTGGCGACGCGGGTGTCCGTCATCTCCGCCCGGTCGAAGAACGCGGTGTCGGTCGGACCGGGCAGCAGCGAGGTCACCGTGACCCCGGTGTCCTTCAGTTCGTTGCGCAGCGCCTCGGCGAAGGACTGGACGAACGACTTCGACCCGTTGTAGACCGCCTGGAACGGACCCGGCATGGTCGAGGCGATCGACGAGGTGAACAGGACCCGGCCGCTACCCCGCCGCACCATCCCGGGCAGGATCCGCTTCGCCAGGTGCACGGTCGAGCGTACGTTCAGGTCGACCACGGCGAGTTCGTCGGCCAGGTCGGTGCCGCCGACGAAGGCGCCGCCGGCGCCCCGCCCGGCGTTCAGCGCCAGCGCGTCGACCGGCCGCCCGGTGGCCGCCACCGCCGCCGCCAACTCCTCCACCCCGTCGGCCCGGGTCAGGTCCACCCGGACCGGCTGGACGCGGGGGCCGCCGTCGCGGCGCAGCTTGTCCGCGGCCGCCTCGATCCCGTCGTCCTCGGCGGCGACGACCAGGTCGAAGCCGTGCTCGGCGAACTGCACGGCCAGCTCGTACCCGATGCCCCTGGACGCCCCGGTCACCACGGCGAGGGGCCGCTCGCTGCTCGGTGTGCTCATGGTCCTGACTCCTTCCGTCCGGGCGTCCGACCCGACCCGCACCGGTGCCGCGGCCCGCCCGCTACCGGTGTGCCCCGTGGCCGGCCGCCCAACCCCGTCCCGGCCGCGCCGTCGAGGTCGGCCCGGGTCCCGAGGTCGGTTACCGGTAGGATCGTCGGCGGGCCGTGACTGGCGCGTGGGGATGGAGAACCATCGGGGAGCGGCCCCGTCATGAGGACGTCTGCCGAGCGCCTGGGCCTTCCGTACGTCAGTAGGAGGTCTCGCATGTCGTCGCCGAACGCCGAATCCACCGCCTTCCGCAGCGCACTCGAAGTGATCCGTGCCGTCGAGCCCCGGGTGGCCGACGCCATCGGCACGGAGCTCGCCGACCAGCGCGAGTCGCTCAAGCTGATCGCCAGCGAGAACTACGCCTCCCCCGCCACCCTGCTGGCGATGGGCAACTGGTTCAGCGACAAGTACGCCGAGGGCACCGTCGGCCGGCGCTTCTACGCCGGCTGCCAGAACGTCGACACCGTCGAGGCGCTCGCCGCCGAACACGCCCGGGAGCTGTTCGGTGCCCCGCACGCGTACGTGCAGCCGCACTCCGGCATCGACGCCAACCTGGTGGCGTTCTGGGCGATCCTGGCCGACCGGGTGGAGGCGCCGGCGCTGAAGAAGGCGCAGGCCCGCCAGGTCAACGACCTCACCGAGGCGGACTGGTTCGCGTTGCGCCGGGAGCTGGGCAACCAGCGGATGCTCGGCATGTCGCTGGACGCCGGCGGCCACCTCACCCACGGCTTCCGCCCCAACATCTCCGGCAAGATGTTCGACCAGCGCAGCTACGGCACCGACCCGGCCACCGGCCTGATCGACTACGACAAGGTGGCCGAGGCGGCGCGGGAGTTCAAGCCGCTGATCCTGGTGGCGGGCTACTCCGCGTACCCGCGGAAGGTCAACTTCCGGATCATGCGGGAGATCGCCGACTCGGTCGGCGCCACCTTCATGGTCGACATGGCGCACTTCGCCGGGTTGGTCGCCGGCAAGGTGTTCACCGGCGACTTCGACCCGGTGCCGCACGCGCACATCGTCACCACCACCACCCACAAGTCCCTGCGCGGCCCGCGCGGCGGCATGGTGCTCTGCCAGCCGGAGCTGGCCGACCAGGTCGACCGCGGCTGCCCGATGGTGCTCGGCGGCCCGCTGCCGCACGTGATGGCCGCGAAGGCGGTGGCGCTGGCCGAGGCGCGCCGCCCGGACTTCGCCGACTACGCCCAGCGGATCGTCGCCAACGCCCAGGCGCTCGCCGAAGGGCTGCTGCGCCGGGGAGCCACCCTGGTCACCGGCGGCACGGACAACCACCTGGCGATCATCGACGTCACGTCGTACGGGCTGACCGGCCGGCAGGCCGAGCAGGCGCTGCTCGACTCTGGCATCGTCACCAACCGCAACTCGGTGCCGCAGGACCCGAACGGCGCCTGGTACACCTCCGGCATCCGTATCGGCACCCCCGCGCTCACCACCCGTGGCCTGGGCACCGCCGAGATGGACCAGACCGCCGAGCTGATCCACACCGTGCTGAGCCAGACCGGCCCCGGCGCCAACGCTGACGGCACCCCGTCCAAGGCCAAGTACGTGCTCGACCCGGCCGTCGCCGACAAGGTTTCCCGCCAGGCCGCCGAGCTGCTGACCGGCTTCCCGCTCTACCCGATGGTCGACCTCACCTGACCCACCCTTGTTGATCAAGAGGTTCGCGTCACCATCCGGCGATTCCGTGACGCGAACCTCTTGATCACCGGGGTCAGGGCGGGTCAGGGGCGGGCCAGGGGGCGCTTCAGGTGGTAGCGGTGCACCTCGGTGCTGCCCTGCACGTTGTTCACGTCCTCCGCCGCCGACACCAGCTCCCACCCGTCCCGGCCCACCCGGTTGAGGTGGGCGACGGCGGTGTCCCCGTACGCCGTGATGTCCGTGCGGGACCCGTCGGGCCCGTACCAGACGAACGAGACGTGGAAATTGCGGCCCTGTCCCTGATAGCGGCGGACGAGCAAGGCGTACTCCCAGGCAACCATGGGGCCCATTATGACCGTCCATCCAGGACACCGGAACGGCGGCGGTCGCGCTTTGCCACGCGGTGAACGCGATGTGTCAACCCGGAGCCGGCGACGGTCGTCAGCCCACCGGGACGGTCCGCAGCTCCCGGGCGGCGGCCGCGTCGGCGCACCCGGCCAGCGCCAGCGCGTCGCGCAACTCCCCGGCGAGCAGGTCCAGCGCGGTCTCGGCCCCGGGCCGGCCGCCCACGGCGAGGGCCCAGATCAGCGGTCGACCGACCAGCACGCCGGTGGCGCCGAGCGCCAGCGCCCGCAGCACGTCGGTGCCGCTGCGGACCCCGCTGTCCAGGAACACCTCACACCGGTCGCCGACGGCCTCCACCACCTCCGGAAGCATGGTGACGCTGGCCGGCGCCCCGTCGAACTGCCGGCCGCCGTGGTTGGAGACCACCACCGCGTCCGCGCCGGCCCGCACCGCGTCCCGCGCGTCCCGGGGATCGAGCACACCCTTCACCACCAGCGGCAGGTCGATGTGCTCGCGCAGCCAGGCCAGGTCCGCCCAGCGCAGCGCCGGGGCGAAGTCCGCGCCGGAACGCGCCGGGACCGGCGACACGCCCGGGGTGCCGCCGTGGGCCAGGTCGTGCCGGCCGTTGGGCAGGTTCGCGGCGGTCACCCCGGGCGGCAGCCGGAACGCGTTGCGCAGGTCCCGGAAGCGCCGGCCCAGCACCGGCACGTCCACGGTGACCACCAACGCCCGGCAACCCGCGCCCCGCACCCGGGCGAGCAGGTCCCGCACCAGCTCCCGGTCCCGCAGCCAGTAGAGCTGGAACCAGACCTCCGCCCCGCTCGCCGCCACCTCCTCGATCGGCACGCTGCCCAACGTGCTGGCCACGTACGGGACGCCGGCCGCGCCGGCCGCCGCCGCCAACGCCAGCTCCCCGTCGGGATGCACGAGCCGCTGGTACGCGATCGGGGCCACCCCCACCGGCATCGCGTACCGGCGGCCCAGCAGTGGGGTGGTGAGGTCCGGCACCTCCACGCCCCGCAGTACACGCGGCAGCACCCCCACCCGGTCGAGGGCGCGCCGGTTGGCGGTGAGCGTGACCTCGCCGCCGCTGCCCCCGGCGACGTAGTCCCACACCTGCTCCGGGAGGACCGCGCGGGCCCGCTCGGCGAAGTCGGCCAGGCACACCGGCGGCGCACCGGCCGGCAGGTCGGTCACGATCGGCTCGGCCACCACGCGGCACCTCCTGGGCAGGCTCGGAGCCAGGAAGTCTGCCGCCGCCCCGAGCGGGCCGTCAATCGCCCTGACGGCGGTAAACCGATTGCCCGCGCGGTGCGACCCGGGGCAGGCTCGGGCGCGTGGGAGACGAGATCGCGATCGCCGACCGGATCGACACCGCGCTGGTGCGCCGGCTCGTCGCGGCCCAGTTCCCGCGCTGGGCCCACCTGCCGGTACGGCCCGTCACGGACGGCGGCTGGGACAACCGCACCTTCCGCCTCGGCGACGCGATGACCGTGCGCCTGCCCAGCGCCGAGGGGTACGCGCCGCAGGTGGCCAAGGAGCAGCGGTGGCTGCCGCTGCTGGCGCCGCACCTACCGCTGCCGGTGCCCACCCCCCTCGCCGAGGGTGCGCCCGACGAGGGCTACCCGTTCCCGTGGTCGGTCCACCGCTGGATCGACGGAAAGGTCGCACACCCGGACCGGATCGCCGACCTGACCGCCTTCGCGGTCGACCTCGCCCACTTCCTCGCCGCGCTCCAGGCCGTCGATCCGACCGGCGGACCGGCCGCGGGCGCGCACAGCGCCTGGCGCGGCGCGCCCCTGGCCACGTACGACGTGGACACCCGGCGTGCCCTCGACCGGCTCGGTGACCGGGTCCCGGCCGACGAGGCGACCGAGATCTGGACGGCCGCCCTGGACGCCACCTGGGCCGGCCCGCCGGTCTGGTTCCACGGTGACGTGGCGGTCGGCAACCTGCTGGTGCGCGACGGCCGGCTGGCCGCCGTCATCGACTTCGGCTGCTGCGGCGTCGGCGACCCGGCGTGCGACGTGGTCATCGCGTGGACGCTGCTGCACGGGGCGAGCCGCGCGGCGTTCCGGGAGACGCTGGCGGTCGACGAGGCGACCTGGGCGCGCGGCCGCGGCTGGGCACTGTGGAAGGCGCTGATCACCCTGGACAACCCGGACCGGGTCAAGGCCGCCGGCGCCCGGCACGCCCTCGACGAGGTGCTGGCCGAGTGGCAGGCCTCCCGCTGAACCCGTCGGGCCGTACCCTCGGAGGGTGGCCAGCTGGGAGGATGTCCGTCGGATCGTCGCGAGCCTGCCGGAGACGACCGAGCGCGGGTCGTACGACGGCCTGCCGGCCTGGCGGGTGCGTGACAAGCCGTTCGTCTGGGAGCGACCGTTGCGCAGGGCCGAGCTGGCCGCGCTCGGTGACGCCGCCCCGGACGGGCCGATCCTCGGCGCCCGGGTGCCCGACCTCGGCGCGAAGGAGGCCCTGCTCGCCGACGACCCGGCCGTCTACTTCACCACGCCCCACTTCGACGGCTACCCGGCGGTGCTGGTGCGGCTGGACCGGATCGCGCTGCCCGAGCTGACCGAGCTGGTGGTCGAGGCCTGGTACGACCGGGCGCCGAAGCGGCTCGCCGCCGCGCACCGGGCGCAGACGGCGCGGTGAGCGACCGGCTCAGCGAGCGGTCGCCGGCCGGCGTCAGTCCGACAGCGCCACCCGGACCGCCTCCTCGGGGGTGCCCACGGCCTCCGGGCCGCCGACCGGGTCGCCCGCGGCGTCGACGATCCGCCACCCGCCCAGCAGCACCACCGGGATGCCGCCGTGTCGCATCGCGAGCGCCACCTCGCTGAGCGTGCCCCAGGAACCGCCGACGGCGATCACCGCGTCGGCGCTCCACACCAGCACCGCGTTGCGGGCCTGACCGAGGTTGCTGCGGATGGTCGCGGACACGTCGGCCACCGGTCCGGGGGCGGTGCCGTCGTCGGGGCGTACGCCGATGACCAGGCCGCCGCGGGAGCGGGCGCCGGCGGCGACCGCGGCCATCACGCCGCCACCGCCTCCGCAGAGGACGGTCGCGCCGCGCTCGGCGAGCAGCTCACCGACCCGGCGGGCGTCCGCGACCTCCGCCTCCGTCGCGGCCGCCGGACCGCAGACCGCCACCTGGTACGCCACCGCCACCACCTCTTCCGCCGCCCGACCCTACCCGGCGCCCACGGCGCCGGCGTGGCCGTTTCCGGCGGGGCCGACGCCGGCCGCTGTCCACGTCCCGACCACCCCGGTTGTTCGCCGGCCGTTCGCCGCCGGGCTGCCCGGGCGTACGCCGGAGGCCCTAGCGTGGTCGGCCGGACCGGACGCCGCAGGAGGCCGCCCCGCATGACGCCGTCACCGAGCAGTCGCACCAGCCCGGCCCACGTGACGGCGGTGCGCCGGATCGGCGACACGGCACCGCACAGCGCGTTCACCGACCTGGTGCGGCACGGTGAGCGCTGGTTCTGCGCGTTCCGCGAGGGCACCACGCACGTCTCCGGCGACGGCGTGGTCCGGGTACTCACCTCCGTCGACGGGCGCTCGTGGAGCTCCGCGGCGGAGCTGCGCCGCGCGGCCAGCGACCTGCGGGACCCGCACTTCGTGTCCCGTCCGGACGGTCGCCTGCAACTGTTCGCGGCCGCCGCGACCGGCGAGACCACGAAGGAGTTCCGGACGGTCACCTGGCTCTCCCGCGACGGCCACCGCTGGGGCGACCCGACCCCGGTCGGCGAGCCGCACGTCTGGGTGTGGCGGGCCGGTTGGCGCGACGGCGCGATGTACGGGCTGGGCTACGCCACCCGGGAACCGCGCTTCCTGCGGCTCTACCGCAGCGGCGACGGGCTGGACCTGCACCCGGTGGTGGAGACCCTGTTCAGCGGCGGTTACCCGAACGAGTCGGGCCTGGTCTTCGAGCCGGACGGGACCGCGCTGTGCCTGCTGCGTCGTGACCGGGACACGGCCACCGCGCAGCTCGGCCGGGCCCGCCCCCCGTACCGGGACTGGCAGTGGACCGACCTGGGCGTCCAGGTGGGCGGCCCGGCGCTGCTGCGGCTGCCGGACGGTCGGCTGCTGGCCGGCGTACGGCTGCACGACGGCCGGGTCCGCACGGCGGTCTGCGCGCTCGACGCCGAGCGGGGCGAGTTGACCGAGCTGGTCGCCCTGCCCTCCGGCGGTGACACCAGCTACCCGGGGCTGGTGTGGCACGACGACGTGCTGTGGGTCAGCTACTACTCCAGCCACGAGGGACGCACCAGCGTCTACCTCGCCGAGGTGACCCTGGGCTGAGCGGGGTCAGACCGGCGTCGGGGTCTGCGCGTGGATGTGGAAGCGCAGCGAGCGGGCGTCGGTGAAGCACTCCCGCATGGGCCGGACCAGGTCCCGGTGCTCCGCGCTGCGTTCCCACGCCTCGAAGTCCGCGAGGGTCGCCCACTCGCTGGTGATGAGCCACTGCTCCGGGTCGGCGGAGGACCGGCACACCTGGTCCACCAGATGGCCCGGCACCCCACCGGCGACCAGGTGCCGAATCGCCTCGTACGCGGCCAGGAACGCCGCCGTACGCTCGGTGGGCACCCGCACCAGGAACACCACGCGCGCCCGCTGTCCGTCAGTCATCGTCGTCCTCCCTCGACGGTGCCGCCCCGCGCAGCACCAGTGCGCTGTTGAACCCGTCGAAGCCCCGCGCGCAGACCAGCGCCACCCGGCTGCGCGGCCGCCGGTGCTCGCGCAGGAAGTCCAGCTCGCAGCCGTCGGCCACCTCGTCCGGTCCCGCCGAGGCGGGCAGGGTGTCGTGGCGGAAGGCGAGCAGCGCCGTCGCCACGTCCAGGGCGGAGCCGCCCTGGTGGGCGCGCCCGGTCAGCGGCTTCGCGGTGCTCACCGGTGGCGGCCGGTCGCCGAACACCGTCCGCAGCGCCGTCGCCTCGCTCCGGTCGTAGCGGGCCACGCCCAGCGCGTCGGGCAGCACCAGGTCCACCGCCTCCGGCCCGACGCCGGCCCGCTCCAGGGCCAGCCGCATCGCCCGGGCGTACTGCGTGGGGTCGCCCGCGCTGTCCGGGCCGGTGTGCGCGGCGTCGTGGGTGGCCGCCCAGCCGGTCAGCTCGCCGTAGACCCGGGCGCCCCGCGCCAGCGCGTGCCCCAGCTCCTCCACCACGAAGACCGCGCCGCCCTCGGCCGGCAGGTAGCCGCTGGCGCCGGCGTCGAACGGGCGGTAGGCCCGCTCCGGGTCGGCCACGTCGCTGAGCAGACCGGAACGCAGCTGGCAGGCCAGGGCGTACGGGCTCAGCGGGCACTCGGTGCCGCCGGCGATCACCACGGGGGTGCCCCGGCGCACCGACCGGACGGCGTGCGCGAGGCTGTCCAGGCCGCCGGCCGCCTCGCTGACCAGCACCCCGCACGGGCCCTTCAGCTGGTGGTGGATGCTGAGCTGCCCGACGCTGGCGGCGTAGAACCAGGCGATCGACTGGTACGCCCCGACCGTGCGCGACGGGCCGCCCCACAGCCGCTGCAGTTCCCGCTGGCCAAACAGGTTGCCGCCCGAGGAGCTGGCGAGGGTGACCGCGTACCCGTACGGGTCGGTGGCCTTCTCCGGCAGCCCGGCGTCGGCCAGCGCCAGCCGGGTGGCCGCGAACCCCAGGTGGGTCCACCGGTCGGTCTGCACGAGCTGGCGGCTCTCCGCCCAACCGCCGGAGTCGAAGCCGGGCACCTCGCCGGCGAGGCGGGTCGGGTAGCCGGCCGGGTCGAACAGGGTGATCGGGCCGGTGCGGCGGGTGCCGGTCAGCACCGTACGCCAGTGCGCGTCGGCGCCGACGCCGCTCGGCGCGACCACCCCGATGCCGGTGACCACCGCCCGCGCGGTCACGCGGCGACCGCCCCGGACAGCCGACGGAAGATCATCGCGGACTGGAAGCCGCCGAAGCCGCTGCCCACCGACAGGGCCGTGTCGACCGGCAGCTCCCGCGCCTCGTTCGGCACGTAGTCCAGGTCGCACTCCGGGTCGCGGGTGGTCCAGTTGGCCGTCGGCGGCACCACCCCGAACTCGATCGCCAGCGCACAGGCCGCCATCTCGATCGAGCCGATCGCGCCCAGCGAGTGGCCCACCATCGACTTGATGGAGCTGACCGGCACCCGGTACGCGGCGTCGCCCAGCGCGCGCTTGAACGCGGCGGTCTCGTGCCGGTCGTTCTGCCGCGTGCCGGAGCCGTGGGCGCTGATGTACGACACGTCCTCCGGCGCGATCCGGGCCTGCCGCAGCGCCGCGCTGATGGCCAGCGCCATCTCCACCCCGTCCGGCCGCAGCCCGGTCATGTGGTAGCCGTTGCTGTGGTTGGCGTACCCGGCGACCTCGCAGTAGACGTGCGCGCCCCGCCGGCGGGCGTGCCCGGCCTCCTCCAGCACCAGCACCGCCGCGCCCTCGGCGAGCACGAAACCGTGCCGGTCGGCGTCGAAGGGTCGGGAGGCGTGCGCGGGGTCGTCGTTGTCCGGGCTGGTCGCCTTGATCGCGTCGAAGGACGCGACGGTGACCGGCGAGATCGGCGAGTCGGCGGCCCCGGCGAGGACGACGTCGACCTCGCCGTCGGCGATGAGCTGGTGGGCGTAGCCGATGGCGTCGATGCCGGAGGTGCAGCCGGTGGAGACCACCTGGGCCGGGCCGTGCAGCCCGTGCCGGCAGGCGACGTCCGCGGCGAGGCTGCTCGGCACGAGGGCCTGGTAGAGGTACGGGCCGCCGCGGGCCGGGTCGACCAGCCAGCGCCGGCCGGAGTCGCTGACCTCGACGTACTGCTGCTCCAACGCCATGGTGCCGCCCACCGCGGTGCCGAGCACCACCCCGGCCCGCTCCCGCTCGGCGTCGGTGAGCGCCAGGCCGGCGTCGGCGACCGCCTCGTCGGCGCAGGCCAGGGCGAACTGCACGTACCGGTCGGAGCGGCGTCGGTCGACCTCGGTGAGACCGGCGGCGACCGGGTCGAAGTCGCACTCGGCGGCGATCCGGGACCGGAACGGCGACGGGTCGAAGAAGGTGATCCGCCGGGTGGCCGTCCGACCCTCGGTGATCGACTTCCAGAACCGGTCCCGGGTGACGCCGCCCGGGGCGACCACGCCGATCCCGGTCACCACCGTGCGGCGCCCACTCATGACGTGCCTCGCTGTTCGACCAGCTCCGTGTCGACGTGACCGAGTTCCGGTCGGGGCGCGAGGGGCCCCAGGTGGAAGACGACCTCGGCCGGCTCGTCGCCGGTGTTGCGCAGTCGGTGGCGGACGTTGAGCGGCACGAACAGTGCCTCGCCCGCGTCCAGCGGCACCGGTTCGTCGTCCAGGTCCACCGTGATGGCGCCCCGCGCGACGTAGAGGAACTCCTCGCTGTAGGGGTGGTAGTGCTCGGCGATGCGTTCCCCCGGCTGGAGGGCGGCCACGCCGAGGAAGCCGGAGGTGGCGCCGACGGTACGCGGGCCGAGCAGCACCCGCAGCTCCCCGCCACGGCGGCGGTCCGCCGGCACGTCCCGCGCGGCGACGAGGCCCAGGGTGCGCTCATTCATCGCCGACCCCCGCTCCACCCACGACCGCGATCTCGCCGGTACGCACCCGCCGCTCGATCCGCTCCTTGATGACGGCGAGCTGCACGGCGCTGTTGGCGTTGATCCGGTCGGTCATGGCGGCGTTGTCCACCGGGGCGGTCGGCTTCATCGCGAAGTCCTGCACCCAGGTCATCCGGGTGCCCTCCGGCTCGGCGGCGTACCACCAGTGGATCCGCATGTACTCGAACGGCCCGGTCTCCACCCGTCGGGCGTGCACCTGCCGGGTCGCCGGGTCGGCGGTGCGCTCGCTGACCCAGCTCCACGAGACCCCGTTCTCGTCCGGGTACATGGTGAGCCGGAACCGCACCGTGTCACCCTCGCGGTGCAGGATCTCCACCACGGCGTACTCGGTGAACAGCTCCGTCCAGTTCGCCACGTCGTTGGTGATGTCCCAGACCAGCGGCAGCGGAGCGTCGATGACGATGCTGTTCTCGGTGTGCCCCGGCTGCTCGGAGCCGCGGGCGACGAGGTCGGCGACGGCCGGGATGCTGAGCTGCGCGGCCTGCTCGGGTATCTGCACCCGGTAGCGGTCGGCGACGACGGCGGAGAGTTCGAGCAGCGCGAGCGAGTCCAGGCCGAGCTCCTCCAGGGAGGCGGCCGGGGCGTTGGCGGCGGCCTCGGCGTCGAGTCCGCAGTGGGCCACCAGGATGTCGGTGATCTCGGTGGTCAGCGGGTGGCCTCGGGTGACGGTCATCGGGTCCTCCTGGGTCATGCGGACGATCCGGCCGGGGCCGGCGGACGGGTGGCGGTCACCGGCGCGGCCGGTGGTCGAGGTGCGGTGGACGTCGGGGCGTCCCCGGCGGGTGCGGCCTGCTCCGGCGGGGCGGGCGGTGCGGGCTGCTCCGGTGCGGCCGGGTCGGGTGGCGGGTCGACGGCGAGCAGCCGGTCGACCAGGCCGGTGGTGTAGCGACCCTTGCGGAACGCGGCGTCGTCGAGGACGCGCCGGACGAACGGGATCGTCGTCCGCACTCCCGGCCCGCCGATCTCGAACTCGTCGAGGGCGCGTTCGAGCCGGTTGAGCGCCAGCTCGCGGTCCGGTGCCCAGACGACCACCTTGGCGAGCAGCGAGTCGTAGTGCGGGCCGACCACGTAGCCGGGCCGGCCGTGGGTGTCCACCCGGGTGAACGGGCCGCCGGGCGGCACGAACCGCTCCAACCGGCCGGGTGTGGGCGCGAAGCCGCGGTCCGGGTCCTCCACGTTGACCCGGCACTCCACCGCCACCCCACGGGGGCGGATCTCGTCCTGGCTCCAGCGCAGCGGCACCCCGGCGGCGATGTGCAGCTGCTCGTGCACCAGGTCTATCCCGGTGATCATCTCGGTGACCGGGTGCTCCACCTGGATCCGGCAGTTGATCTCCAGGAAGTGGAACCGTTCCTCGGCGTCGACCAGGAACTCCAGGGTGCCCGCGCCGGTGAACCCGACCGCCAGGGCGCCGCGCAGCGCGGTCTCGGCGATGGTGTCCAGGGTGGCGGCGGACAGCGCCGGCGCGGGTGCCTCCTCCACCAGCTTCTGGTGGCGCCGCTGCACCGAGCAGTCCCGGGTGCCCAGGTGCACCCCGTTGCCGTGCGCGTCGCAGAGCACCTGCACCTCGACGTGTCGGGCGTCGGTCAGGTACCGCTCGACGTACACCCGGTCGTCGCCGAAGGCGGCCAGCGCGGCGGCACGGGTCTTCGCGTACGCCCGGGGCAGGTCGGCCGGTGACCACACGACGGTCATGCCGCGCCCGCCGCCCCCGGCCGCCGCCTTGACGATCACGGGGTAACCGATCCCGGCGGCCACCTCGACGGCCGCGTCCACGGTGACCACCGGCTGGACGCTGCCCGCCGGCAGCGGCAGGCCGGCGCGGCTCATCAGGGCCCGGGCCGAGGACTTGTCGGCCAGCGCGGCCATCACCTGCGGGGGCGGGCCGATGAAGGTCAGGCCGTTCTCGGCGCAGATCTCGGCGAAGTCGGCGTCCTCGGACAGGAACCCGTAGCCGGGGTGCACCGCCTGGGCGCCGACCTGGCGGGCCGCCTCCACGATGGCGGCGGCGTTGAGGTAGCTGCGGCGGCTGGCCGCCGGCCCGATCCGAACGGCCTGGTCGGCGAGGCGCACCGCGGCCGACTCGGCGTCCGCGGCGGAGTAGACCACGGCCGTACGGATACCGAGTTCGCGGCACGCGCGCAGCACCCGCAGGGCGATCTCACCCCGGTTGGCGATCAGCACCTTGTCGAACATCCCGCACCGCCCTCAGGCCGGATCCAGCGCGAGCAGCGGCTGGTCGTACTCCACCGGCTGCCCGTCCTCGGCCAGCACGGCGGCGACCCGCCCGCCCCGGTCCGCGGTCACCTCGTTCATCAGCTTCATCGCCTCGACGATCCCGACCACCTGGCCGGGTCGGACCAGGTCGCCGACCGCGACGTACGGGGCGGCGCCCGGCTCCGGCGCCCGGTAGAAGGTGCCGACGATCGGCGCGCGGACCGTGGCGTGCGGGTCCGCGTCCGGCTCGTCGGCGGCCGGTGGCGGTGCCGGGCGGGCCACGGCCGGCGCCTCGGCGACCGTGGTCGGCGCCGCCGGGGGGAGCGCGACGCTGCCGTGCCACTCCACCTCCAGCACGGTCTCGCCGCTGCGCAGCCGCACCCGGCGGACCGGACCGGCCAGTTCGGCGACCAGGTGCTGGGCGTGCCGGCGGAGCCCGGCGAGCACCGCGTCCGTGCCGTCCGGGCCGCCGGTCGCCGGTTCGGCGGGCACCGGCGCCACGTCGGACCGGGCCGGGCCGCGCGTCACCGGGCACCCGCCCGGAGGCTGGCGCGGGCCGCGCCGAAGCGCCGGAAGCGTTGCCGGCGCAGGCGCACCAGCGTCGCGGCCGGCACGTCGAGCAGCGGCAGCAGGTTGTCCCGCACCACGTCGCGCAACGCCCGCGCGGTCGCCTCCGGGGCGACGTGCGCGGCGCCCTCGGGCTCCGGCACGATCTCGTCGACGACGCCGAGGCGACGCAGGTCCGGCGCGGTCAACCGCAGCGCCCGGGCCGCCTGCGGCGCCGCCGACCGGTCCGGCCACAGGATCGCGGCGCAGCCCTCGGGGCTGATCACCGAGTAGACGGCGTGCTCCAGCATGAGCACCCGGTCCGCCACGGCGAGGGCGAGCGCCCCGCCGCTGCCACCCTCGCCGGTGACCACCGCGATCACCGGAGTGGGCAGGACGGTGAGGGCGAGGATGTTCTCGGCGATGGCCGCCGCCTGGCCCTGCTCCTCGGCGCCCACGCCCGGATCGGCGCCCGGCGTGTCCACCAGTGTCACCACCGGCAGGCCGAGCCGCGCGGCCAGACGCATCAGCCGAAGGGCCTTGCGGTGTCCGGCGGGGCTGGCCATGCCGAAGTTACGGGCAACCAGCTCGGCGGTGGTGTGGCCCTTCTGGTGACCGATGACCATGACCGGGTGACCGTCGACGCGGGCGACGCCGCCGACGACGGCGGGACAGTCGCCGCCGAGCCGGTCGCCGTGCAGCTCGACGAAGCCGTCGAACGCGGACTCCAGGTAGTCCAGGGTGGTCGGTCGGCCGGGGTGCCGCGCCAGGCGTACGGTCGCCCACGGGTCTCCGTCGGCGGGGGCCGTCGGGGCCGGGTCGGGTGTCGGCGCCTTCGCCGGGCGGCGGGGCGCCGGCGGTCGCGTGGCGGATGGGCGGGCGGCCCGCGCGGCGGCGAGCAGCGCCACCAGCCGGCCCCGCAACGCGCGACGGGGCACCACCATGTCGACCTGGCCGTGCCGCAGCAGGAAGTCGGCGGTCTGGAAGCCGTCCGGCAGTGCCCGCCCGGTGACCTGTCGGATCACCCGGGGGCCGGCGAAGCCCATCCGTGCGCCGCTCTCGGCGACCACCACGTCGGTGTTGGTGGCGAAGGACGCGGCCACCCCTCCGTACGTGGGGTCGGTGAGCACGCTGACGGTGAGCAGCCCCGCCTCGCGCAGCGCCGCGACGGCCTGGCTGACCGTCGCCATCTGCATCAGCGACAGCACACCCTCCTGCATCCGCGCGCCGCCGGAGGCGGTGACGAGGATCAGCGGTACGCGGTCGTCCAGCGCGCGCTCGGCCGCGCAGGTGATCAGCTCGCCGACCGCGCAGCCGAGGCTTCCGCCCAGGAAGCGGAAGTCCATCACGGCGAGCGTCGCGGGGTGGCCGCCGAGGGTGGCGGTGCCGCAGAGCACGGCCTCGGGCAGCCCGGTGCCGGCGCGGGCCGCGGTGAGCCGGTGCGGGTACGGCACCACGTCGACGAAGTCGATGGGGTCCACGTCGGCGGGCCGGTGGGGCAGCGGCCGGAACGTTCCCGGGTCCACGAGCTGCCGCACCCGGTCCGGGGCACCGAGCCGGGCGTGCACCCCGCACTCCGGGCAGACGTCCAGGTTGCGCCGCAGTCGCTTGCGGTAGAGCAGGGTGGCGCACCCCCCGCAGCGGGACCAGAGCTGCTCCTCGCGCGGGGCGGTGGCGGTCACGGCCGCCGCCCGACCGACGCCGGGGCGTCGAAGCGGTAGAAGCAGCGCGCCAGGGCGTCGCGCGGCTCGCGCCACTGCGGCGAGTACGGCGTGACGTACGGCGCGAGTCGGGCGCTGACCCGGGCGAACTCCGGGTGGCCGCGCACCGCCTCGACCGCGGTGTCCCCCGGCAGCTCGGTCTCGAGCAGGTGCACGTACAGGTCGTGCAGCCGGTAGAGCGACCGGTGGCGTACGCCGGCCAGGTGTGGCAGCTCCGTGGCGTCGGATTCCGCGAAGATCTCCGCGACCTGCGTCTCCGCGGTCGGGACCACCTTCGCGATGATGAGCGATCGATCCATGGACGGGCCTCCCCCCACGGCGGCCGGCGTCACCCGACGACGGCGCCGGACGAGCCGGACGACTGCGGCCACGATGCGGGGAACGCCGTCACGGGGGCGTCACCGCGACCGGTCCATGCGGGACGGCCCGTGGTGACGCTGCGTTGACGCAAGCTGTGTACGGGCTATGTATTGCCTGATCGGAAGATCATTACATCGGCAACTATCCGCAGTTCAGAGCCCATTTCATGGTTGCCCGCTCGCAATCCTGGAAGTCGACTATCCGTTGACCGAGAGTGACCGTTATTGATAATCTTCGTGGCGGTCAGCCCGGCCAGCCCGGCGGCCCCGGCGCGGCGCCGCGTCGTCGGCGGCGCGCGTCACGAACGCCGGGGCAACACAGCAGACAGTCGGGACGAGCGTTCCACAGGGGGTACCGCCGTGGCCGCTGATCCGTTCACGTCGACGCCCGACGTCGACGTCTCCCTACACCTGCTCGGCGGTTTCCGGCTGCTCCACGGCACCGCACCGGTGGTGGTGCCCCGCGGCCTGCAACGGGTGATCGCGCTGATCGGGTTGCGGCCCGGCGCCACCCGCAGCCAGCTCGCCGGGCTGCTGTGGCCGGACGCGTCGGAGGAGCGGGCGCTGTCGTCGCTGCGTACCGCCCTGTGGCGGCTGCGGCAGGACCCCTGCTGCCCCCTCGTCGTCACCGCCGACACCGTCCAGCTCGACCCGACGGTGTGGCTCGACGTCGACGAGCTGACCGGCACGGCGGCCCGGGTCCGCGACGGCGCCGACCCCCGCGCCACCGCCGGCGCGCTCGCCGCCGGCCGGCACGACCTGCTCCCCGGCTGGTACGACGACTGGGTGCTGCTGGAACGGGAACGACTGCGGCAACTACGCCTGCACATGCTGGAGCAGGTGGCCGGGCAGCACCTGACGGCGGGCCGGCACGGCGAGGCCCTGGAGGCCGCCCTGGAGGCGATGGCCGCCGAGCCGCTGCGCGAGACCCCGCACCGGCTGGTGGTGCGCATCCACCTGGCCGAGGGCAACGCCTTCGAGGCGGTGCACGCCTTCTACGTCTACCGCGACCTGCTCCTGCGCGAGCTGCGGCTGGAGCCCTCCCCCGCGATGTGCGCGCTGCTCGACGAGACCCTCGCCCCGATCCGCCGGGCCACCCGGGAGACCGCCGCGACACCCCGCCGGGCGCCGGGACACCCCGGTCGCGCCCCGGCCGGACCAGCCCGACCGCCGTCACCGTCGCGGCGCAACGCGTGACGGCGAGGTGACAGTCCGGCCGGCACGGTGGGCGGCACAGCAGTCCCGTGGCCCCGCAGGGGAGCCACCGGCGGAAGGGGTCCGATGAGCCGTCTACTGATCATCAGCAGGATCGTCCCCGGCGCGGAGGGTCGGGTGGCGCAGATCTTCGCCGAGTCCGACGCGACCGAACTGCCCGGCCTGACCGGGGTCACCCACCGGTCCCTGTACTGCCTGCACGACGTCTTCGTGCACGTGATGGAGACCGCCGAGATCGACCCGGAGGCCCTCGGCGCGGCGCGCAACCACCCGCTCTACCAGCAGGTCAACGAGCGGCTCTCCGCGCACACCTCGCCGTACCTGCCGACCTGGCGCTCGCCGCGCGACGCGATCGCCGGCTGCTTCTACCGCTGGGACGCCGCCACGGCGCCCGCGCCCCGGGCGGCGGGCTGAGCGCCATGTCCGCCAGACCACCGCACGTCCTGATCATCGGCGCCGGCACCGGCGGTCTCTGCCTGGCGCACGGGCTGCGCCAGGCCGGGATCAGCGTCGCCGTCTACGAGCGGTACCGCACCTCGACCGACGGGCTGCTCGGCTACCGGGTCGGCATCGGCCCGACGGGCAGCCGGGCGCTGCGGGAGTGCCTACCGCCGCACCTGTTCGCCACCTACCTCGCCACCTGCGCCCGCTCCCCCCGCTGGTTCAACGTCATCACCCAGCGGATGCGGCAGACCGCGTCGTTCGAGCTGCGCCCCGACACCCACCCGGTCGACACCGAGCGGTCCGTCGCCCGGATGACCCTGCGCCACGTCCTGCTCACCGGAATGGACGACGTGGTGCATTTCGGAAAGACCTTCACCCGATACGACCAGCGCGACGACGGCACCGTCATCGCGCACTTCGCCGACGGCAGCAGCGCCACCGGTGACCTGTTGGTCGCGGCGGACGGCACCCACTCCGCCGTGCGACGACAGTACCTGCCGCACGCGGTGACCCGGGACGCCGGCACCATCAACATCGCCACCCGTATCCCCCTCACCGCGCACACCCGCGCGCTGCTGCCCGAACGCCTCCAACGGGGCATCTCGCTGATCTTCGGGGTCGGCGGGATGATGGGCGTCCTGCACGTCATGGAGTTCAAGTGGGACGCCGACGGCCGGCTGAAACCCGACGTCGCCGAGGACGACGCCGCGATCCTGGCCGGCTGGCCCGGTCTCGCCCAGGACCCGACCCGCGACAACATCAACCTCATCATCTGGAGCGCGGCTCGCCGGTTCCCGCCCGACGTCATGCAGCGCCGCGGCGAGGACCTGGTGCAGGTCGCCCTCGACCTCACCGGCAACTGGCACCCGCACCTGCGCGAACTGTTCGCCCGCAGCGACCCGGACAGCGCACTGCCCATCCGGGTCAGCACCTCCGAACCCGTGCCGCCCTGGAAGAGCAGCACCGTCACCCTGCTCGGCGACGCCATCCACACGATGACCCCGGGGCGCGGAGTCGGGGCGAACACCGCGCTGCGCGACGCCGCGCTGCTCTGCCGGCAACTGCGCCTCGCCGCGGCCGGCGACAAGACGCTGCTCCAGGCGGTCGCCGACTACGAGACGGCGATGGTGCCGTACGGGTTCGCCCGCGTCGCCGACTCGCTGAACCGCAGCGGCACCAACGGCGAGGACCGCATGTACAAACCCGTCGTCGGCCGACTCGCGCTGCTCGGCGCCCGCGGCTACTTCGGCGTCACCAGCCGCGTGCCCCCGCTGCGGCGCAAGTTCGTCGACGACTTCTACACCTACCGGGGCGAGGAGGACTGACACCCGTCCGGCCCCGGCGCCCGAGCGCGCCGGGGCCGTCGTCGTCGCCCTTCCCGACCACGGTGTGTCGCGCCACGCACACCCCCGGTACCGCCCATCCCACACCGACGGTCCTCTCTGTCGCACCAGTCGTGCGTATGCAAAGCTGCGGCGAGTTTTTGTCGCGACTTTTCCGACGAGGTGAGAGGGAGGTCTACCGTGGCGTGGTCCTTCGGGCACTCGCTGATAGTGATATTGGCCGTGGTCCTGGGTCTGGCGGCCGGCTGGCTGCTGCGTGGTCTGCGGGCCGCGCGTACCACCGGGCCGTCCGGCGTGGACGGTGAGGCGGCCGCCGGCACCGCCGTGCTGGCCGCTCCGGCGCCCGCCGCAACCGTCGACGCCGACCCGGCGCCGGCGACCATCGATCCGGCACCGACCGCGGTCGCCGACCCGCCCGTGGACACGGTCACCGGGCCGGCTCCGACGGACACCGACGCCGCGCCGGTCCCGGCGACGGCGACCGACGTCGACCCGGCGGACATGGCGCTCACCGACGACCCCGACCCGGCCCCGGTGGTCGCGCCGCGGGCCGCGCCGGACGCCGAACGGACCGAGCCGGCCGGCGACGCCGACGGGTCGGCCGAGCCGGGCGCGGCGGACAAGCCGGTCGCGCCGGTGGAGCCGGTCCCGGCCGACCAACCGACCGAGCCGGCCGCGCCGGTCGCCGCCGACTCGCCGGTCGCCAACGAGAAGGCGACTGCGCGCGACGAGCCGGCCACGGCCGACGAGCCGGTCGCCGCCGAGGAGCCGGTCGCGGTCGCCACGCCGACACCGCGGCCCGCGGTCGCCACCCCGCCGGTGCGCCCCGTCGCGGCGGCGGCGGTCGAGGTGGACGACTTCCGCCGGATCCAGGGCGTCGGCCCGAAGATGGCCGCGGCGCTGCAGGCGGCCGGGGTCCGGACCTACCGCCAGCTCGCCGAGCTGGACGAGGCGGGCCTGCGTGAGGTCATCCGGGGCGCCGGCCTGCGGGCCGCACCCGGCCTGGCCACCTGGCCGCAGCAGGCGAAGGTGCTCGCCGGCGCCTCGGACGAGGTCACGTCCGCACTGTCGACGGGCGGCAGCGACCCGGCCTGACCCTCCCGGCTCCGTGCCGCCGTCGGCGGCACGGAGCCGATCAGGGCGGCCGGGAAAATGGGCAGAACAGGCACGGCCCACTGCCGGCGTCGTTACGGTCGGACCTGGAGGAGACCACCACCAGCCGAGCCGACCTGGTAGCCAGGAGCAGCCCGTGCCGCACCGCGCGCCGGTACGTGACCCGGACGCCCCGCGCCGGGTGACCCTGCTCGAGCTCTTCTTCGACCTCGTCTTCGTGGTCGCGCTCGCCCTCATCAGCCACAACGTGGTGATCGGGCTGGACTGGCACACGGCGGGCCAAGGGCTGATCATGCTCGCCGCCATCTGGTGGACCTGGGCCATCACCACCCTGGTCACCGACATGTACGACCCCGAACGCCCGCAGATCAAGATGCTGGTCGTCGCGGTGATGTTCGGCGCCCTGCTGATGACCACCGCCATCCCCGAGGCGTTCGAGGGGCGCGGACTGCTCTTCGCCGGCACGTACGTCGCGATCCACCTCGGCCGAGGGCTCTTCCTGATGCCGCTGGTGCGTCACGAGTCGCAGACGCGCCGACGGGCGATGCGGATCTTCATCTGGTTCGCCGTGTCGTCGGCGCCCTGGATCGTCGGCGGGTTCGTCCACGACGACGCGCGGCTGCTCTGCTGGGCCGTGGCCCTGGCCATCGACTACAGCGGCTTCCGACTCGCCTACCCGGTGCCGGGCCTCGGGGTGGTACCCACCGCGCAGCGCAACGTCTACGCCGAACACCTCGCCGAGCGTTACCAGCAGTTCTTCATCATCGCTCTCGGCGACTGCATCCTGACCATCGGCACCGTCTTCAGCATGACCGACCTGGAGGCGGAGAAGATCGCCTCGTTCGCGCTGGCCTTCAGCACCACCCTGCTGCTCTGGCGGATCTACGTGCACAAGTCCGGGGAGCTGCTACCCGTCGCCATCGCCGCGTCCCGGACACCCAGCACGTTCCTGAACACCGCCCCGTACACCCATCTGCTGATGGTCGCGGGAGTGGTGACCACCGCCTCCGGCTTCGACCTGCTGCTGCACGGCGTGAAGCCGCACACCCCACCGGCGTGGATGGCGGTCATCCTGGGGGGGCCGGCGCTGTTCCTGGCCGGGCGCGCCGCGTTCGAGTACGAGGTGTTCAGCCGCGTGTCGCCCTCCCGTTTCGGCGGTCTGCTGGCCCTGCTCACCATCGCACCGGCCACCCTGTACGTCCGCCCGATGTTCACCGGGCTCCTCGCCATGCTGGTGCTGGCCGGCGTCGCCGTCGCCGACGCCTACCGCAGCTGGGGCCGACCGCCGGAGGCACCCGCGCCACCGCACTGACCGACCGACAGCGCCCCGGCTCCGGATTCCACCCTCACCCGTTCGCGCCGGGCGGTCACACCAGTGCCCCGGCGTACTCCCGGATCCGTAGCCGCTGCCGGGCGCCCGGGGCGAGGCGCACCTGAAGCCCGAGCGGCGCCGCGGCTCGCCGGACCTCGTCGACGTGGAGCGAACCGTGCCGTTCCACGATGAGAACCGGCGGCTCCTCCCACTCCCCCTCTGGCAGGTGGAACGACAGCAGGGTCACCGAGGTCGGCAGGTAGGCCGGGTACGCGGCACGGGCCGACGCCTCGTCGCGGTGCGCCACCACGACCAGGTCGGGCAGGTGAGCGAACTCGGCGGCGATGGCGTCGGCCTTCCAGTGCGCCGGTTCCTCCGCCACGCCGGTCAGGTGCCGGGACCGGTTCGCCGAGGTGATGGCGAGATGGTCCACACCCGCCTCCGCGGCCGCCCGGGCGAGGAAGGCGTTCGACGGGCAGACCGTCCCGGGCGCGATGACCTGCGCGGTACGGATGCCCCGGTCGTGCTGGGTGAGGTGCTCCGGGAGCCCGTCCGCCGCCGGGCCCCGGAAGCCGAACGGGCCGGTGGCGTAGAGGGCGTCCATCAACTGGCGTACCCGCCGCTCGGGCAGGCGGGGCGAGATCCGCGACCAGTCGAACAGCGCCGGGATGCGATGCCCGGCGGCGGTCACGCTGCCCACCTGGTCCGCCGGCCGCCCCTTCGCCAGGTTCACCCGTCGCACGGTGTCCGCGTCCGGACGGGCGACGATCGCGTAGAAGTTCGCGAAGGCGGTCGCCACGATCGCGCCGTCGGCCAGCGCGCGGGCCGCCGTCACGAGATCAGCGGGGCGGTCGATGTGCAGGTGCGGGGTGCGGACGTCCATGGCGCTCCTCCTCGGCGGGTTGCCGTGAGGCAGTTCTACGTCCGCACCCGCGGGTGACGCTTGAGGTCGGTCCTCGATCCGATAGCCGACGACCACGACGCCGTACGACCGGACGATCCGCGGTCGTACCGCTCGGGCACCGGTGACGGTCCGGAGGGTCGGGTGGGCAGCACCGATCGGCGGCACCGTTAGCCGTTCGACCCGACTGGGTACAACGCGTGCACCTCGACCCACCACAAACCCTTCAGGAGGCAAGCGATGCGCGGCAGTTCGATACTCGGAGTCATCGTCGTCATCTGGCTCATCATCGGTGCGATCGCCGCCGGCCAGCGCGGCTACTACAGCGGCGACGACACCAACTGCGCGGAGGCCGGCACCATCCTGGTCACCATCGTCGCCGGGCCGTTGAACTACATCGGGGCCAACCCGAAAATCGACTGCGAGCTCCCCCAGCCGTCCAAGTAGGACACACCCCCGCCGCATCCCGGCCCGCGCCCCTGGGGGCGCGGGCCGTTTCGCGTACGCGTTGCGGCGTACGCCCGCCCGGGCGTTCCCTCGCGGCAGGGGTGGCACGGCACACCACCCGTAGCGCATCCTAGGAGGCTGGGTTGTCGGGCTGTGCGGTTTGGTCGGCGAGCGGCCGGGAAGGGCCGATGCCACAGCAGTCGGACAGGGGGCGAACATGATGCGGATCGGCTACAAGCTGGCCACGGAGGGGTACGGGCCCAAAGAGATCATCCGCCAGGCCGTCCGCGCCGAACAGGCCGGGTTCGACTTCGTCGAGATGAGCGACCACTACCACCCGTGGCTGGAGACGCAGGGGCACTCCGCGTTCACCTGGAGCCTCCTCGGGTCGATCGCGGCGCAGACCACCACGCTGGGGCTTGCCACCGGCGTCACCTGCCCCAGCCTCCGGTACCACCCGGCGATCATCGCCCAGGCCGCCGCGACCATGGCGCTGATCTCCGACGGGCGCTTCACGCTTGGGGTCGGCGCGGGCGAGCGACTCAACGAGCACGTGGTGGGGCAGGGCTTCCCCAGCGTCCGCGGCCGGCACGAACGGCTCCGCGAGGCGCTGGAGATCATCCGGCTGCTCTGGCGGGGCGGTTACCAGTCGTACGAGGGCAGACACCTCCAACTGGAGGACGCGCGGGTGTTCGACCTGCCGGAGACGCTGCCGGTGATCGCGGTCGCGGCCAGCGGGCACGACTCGGCGGCCCTGGCCGCCGAGCTCGGCGACGGCCTGTTCGCCACCGAACCGGAGCCGGCGATCGTGGAGCGGTACCGGGCGGCCGGTGGGCAGGGGCCGCGCTACGCCGAGGTGCCGATGGCCTGGGCGACCGACGAGCAGCAGGCCGTGCAGGCGGTGCTCCAGACCAGCCGCTGGCTGGTCACCGGCTGGAAGGTGATGAGCGAGTTGCCCAACCCGGTCAACTTCGACGCGGCGAGCGCGCACGTCGAGGAGAAGCACATTCGACAACTCGTCTCCATCGGTCCGGACGCGCAGCCGCACGTGGCGAAGGTCCGCGGTTACCTGGAGGCCGGCTTCGACCACATCGTGCTCCAGAACGCCGGCCCCGACCCGGACGGTTTCCTGGACTTCTTCTCCGGCGAACTCGCCGGGCACCTGCGCGCCCTGACCTGAGGCACGCGGCCCGGCCGCCCGACCCGCCCCCACGCCGCCCTCGTGATCAAGAGGTTCGCGTCGGATCCGTCGCCGTTCCTGACGCAAACCTCTTGATCACCGGGCGCGGGGCCCGGGAGGGCACGCGGGGGGCCGCCCGCGACGGTCTCGTGATCGTCGCGGGCGGCCGTGGTGACCCGCGGACGGGGTCGGCGTCGTCAGCGGAAGCAGTGGGCCACCGCTGGGGTGTTGCCCGCGCAGTTGGTCGGTTCGTTCTCGACGATGACGCTCTCGTCGTCGATGCGGGCCCGGGCGTGGTGGGCGAAGACGCCGCCCGGCGCCACCGTCGCGGCGTTCCAGGTGATCCGGCTCGTGTAGACGGAGACCTGCCCGGCGAGGGCGTGGATTCCGCCGCCCTTCGACGCGGCGCCGACCGCCTCGTTGCCCGTCACGTCGCTGCCCCGGACCAGCAGGTTGGACTTGTCGGCGTAGATGCCGCCGCCGGCCCCGTGGGTGGTGTTGCCGGCCACCACGCTGTCGTCGAGCGGAAGCAGCCCCTTGACCGTGGAGATGCCGCCGCCGTTGACCGTCGAGGTGTTGTCCCGGATCGTCATCTTGCGCAGCACCAGCACCGCGTCGGAGTTGGCGAGGCCGCCGCCGACCTGCGCGGAGTTGCCGAGCACCTTGGTGTCGAAGACCTTGGTCCGGGCCGAGAAGCTGGCCAGTCCCCCGCCCTGCGCCGCGCTGTTCCGCACGAAGGTGCTGGTCTCGACCTCGGCCGCGCCGCGGTAGTTGCCCAGCCCGCCGCCGTACGCGTTGGCGCTGTTCTGGTGGAAGCGCGAGCCGCGCAGCGTGAGCACGCCCCCGTTGAGCAGGCCCCCGCCCTTGCCCGCGGCACCGGCGGCGCTGTTGCCGACGAAGGTGCTGTCGCTGACGACCATGTTGCCGTCGTTGAAGACCCCGCCGCCCCCACCCTCGGCGGAGAGGGAGGTGCTGTGGGTGACGGTGGTGCGCTCGATGACCGCCGTCGCGCCGTGCACGACGTGGACGGCACCACCCTCGATCTTGGACCGCCCGTTGTGCAGGGTGACGTTGCGCAGGGTCAGCTCGCCCCCGTCCCGCACGGTGAAGAACCGGAAGTCCTCGGCCTGCACGTCACGCGCGATGGTGGCGCCGTCACCCTCGACCGTGATCGGTTGATAGATCACCGGCAGGCCCGCCTTGTCGTCCTCCGGCTTGTGCTTCGGCGCCTCGGCGTCTCCCGGGGTCTCCGCGGCGTCGGCCGCCTCCCGGGCGTCGCGGATCCCGCCGTCGTACTCGTCGGCCTGGTGGAACGCCTGACTCAGCGTGTAGGTGCACTTCGCGGCGAGCCGCAGCGACCCGCCGCCCTCCGCGTTGGCCTGGACAAGCGCGGCGATCAGCTTGCCCGAGTCGCAGGGCACCGACACCACCTCGTGCCGCCCGGTCCCCGGACCGTCGGCAGGCTGGCGGTCCGGCTCAGCGCGGCCAACCTGCCGGTCGGGCCCGCCGCCGTCGCGGCCGTCCCCCTCGCGGCCGTCGGGACGGCCGGCGCCGTCACCGGACGGTTCATTCGGGCGCGCCGCGGTGCCGCCGGGCGCCGGACGCGCGTCGTCCCCGCGCAGCACGCCGGCCAGGTCCAGCACCGGGAAGTCCCGGTCGCCGGCCGTGGCGGCGACACCGTTGAACCCGGCCACCCCGACGACCAGGCTGCCCGCGAGCAGTCCGCCGGCTAAGAACCACCGCGAACGTCGCCTGGGTCGTGCTGCCCGTCGGCCTCCTTGGTACGTGGACATCCTCTCCTGCCTCCCTGCCTGACACGACCGCGCCGATACCGGACGCGGGGTGGACGACAGGCCGTCGGCCCACCAGATGTCACGATAGGGGGGCAATCCGGACAGTGAGATCTGAACGTGAATAGCCGTACCATTCGTGTCCGTCGTCGGGGGCGCGGCGAGACCGTCAGCCGCCGACGTGGATGCCGGGACGGCGTGCGGGGTCGGGCTCGGAGCGACGAATGATCTCCCGGACGACGGGTGGCGTGTCGCCCCGCCCGAGGATCAGATAGCGGAGCAGGTGTGCCAGCGGGCTGCCCTCCGACCACTCGAAGTGCGCGTGCGGCCGGACGCCGGTAACGTCCCGCAGCGCCAGCAGGATGGCCGCGATCGCGTTCGGCACCGCCGGGCTGCTCGCCCGCAGCACCCGGAACCCGCCCACCTCGACCCCCTGCACCCGCAGGACCCGGCTGAACTCCGACGGGTCGATCACGTCGATCTCCAGGAAGAGCACGTCCGCGGCGCCGGGCACCGGATTCATCCCGCGCTGCGCCCGCTCCTTGACCGTGTACTCCTTGACCGCGCCGCTGTGCCGCTTGTTGGCGATCAGGTGCAGGCGGCCGTCGTGGGCGAGCGATTCGGCGAGGAACCGGCGGGCGGGCTCGTCGAACTCGATGCGCTCCGCCCGCAGTTCCGTCGTCCGGGACACCCGCGAGATCAGCGAGACCACGATGATCCCCAGGATGAACAGGCCGGAGATGGCGATGCCGTCGGGGTGTTCGACGATGTTGTCGCCCAACGCGTACAGCAGCACCAGGGTGAGCACGGTGAAGCCGGCGGCGGCGACGCGGTGGTTGTGGTGGGCCGCGGAGATGGTCACCGCGATCGCGCCGGAGACCATCATCGCCAGGATGCCGGTGGCGTACGCGCCGGCCTGGGCGTTCACGTCCGCCCGGAAGGCGATCGTGATCACGACGCTGACGAGGGTGTAGACCAGCACGACCGGACGCACCGCGCGCCCCCACTCGGGCGCCATCCCGTACGACGGCAGGTAGCGGGGCACGATGTTGATCAGCCCGGCCATCGCCGACGCGCCCGCGAACCAGAGGATCAGCACACTGCTGATGTCGTACACGGTGCCGAAGCCCTCCCCGAGGTGGGTGTGCGCGAGGAAGGCCAGCGCCCGCCCGTTGGCCGCGCCACCGGGGTGGAACTCCTCGGGCGGGATGAGCGTGGTGGTGACGAAGGTGCTCAGCAGCAGGTACACCGACATGATCAACGCGGCGGTGGTGAGGAGCTTGCGGGTGTTGCGGATCCGGGCCGCCAGTCTCGCCTCGGTGTCCGCGCCACGGGCCGAGACCAGCGGCATCATGCTCACGCCGGTCTCGAACCCCGACAGCCCCAGCACCAGCAGGGGGAACGCCAGCGCGGCGGTGAGGACGAGGTCGCCGGTGCCGCCGACGTCGCCGAGTGCCCGGGTCCAGTCCGACAGGACCGCCGGATCCTCGGCGATCCGGACGATCGCTACGGCGACGATCACGGCGTTCAGGAGCAGGAAGGCGGCGACCAGCGGAATGGCCACCACCACCGCCTCACGGAAACCGAGCAGGAACACCCCGCCGAGGATCAGCAGCAGGGCGACCGTGACCGCGACGGCCGCCGTCTGGTTGTCGGCGCCCGCGGGCAGATAGGGGTTCTCCAACAGGTGTACGGTCGCGTCCGCCGAGGAGAGCGTGATCGTGATGATCCACGAGGTGGCCACGAAGCCGAGCAGGACCAGCACGAAGAACTTGCCCCGCCAGAACGGCAGCAGCCGCTCCAGCATCGCCACCGACCCCTGCCCGTGCGGGCTCTCCCGGGCGACCCGGCGGTACATGGGCAGCATGCCGCCCAGCGTGAGCGCGACGATGATCAGCGTCGCGACCGGGGAGAGCGCCCCGGCGGCGACCGCCGCGATGCCAGGCAGGTACGACAGGGTCGAGAAGTAGTCCACGCCGGTCAGGCACATGACCTGCCACCAGGGGTGCGACGACGTCTGTCCCTCGGTCGCCTCCGGGCCGACGGGCGGCACCCGGTGGCGGAACAGCCACCGGCGCAGCGGGCCCGGCGGCGGTGCGGCGCGTCCCGGGCTCGGTACCCATGCGGGGACGGTGACGCGACGGCCGCCGGGCTCGGGGCGGCTGGGGTCGCGGGCGGCGCGCAGGGCCGGGTCCGGCCCGGCCGGCCGCTGCCGGCGCCGATGCGCACGACCCGGTTGCGCCTCGTGCTCCTCAGCCATGGCCCCGTCCCACCTCGCAGTCCCTGCCACGACGGTAGGCGGTTGATCTGGCACCGCCGGGCGGAACCGGGGAAGCCGGGAACACCGGTCGGCGTCGGGTGGGACCTTCGGCGGGCGGCCCGGGGCGGGCGGATCCGGGCCGCCAGGGCGCCGCGGTGCAGCGGGGCGGGCGGGCCGGCCTGGGGCGGGCACCGTGCGGGCCGGCCGACACCCCCCGGGCCGGCCGGCCCTCCGGTCCCCCGTGGGACCGATCTCGGCGCTCCCTGGCGCGTCCGCCGCCCCCGTGACGGCGGACGCACCGGTCGGTGGGGATCGCCGACCGCCCGGTCATGGCGCCGGGCGCCCCCGGAACGTGTCCCCGCGTTCCGCCCCCCGGACGGAACGCGGGGACCCCCCGTCCCGGCTACTGCAGGAACGCCCCGAGAGGCGACAGGAGCAGCCGGCCGAGCGCGGACGCGGTGTCGTCCAGCCGCGCGCGCTCACACTCGTGGGCGGTGGGGTCGTGCCGGCACCGCCAGATCTTCTGCGCGTTGCGCCAGGCGACATCGCGGGTGTACTCGACCAGCTCACCCTGGTACCAGTCGTCGATGTCGCCGTTGAGCATGTCGATGAGCAGCTGCCAGCGCTCCAGGAAGCCCCGCCGCAACCCGGGGATCTTCTCGGCGAAGATGTTGTTGATCTCCAAATAGTCGCGGTGCTGGTCGCTGCCGTCGACCGGCTCGGACTCCAGGTGGGCGAACGTGGTGACCAGCGCGAACGGCAGGTCGAAGTTGATGTGCGCGTTGACGCCGGCGGCGGCCGACGGCAGCGGTCGGGCGTCCGGGCCGCGCATCCGCTCGAACAGGCAGGACCACGCCTTCGGGGTGCCCGGGCTGGAGTCGGTCCAGAGCCGCAGCGCGTCGAAGTAGCGGGCGGCGAACTCCACGTCCAACCGGGACAGGAACACCGGGTCGACGAAACGGTCGTCGTAGAGTCCGTCCAGCACGGTGGTGGTGATGGTCAGGTAGAGCTTGTTGAAGTCCGCCAGCGGGCAGCTGTCGAGCAGCGGCGGAAGCCGCACCAGCATGTCCTGGAGCTTGGTGAGGTGGTCGACCACCGCCGGCACGTCAGCGGGGTGATCGGCGAGCAGGTCGACGATGTCCCGATGCACGGGCCCCCAGACCGGTTCGGTCATCTCTCCTCCACAAGGGGTCGACGGCACCTCGGCGCCGCTGGCGACAGGGCAGAGCCTTCCAGCCGACACTGTCCGCCGGATCAGTAGAACGACGTATACGTACGCGCGGGAACGCGCCGGGCTCAGCCCCGGCCGTTACGTAGGTAGATCGCGCTGGCCTGGACGCGCGTACGGACCTGGAGCTTGTCGAAGATGTGCGACACGTGCACGCCGATGGTCCGCTCGCTGATGAACAGCCGCTGGCCGATCTCCTTGTTGGTCAACCCCTCGGCCACCGCCGCGAGCACCTCCCGCTCCCGCGCGGTGAGCACCGCCAGCTCGTCGTCGGCCGGCCGCGACTCGGCCGCGTCCCGATCTCCCGGCTGCTCGCGCTCGTCCAGCGCGACGCGCGCCCGGGTGGCCAGCGTCTTGATCTCCGACATCAGTGGCACCGCCCCGAGGCCCTGCGCCACCTGGTATGCCTCGCGCAGCAGCTTGCCGGCGGTCGCCACCCGGCTGCGCCGGGCGAGCAGCGCCTCGGCCTGCCGCAGCCGCGAGTACGCCGCCGGGTAGGGGTGGTTGCGCCGTTCCCACTCGACCACCGACCGGGCCCACAGCTCCGGGTCGTTGCCGTTCAGCCGGCCCACCTCGGCGGCGCACAGCGCCAGGAAGCCGTCCACCACGTCGCGGACCGGCCGGGCGGCCTTCTCGCTCTTGCGCGCCACCCGGTCGGCCACGTCGCGCAGCCGCCGCACCGCCGTCTCGTCGACGGCCACCGTCCGGCTTGCCTGCGCCTCGGCCTCGGCGCGCAGGCCGTGCCAGACCAGCGCGGCGAGGATCCCCACGTCGTCGGAGCGGATCTCGGTGAGGCCGCGCTGCACCGCCTGGCGGGCGAGGTCGTGCCGCCCCTGCCACATGGCCAGGCCGGCGCGCAGGGTCAGCAGCGGGATCACGTGTCGGGCGCCGCCACCGGCGAGCACGGTGGCCACCGCGTCGAGGTCACGGTCGGCGGCCTCGATGTCTCCGTAGCCGACCGAGAGGCGGCAGCGGGCCAGCAGCAGCTCGACCGCGTCCGCTCCGGACGGGCGGTGCCGCAGCGCGGCCGCGACCACCTTCTCCGCCTCGGCCCACTGCCCGACCCGGAACAGCCCGTTGGTGGCGATGGCCAGCAGGCGGGTCTCCCAGGTGCGCCCCAGCCCCAGCTCGGCGACCCGCTCGGCGCCGCGGCGGGCCACCACGACACCCTCCTCCAGAATGTTGAGGGGGCCGGTGAGCAGTTCGGCGAGGTGCAGGTACGCGAAGGCGACGTCCTCCGGCCGCCCGGACCGCTCCGCGGTGGCCAGCGCGCGGCGCATCACCGCGAGGCCGGCGTCCGGGTCCTCCAGGTACGCCTCGCTGAAGCCCAGCGCCGAACTCGCCAGCACCACCTCGGTGGTCGAGCCCTCCACCACGGCGGCCAGATCCAGCGCCTCGCGTGCGCGCTGACCGGCATCGGCGTACCGGCCGAGGTGCAGCAGCAGTTCGGCCAGGTGGGCGGCCGCGGTGGCCCGCTCGCGGGGCGTGCAGTCCGGCGCCTCCAGCACACGCTGGTACTCCGTCTCGGCGAGCGCCGACCGCCCGGCGGCGGCCAGGTAGCGGGCGCGCCGGATGTGCAGTGCGCAGGACGACATCCCGTCGGCCCGCGCCAGGTCCTCCAGCAGGGCCAACGCGCGCGCGTGCTCGCCGCTGTGGTGGGCCGCCTCGGCGGCGTGCCCCAGCAGCTCCGCCCGGTCGACGGCGAGCGGCCCGCCGGTCGGGGTGTCGGCCAGGTGCAGCGCCGCCGACCAGTGCCGGTGCGCCTCCGCGTAACCGTGCAGCCGCTCCGCCTCCTGCGCCGCGGCCATCGCCGCGGGCAGCGCCCGGGCCGGCTCGCCGGCCAGCCGCCAGTGGTGGGCCAGCCGGGCCTGGTGCAGCTCCGCCTCGGCCGAGGTGAGCGCCTCGGCGTAGCGCCGGTGCAGGCCGGACCGTTCGGCCGGCAGCAGCTCGTCCTGCAGCACCTCGGCGACCAGCCGGTGGCGCAGCCGGTAGCCGTCGTCGGCGCTCACCAGCAGCCGGTGCGCGACGGCGGCCCGCACCGCCTCGATCAGCTCCTGCTCGGGCAGCCGCACCACCTGGGCCAGCAGCCAGTGGTCCACCGGTTCCACGCCGGCCGCGACGGCGTGGACGACCGCGTGGGCGTGCTGGGGCAGCGCGTCCACCCGGGCCAGGAAGATCTCCCGCAGGGTGTCGGACAGCCCGTCGCGCCCGTCGCGCAGGTCGCGGGCCAGCTCCTCGATGACGAAGGGGTTGCCCCCGCTGCGCCGCCACACCTGCTCGGCGGCCTCGGCGGCGAGCGGTCGGCCGACCACGGCCGCCGCCAACTGCTCGGTGTCCGCCCGGTCCAACGGCATCAGGTCACGCACCCGCACCGACCGCAGCCGGCGCAGCTCGGTGAGGACCCGGCGCAGCGGGTGCGCGCCCTGCAACGACTCGGCCCGCACCGCGGCGAGCACGGAGAGCTGGAGGTCGCCCAGGCCGGCGAGCAGGTAGAGCAGCAGCTGGCGGGTGCTGCGGTCGACCCACTGGAGGTCGTCCAGCACCAGCACCAGGGGCCGGCCCTCGGCGATGAGGTGCAGGCCGCGGGACACCCGCTCCAGCAGCGCGCCCGCGCCGTCCGGCCCGGCGGTCTCGTCGGCGAACATCTGCAACAGTCCGCGTACGGCGGAGGAGGTGCGGGCCTGCGCGGCGGTCAGCTCCGCGTCGAAGCGCCGCAGTGCCTGCAGCAGCGGGTGCAGGGGTGAGGCGTCGCCGATGTCCAGGCAGGACCCGGTGAGCACCAGGGCGCCTCCCTCGCGCAGCCGGGTGCTCACCTCGCGCAGCAGGCGGGTCTTGCCCACCCCGCTCTCGCCGGTGAGGAAGACGGCCGCGGTGTGCCCCTGCGCAAGGTCGTCGAGCAGCGCCGACCGGACCTCCCGCAGCAGGTCGGCCCGGCCGACGAGCGGTGCAGTGTCCACATCGCTGGCCATGGCAGGCAGCCTAATCACACGTCCCCGCACTGTTCTACGGCCACTTGCCGCATGTGGTACTCCTCGCGTCGACATTGCGACCAAAGGTTGCGGAGGTCAGACATACGTCGTCCTACCGATCCCCCGTCGGCCGAGGAGTGCGAGTCTCCGGAGGTCGTCAGCCAATCATCAGGGGAAGGGCAGGTGGGAGCCGATGTCCACGTTCGTCGCCGGGCCGCCGGTCCCGTCGCCACGCTGGCCGGTTCCGGAGGAGAGACGGACGGTCACGGTCCTGTTCGTCGACATCGTCGGCTCCACCGCGCTGGTGGACCGGCTCGACCCGGAGGACGTGCGGGCACTGCAACGGGCGTACTTCGACACCGTCGGGCGGGTGCTGCGCCGGTGGCACGGCGTCGTGGAGAAGTACGTCGGCGACGCGGTCATGGCCCTGTTCGGTGCGCGCGAGTCGGACGGGTACGACGCGTACCGGGCGGTGCGGGCGGGCCTGGAGATCCAGGAGGCCCTCGACGGTCGTCCCCTGGTCGACGGCACCACCGTCCGGGTGCGGGTCGGCGTCGCCACCGGTGAGGCCGTCGTCGACCTGGCCGCGGCCCGCGCCGGCGGGCACGGCGTCGCCAGCGGCGCGGTGATCACCACGGCGGCCCGCCTCCAGGGGTACGCGGCTCCCGGCGCGGTGGCCCTCTGCGCGGCCACCCACCGTGCCACGGCCGGTCTGGTCACACAGCGCCAGCTCACTCCGGTGACGGTGCCCAACCGGGTGCCGCCGATGGACGTCTGGCACGCCGTCGGCGTGGTCACACCGCCCCGGCCCCGACACGACGGGCCGCTGGTCGGCCACCGGCGCGAGCTCGCCGGCGCCCGGGACCAGATCGTGCGGGCCGTCCGCGAACGCAGCCCCCGCTGGGTCGCGCTGGTGGGTCCCTCGGGCAGTGGCCGGAGTCGGTTGCTGCACGAGCTGACCCACACCGTCGACACGGTGGACGGTGTGCCCGTCCGCTGGTGCGTGACGGCCTGCCCGCCGTACCCCGAGCAGCCGTTGGGCCCGGTGGCCGACCTGCTGCGCGGGCTCACCGGCGGCCGGCCCGGCGAGCCGGCGGCACGCGACCGGCTGGCGGCCCTGCTGGCCGGGCTGCTCCCGCCGAGCCGGCTCACGGCCGCGCTGTCCGCGCTGGAGCGGCTGCTCGCCTCGCCGGACGGCGGCGACGACGCGGCCGACGGGGCCGGCTGGTGCCAGGAGGTGCTGCTGCGCCTCGCCGCGCGCGGCCCCGTCGTCGTGGCCGTGGACGACCTGGACCGCGCCGCGCCCGCGGTCGACCGCTTCCTGCACCGCCTGTTCACCGCGGCCGCGGCGCGTGACCTGCCGCTGGCCGTCGTCGCGCTGCACACCCCGGACCGGGCGGGCGCACTGGTGGCGCCGCACCGGCACGGCGTGGTGACGGTGCGCCCGCTCGCCCCGGTGCAGACCGGACGGCTGCTGCGCCACCTGCTGACCCGCGCCGGCCGGCCGGTGTCCCTGGTCGACCGGCTGCTCCCGCTGGTCGGCGACCGACCCGGCCACGCCGTCGCGTACGTCCGCTCCCTCGTGGACGGCACCGACCCGCGCACCGTGCCGCTGCCCGAGCCGCTGCACCGGACGGTCGCCGCCGAGCTGGACCGGCTCCCCGGCGCGGGACGCGCCGTCGTCATGGCCGCCGCCACCCTCGACGCCCGGTTCACCCCGACGGCCGTGGCGCGGCTGCTCGATTCGACGCCCGACGAGGTGCTTCCGCTGCTGCGGTCCCTGTTCGACGCCGGACTCCTCGTTGCCCACACCGCCGGCACGTATGCGATCGCGACGCCGGCGCTGCGCCGCGTCGCCGCCGGGCGCCTGCCGCGCCGGACGCGGGCGGTGTTCGCCGCGCGTGGCGCCGCCGTCGAGCCGGCCGAGCGGACGGCGCCGCGCCGGCCCGGCGGCGTCCGGTGCGCGCCGCCGCGCGTGACCGAGCCGGCCCACGGTGCTTCCCCGCCGCCCGCGGTCGTCGACCGCGGCGAACCCGGGTCGGCACCCGCGACCGCCACCGGTCGGCACCTGACGGTCGTGGCGCCGCGCCGCCCGGCGATTCCCGCACCGGAGCGGGCGCCGCACCCACCAGGACGCTCCCGGCCCGCGGTCCGGCTCCCCGCCGCCGTACGCGGCGCGCCCACCACCGTTCCTGAAGCGGGCTCGGCGCCCCGCGAGCGGGACGGGAGGACCACGCCGTCGTCCGGCTCGGCGCAACGCGACGGCCTCGCGACGGCACCGGTCGGAGCGCTCCTGACGGCGGCCGCGGGGCCTGCCTGGACCGCCCGGTCGTCGGTGCCGCCGGTGCGACGGCGAGCACCCGGCGCGGCCCGGGACGGCCATCCGGTGCCGCCCCCGGCGTGGCGCCCCGCGACGACCCGAACCGCACCGGACGGCGTGGTGGCGGCGCTCTCGGCGGCGGCCGCCTGACGGGCGGCCCACGTGCCCCGGTAGGGACAGGTCCGCGGAGGTGGCAGCGGGTCGGTCAGCGGGCGTCGAGGAAGGACCGGACGCGGGCCCAGGCCGCCTCGGTGGCCGCCGGGTCATGGTCGGGCACGTCCGGGTCGGTGAAGAGATGACCGGCACCCGGGTAGCGGAAGACCTCCAGTGCGGCGCCCGCCGCCGTCATCGCCCGCGACCACTCGTCGAGCTCGTCCGGCGGCTCGTACTGGTCCGGGTCGGCGAGGTGCAGCTGGACGGGCAGGCCAGGGCGGACCGCCTCCGGTGAGCCACCCGAGCCGTGCAGGAGGAGCAGGCCGGCGGTCTCGGGACGCTCCGCGAGCAGGGCCCCGGCGATCCCGGCGCCCATCGACATGCCGGCCAGCACGGTACGCGCCGGCAGCTCGTCGACCGCGTCGCGGGCCCGGTCGAGCACCACGTCCCGCCCGATCTTCTCCAGCAGGGCGAACCCGTCCTCGACGGTGTCGACGGGCGGTACGCCGTACAGGTCGGGGGTGACGACCTGGTGCCCGGCGGCGCGCATCCGGTCGGCGGCGGCCAGGACGGCGGGCCGCAGCCCGTAGACGGAGTGGAACAGCACGACGGATGGCATCGGACCATCGTGCCGCAGCCGGCCGGCGTCGGCGAGCCGCCGGGCCGGGGTTCAGCCCGCGGGCGGCGGCGAGTCGTGGTGGCCGTCCGGCCGGGTAGCGAGGGTGCGGCTGCGTCCCCGGAACTCGGCGACCACCTCGCCGTCGTCGCGGGTGACGGTGACGTCGTAGATGCCGCTGCGGCCGTAGCGGGTGCGCTCGCTGGCGCGGGCGGTCAGCAGGTCACCGGCGCGCGCCGGCCGGACGAAGGTGATCTCGCCGCCGGCCGCGACGGTGACCGGCCCCCAGCTGTTGCAGGCCAGCGCGAAGGCGGTGTCGGCCAGCAGGAAGACGAACCCGCCGTGGGCGATGTCGTGACCGTTCACCATGCCGGCGGCGACCCGCATCCGGGCCACCGCCGCGCCGTCGGCGGCTTCGACCAGCTCGATGCCGAGCCCGCGTGAGGCCACGTCGGCGTCGAACATGTCGTACGCGGCGTTGCGCTCCCCGCCCACGTCAGCCCGCCCGCCGCTGGTCGACGATCCGCCGCATCTTGCCCATGGACCGCTCCACCCCGTCCGGGGCGATCACGTCGACGGCCACGCTGACCCCGACGGTGTTCTTGACGAGTTCGACCAGGGCGGCACCGGCCCGCTGCGCCGCGTCGACCGCCACCCCGACGCGCCGCTCCACCCGCACGGTGAGGGTGTCCATCCGGCCCTGCCGGTCCAGGACGCACTGGAAGTGCGGGGACAGCTCCGGGGTCCGCAGGATCAGCTCCTCGATCTGGGTCGGGAACACGTTGACCCCGCGGACGATCATCATGTCGTCGGTCCGTCCGGTGATCTTCTCGATCCGACGCATCGGCCGGGCGGTCCCCGGCAGCAGCCGGGTCAGGTCACGGGTGCGGTAGCGGACGACCGGCATCGCCTCCTTGGTCAGCGAGGTGAGCACCAGCTCGCCCCGCTCCCCGTCGGGCAGCACCGCGCCGGTCACCGGGTCGATGATCTCCGGGTAGAAGTGGTCCTCCCACAGGTGCAGGCCGTCCTTGGTCTCGACGCACTCGTTGGCCACGCCGGGGCCCATGACCTCGGAGAGGCCGTAGATGTCCACGGCGTGCATGTCGAGCCGCTGCTCCATCTCCCGGCGCATGTCCTCGGTCCACGGCTCCGCGCCGAAGATGCCGACCTCCAGGGAGGTGGTACGCGGGTCGACGCCCTGACGCTCCATCTCGTCGACGATGGCCAGCAGGTAACTGGGGGTGACCATGATGACCTCGGGCTCGAAGTCGCGGATCAGCATGACCTGCCGCTCGGTCATGCCGCCGGACACCGGGATGACGGTGCAGCCCATCTCCTCGGCCCCGTAGTGCGCGCCCAGGCCGCCGGTGAACAGGCCGTAGCCGTACGCGACGTGCACCCGGTCGCCCGGCCGCCCGCCGGAGGCGCGGATCGACCGGGCCATCAGGCGGGCCCAGGTGGTCAGGTCCGCGCGGGTGTAGCCGACGACGGTGGGTCGGCCGGTGGTGCCGGACGAGGCGTGCAGCCGGGCGACCTGCTCCCGGGGCACCGCGAACATGCCGAACGGGTAGTTCTCCCGCAGCTCCGCCTTGCCGGTGAACGGGAAGCGAGCCAGGTCGTCGAGGTCGCGCAGGTCGTCCGGGTGCACCTGCGCCGCGTCGAACGCGCGCCGGTAGTGGGGCACGTTGTCGTACGCGTGCCGCAGCGACCAGCGCAGCCGCTCACGCTGCACCGACCGCAGTTCGTCGACGCTGGCCCGCTCGATGGGCTCCAGGTCCTCGGGGCGTGGGGTGCGATCCCGCATGGTTCCTCCTGCACGGCCACGGTGGACGCCTCGGCACCGCGCCCGCCGGTCCGCGTACCGTACGCCTGACCCGGCCGACGCCGCCGCACGGGTCCGCGGGCGGCGGTCAGACGACGAGGAGCGTCTTGCCGATCGTCGAGCGGTCCTCGATCGCCCGGTGCGCGTCCGCGGCCCGCTCCAGCGGGAACGTCTGACCGATGAGCGGTCGGATCCCGTGCGTCGCCGCCGCGTCGAGGGCGTCCCGCAGGTACCGCAGCCGCCGCTCGGGGGTGAACCGCACGTCGTCGATACCGACCACGGTGACGCGTCGGGCGCGGGCGTCGGTCTCGTCGGGCACGGCGAACCCGCCGGCCGGGGTGCCGTGGGCGGAGAACCAGCCGCCGTCGCGCAGCAGGGTGAACGCGGCACGGCCGTAGTCGCCGCCGGCGCCGTCGAGGACTACGTCCAGCCCGCCGGTCGCCGCCCGGACCCGCGCGGTCCAGCCCGGCTCGGCGTAGTCGACGGCGAGGTCGGCGCCCAGGCGGTACAGCGCCTCGCGCTTGGTCTCGCCCCGGGCGGCCGCCACGACGTACGCGCCGGCGGCGCGGGCCCGCTGCACGAGGAGCGCTCCCAGCCCGCCCGCCGCGGCGGTGACGAGGACCCGGTCGTCGGGGCGTACGGGCACGAGGTCGCCGAGCCCGGCGGCGGTCACCCCGTCGTGCAGCAGGGCGGCGGCCTCGGCCAGCGACACCTCGTCGGGGACCGGGAGGGTGGCGTCGGCGGGCACCACGGCGCGATCCAGGTAGCCGCCGCGCTCGTCGGTGCGGGCGACGACCCGCCGGCCGGCCCAGGCCGGATCGACGCCGGCGCCGACCGCCTCGACCGTCCCGGCCACGCCCACGCCCGGGCGGTAGGGCGGGGTGACGGGGAAGTACGCGCCGCCGAGGCCGCGCCGGATCGCCGTCTCCACCCAGAGCACGTCGGCGACCGCCACCCGCAGCAGGAGTTCGCCCGGCCCGGGCGCCGGGTCCGGCACCTGGGTCAGCGTCAGCACCTCCGGGCCGCCGAACGCCCCCACCTCGATCACCCGCACGTCGTCCTCCGCCTCGCTCGGTCGTACGGACCCAGCCTGAACGGTGAAGTGGGGTTGAGGTCAAACCGGCGGTCGCGTCAGCGCGTACGGCGGATGACCAAGCGGGGTCCGGACGGCGCCGGACCCCGCGGCCGATCATCGCCCTGCCACTCTTTCCTAATCGCAAGTTCTTTGCAACAAGCCCTGGACTGTCGACTCGGGACGTCACTAGCCTCTCCGTCATGAGTCCTCACATCACCGACGCAGCGGCGTGGCAGGAGAGCTGGGACCGGCAGCAGGAGGCGTACCTGCCCGACCGGGAACACCGGTTCACCGCCCTGCTCGACGCGGTCGACGCGGTCACCGACGGCGCGCCGCCCCGCCTGCTCGACCTGGCCGGTGGCACCGGCACCATCTCCCTGCGAACGCTGGCGCGCTTCCCCGGCGCCGACGTGACCCTGGTCGACCTCGACCCGGCGCTGCTGGCCATCGCGGAGGCGTCCCTCGCCGGCCGCGCCACGGTGGTCACCGCCGACCTCGGCCGCCCCGACTGGACCGCTGCGCTGCCCCACCGCGAGTACGACGCGGTGCTGACCGCCACCGCCCTGCACTGGCTGCCCGCTGACCGACTCACCCGGCTCTACGCGGAGATCCGCGGCGTGCTGCGCCCCGGTGGCATCCTGGCCAACGCCGACCACATGCCCGACGACGCGCTGCCCGAGTTGACCAAACGGCTCACCGCCCGGGCCCAGACCCGCCGCGCCGCCCGGTACGCCGCCGGCGCCGTTGCGTCGTGGTCGGACTGGTGGGAGCGCGCCGGCGCGGACCCGTCCCTGGCCCCGCTCGTCGAGCGCCGGCACGCGATCTACCCGGCCGGACACGGTCCGGAGTGGATTCCGCCGGTCTCCTGGCACCTCGCCGCGCTGACCGACGCCGGCTTCACCGAGGTCGGCACCCTCTGGCGCGGCGGCGCGGACGCGGCAGTAGTCGGACTCCGCTGACCGCCCCGCCGTGGCCGGCATATCCTGACCTCCCGCGATCTTGCACATCGCGCCCCGACATCCGCGACAGAACGGACTCGTCACGGGCCGAAACCGCAAGATCGCGGGGGTGACGGGCTGCGGGCGGCGGGCGTACTGCGGGAGGGGTCGGTGGTGGAGTCCGACGGGCGGCGGGTGGACCCGGACGTCGATCTGGCCGTCGGGCGGGACCGGAGGGAGCTCGGGGCGCGGCCGGCCGCGGTGCTCGCCGCGATCGCCGCCGGCGGGGTGCTCGGGGCGCTGGCCCGCGCCGGCCTCCAGGCCGCCTTCCCGCACGGCCCGACGGGCTTCCCCGGCGCCACCCTCGGCATCAACGTCACCGGCTGCCTGCTGATCGGCGTGCTGATGGCGGTGCTCCGGCACCACGACGGCGGGCCGCCGCTGGCCCGACCGTTCCTCGGCGTCGGGATCCTCGGCGGCTTCACCACCTTCTCCACGTACGTCGTCGACATCCGGCAGGCCCTTGGGGCGGGCGCGCCCGGCGTCGCGCTCGCGTACCTGGCGGCGACCCTGCTGGGCGCGCTCCTCGCGGTCTGGGCCGGTGACACCCTCACCGAACGGCTGCTCGGACGAGACGGTCGGAGCGCCCGGTGACCGCGCTGCTCGTCGCGATCGGCGCGGCCGTCGGCGCGCCGCTGCGCTACCTCACCGACCGGGCCGTGCAGGCCCGGTTCGGGTCGGCGTTCCCCTGGGGCACGCTGACCGTCAACGTGCTGGGGTCGCTCGTGCTCGGGGTCGTCGTCGGGCTGCCCACCGGCCCGGCCGTGACCGCGCTGCTCGGCACCGGCTTCTGCGGCGCGCTCACCACCTGGTCGACCCTGAGTTACGAGACGCTGCGACTGGCCCGGTCCGGCGACCGGCTGCCCGCCCTGGCCAACGTGCTCGGCAGCCTCGCCGCCGGGCTCGCCGCCGCCAGCGCCGGCTACGCCCTGGCCCGGGCGGTCATCGGCTGAGACCCGCCGGCCGGGCGTCACCCCGACGTCACTCGCCGGTCGGCTGCGTCCCGCCGTAGCGGCGGTCGTAGCCGCGCAGCTTCCACAGCGCCACCGCCGCGACCCAGGACACCACGAACAGCCCCACCACCAGGTAGCCGAGCTGCTCGAAGTGGTCGGCGACACCGGCGTACCCGGCGAGCGCCCGCACGTCCAGGTGCTCGGCCAGCAGCCCCGCGCCGTAGACGCTGGCCACCACGCCACCGACGAGCACGGTCACCGCGGTCGTGGCCAGGTTGTAGTAGAGCCGCCGGGCCGGGTGCCGGTACGCCCACGAGTACGCCCGGCTCATCAGCAGGCTGTCGGCGGTGTCCATGGCGGACATCCCGGCGGCGAAGAGCAGCGGCAGCGTGAGCAGCGCCAGCACCGGCAGGCCGCCACCGGCGGCGGTGCTCGCCGACAGCGCGAGCAAGGTGACCTCACTGGCCGTCTCCAGGCCGAGCCCGAAGAGGAACCCGACCGGCGCCATGTGCCACGAGGATCGGACCAGGGAGCGGGCCCGCGAGCCGAGGATCCGCTGCACGAGACCCCGGTTGAGCAGGTGCAGGTCGAGTTCGCGCTCGTCCAGCTCACCGCGGCGCAGCCGCTGCCACAGCCGCGCCAACCCGGCGAGGACCGCCGCGTTGAGCAGCGCCACCAGGGCCAGGAACGCGGTGGCGGTGACGATCGCGACGGTGGCGCCGACCTCCCGGAAGCTGGCCAGCCGCGGACCGGTCACGTTCGCCGACGCGAGCCCGACCACCAGGGCCAGCAGGAGCACCACGGCGCTGTGGCCGAGCGCGAAGAAGAAGCCGACACCGACGGGTCGCCGGCCACGCAGCAGCATGAGCCGGGTGGTGTCGTCGATCGCCGCGATGTGGTCGGCGTCGAAGGCGTGCCGCACCCCGAGCACGTACGCGAGGGTGCCCGCCCCGGCCAGCCCACCGGCGGCCACCGGCTGGTTGTTCCAGTACAGGTAGAGGCTCCAGCCCGCCACGTGCAGCACGGCGACGGCGAGCACGATGCCGCCGAGACGGACCCGCTCGGCGCGGCGCCAGCGGCCCACCGGCGGTGCGGTGGTCAGGGTTGTCGAACTCATCGGGCTCCTCCGGTCAGATGGCGCGGGACGCCGGGCGGGGACGTGGTCACCGGGCCGCCGCCTCGACCAGCCGACGCGCGGCGTCCGGGTGGCCCGCCCAGTGGGTGTGCAGGTAGGAGGCGTGCACGAGGCCGTCGCCGAAGCCGTGCGCCCCACCGTCCCAGTGCCAGGCCGGCCGCTGCCCGTGGCCCGGGTCGGTGACGGTGCGGTGGAACTCGTGGCCGCGTACCGCGTCACCGGCGCGGGCGAGCGGCGAGTCGGCGGCGGCGACCGCCGCGCGGTAGCCGAGGGTGAGCGCGCCGGTCATCCGGGCGGTGAGGTCGAGCCGGCCACTCATCGGCACGCCGTCCAGGGACCGGCCGAGGTAGAGCAGGCCGGCGCACTCGGCGACCACCGGCCCGGGAAAGGCGGCCAGCTCGGCGCGGAGCCCCGGGTTGGCGGCGAGCTGCTCGGCGTACGCCTCGGGGAAGCCGCCGCCGATCACGACGGCGCGGGTGCCGGCGGGCAGGGCCGGGTCGTGCAGCGGGTCGACGGTGACCACACGGGCGCCGGCGGCGGTGAGCAGTTCGGCGGTCTCGGCGTACGCGAAGGTGAAGGCCGGGCCGCCGGCGACCGCGACGACCGGGCCGGTGGTCACGGTCGGGCCACCGACGGCCTCGACCGGGTCCCAGGCCGGCGCCGTCAGGGGTGGTGCGGTGCGCGCCAGGTCGAGCACCGCGTCGACGTCCACGGTGGACCCGACGAGGTCGGCCAGCGCGTCGACCACGGTGACGGACTGCGGCGCGCGTTCCGCGACGGGGACCAGCCCGAGGTGCCGCGACGGCGCGGCCACCTCGGCGGTCCGGGCGAGCGCGCCGAGAACCGGCACCTCCACCTCGGCGAACGCGTCGCGCAGCAGTCGCTCGTGCCGGGGCGAGCCGACCCGGTTGAGGACCACCCCGCCGATCCGTACGCGCGGGTCGAACGCGGCCAGCCCCAGCGCCGTCGCGGCGGCCGAGCGGCCCTGGGCCGTGGTGTCCAGCACGAGCAGCACCGGCGCCTCGACCAGGCGGGCCACATGGGCGGTGGAGGCGTACCCGCGCCGGCCCACGACCCCGTCGTGCAGCCCCATGACGCCCTCGATCAGCGCGACGTCGGCCGGGACCGGAGTGCTCGCCCCGTGCCGCAGCAGCGGCGCGACGCGCTCCTCGCCGACCAGCCAGGGGTCGAGGTTACGGCCGGGCCGGCCGGCCGCGAGCGCGTGGTAGCCGGGGTCGATGTAGTCGGGGCCCACCTTGTGCGGGCTCACGGCGAGACCGCGGCGGCGCAGCGCGGCCAGCAGGCCGGTGGCCACGGTGGTCTTGCCGTGCCCGCTGGCCGGCGCGGCGACCACCAGCCGGGGCAGCGCCCACGGCGCACCGGACCGGGCCGACGAGGCGGACCGGTCCGGCGGCGGTGTCACCACTCGATGCCCTTCTGGCCCTTCTGGCCGGCGTCCATCGGGTGCTTCACCTTGGTCAGCTCGGCAACCAGGTCGGCGGCCTCGACCAGCCGAGGGTCGGCGTCCCGCCCGGTGATGACCACGTGCTGGAAGCCGGGCCGGTTGGCGAGGGTGTCGACCACCTCGTTGACGTCCACCCAGCCCCACTTCATCGGGTAGGTGAACTCGTCGAGCACGTAGAGTCCGTAGCGCTGCGCGGCCAGGTCACGCTGGATCTGCCGCCAGCCCTCCAGGGCGTCCGCGGCGTGGTCGGCCTCGCCGCCGCGCTGGATCCAGGACCAGCCCTCACCCATCTTGTGCCAGGCCACCGGGGCGCCCTGGCCGGTGCGCTCGTGGACCTCGCCGAGCGCGCGGAACGCGTTCTCCTCCCCGACCCGCCACTTGGCGCTCTTCACGAACTGGAACACCCCGACGGGCAGGCCGGCGGTCCAGGCGCGCAGCGCGAGCCCGAACGCGGCCGTCGACTTGCCCTTCATCTGTCCGGTGTGGACGAGCAGCAGCGGGCGGTGGCGCCGCTGCCGGGTGGTGAGCCCGTCGGCGGGTACGTGGGTCGGCTTCCCCTGCGGCATCAGGCGGCGCTCCTTCGGGTGCGGGTGGCGAGGGTGGTGAGCGAGGTGAGGGGGTGCAGGGGGGCGTTCAACTGGGTGGCCAGTCGGGCGGCCAGGTGGAGGCGGACCGGGCCGGACTCGCAGTCGACGACCACGCAGGGCGCGCCGGTGGCCGCGAGCACGGCCGCCGCCCGGGCGGCCCGGTCCAGCGGACGCGCCCCGGCGGTGGCCCGCCCGTCGGTGAGCACCAGCACCAGGGGGCGGCGTCTGGGGTCGCGCAGCCGCTCGACCCGCAGCAGCTCGGCCGCCGCGAGCAGGCCCTCGGCCAGCGGCGTACGGCCACCGGTCGGCAGCTCCCCCAGCCGCGCGGACGCGGCCAGCACCGACGAGGTGGCCGGCAGCACGGTCCGCGCGCCGGCGCCCCGGAAGGCGACCACCGCGACCTTGTCCCGGCGCTGGTACGCGTCGGTGAGCAGGGCGAGCACGGCGCCCTTGACAGCGCCCATCCGCTGCCGGGCGCCCATCGACCCGCTCGCGTCGACGAGAAACAACACGAGATTGCCCTCGCGCCCCTCGCGGACCGCCTCCCGGACGTCGTCGGGGCGCAGCCGCAACGGGCCGCTCCCCCGCCCCCGGGCCGGCTGGTGCGGGGCGGCGGCCCGCACCGTGGCGGGCAGGTGCAGGACCCCGACCCGGCCGGCGGCGGGAACCCGGGCGCCGGTGGTGCGGCCCCGGCCGGTGCGGGCCCGCGACCGCCGGCCGGGCACGCCGTCCCCGACACCGGGTGCGGTGAGCAGGCGCGCGCGGAGCCCGCGCTGCGGCGCGGCGACCGGCTGGGCGTCGCCGGGGCCGCCCGCGGTGTCCGGGCCGGTGGTCCCGGGCGCGTCGGGGCCGTCACCGGCACCGCCCGACGCGTCGGCGGCGCGGTCGGTGGGCGGGCCCGCGTCGGGTCCGCCCTGATCGGTGCCCCGGGGGTCCGGCGTCGGTCCCCGCCCGGCGGCGTCGTCGTCGGCTCCCGGACGGTCCGGCGAGCGGTCGGAACCGCCGTCGCCCGGGCCGCCGGACGGGTCCGGCGGCGTCCCACCGCCGGGGCCGCCGGGCGGGTCGTCGTCCGGGTCGTCGGGTGCCCGGTCGAGGGCCTCGTCGAGCCGCTTCTCGTCCAGCCCCGGGGTGTCGAAGGGGTCGCGGCGGCGACGGTGCGGCAGGGCCAGCCGCGCGGCCACCCGCACGTCGTCCACGGTGACCCGGTCCCGGCCGTGCCAGGCCGCGTGGGCGATGGCGGTACGGGCGGTCACGATGTCGGCGCGCATGCCGTCCACGTCGAACGCGGCGCAGACCTCGGCGATCTGCCGCAACGCCCCGTCGGGCAGCAGCACCCGGTCGAGCCGGTCGCGGGCCGCGGCGACCCGCCGCGCGACGTCGGCGTCCGCGTCGGCCCAGCGGGCGGCGAAGCCGGCCGGGTCGGCGTCGGCGGCGAGCCGACGACGGACCACCTCGACGCGTACGGCCGGGTCGCGGCTCGCGCTGACCTCGACGGTGAGCCCGAACCGGTCGAGCAGCTGCGGCCGCAGCTCCCCCTCCTCCGGGTTCATGGTGCCGACCAGGAGGAACCGGGACGCGTGGCTGACCGAGACGCCCTCCCGCTCGACGTGGTTGCGGCCCATCGCCGCCGCGTCGAGCAGCAGGTCGACGAGGTGGTCGTGGAGCAGGTTCACCTCGTCGACGTAGAGCACGCCGCGGTGCGCGGCGGCGAGCAGGCCGGGCTCGAAGGCGCGTACGCCCGCGGCGAGGGCCTGCTCCAGGTCGAGCGACCCGACGACCCGGTCCTCGGCGGCGCCGACCGGCAGCTCGACCAGCCGGGCGGGGCGGCTCTCCGTGGCGGTGCCCGGCGGGTGCGGCCCGTCCGGGCAGCCCGGGTCGGGTGCGGCCGGGTCGCAGGCGAACCGGCAGCCGGTGACGTGGTCGACCGGGGGCAGCAGGGCGGCCAGGGCCCGGACAGCGGTGGACTTGGCGGTGCCCTTCTCGCCCCGGACCAGCACCCCGCCGATCGCCGGGCTGACCGCGTTGAGCAGCAGGGCCAGGCGCATGTCGTCCATGCCGAGCACCGCGCTGAACGGAAACGTCATGCCCGGTCCTCCAGGTCACCCTCGGTGGTCAGGTACGTCTCGCGGAGCCGGTCGAGGGTGGCCGGGTCGGGCTCGGCCCACAGCTTCCGGTCGGCGGCCTCCAGCAGCCGCTCGGTGATGCCGCGCAGCGCCCACGGGTTCGACTCCTCCAGGAAGGCCCGGGTGGTCGGGTCGAAGACGTACGCGGCGGCGAGGTGCTCGTACATCCAGTCGTCGACCACGCCCGCCGTGGCGTCGTAGCCGAACAGGTAGTCCACGGTCGCGGCCAGCTCGAACGCGCCCTTGTAGCCGTGCCGGCGCATCGCGGCGATCCACTTCGGGTTGACGACCCGGGCGCGGAACACCCGGCGGGTCTCCTCGCCCAGCGTCCGGGTGCGGACGTCGTGCGGCATCGCCGAGTCGCCCACGTACGCGGCCGGCGCGGCGCCGGTCAGGTGCCGGACCATCGCCACCATCCCGCCGTGGTACTGGAAGTAGTCGTCGGAGTCGACGATGTCGTGCTCGCGGGTGTCCTGGTTCTTCACCGCCACGGTGATGCGGGCGAAGGAGCGTTCCATGTCGGCCCGCGCCTCCCGCCCGTCCAGCCCCCGGCCGTAGGCGTAGCCGCCCCAGACCGCGTACACCTCGGCGAGGTCGGCGTCGCTGCGCCAGTTCCGGGCGTCGATGAGCGGCAGCAACCCCGCCCCGTACGCCCCGGGCTTCGACCCGAAGATCCGCGCGGTGGCCCGGCGTACGTCGCCGTGCTCGGCCACGTCGGCGTCGACGTGCGCCTTCAGGTAGTTGTCCGTGGCCGGCTCGTCGAGGGCGGCGACCTGCCGCACCGCGTCGTCGATCAGGGCCACGACGTGCGGGAACGCGTCGCGGAAGAAGCCGGAGATGCGGACGGTGACGTCGACGCGGGGCCGGCCCAGCTCCGGCAGCGGCACCACCTCGACGCCGGTCACCCGGCGGGACCGGTCGTCCCAGGTCGGCCGGCAGCCGAGCAGGGCGAGGACCTCGGCGATGTCGTCGCCCTGGGTCCGCATCGCGCTGGTGCCCCAGACGGTGAGCCCGACCGAGCGCGGGTAGCCGCCGGTGTCGGCGAGGTGGCGGGCCAGCAGCGAGTCGGCGAGGGCGACCCCGACGTCCCAGGCGTTGCGGCTGGGGATCGCCTTGGGGTCGACGGAGTAGAAGTTGCGGCCGGTGGGGAGCACGTTGACCAGGCCCCGGGTCGGCGAGCCGGACGGCCCGGGCGGCACGAACCGGCCGTCGAGGGCGGCCAGGGTGTGGGTCAGCTCGTCGGTGGTCCGGTCCAGCCGGGGTACGAGTTCGGTGGCGGCGAACCGGAGCACCGCGGCGGCGTCCGGGATCTCCCGCCCGGCGACCTCGGTGACGACGGCGTCGACCTTCGTGGGGTCCCAGTCGAGGGTCTCCAGGGCGACGACGAGCCGCCGGGCCAGGGCCTCGACCAGGTCGACCGTGTCGGCCGCGGTGGCCGCCGGCCCGTCCACGGCGTCGGTGAGCGCCTCCGGCACGGCCAGCCGCGCACCGGGCTCGGCGAGCAGCGCCGCCTCGTCGAGGCCGTGGGCGGCGGCGAGGGCCTGCCGCAGGCCGGGCAGGGCACGGGTGCCGCCCCAGACCTGCGGCGCGCGCAGCACCGCGAGGACCAGGTTGACCCGGGGTTCGCCGCGCGGCGCCTCGGCGAGCACGTGCAGGCCGTCGCGGATCTGCACGTCCTTGACCTCGCACAGGTACCCGTCGAGGTGCAGCACGAAGTCGTCGAAGTCGTCGGCGTCGGGCATCTCGTCGGTGTGCAGGTCGTGGTGCAGTTCGGCGGCGCGCACCAGCGACCAGATCTGCGCCCGCACGGTGGGCACCTTCGCCGGGTCGAGGGCCTGGACGGTGGCGTACTCGTCGAGCAGCTGCTCCAGCTTCGCCAGGTCGCCGTACGTCTCGGCGCGGGCCATCGGCGGCACCAGGTGGTCGACGACCACGGCGTGCGCGCGGCGCTTGGCCTGGGTGCCCTCACCGGGGTCGTTGACGATGAACGGGTAGACCAGCGGCAGGTCGCCGAGGACGGCGTCCGGGGCGCAGTCGGCGGCGAGGCCGAGTCCCTTGCCGGGCAGCCACTCCAGGGTGCCGTGCTTGCCGAGGTGCACCACGGCGTCCGCGCCGAAGCCGCCGTCCGCGACGGGCGCCGCGAGCCAGCGGTACGCGGCCAGGTAGTGGTGGCTCGGCGGCAGGTCCGGGTCGTGGTAGATGGCGATCGGGTTCTCGCCGAAGCCGCGCGGCGGCTGGATGAGCAGCACCACGTTGCCGAAGCGCAGCCCGGCGAGCACCACGTCACCGCCGTCGGTGTACAGCTCGCCGGGCGGTTCACCCCAGTGGTCCCGCATCCGTTCGCGCAGCGCCTGCGGGACCTGCTCGAACCACCGTCGGTAGACCTCGCCCGGCACGCGGGCCTCCGCGGCGGCGAGCTGTTCCGGGGTGAGCCACTCGACGTCGTGGCCGCCGGCCGCGATCAGCGCGTGGATCAGCGCGTCCCCGTCGTCGGGCACCGGCGCGTCCCCGAGGTCGTACCCGGCCGCGGCGAGCCGGGCGAGCAGCCGCACCGCCGAGGCGGGGGTGTCCAGGCCGACCGCGTTGCCGACCCGGGAGTGCTTCGTCGGGTACGAGCTGAGCACGACGGCGACGCGCTTGTCGGCGTTCGGCAGCCCGCGCAGCCGGGCGTGGCGTACGGCGACCCCGGCGATCCGGGCGGCGCGCTCCGGGTCGGCGACGTAGACCGACAGGCCGTCGGGGTCGATCCGCTTGAACGAGAACGGCACGGTGATGATCCGCCCGTCGAACTCGGGGACGGCCACCTGCATCGCGGCGTCCAGCGGGGACAGTCCCGCGTCCGAGCCGGCCCACTGCTCGCGGGTGCTGGTGAGGCAGAGCGCCTGGATCACCGGCACGTCCAGCGCGGCGAGCGCGCCGACGTCCCACGCGTCCTCGTCACCGCCGCCGGAGGCGTCGGCGGCGACCGTGCCGCCCGCGGCGAGGACGGTGACCAGCAACGCGTCGCAGCGGGCGAGCAGGTCGTACGGGCCGTCGCCCGTGGTCAGCCCGCGCAGCGATCCGCAGTGGATCGGCAGGGCGTTGGCCCCGGCCGCCTCGACCGCGTCGGCGAGGGTGTCGACGAACCCGGTGTTGCCCGCGAGGGCGTGCGCCCGGTAGAAGACGATCCCGACGGTCGGGCGGTCCGGTCGCGCCGGTCGGTCGCCGTGCACGCCGTGCGTGGGGGTGGGCGCGGGCGGGGCGAAGCCCTCCCCGGTGAGCAGCACCGTGTCGGAGAGGAACCGGGTCAGCTGGGCGAGGTTCGCGGGCCCACCCTCGACCAGATACGCCAGCGCCTGCGTGGCCACCCCGGACGGCACCGTGGACGCCGCCATGAGGTCGGCGTCCGGCACCGCCTCGCCGCCGAGCACCACGGTGGGCACGCCGGAGGCGAGCACCGCGGCGAGCCCGTCCGGCCACGCCGGGCGACCGCCGAGCAGCCGCACCACGGCGAGGTCCACGCCGTCGAGCAGCGCCGGCACGGCGTCCGCGTCGAGCCGGGCGGGGTTGGCGAGCCGGTAGTCGGCGCCGCTGGCGCGGGCGGCCAGCAGGTCGGTGTCGGCGGTGGAGAGCAGCAGGGTACGCAGGGCAGGCTCCGGGAGGGGACGCCCCTGCCCGGCCAGCGGCTGGCGGGACGAGGGCGGGGTGGGCGCGGGTCAGCGGGTGGGCGGCGACCAGGGACGGCACTCGTGCCGGGTCCCCGCCGAAGGGCGTCGACGGGCGCGGTGGACGTCAGGAAACGCGACGGCCGACGGCGGGCCGGGGCACGTCGGCGGCCACGCGCGCGGGCCGGCGGCCGCCAGCCCGGCGGTGCGCGGGTGTGGTGCTGGGTGCGGGCCGCTCCCGGCGATGGCCGGCGGCGCTGCGGACGCAGTGCGTCATCGGGTCCTCCTCGGGTCTCCACGCCCTGGGGTCACATCCCGACGGCCGAAGTATCCTGGCTCCCGGATCGACGCTCACCCCCGGCCTTCCAACCGCACAGACGGTCGTGGCTCACGAGGGGGGATCGCTCCCCGGTGACAGTGGCGGGACCGCGCCGGAATCGCACCGGCTTCCTTCACTGCCGTCAGGCCGCGAATGCTGCCACACCCGTCCGACAGCGGTCAACGGCGCCCCGGGCGTCACCGCACCGCCAGCCGATAGGCGACGGGCGATGGCTGGGCGCGACCGGCCGGTGTGGACGGTCGCCGGGCGTCGATGCCGCCCGTCCCTCGCCCGCGCCCACCGACACCGCGCCGAGGGTGCCGTCGCGGTGCCCCGCCACGACCGGGCGGAGCGACGCGGAACGGGCGGGTGAAGCGGGCGGAAGCGCTGGCGGGACGCGGTTCGCCGCCCGGCACGCGTACGATCTGGCCGGCGCCGGGCGATCGGTCCGGGCACGAGCGGGAGGACGACGGCCATCAGCACGGTGCGGTTCCACCATCTCGCCGGCCGGGTCTGGCTCTGCCCCGGCGACCCGGACCCGGAGGCCGTCCAGGCCGGCGTCGCCGTGGTGGCCGACGAACGCGGCAGTGTGATGATCGACGCGGGCCAGAGCCCGGCGCACGCCCGCGAGATCCGGGCCGCGCTCGACGACGCCGGGCTTCCGCCGCCCCGCTGGCTGGTCTACACCCACCACCACTGGGACCACGTCTGGGGAGCCGCCGCCTGGCCCGACGTGGAGATCGTGGGCCACGTGACCGGCGCCGACCTGCTCCGGGCGGAGGCGGCCCGACCGTGGAGCCACCGCTACCTGCGCGACCAGGTGCGGGCCAATCCCCGGCTCGCGCCCAGCTTCCGGGCCCGCGCGCTCGCGGTCGACTCCTGGGAGGACCTCGCGATCCTGCCGCCCACCCGCACCTTCACCGACGAGGACGAGCTGCCGGTCGGCGTACGGCTGCGGCACGTCGGCGGCGCGCACGCGCCCGACTCGACGGTGGTGCTGGTGCCCGACTCCGGTGTCATGCTGCTCGGCGACTGCTACTACCCGCCGCCGGCCCACCTGCGCGGCCCGGACGACGGACCCGACCTCGCGCTGGTGCGCCGCCTGCTCGACGACGGCTACCGGTGGTACGTGTCGAGCCACGGTGAGCCGATGACCCGCGACGAGGCCCGGGCGGCGGTCGCGGCGGCCTGAGTCCACGCGCCGAGCCTGGGCCGCGCCCAGCAGCCGATCCGGCCGCGTGCCGGGCGGATGGCCGGGCCGCGCCCGGTGGCCGATCGGCGCCGGGTCAGCGGAGGCGGCGCTCCGGGTGGGCCCGGTTCCAGGCGCGCATCCGCTCCGGGTAGCCCGTGCGGGCCGCCTCATAAAGGGGGACGGCGTGCCGGCGGGCGAGGTCGGCCGCCGCCCGGGGCGAGCCCGTACGCCGCCGGATCCACTCGCCGTCGTGGGCGATCGCCACCACCGTGGTGTCGGTGGCCGTGGTCTCCGGTTCCAGGTAGAACTCCACGCCCCGACGGCTGGCGACGAACGCCTCCAACGCGGCGAAGTCGTCCCGGGTCGCCTCCCGGTCCAGCTTCGTCGGAGTCCCGTCGGCGGCGCGCGACCGCCGGTTGAACCAGCCCATGTCCGCTCCTCTCCTCACGTGCCTCCCAGTGCAGCACCCGTTCCTGTCAATCGGCTGCGAGCCGGATGGGAGCCACCTGACCACCGGGCCCGGAGTTAGGGTCTGGCCGTGGTCGAGACGACGGTGGTGGCATGGGCGGCGCGCGACAACGCGCAGTGGTGCGGCCTCGTCTGCGCCACCCACGGCCTGTCCGGGCGTACCGACGCGGACGCCTGGTCGGTGCCGCGCCGCTCCCCGCCCCGCTACCCGGACGCGGTGACGCTGCGGCCGGGCGTGGCCGCCGAGGCCCTGCTGGACCGGATCGACCCCGGCCCGGGCGCGTCGGTGAAGGACAGCTTCGCCGACCTCGACCTGCGACCGTACGGCTTCCGGGTGCTCTTCGCCGCGGAGTGGCTCCACCGGCCACCCACGGTCGACGGGCCCGCCGACGCCGTACCGCTGACCCCGGTGACCGGTCCGGACCGGCTCGCCGCGTGGGCGGCGGCGCACGGCGGCGGCGCGCTGTTCCGGCCGGGGCTGCTGGCCGACTCGCGGGTCAGCGTGCTCGCCCGGTACGCCCCCGACGGCTCGGTCGCCGGTGGCGCCGTGCTGCACGACGGCGGCCCGGTGACCGGGGTCTCCAACGTCTTCGCCGCCGACGTCGACGCGGCCGACGTCTGGGCCGCGGTGGTCGCGGCCCGCCCCGGGACGCCGCTGGTCGGCTACGAGTCCGGGCCGGACCTCGACCCGGCGACGGGGGCCGGGCTCACCCGGGTCGGGCCGCTGCGGATCTGGCTGCGCGACTGACCCCGCGCGGACCGTGGCCGGGAACGACCCGAGGGGACCCGTCAATCCAGCCGCGCCAGGTCCTCCGGGGTGAGCCGGAGGCCGGCCGCGGCGACGTTGGCCGCCAGGTGCGCCGGATTCCCGGTGCCCGGAATGGCCAGCACGTGCGGGCCCTGGTGCAGGGTCCACGCCAGCCGCACCTGGTGCGGGGTGACGCCGTGGGCGTCGGCCACCGCGCGCACCGCCTCGTTCGCCTCGCCCGTCGCGCCCGCCTCCCGACGGGTGCCGGCCAGCGCGAAGAACGGCACGTACGCGATCCACCGCGCGCGGCAGAGGCGGACGACGTCGTCCTCCTCCCGGTAGGAGTCGACCCCGTACGCGTTCTGCACGCACACGACCGGCGCGATGTCGCCTACCTCGTCGAGCTGCTCGGGCACGACGTTGGACAGCCCCAGGTGCCGGATGAGCCCGGCCGACCGCAGCTCGGCCAGGGCGCCGAACCGGTCGGCCAGCGGCACCGACGTCGGCTTCCGGCGGTAGGCGCGCAGGTTGACGAGGTCGAGGTGGTCCCGGCCGAGTCGGCGCAGGTTCTCCTCCACCTGGGCACGCAGCCCCGCCGGCGTGAGCGCCTCGGTGAACCCGTTGTCCGCGTCGTACGCCGGGCCGACCTTCGTGGCGATGAGCAGGTCCTCCGGATAGGGCGCGAGTGCGGTACGGATCAGCTCGGTGGCGTACCGCGGCGAACCCTCGCCGCCCCCCAGCGTGCCACCGGGTGAGACGTAGAAGGCCGCCGTGTCGATGTGGTTCACACCCAGCTCCAGCGCGCGACGCAGCACCGTGACGGCGCGGGCGGGGTCCGGGTCGGCGGTGATCCGCATCGAGCCGAAGCCCATGCGGTTGACGGTGCGGTCACCCAGCGTCCAGGTGCCCGCGGCGGCGGCGGTGATCTCGTCGGTCGGCATCCGGGCACCGTAGCCAGCGCGGACGCCCGGCGCAGTCGGCCGCGCACCCGATACCGCTCAGACCCGATCCTCGCTAGGTTGGTTGCACTGGATCACGCTGCCGGTCGGCGCGGGCGGCGGCGCGCGGCGGGCGGATCGCCGGCACCAGCGCGAGGGTCGGCACCAGCAGCAGCGGCACCACGAGAAGTGCGCGCAGAGTGCCCACCCGGTCGCCGAGCAGGCCGAGCAGCGGCGGCCCGGCGAGGAACGCGGTGTAGCCGATCACGGCGACGACGCTGACGCGTACGTGGGCCTTCTCCTCGTCGTCGGCGGCCGCGCTCATCCCCACCGGGAATCCGAGCGACGCGCCGAGGCCCCAGAGCGCGACCCCGACGACGGCCACCGGCCCCGAGCCGGCCAGGATCGCCAGGGTGGCGCCGGCCGCGGCGAGCAGGATGGTGCCGGTCAGCACCGGCACGCGCCCCCACCGGTCCAGGGCGACGGTGCCCGCGGTGCGCCCGACGGTCATGCCGACCACGAAGACGCCGAAGACCGCGGCGCCGGCGGCCTCGCTGAGGTCGTGACCGTCGACGAAGGCGACCGCAAGCCAGTCGTTCGCGCTGCCCTCCGTGAACGCCATGACCAGCGTCAGCAGCCCGATCAGCAGTGTGCGTGGCTCACACCAGGCAGCGAGCAGCGCACGCCGCCGCCCGGCCGGAGTGGGTGCGGCCGCCGTGGTCGCGCTCACCGGCTGGAAGTGCCGGGCCGCGACCAGCGTGCCGACCAGCACCACCACCGCGACCGTGGCGAGGTGGACGCCGACCGGGAGACCGACGCGGGCCGCCCCGGCGCCGAGCCCGGCCCCGGCCACCGAGCCGAGGCTCCAGGCGGCGTGGAAGCGGGGCATGATCGTACGGCCGAGGCGGCGCTCCACCGACGCGCCCTCGACGTTCATGGCGACGTCGCAGATGCCCGAGCCGTAGCCGAAGGCGAACAGGCTCACCGCGACCCCGGCCACCGAGCCGGCGAGCCCGGCGGCCAGCCCGGCGCCGGTGAGGCCCAGCGCGACGAGGACGGTGCCGACGCCGACCGTACGGGCCGCGCCGAGCCGCTGGCTGACCAGCCCGGCGGTGGGCATGGCACACAGGGCGCCCGCGGACATGGCCAGCAGCAGCAGGCCGAGCTGACCGGCGGTGAGCCCGAGCCCGTCGCGGACCGCGGGCATCCGGGAGAACCAGCTGGCCACCGCGAGCCCGTTGAGGGCGAACGCGACGGCGACGCCGTTGCGGGCGGCCCGCACCGCCCCGGGTACGGGCGACGTGCCCGTCGAATCGACGGTGACGGTGTCGGCGGAGCTCACGCGGCGGGTTCCTCTCGATCGGACGGCCTGTCCCCCATCCCACCCTTGAGAGCGCTCTCGCGACAAGCCGGGTCGAGCCCTATGTTTCGTCGTACCGCCGAGGGATGATGCGGGCACCGGACCACCGACCGCCTGGGGAGGACCGTCATGACCACACCCGCGGCGCGCGCCGCCACCCTGGAGGACGTCGCCCGGGTCGCCGGGGTGTCGCGGGCGACCGCTTCGCGCGTCCTCGCCCAGACCGGCTCCGCCTCGCCCGCCACCCGGGACAGGGTGGCCGCCGCGGCCGACCGGCTCGGCTACCTGCCCAACCCGGCCGCCCGGGCGCTGGTCCGAGGCTCCGGCGTCCGGCTCGCCGTGGCGGTCACCGGCAGCACCGAGGCGGTCCTCGACGACCCCTACGTCGACCGGGTGGTGGCCGCCGCCGCCCGGGTCGGCGCCCCGCACGGGCTCGGCGTGACCCTGCACTGGCTGCCCCGCCGCGCTCCGCAGACCCTGCGCCGACTCGTCGACGATCGAGGCGTGTGCGGGGTGGTGCTGGTCAACACCACGGGGTCGGTGCTCGACGCGGTGCCCCGTCGGCTGCGGGGCCGGGTCGCCTCGATCGGCATCGGCTCCCCCGCGGTGCCCGCCTTCGACGTCGACAACAGCGCCGGCGCCGAGGCGGTGCTGCGCCACCTGCACGCCACGGGCCGTCGACGCATCGCCATGGTCACCGGCCACCGGTGGCTCGTCTGCGCCGGCCGGTCGGTGCACACCTACCGGCAGGTGACCCGCGCCGCGGGCCTGCCGGTTCGTCTGGTCGCCGGTGACTTCACGGCGGCCCGCGGCCGGGAGGCGGCCGTCGAGGTGCTCGACCGGTGGCCGGACACCGACGCGATCTTCGCCACCAGCGACGCCACCGCCCTGGGGGTCATCGCCGGCCTGCGCGACCGTGGCGTGCGAGTGCCCGGCGACGTCGCGGTGGCCGGCTTCGACGACATTCCGCTCGCCGCGCTGAGCACTCCGGCGCTGACCACGGCCAGCCACCCCGTCACCCGGATCGCGACCGCCGCGGCCACCGCCGTCCTCGACCGGCGACCCGCCCCGGCGGTGACGTTCTTCCCCTCCGCGCTGGTGCCGCGCGACAGCGCCTGACCGTTCCGTCAGCCGCCGTGGGACGCGTGGCGGGCGGGCGGCACAGCGGCGGTGGTTAAGCGTCGACGCGCCGGGTAACCGCGCCGCACACCCGCCGACAGCGAGGAGCGGTGATCCGTGTCCGACCCCGCCCCGCCCCACCGCGAGCCGGACGAGGACGACGCCCGCCACGGCCGGCTCACCGCCCGGCCCGGCCCGCCGGTCGGCCCCGCCACGGCCGGCCTGGCGCCCCTCACCGACGCCGACGGCCGGCCGCTGGGCCTGCGGTACGCGCCCGAGCCCGTCGCGGACCGGCCGTACCGGCTCGTGGTGCTGCTGCACGGCGCCGGCGGCGAGGCACGCCACGCCCTGAACCTGCTGCTCCCCCTCGCCGACGAGCACCACCTCCTCCTGGTCGCGCCGCAGGCCGCCGCGAGCAGCTGGGACCTGATCGTCGAGGGGTTCGGCGTGGACGTACGGCGCATCGACCACCTGCTCGCCCGCGCCTTCACCGAGTACCCGGTCCGGGACGTGGTGCTCGGCGGCTTCTCCGACGGCGCCTCGTACGCCCTCTCGCTGGGCCTGACCAACGGTGACCTGGTGGCCGGGGTGGTGGCCTTCTCCCCCGGCTTCAGCGCGCCGCTGGTGACCCACGGCCAGCCCCCGGTCTTCGTGGCGCACGGCGTCGACGACCGGGTGCTGCCGGTGGACGTGTGCAGCCGTCGGCTGGTCCCCCGGCTGCGCGACCTCGGCTACGACGTGACCTACCGCGAGTTCCCCGGCGGCCACGAGGTGCCCCCGGACATCCGCGAGGCCGCCGCCACCTGGCTGACCACCCTCCCCTGACCCACCACGCCCCACCACCGGCGGTGATCAAGAGCTTTGCGTCAGATCCGGACCGGATCCTGACGCGAACCTCTTGATCACCGTGCGGGGGGTGGGGGTGGGGTCAGACGGGTGGGAGGCCCAGGGAGTGGTCGACGCGGCCGAGGACCGTGGCGTCGTCGTCGGCGCCGACGCCCCGCAGCAGGTCGATGGCGGTGGCCCGGACCTGCCCGATGATCATGACCAGTGGCAGGCTCTGCCCGGGCGTGAAGAGCTGACCCGCCGTGTGCACCGCCGCGAGCGCCGCCTCGTCGGCCCGGGCCGCGTGCCCGTCGGCGGTCTCGTCGCGCCCCTCCAGGTCGGCGGCGAGCGCCTCACCGGCGGCGCGTACCGCCTCGGCCAGTGACCGCAGCGCCACCCCGAGATCGGGCGGCGCCGGCGCGGGCACCCGGCTGAGGGTGACCCCGGCGCGGGCCAGCACCCGGACGTTGCGGACGGCGTAGTCGATCTGGAGGATCGACGTGTCCACGGAGCGCAGCCGACCCATGTGCCGGCGGCGGCGCAGGTTCAGCCAGAGCGCCTCACCGGCGGCGAGCACCCCGTCGCGCAGCCGGCTCACCCGGGCGTCCATGGCGCGGGCCCGCTCCAGCGCGGCGAGCGCGGCCGCCTCGTCGTGCCGGTCCAGGGCGTCGGCGACGCCGGCGAGCAGGGCGGCCATCTCCTCGAACGTGGCCCGGACCTCCGCGACCAACGGCGCGAGCGGACGCCGGGCGTCGACCAGTTGGCTGACGGCGAGCGCGACCGCGCCACCGATCAGCGCATCGACGAACCGGAAGGGCACCAGCGACTCGGTGGACGGGGCGACCACCACCAGGTAGAGCGCCGAGACGGCCGCCTGCACCAGGGTGACGCCCGTCGCGCCGATCGCCGCGGCGAGGGTGACGGTGAGCAGGATGACGGTGAAGACCGTCCAGGTGGTGCCCGGGCCGAGGGCCTGGATCACCAGGTCCGCCACGAGCACGCCGCCGGCCACCCCGAGCACGACCTCGACGGCCCGGCGCAGTCGCTGCCCACGGGCCTGCCCGAGGACGATCAGCGCGGCGGCCGGGGCGAAGAACGGCTGCGGATGCCCGAGCACCCGCGCGGCGAGCACCCAGGTGACGGTCGCGGCCAGGGTCGCTTCCAGCACCGGCTGCCAGCCGCGCCGCAGCCGCCCGGCGGCCACCCGGGGCCAGCTCCACTGGACCATCGCCGCCTCCTCGCCGACCTGCCTCGCCTCAACGTGATCGTCCCCCACCGCCGGTGGAGCGGTTCACCGGGCTGCGCGACGTCCCGGACCGGACCGCTGCCGATCGGGGCCGCAAGAGCCATGCCCCGCTGGGCCCGCCCCGCTCAGGCCCGGTTCACGTCGGCGGCGTCGATCGGGGCGAGCCGGCGAAGGCGTGCAGCAGGGTGCGTACGGCGGCGGTCAGGTCCGCCCGGCTCTCCGGGCTGCCGGGTGTCGGAGCGCTGAGCGCGCCGGCACCGACCAGCCGGTCGAAGAGCAGCCCGTCAACGAACGCGACGAACTGGTCGCCCTGCCGACGCGGGTCGGCCGCTCCGGCCCGGGCCAGCAGGTCGCGGGCCTGCTCGCGGAGCAACTCTCCGGGTGCCAGGATCGGCCGCAGCTCCGGGCGGTGCACCGCCTCCAGCAGGCAGGCGTACCGGGCCAGGCTGCGGTTGCGCCCGACGGTGAGCCAGTGGTCCACGACCTGGGCGATGCCGTGCGCCAGGCGGTCGAGGTCGGTCGGGCCCAGTGGTGGCCCGGGCGCGCCCGGTGGCGGGCCGGTCGGCAGGCCACCGGCGGCCAGGTCGACCTGGTCGAGGTCGACGAGGCGTCGCACGACGGCTTCGATCAGCGCCAGCCGGGTGCGCAGATAGGCGGACGTGGTCCCCAGGGGCAGGCCGGCACGAGCGTCGACCGCCCGGTGGGTGAGGGCGCGCATGCCCCCCTCGGCGAGCAGTTCGATGGCCGCGTCCGCGAGCACCGCCACCCGTCCGGTCCGCCCGGTCACCGGCGCCTCCTCCACATTCTTCTACGGATGTAGTATGCCTTCTACAGGCGTAGAAGGGTGGTCGTGATGGGTGACCGGCGGGCGGTGGTGGTCGGTGGCGGCATCGGCGGGCTCAGCGCGGCCCTGGCCCTGCACCGGCGCGGATGGCAGGTCACCGTGCTGGAGCGCGCCCCCGAGCTGCGCGAGGTCGGCGCCGGACTGACCCTCATGGCGAACGCGCTACGCGGCCTGGACGCGCTCGGGCTCGGGCCGGCGGTCCGGCACGGCGGGCACGCCGAGACGCCGGGCGGGATCCGCACCCCGACCGGGCGATGGCTGTCCCGGGTGGACGGCGCGGAGATGACCCGGCTGCTCGGCACCACCGCTCTCGGCATCCACCGGGCCACCCTGCACCGGCTGCTGCGCGAGGCACTGCCCGCGGCGACGCTGCTCACCGGCGCCGAGGTACTCGACGTGGCTTCCGCCGAGGACGGCGTCGAGGTCCACTACCGCCGCGACGGCGCTCCCGCGACGGCACGCGCCGACCTGGCGGTCGGCGCCGACGGCCTGCACAGCGTGGTGCGCACGCGGCTGTGGCCGCAGTCGCCGCCCCCGGCCTACGCCGGCTCCACCGCCTGGCGGGCCGCGATCGACTTCCCGGCACCGGTCCCGGCGGCGATCACGTGGGGCCCGGGGGCGGAGTTCGGCATGGTGCCACTCGGTGCCGGCCGGGTCTACTGGTACGGCGCGATCACCGCTCGGCCGGGCGGGCACGCGCCGGACGAGCTGAGCGCGGTCCAGGCGCGTTTCGGCTCCTGGCACGACCCGATTCCGGCACTGCTCGCCGCCACCCCGCCGGGTGTGGTGCTGCGCAACGACATCTACCACCTGGCCACCCCCCTGCCCAGCTACGTGCGGGGACGGGTGGCTCTGCTCGGAGACGCCGCGCACGCGATGACCCCCAACCTCGGCCAGGGCGCCTGCCAGGCGATCGAGGATGCGGTGGTGCTCGGCGCCGTCTGCGCCGACGGCGCCGAGGACGTCCCGGCCGCGCTCGCGGCGTACGACCGGCAGCGCCGGCCGCGCAGCCAGGCGATCGCGCGGGCGGCCCACCGCACCGGCCGGTACGGCCAGCAGCTACGCAACCCGGTGGCCGTGGCGGCGCGCAACGGGCTGTTGCGGCTGGCCCCGGCCCGCGCCGCGCTGCGGGGGATGGCCCGGTACGCCGACTGGCAGCCGCCGCGAGCCGGCTGACCGGCCCTCACCGAGCGCTGGTGGCGGCCTTGTCGCGAGTGGACCGCACGTACCGGACGGCGACCAGCAGGGCGGCGACAAGGCCGGCGACCAGCAGGATCCTGACCAGGTTGAGCAGCACCGTGTCACCCGTGGAGCGGGGCGGGAAGATGTCCTTGACGAGCCAGCCGCCGCCCAGCCCCAACCCGAGGCAGGCGTGCATCGCGGCCCGCAGGCGCGGGAGAGGCTGCGGGCGGCCGAGGATCCGGGGGACCGGCGCGCCGCCGCGGCTCCTGGCGAGCAGCACGGCGGCGACGGCCGCGTTGGCCGCGGCGGCCACGACGGCCAGCACCAGGTCCACCGATCGCATGGCGCGACGGTACCGCACCGATGACAGAGCACGGAATGGACAACCCTTCAGGATATCCATTCCGTTGATTTTCAGGCTCGGCCGAACGTGACAGCGGGCCGGTAAGATCGGCGACTGCGTTGTGACCGATCGCTGACTGCTGGTGTGATGGCGATCACACATACTCGTTTCCATGATGACGAGATCATTCCGCGGCAGGGCACTCCGCGTCGCGGTGTGTCTCGCGCTGGTCGGCGCACTCGGCGGTTGCATGCAACTCAATGTCGGACTCACCGTGAACGCCGACGACACGGTCGACGGGCAGCTCCTGCTGACCGCGCAGAAGTCCCTGCTCACCGCCCGGAACATGAGCATCGACGCCGGCTTCGCCGAGCTCCGTCAGAACATTCCGGCACTGCCGCCCGGCGAGGAGATCCGATACGAGGACGCGAAGCTCTACGGTTCCCAGATCACCTATCGGAAGACGCCGCTGAGCGTTTTCAACAGCGAGAGCCTCAAACTGGTCCGAGAGGACGATCTCTATCGGTTCACCCTCCCGCTCGACCCGAAGAAATACGGCGGGAAACTGGCTGAACAGAACCCGCAGACCCAACAGGCTTTCCTGCTCCTGATGTCCTTCGAGATATCGGTGACCTTCCCCGGCCGGGTGCTCGATTCGAACGGCACGGTCACCGGCCGGTCGGTCACCTGGAAGGTCGACGCCAACCAGGAGAAGCCGACCGAGCTTCGGGCGCTCGCCGAGGCCCCACCGCGTCCGTCGGCGTCGGTGGTGCCCGGAAACGACGGCGGCGGCTTCCCGTGGCTGCTCGCCGTCGGCGGTGCGGTGATCCTGCTCCTGGTGGCCGTCGTGGTCGTACTCCTGCTGCGACGCTCCCGCCCGACGGCGCCGGCGGCGGGCGCCGGTGCGACGGTTCCGACTCAGCCCTCCGGCCCCGCCACCCCACCACCCGGCAGCCCGCCCACCCCGGGCTCCACACCGGCCGATCCGCCGAGATCCGGCTGACCGAGCCGGCAACCGTCGGTCCCGCGTCCACTCCACGTGGCCGGGCCGGCCCCGGCGGCCCGTCCCGAGGCCGCCGGTCCGCACCATCCACCCCGGTCGCACCACCGCAGAACCGAAGGGGGATCGCCGTGAACGATCTCTTCACCTGGGCCGCCCTCGGCAGCCTGACCGGCGCCAGCGCCGCGACGCTGCTGGCAACCAACGTCATCGGCGGGCTGATCGGCCCGAGCGGCGACAAGGCACGCAAGTGGATCGCGGTGGGCATCGCGCTCGCCCTGTCCTACGTCACCGCGGCGTTCGCCACCGACGCCGGGGCCGAGAAGTGGATCATCGCGTTCTTCAACGGGCTGGTCATCTTCTCCGCCGCCCTCGGCATCAACCAGCTCCCGCCCGGCAACCGGCAGGCGACGCAGGCGTCGCCCACCCAGGTCGCGCAGGGTCGCGAGCCCCGCATCATCCGGTCCTGGGTCTGAGGGGAGGTACCGTCATGGTCTTCGGAATCCTCAGCGCGGCGGTGCACGTCCTGCTCGGCGCGGCGCTCGGCGTCTGGGCCGGCGGTCCGCTCGGGCTGCTGGTCGGCGCCGTCGTGGGCGCGCTGGTCGGCGCGCCGTTCGGCTGGGCGATCGCCTCCGCCCGGGTGTACGGCCCGGACGCCCGCGGTGTGTTCCTCTTCGTCGTCGACCACACGTGGAGCCTGCTCAACACCGTGGTCGGCGCGGTCTACCTGGCCGTGCACCTGATCTTCGGGCACTCGCTGGACCGGTCCACCTCGCAGCACAGCTGCCGGGTCAACGTGGTGGAGGGCGTGTCGCCCCGGTACGCCACCACGATCGGCACGGTCTGCGCCGGGTCCAGCCCGGGCATCCAGCGGCACGAGGACGTGCACATCTTCCAGGGTCGACTGCTCGGGCCGCTCTACATCCCGCTCGTGCTGGCCAACTACGTGCTCTTCACCATCGCCCCGGTGTGGCTGCTCTACCACGACCACGGCAACGCGCCGATCAACCGGTTCACCCGGTACTTCGAGATCGGCGTCTACCCGCACGTCTGGAACGAGGCCATCGCCTACCGGATCCAGGGGACCCCGCCGCGATGAGCACCGACGGGCGCGGACCGATCGAGACGGCCACCACCGAGCTGTCCGGCTGGCTGGCCACGGCGGTGGGACGATCCGTCCCGGTCGGCCCGCCCCGGCCCGTGGACGACACGGACGAGCTGACCCTCTGGCCGCTGGAGCTGCGCCCCGACCGGCAGACCCGCGGTAGCGGCGCGGTCCGGGAGCCGTACCGCTTCACGGTCCGCCACCTGCTCTGCGCCGCCGGCCCGGCCGGGCTGCCCGGACTGGACCGGGTGCTCGCCGCAGCCACCGGCGGCAGCGCGTACGCGGTGCTGCTGGAGGCGGGCGATCCCGGGCTCTGGGCGGCGTTCGGCACCGTCCCTCGCCCGGCGCTGCTGATCGACGTGCCGACGCAGGTCGCCCACCCGACGCCGGCGGCGCCACCGGTGCTGCGTCCGCTGCGGTTGCGCCAACTGGCCTCGCTCAGCTTCACCGGCCGGGTGGTCGGCCCGGAGGACCAGCCGCTCGCCGCGATGCGGGTGGAGGTGCCGGGCACGGCGTACGTCACCTCGACCGACACCGGCGGCCGGTTCCGGGTGGTGGGCGTCCCGCACGATCCTGAGCACCCCGGGCCGGTCCGGCTGCGGCTGACCGGGCGCGGGCAGGTGCTCACCGCCGAGGTCGACCCCGCCGAGCGCGACATCGTCATCGTCTGCGCGCCACCGCCCCGCTGACCGCCACTCAGGAGGAACGATGCCCAGCTACTTCTCCCCCGGCATCTACGTCGAGGAGGTGCCGAGCGCCGCCAGGCCGATCGGGCCCGCCGGCACCAGCACCGCCGCCTTCGTCGGTGTCGCGCCGGACCGGGGCGCCCACCTCGGCAAGGCGCTCCCGGTCAACAACTGGTCGGACTTCCTGCGGCTCTACGCCGACGGGGAGAACCTGGAGAGCACCCCGCTGGCCCGGGCGGTGTTCGGCTTCCTGGACAACGGCGGCACCCGGTGCTGGGTGGTCAACGTCGGCGAGGGCGGCGCGATCACCGGCACCGGGCAGCGACGTGGCGGGCTGCAACTGCTGGAGGCCGTCGACGAGATCTCCATCCTCGCCGCGCCCGGCTTCCACGACCCCGTCTCCCACGACGCGCTGCTCAGCATGGCGGAACGGCTGCGCACCATGGTCGCGATCTGCGACCCGGCCCCCGACGTCGAGGACGTGTCGGCGCTGACCCGGGTGGCCACCCCGTCGAGCGGCAAGCCGCCGAAGCCGTCCGAGGGAACCGGCGGCTCGGGTGGCTCCGGCGCCGGCTCGGGTGACGCGGGACCGACGGCGCACCGACCGCGGCAGTCCGACTTCGGCGCGTTCTACTACCCCTGGCTGCTGGTCCGCGACCCGCTCAGCGGCGAACTGGTGCACACGCCGCCGAGCGGGCACATGGCCGGCATCTGGGCCCGCACCGACGGGCTGCGCGGCGTGCACAAGGCCCCCGCCAACGAGCCGGTACGCGGCGCGGTCGACCTGGCGTACCTGGTGACCCGGCCGGAGCACGACGTGCTCAACCCCAAGGGCGTCAACGTGATCCGCCACTTCGCCGGCGAGGGCATCCGCGTCTGGGGCGCCCGTACGCTCGCCGCCGAGGCCAGCGAGTGGCGCTACCTGAACGTCCGCCGGCTCTCCATCGCCATCGAACAGGCCATCGCCAACGGCACCCGGTGGATGGTGTTCGAGCCGAACGACTTCTCGCTGTGGCGCTCGATTCGTCGCGACATCGGCGCCTTCCTGACCCGGGTGTGGCGCGACGGCGCGCTGCTCGGGCGTACGGCCGAGGAGGCGTTCTTCGTCAAGTGCGACGAGGAGACCAACCCGCCGGACGTCCGTGACGCCGGGATGGTGGTCGCCCACATCGGTATCGCCGTGGTGAAGCCGGCGGAGTTCGTCGTGTTCAAGCTGAGCCAGTGGGCCGGCGGCACCGAGACCGAGACGATCGGAGGCTGACATGCCGACCACGGCCACCCCGCAGCCGGGCGCCCCCGTCGACCCGTACCGGGCGTACAACTTCCGGCTGCTCGTCAACGGCGTGACCAACGGGCACTTCACCGAGGTCAGCGGCCTGGCGATGAGCATCCCGGGCATCCCGTACCGGGAGCACGGCACCGACCGGATCCGGATCGTGCCGGGCCAGGTGGAGTACGAGCCGGTGACCCTGCACTTCGGACTGACCGCGTCGCGCGAGCTGTGGGACTGGGTACACGCGGTGGCGAAGGGCGTGGTGAGCCGGCGCAACGTCTCGATCGTCCTGCTCGACGCGGCGGGCACCGCCGAGGTGCTCCGCTGGAACCTCATCAACGCCTGGCCGACCGGGTGGCGGGGCGCGGCCCTGAACACGCTCGGCCAGGAGATCGCCGTCGCCGCGCTGACCCTGCGGTACGAGGGCCTGGACCTGGAGACCGGCGGTGCCGCGCCGACGCCCGCGTAGCTGGGTGGCCGGCGGGCTCCGCTCGGTGTCCCGGGCGGCGCGGCGGCTGGCCGGGCTCACCGAGCCGGGCCAGCCCCGGCCGGCCGGGGCGGATCACACCGCACCAGCCGAGGCGGGCCACCCGCTCGGTCCGGTCGAGCCGCGTCCGTCCTCGGTGCCGGCCGGGAGGCCGGCCGGAACCGCCCGAGCCGGGGCCGCCGACGGTGCCGGCCCGCTCGCCCGCCGCCCGGGGCAGCCTCCCGAGCACTGGCTGCGGCTGGTCGCCGAGCACGCGCCCGGGCTGCTGGACGGCCTCACCCTCGACCCCGACCCCGCCGCACCGCCCGGCGGCGGCGGGGGCGCGTACGGCTCCGGCGACGCGGCCGGGTGGGTGGGGTACGCGGCGCGTCCGGTCGGTCACGGGGAGGGTCGTCGCCCGACGGGTGGCCCGGGCGGCGTCCCGCCGCTGCGTCCGGCGGTGCCCCCGTCCACCGGCGTGGCGAGCGGTCACCGCGACCGGGGCACGAGCCGAGGCGCTGACGGGAGCGCGTTCGGCGGGGTGGGCCGGGGCGAGGATCCCCGGGCCACGGCGGCGTGGGCGGCCGGGACCTCCCCCGGCACGGACCCGGCTCGCGCCGACGCTCTGCCCGGCGTGCACCCGGCCCCCACCGTGCCCGGCGCGCACCTGACTCCCGCGAACGACCGACCCGGTGCCGCGCCGCTTCGACGGGGGCGGCACCACGCGCCCGCCGGCCGGACGTCGGATGCCACCGTCAGTGGCACCGCTCCCGAGAGCTGGCGGGATGGTCGCGGGGGCGGCCCGGCCGGGCTGGCCGACGCACCGTCGCCCGACGCCGTACCGACCCGCGCCGCGCCCCCCGGTGTCCACGTCGGCCGAGGGACCGTGACCGCGGGACACGGCACGCCCGGGCCGCACCCGAACAGGCCGACCACGCACGGGACGAACCCGCCCGGACCGGCGGAGCACGGGACGACGGCGCAGCGCCCGGCCCCGCGGGGACCAGCCGCCCTCGGCCCGGTCGCCGCGGGAGGCGACACTCTCCGCCCGCCCGGACCGGCGCGGGGCACGGACGGCCCGGCCACCGCGGGGCCCGGCCCCTTCGGCCCGGCCGTGGCGGCGCACCGCGCGCGGGGGCAGCACGTGCCGTGGCCACCGCCGGCAGCCGCCGGCCCCGACGCGGGGTGGGCTGCCCGCGCGCACGCGGACCGGGCCATCCGCGCGGGCTCGGCCGCCGACGCGGCCTGGCTGCCCGGTGCCGGCTCCGCGGCCGGCGCGGGATCGGCCGCCGGCCGGTCGTGGCCGCCCGGTCGCCCCGAGGCCGGGCCGACCGACGCGGCCGGCGGAGGTCTGCGGGGGCACGGCGACGGCCGCCGGACCGCCGGCGCGCCGTCGACACCGGGCGTCGCCCACCCGTGGGCCGGAACGCCGTACGCCGATGTCGCCCCGGACGACGGCGGCGCCTCCTGGTCGCCCGGCGGGCGGGCCGGGCGTTGGCCCGCGCTGCCGGACCCGGACGGACCCGGCGGCGGGCCGCGGACCGCATCGGAGGGCGGGCGGCGGCGCGTCCGGGCGGACGACCCCTGGCCGGCGCTGCCCGACGACGGCCCGCTCTGGACGGTGCCCGGTGAGGCCCGGGACACCGCACGCCGGGACCGGCTCGACCGGGAACAGGCGGGTGGCTGATGGAGCGGGTCGCGTTCCTGATCGACGCCACCGGCGCCCGGGTGGACTGCCTGCTCAACCCGGAGACGGTGCAGGTGACCCGGCTCGCCGGGGTGCGCCGCCGGACCTCGACCGAGGGGCAGCTCACCGGCGTCGGGCTGGCCGACGACCCCCTGGTGTTCACCGGCGGGGGCCGCACCGAACTGGTGCTCGACCTGCTCTTCGACGTGGACTTCGTCGAGTCGCAGGTCCGGCCGGACGACGTCCGGTCGCTGACCCGGCCACTGTGGATGCTCGCGGAGAACTCCGCCGTCGAGCACGGCTGGCTGCGGCCGCCGCTGGTCCGGTTGGTCTGGGGCAAGACGTGGAACGTGCCCGGTGTGATCGTCGCGGTGGCGGAGCGCTTCGACGCGTTCACCGGTACCGGCTCGCCGCGCCGCTCCTGGCTGCGCCTGAAGCTGGTCCGGGTCGCCGAGAGCGCCGACCAGGCGCAGGCCGGCTTCGAGGAGGAGTTGACGGCGGCGGGCACGCCGACCGCCGCGCCGGGTGGCGCCGTGGTCGCCGCCGGTGACGGCGCGGCGGCGCCCGGGTACTCCGGCGTCCGGTTCGACCTGCTCGCCCACGACGCGCTCGGGTCGCCCCTGCGGTGGCGGCTGCTCGCCGAGCACAACCGGATCACCGACCCGATGAGCGTGCCCGCCGGCACCGCGCTGGCCGTGCCGCCGCTGACCGGCGCGCCGGCAACCGATCCGACGACCCGCGCACCGGCCGGCGGCACCGCACCGGACGGTCTCCGGTGACCGCGGTGGCGTCGCGGGCGCTCGCGGTGCTCGTCGACGGGGTGCCGCTGCCCGAGCCGGCGATGCGCCGACTGCGGTCGGTGCGTGTCGCCGCCCGGCTCGACCAGCCCACCCAGTGCGAGCTGACCCTGGCCACCGATTCCGGCGGGGCCGCGCTGCCGCCGTGGGCGCGCACCGGGGCGGCCCTGGACGTACGGCTGGTCGACCGTCCGGACGGGCTCTTCACCGGCGAGGTGACCTGCGTCGAGGTGGAGTACGCGGCGGACGGCACGGCGCTGCTGCGGATCCGGGCGTACGACGTGCTGCACCGGCTGCGCAAGCGGCAGTCGCTGCGGGTGTTCGAGTCGGTCACCGCTGCCGAGCTGGCCCGGGACCTGTGCGGCGAGGTGGGCCTGGACGTCGACGCGGACGACGACGGACCCCGGGTGGAGCGGCTGCTCCAGCACCGGCACAGCGACCTGGAGCTGCTCACCGAGGTGACCGGTCGGGCCGGGCTGCACCTGGCCGCCGACGAGGACCGGGTCCGCCTGGTCACGCTCGCCGGCTACGGGGAGCCGATCGTGCTGCGGTTGGGCCGGGACGTCCACGCGCTGCGGGTGTCGACCAACCTGGACCGGGCCGGCGGCGGGAGCGCCGCGCTGGGCTGGCACCCGCAGCGCGCCGAGCCGATCAGCCAACGGGCGGACGAGGCGCGCTGCGGTCGACCGGTCGACCAGCGCCCCGACCCGGCCGACGTGGGGGCCGACGGGCTGCGTACGGCGGTGGACCAGCCGGGGCGCAGCGACGACGAGCTGGCCGGCATCGCCCAGGCCCGGTTGGACGCCCGTGCCGCCGCCCTGGTCACCGCCGAGGGGGTGGCCGAGGGTGATCCGGCGCTGCGGCCGGGGCGGCGGATCCGGTTGGCCGAGGTGGCCGAGGCGCTGGCCGGGTCGTACGTGCTCACCGAGGTCGTGCACACCCTCGACGCCCACGGCCACCTGACCCGGTTCGGCACCGCCCCGCCGCCGGCGCCACCGCCCGTCGGCGGGCCGGGCGCGTCGGTCACCCTCGGCACGGTCACCGACGTGGCCGACCCAGACGGGCTGGGCCGGGTCCGGGTGACCCTGCCGGCCTACGGGGAGCTGGACGCCGGCTGGCTCGCCGTGCTCTGCCCAGGGGCCGGGCGGGACAAGGGGATCGTCGCGCTGCCCGACCCGGAGGACACGGTGCTGGTGGCCCTGCCCGGCGGGGAACCGGCGTCCGGGGTGGTGCTCGGTTCGCTCTTCGGCACGGTCACCCCGTACGACGCGGGGATCGCCGACGGGCGGGCCCGGCGCTGGTCGCTGCGGACCGGGTCGGGACAGTCGATTGTGGTCGACGACGCCGGCCGGAGCCTGCGGCTGGCCACCGACGGCGGCAGCTTCCTGGAGCTCACCCCCGATTTGGTCACCCTGCACGCCGCGGCCGACCTGGTGCTTTCGGCGCCCGGCCGGGCCATGGTGGTGCGCGCCCGCACCGTCGACTTCCGCCAGGCCGAGGCGGCCGAGGACCCGGCGATCGCCGCGGAACGGGCCCGCGCACTGGTGTCCGACCCGCAGCGAGGAGGCGGCTGATGTGGTGGTGGATCCATCGGGACTCGGTGATCGCCTGCGACCACGACGGACGGGTGCGGAACCGGCCGTCCCAGCGGTGGGTGACGGTCACCGGCGTGCCCGTGCTGGTCGACGCCGACCCGGAGGGCCGGGAGATCACCGCCTGCCCCATGTACGGGCCGACGGTGAAGCCGTGCGCGAAGACGTTGCGGGTGCGGGTCGGCTACAGCGACTGGCTGCGCGTCGACGGCCGGCGGGTGGTGCTGTCGCACCTCGACGGGCTGACCGACGGCACCCCGCCGGGCCTGGTGCACCAGCGGGTACGCGACCCGGGGCAGGGCTTCCTGGGGGCGGACCGGTGAGGGCCTTCCGGTTCGTCGGCGCCGGGTTCGACGCGGGTCGCACCGGCGGGCTGGCGCTGACCGCGGCCGGCGGCCTGGCGATGACCGAGGGCGACGAGACCGTACGCCAGGCGCTGTTCCTGCTGCTGTCCACCACCCCGGGCGAGCGGCTGATGCGGCCCGGGTACGGCTCCCGGCTGCACCGGCTCGTCTTCGCGCCGAACGACGACACGACCGCCGGACTGGCCATCCACTACGTACGCCAGGCGATCGCCCGGTGGGAGCCGCGGGTGGAGGTGATCGACGTGGACGCCGGACCCGACCCGGAGGACCCGTGGCGGCTGGTGATCCGCCTCGACTACCGGGTGCGGGCCAGTCTGACGCCCGGACAGCTGGTGTTCTCCGTCGACCTGCTGCCGGCCGACGATCCGGACGCCCCGCCGGCGCCCGGCCCCGACGCCTCGCAGGGAGGTCAGTGATGACGCTGCCCGTGCCCCACCTGGACGACCGCGGCTTCCTCGACCTGGTGACCGAGGCGCGCGAGCGGATCCGGCAGTCCTGCCCCGGCTGGACCGACCTCTCCGCGCACGACCCGGGCATGGCGCTGGTCGAGGCGTTCGCGCACCTCACCGAGGTGATGATCTACCGGCTGAACCAGTTGCCGGAGAAGGCGTACGTCTCGTTCCTGAACCTGCTCGGTGTGGCCCGCCACGCGCCGTCTGCCGCCTGGGCCGACGTGCGGTTCAGCCGGACGGGCGCGGACGCCGGCCCGGTCCGGATCCCCGCCGGCACCCGGGTCGCCGCGGCCCGGGGCGCCGACCCCCGTCCGGTCGTCTTCGTCACCACCGAGCCGGCGGTGCTGTCGGCCGGGGAGGCCGCGGTGACCGTGCGGATGCACCACTGCGAACCGGTCGAGGCAGAGCTGCTCGGCACCGGCAGCGGTCAGCCAGGCCAGGTGCTGCGCGCGGCCCGCCCCCCGCTCGCGCACACCGCCGAACCACTGGACCTGCTGCTCGGGGTGGAGGTGCCGGCCGGCTCGGTGGAGCTGGGCGCGGCCGCACGGGAACACGACGGGCGGACCTTCGAGATCTGGCGGCCGGTGGACAGCTTCGCGGGGGTCGGCCCGCAGGCCAAGGTGTACCGGGTCGACCGCTGCTCGGGCACGGTCACCTTCGCCCCCGCGCTCGAGCTGCGCCCTCCGGCCGACGGCACCGCGCCAACCGGCGACACTGCCCCGAACGACGGCGCGCCGACGGCCGACGGCTCGGGCTCCGCGGACGATGCCGCCCCGGCCGGGCCGGTGACGGTGGCCGCGGTGCCGCCGGCCGGGCGGCAGGTCCGGCTCTGGTACCGGGCCGGGGGCGGCCCGGCCGGGAACGTGGCCCCCGGGACGCTGACCAGCCTGCGCGATCCGCTGCCGGGGGTACGGGTGGACAACCCGGCCGCCGCCGCGGGTGGGCGGGAGATGGAGTCGCTGGAGTCGGTGCTGCTGCGCGGCCCGTACGAGTTCTTCGCCCAGCAGCGGGCGGTCACGGCCCGCGACTTCGAGGTGCTGGCGACCGGGTCCGGCGCGGTCGCCCGGGCCCGCGCGTTCACCCGGTCGGCGGTCTACAGCTTCGCCCGCCCGGGCGAGGTGGAGGTGGTGCTGGTGCCGTACGTGCCGCCGAGCGAGCGGCCGGGCGGCCGGCTGCCGGTGACGGTGCTGCGCGACCACGAGATCGCCGAGGCGCGGCGCCGGGTGGAGGCGGACCTGGACCGCCGGCGGGCGTTGGGCACCAGTTGCCGGGCGAGCTGGGCCCGGTACAAGGCCGTCTCGATCCGGGCCCGGGTGGTGGTCCGTCGGGAGGAGGACGCCGACGCGGTCCGGCGGCGCATCCACGACCGGCTGCACCAGACACTGAGCCCGCTGCCCACCGCGCTGAACCCGACGGGCTGGGCGTTCGGCGAACCGCTGCGGGCGTCCAACGTGTACCGCCTGCTGGAGCACGCCGAGCCGGGGGTCCGCTACGTCGAGTCGGTGCGGTTCGTGGTGGACGAGGCGCCGGACGCCGAGGTGCGTGCCCTGGCCGTCGACCCGTACCAGCCCCGGACCTGGTACGCCGGGCGCGGGCCGGTGCTGTTCCGCTCCACCAACGCGGGTGCCGGCTGGGAGTCGGCCGGCCGGTTCGACGGCGAGTCCGTGCTACGGGTGGTGCCCGCGCCGGCCCCGGTCCGGCCGGGCATCGTGCCGCGCCCCGGCGCGGTGGCCGTGGTGACCCTGCGGGCGGCCGGCGGTTCGCGGGTGCACCTGAGCACCGACCTCGGGGAGACGTGGTCGCTGCTGGCCGACCTGGACTCCCGGATCTCGGACCTGGCCTGGATCGACCGGGACGGCGCGGGCGCGCTGCTGGTCGCCACCGACACCGGCCTGTACGAGGTGTCCCTGCTGCCCGGGGCGGTGCCGTTGCAGATCCTCGTCGACCCGGCGGACGCGGACCGCGGTTTCTACGCGGTCCGCGCCTTCGTCTCCGAACGCGGGGCGCCCGGCGTGGCGGTGGCCGCGCAGGCCGGCTTCGGGGTGTACCTGTCCACCGCCGGTGGCCGGCCGGGCACGTTCGCCCACGTCGGTCTGGCCAACGTGGACAACCGGGTGCTCGCGGTGCAGTACGACGGGCCGGCGACCCTGCTGTGGAGCGGCGCGGGCGAGCCGGACCCGAAGAAGCCCGGGCAGGGTTGTCACCGCACCCGGTTGTTCGAGTCGGACGTGAAGTGGCAGTCGGTGCAGGGCGGCTGGATCGGTGGCACCTGCCGGGACCTCGCGTTCGCCGGCCCGGTGGCGCTGGCCGCCACGCAGAGCGGCGGCGTGTTGCGCCTGGACACCCTGGCCGCCCAGCCGCAGTGGTCGTCGGTGTCGGTCAACTGCGGTCTGCCGCTGCGGGACCGCACCCGGTTCGTTCCGGTGGACGCGGTCGCCGCGACCGACGCCGGCGGGCGGCTGGTCCTGGCCGCCGGGGAACGCGGCGTGCACCGCAGCGTGGACGGCGTCGACTGGACGGCCAGCGCCAACCAGGCCACGGCCGACGTGGTGACCGTCCCGGACACCTGGCTGCTCTGCTCCGGCGAGCACGACATCGAGGTGGTGCGGCAGGATGCGTCGAGCGGCGATTGAGCGGCTGCTGCCCGCGGCGTACCAGCGGGCCTGCGTGCCCGGCAGCGTCCTCTGGGCGCTGCTGGAGGTCATGGAGGCGCTGCACGCCCCGGACGAGGCGATCCTGGCCGAGGTGGACGCCCTCTTCGACCCGTACCGGGCGCCGGACGGCCTGGTCGCCCACCTGACCCGCTGGGTGGCGATGGACCACGTGGTGGCCTCGCCCCGCGCGGACGCGCCACCGCCGCTGCCGGTCGGTCGCCTGCGGGACCTGGTCGCGCGGGGAGCGCTGCTGGCCCGCTGGCGCGGCACCCCGTTCGGCATGCGTACGGCCCTCGAGGTCGCCACCGGGCTGACGGGTTTCACCCTGACGGAACCGGCGGACCGTCCCTTCCACGTCGTGGTCACCGTGCCACCGGCCGCGGCCGGACAGCTGATCGTGATCACCCGCATCGTCGAGGCGGAGAAGCCCGCCTCGACCACCGTCGAGATCGTCGTCGCAGAGGAGTCGCCATGACCACCGAGTGGGCGGTCGCCGCCGCCGCCGAGCAGTTCACCCTCGACGCCCGCAACACCGGCGAGCTGACCTTCACCGTCGCGAACCCCGGCGCTGCGCCGGACACGGTGGTGTTCGACGTCGCACCCGGTGAGGGCTCCCAGCGCGCCTGGTTCACGGTGACCGAGCCGCAGCGGGTGGTGCCCGGGCAGGGCTCGGTCACGTTCCTGGTCCGGCTGACCGTCCCGCCCGGCACCCCGCCCCGGCGCTATGACATGACCGGGTTCGCGTACTCGGCGAACACCGCGCCGGAGGAGAGTTCCCGCTCCAGCGGCCGGGTCACGTACGAGGTGCGGGCCGTCGCCCCGCCGAAGCGGCCGCCGTGGCCGTGGATCGCCGCGGCGGCCGCGCTGGTGCTGCTGGTCGGCGCGGTGGTGACCGTGCTCGCGCTGCGGGGCGGAGACGCGCCGCCGGGCGAGCCGCGGGTGGTCACCGTCGAGGCGGAGAGCCTGGTGCCGGCGGCGGTGGTGGAGCCGCAGGGCAGCCCGGCCACGGTGGTGGCGCAGGGCAACTGCTGCGGGGTGACCTGGTCCGGGGACACGCAGCTGTTCTTCCAGGGGCGGGCCATCGGCGACCAGGTGAGCGTGACGGTGAACCTGCCCGCCGAGGCGACGTGGCGGTTCTCGACGGTGCGGACGACCTCGTTCGACTACGCCAACACTGTCTGGGCGATCGACGGCACCCAGGTGGGCGGCGCCTTCCTCGGCTTCACCCCGACCGTCGTCCGCACCGACTGGGTCGACGTCGGCACCGCCCGGCTCGCCGCCGGCCCGCACCGGGTCACCCTGATCGTGGTCGGCAAGACCCAGGGCACCGACCGCTACTTCGCCGGGGTGGACACGATCCGGTTCACCGAGGTCGTGCCGTTGGCCGCCGGGCGATGAGCGGCCGGCAGAAGGTGCTGCTGGCCGCGCTCGGCGTGCTGCTGGTGGCGCTGTTCGTGGTCGCGGTCGGCGCGGGCCGGGACGACCGGGGCGACCCGGCCGGCCGCTCCGGTCTCGTCGACCGGCTCGGCGGGCTCGGCGGGGAACGTTCGGCCGTGGACGCGGCCACGGTCACCGCGGACTGCGGGGCCGACAGCGCCCGGTTGGTCTTCGTCGGCGGCTGCGTGCTGCACGTCGCCGACCCGGACGGGCTACGGACGCTGGTCCTGCGTAGTGCCGGCCCGTTCACGGTGGCCGCGCCCGCGCCTGGGGACGCCGAGTTCACCGTTCGCGACGACGTCCAGCCCGCCGACGACGGCACCGGTGCGGTCGCCCGGGTCGCCGTCGACCGGGCCACCGACGTCGTCCTCACCTGCCCCGGCGTCGGCGGCTGCGCGGTCGCCGTCGCCCCGTCCTGAGCGCCGAGGAGGCCGCCGTGGGTGAGTTGCGCAAGCCGTTCCTGCTGCTGGCGATGCTCGCGATCGTCCTGGCGGTCGGCGTCGAGCTGGGCGCCGGGCTGCTCACCGGCGGTGGGGACGCCGCCGCCGCGCTGCGGGACAGCGCCGACGCCCTCGACGTCGAACTGGGCGACGTGGCCGGGGTCAGCGAGCCGTCCGGTCGCGGCACCGGCTACCTGGCGCTGGTCGACGCGGTCGCGGTCTGGAGCACCGGCCTGTACTGCCTGAGCCTGGTGCTGCCCGACCGCCTGCACGGGCGGGTGCAGGGCGTCGCCACGCTGATCTTCTCGATCGTCCTGGTCGTCGTGTCGCTGATCGCCCTGGTCGTGGCGTTCGTCGAACTGTCGGTCATGGTCTCGCTCTTCCTGGCGGCGCCCTTCGGCACCCTGGCGTACCTGGCGCTGTGGGGGTTCTTCCCGGTCGGCGACGCGACGCTGCTGCTCGGACTGGCGCTGCTGCTCAAGCTCGCCTGGGCGGCGCTGCTGATCCTGGCCCAGCCCCGGTTCCTGCAGAACAAGGGCCTCGTCCTGCTGACCCTCACCACGCTGCTCTGCACGGTGCTGCTGGAGTTCCTGCACCGGCTGGTGCCGGTGATCCTGGTCAGCATCCTCGACGACGTGGGCGCGCTGGTCTTCGCGGTGGTCGCGATCGTCTGGGGGCTGGTGCTGCTGATCGGGTCGATCCCGGCGATCGTCAAGGCGGTCCGGGTGACCGCGGCGCTGCCCGCCCGACGCACGTGACACCCCGCGTGCGGGGGCGACCCGGCGGGTGAAGATCGGCTATAAGTGACGCATGGATTTCCCGCCGTACCTGGCCACCATGCCGATGCACGCGATCACCGAGATCCACGGCGAGGCGGGCCTGCTGGAACGGTTCCGGCTGGAGGTCCTGTCCTTCGACGAGCCGGCCCGGGAGCGGTTGACGGCGGCGCTGGACCTCGCCGCCGACCTGCACCGCGACGACCGGCGGGTCCGCGAGCCGTACCTGAACCACCTGCTGCGGGTCGCGATCCGGATGATGCACCACTACCAGGTGCGCGACGTGGACGTGATCGTCGCCGGGCTGCTGCACGACGCGGTGGAGGACCACCCGGCGGAGCTGGCCGGCGGGCCGGCCGGCGACGACGACCGGACCGCCGCGGCCCTGGCCGTGCTGGCCGACCGCTTCGGCGGGCGCGTCGCCCGCCTGGTCGCCGCGGTCACCAATCCGCCGTACGACCCCGCGCGGGACCGCAACGAGCAGTACCGCGAGCACGTGGCGGCGAGCCTGGACCGGGAGCCGTGGGCACGGGTCATCAAGGTGTCGGACTTCACCGACAACGGGGTGGGCGTGATCCACACCGTGGGGCCGAAGGTGGAGTCGTCGGCCCGCAAGTACCGGCCGCTGGTGCCGGTGTTCCGGGAGCTGGTCACCCGGCCGGACACGCCGCTGTCCGCGCCGGTGAAGCGGCACATCCTGGCCCAGCTCGACCTGGCCGAGGAGCGGTTCGCGGCGATCCTGGACCAGCCCGCCCACCGCCACTGAGCGAGGGGCCGCCGAACCCGCGCGGCCGGATCACGCCCGTCCGGGACGGCGATCAGCGCCCGGGACGATCGTCTGGTCGGATCCTGCCGAGCTGCCCCCGCGCATGGGGCACCGAGGAGCGCCACAGCCGGTCGCTGCCCCGGCCGACCAGGGCAGCGAGCCGGGCGGCGGACCACTGCTGCACCAGGCGGCGGCCGGCGGTCGGCCGGGACGAACAGCGGACCGCCCCCGATCTGGGGCAGCTCCACAGGACGTAACCCGGGTCATGACCCCGGGCGGAGTCGAGGCGGGCCGGCGAGCGGCGGGTGCGGACGCGCCCGGCTCAGCCCGGTGGGATATCGCGCAGCACGACCCGCAGCGGGTGGGGCGCGTCGGCGGCGACGTCGGCGAAGACGGTGAGGAAGCGGGCGTACTGGCCGGCGGGCTCGTCGGCCAGCAGTTCGTCGGCGTCGTCCACGCGCAGGGTCAGCGGCGCGACGGCGACCCGGTCGCGCAGCACGTCGGCGAGCGCGTCCCAGTTGTGGCCGAAGTGGGCCGGCAGCGCGAGCGCCTCGGCCAGCGCCGTGAAGAGGCCACCGCGGGTGCGGGCCGTCGTGCCGTCGAGCGGCACCGTCACGGAGTCGTCGGTGTCGTCGGGGTCGGTGTCGCGGCCGACCGTCAGCCACCCGCTGGTCCGGTCGTCGTCCTGGTCGGGCATCCGCATCTCCTCCGGCTGCCGGCGCGGGGACGCCGGGCGGTCAGGTCGGCGCGGGGGCCGGGCGTCGCCGCCCGACCCCCGACGGGTCGGTCAGAGCCGATAGAAGTCGCCGTAGTGGTTCGGCGAGAACCAGGTGGCCCCGGTGCTCTTGTTCACCACGATCCGGTACGCGTCCCGGGCGGCGCCGGACTGACGCGGGTACACGTCGTACTCGTAGTAGGTGGCGTTCGCCGGCAGCTGGCCCTCGTAGTTGTAGAACCGGCCGCCGGCGAAGTTCGACAGGCCGCCGCTCCAGCTGTACCAGCCGCGGCTGGTCGGGAAGCCCTTGGCCGACCAGCCGGAGCGGGCCGTACGGGCGTCCGCGCAGCGGCTGATCGTGCAGGAGCTGTAGACGGCGGCGGAGGCCGAGTCGGTCAGCGTGGGCGCCACCACGGACGGGCCGACGAGCGCGGCGGCGACCATGGCGACGAGCAGGGCGAGGGTGGCGGTGCGCCGGCGGGTCGCGCCGAGCGTCGAGGACGGGGGTGCAAGGGTGGACATGCGGCCTCCAGACCGTACCGGGACATTGATCCGAGTCACTGTCGGACCGGGATCATTCTGTCCCGCGAACGGTGATCCGGACAGGGCTTCCGCCCCAACTGCTCCACAATGTCCGGTGAACGGCCGAGCGGGAGGAACGCGAGCAGCCCGACCGACACGAAGACGTAGCTGTTGCCGCCGACGAAGCCGGCCACGGTCCCCGGATCATTGGCGAAGACCCAGACCAGACCGCTGGACAGCACCACATACCCGGCGAGGCCCGCGCGCAGCCGGCGACGGGCGGCACGGTCGGCCGGCGGCCACGGCAGTGTCGAGGCGGCGGCCACGACCAGCGCCGGCGCCAGCCACACCAGGTGGTGGACCCAGGTGATCGGGCTGACCAGGCACGCGGTGATCCCGGTCAGCGCGAAGCCGGCGCGCTCGTTGCCGGCCCCGACGGCCCGGCGGGAACGCACGACCCACACCGCCAGCGTGACGGCGACCAGCGCCAGCCACAGCCTACGGTCCGGGTGATCCCGGTCGAGCCGGGCGACCAAGCCGAGCAGCGACTGGTTCGACACGTACGCGAGCTTGCCGATCCGCTCGGTGTCCCAGAGCGCCTCCGTGAAGAAGGTGCGTGAGGCGCCCGGGGCGACGACGGCGGCGAACGCGGTGGCCGCGACCGAGGTGCCGGTGGCGGTGGCCGCCGCGCGCCAGCGCCGGGTGACGAGCAGGTAGCCGATGAAGATCGCCGGGGTGAGCTTGATGGCTGCGGCCAGTCCGATGCCGATCCCCGCCGCCCGCTTGCCGTGTTCCAGCAGCCACAGGTCCAGGTAGACGAGGGCCACCAGCAGCAGGTTGACCTGACCGAAACTGATCGTGTCCCGTACCGGGTTCAGCCCGGCCAGCAGCAGGGCGGCCAGGGCGAACGCGTACCACCGGCTCCACCCCGCCGCCCGCGCCAGCGGGTCGACCAGCAGCACCAGCAGGAACACCGTCGCCGCCGCGGTGAGCACCAGGTGCGCCACGATCGTGGGATACCAGGCCAGCGCCGCCATCGGCAGCATGCTGACGGCGGCGAACGGCGGGTAGGTGAAGCCGTACCCGTTCCCCGTCACCCACGCGTAGAGGTCGCCGCCGCGTGCCCAGTGGCCGACCGCGCCGTGGTACACCCCGACGTCGAACCAGCCCCGATGGCCGGGCAGCACCGCGATGAGCACCCCGAGCAGCGTCGCCAGTCCGGTCACCAGCAGCGCCCGGCGCACCGTGTCACGCCCCGGCCCGACCGCGCCGGGCCGCGCCGTGCTCACGGGCTCACCGTCACCGGCGTGGGCCGGGCCGCGCCGGTGAGCAGCCGCAGCCAGCCGACCGCGACCAGACCGACCACGACACCGGCGGTCGCGAGCAGCGCCTGCGCCCCGTCGGGCCCGAAGCCGCTGGGCAGGGCCACGAACGCCAGCACCACCGCGCCGCACGCCGCCGCCGGGCGCACCCAGGTGCTCGGCGCCGTCCGGCCCGCCGCCGTCCGGTTCGGCCAGACGTCCGGCGCGGCCGCCGCGATGAGGACCAGTCCCCAGAGCGCGTACCAGGGCCGGGTCGCCGGGCCGAGCAGCGCCACCGCCGCCAGGGCGAGCCCCACCGCGTACGCGGGACCGAGCCTCCTCCGCCGCCACCACGCCGTACCGGCGGCGGCCAGCGCGGCGACGAGCCCGAGGGCGAGGCACAGCCGCATCGGGCCGTCACCCAGATCCAGCCCGAGCGCGGCGGCCAGCCTGCTCGCCCCGCGCCCGAGGGCGCTGGACACCGACCAGCTGTGCCGGTAGACCGGGGTGCCGAGGGCGGCGATCCAGCCGTACCCGATGCCGGTGGCCCAGGTGACCGCGGCGGTCGTAGCCGCCGCGAAGCCGGCGGTGCGGGCCAGCGCGGCCCGTCGCCCGGTGTGGCGGGCGGCGAGCGACACCACCACGAGGAGCCCGATCGCGGCCGGCGCCTTCACCAGCGCGGCCAGGGTGACGAGCACGGTGGCGGCCCCGAACCGGCGGTCGACGGCGTTGCTGAGCCCGGCCACCAGGAGCCCTAGCATCACCGCCTCGTTGTGCGCGCCGGCGATCAGGTGCAGCGGCACGAGCGGGTTGAGCACTCCGAGCCACAGCGCGGCGGCGGGGTCGACCCCGCAGTGCCGGGCCAGCCGGGGCAGGTGGACGACGAGCAGCGCCACCCCGGCCAGCGCCACCAGGCGCAGCCCGAGCACGCCGAGCACCAGCTTGCCGCCGGTCAGCGCGGACACCACGGCGGTGATGGCGAGGAACACCGGCCCGTACGGCGCGGGCGTCTGCTGCCACATCTGTGGCACCTCGGCGGCGAGCCGACCACCCAGCGCCGCCACCCCGTGCCGGTAGACGTCGATGTCGGCGAGCACCATCGCGCCCTGCGCGAGATAGCTGTACGCGTCCCGGCTGAACAGCGGCGGGCAGAGCAGCAGCGGCCCCGCCCAGCACGCCAGGGTGAGCGCCGCGGACCGCCGGTCGAGCCGTCCCGCCCCGGGCCCGGCCGCGACCCGGCGCGCCCGGCGCAGGTCCCGGCCCGCCCACCACCAGGCGACGGCGAGCAGGGTCAGGCCGGCGTACCCGCAGAGCAGCGCCGGACCCGCGAGATGCCGCAGGGCGCTCCACCACGACGCCTCGGCGCCCACCGGCAGCGCGCCCGCGGCCAGGCCGGCACCGGCGAGGAGCGTGGCGCCCGCGCCGCCGAGCAGCCGGTAGCCGTGGACGGTGGGCAGACTCAGCACCCGGGCAGGATGTCGTCCGCAGCTGACCGGCAGACGGCCGCCCGACGATCCTCAGGCGACGCGGCGGTGTCACGTCGGCGTGGCGGCGAGAGGATCGGCTACCCGTTGTTAGCGTGGGATCGCGGAGTGGTGGCCAGGGAGGGACGCATGACGGACGGCCCCGACGCGGAGCCGACAGCCACCGGCCGCTGGCGTCAGCGAGGGATGCGCCGCCTGACCTCCACCCGGGACCGGAGCGTCCGGGTGGGTCGGTGGCTGCGACACCACTGGGAGCGGCTCGCCGACTCCCTCCAGGACGAGCCACCCGCGCGACCGGACCCCACCCCGCCCCCGCCCGGTCCGCTGGTGGAGCAGCGCGACGCGCCTCGCCTGATCACCGTGCCCGCCAGGGGCTACGTCTACAGCTTCCACCTGCGCGCCACGTTCACCTGGTCGTCGGCGACGAGCCTGCGCGCCGAGGTGCTGAGCTGGTACGCCGGCTACTTCATGCCGCACGCGATCCAGCGGCTGACCCGCCTCGCCACCGACGTCGCCCGGGACCTCGCCCCGCAGCGGGCCGCCGAGTTGGAGACGCACCTGCAACGGGTCCTCGCCGCGCAGCCGCCGTGGTCCTACCGACGCGGTGACGTCCAGGTCACCTGCGAGCCGGACGTCGCCGTACGCCTGGACGACCGGATCCGGCGGGCGCTCCAGCCGCACGTGGACCGGCTGGTCGCCCTCGACTGCGAACTCGACGAGCACCTGCGGCAGGCGACGCACGCGGAGAAGCTGAGCGGACGCTGGGCGGCCATCCTGAACGCGCAACGCACCGGCGACGACGCCGACCGCGACGCGGAGCTGGCGGAGGCGCGACGGCACATGCTCGACCGGCAGCGGGCCGCCGCGCGGTGGATCGACGAGCTGCTCGCGCACCGCCGCCGCCCGCACCCCGGCCCCCTATCGCCGCCCACCGCCGAAGCCCAGCCCACCACCGCCGAAGCCCAGCCGAGCGTGCCACCCCAGCCCACCGGCGACCGCTGACCATCGCCCACGTTCGCCCGTTCAGCCGCCGTGCCACATCGGGGCGCTCCGACTGACCGTCCGCACGACGATCCGCGGGTCGGCGAGGACGACGGCGAGCCGCCGGGACAGGGCCACGGCAAGCGGGCCCAGCGTCTGGTGGCTGATCAACGCGTGGCAGGCCTGTAGGCCCATCTCGGCTATCTCACGTCGACCGAACTGGACCCCGCGGCGGTGCCGTCGCCGGTCGGCCAGGGCCACGCGGATCCGGTGCAGCAGCACGGCCCGCTCGTCCGTGACCCGGCGCATCACCTCGACCGACCACCGCCAAATCTCGGCGGCGGTGAGCAGGTCGTCGTCGTCCGGCAGGTAGTCGGCCAGCAACAGCTCCTCATGACACACCCGCAGGGCGGACGTCGGGTCGCCCCGGTCGGTGAGCAGCCGCGCGAGCAGCCCCGCCGCGACCGGCGGCAGCCGGTCGGCCGGCTCGGCGGAGGCGTCCGCCACGCCGCGCCGTCGGAGCAGTGCCAGCGCGGCGTCGGAGTCGCCGCCCGCGAGGTGCAGGACGGCCAGCAACCCGTCGGTGCCGGCCCCCGGCTCGGCCCGGCGCAGGTCGCGCACCGCGGCGAGCAGGTCCGCGAGCGGCGCGTCGTCGGCGATCAGACGGGCGACCCGGCGCCGCTGCTCACCGGCCCGGTCGCCGTCGGCGGCAGCGGCCGCCGGCCCCGGTGTCGGCGGCGCTGGCGGCGGCACCAGCGTCAGCAACTCCGCCGCCCGGGTCCACTCCCCGGCCGCGGCGCCCGCGAGCAGCGCCTTCCGCAACGCCGCCACGGTCAGGTCGTCGGCGTGTCCGATGCTCGCCGACCGGAACCGCGTGATGTCGGCGAACACCCCGAACGCCTCGGTCCAGTAGCCGGCTCGCGCCAGTTCGACGCCGAACTCCTCACGCAGTCGGCTGCCCCGCCGCCCGGCCGCCGACCCACTGGCGAGGCGGCTCTGCAACCGGGCGTGCCGGAACCGGTAGCCGCCGGCGCCCTGACGCAGCAGGCCCACCGCCTCGGCGTACGCCAGGAAGGCGAGCAGCCGGTGCGGGGTGCGTCCACGGACGGCGAGCGTGGCCCGGGCCACCGCGAAGCGAAGCCACGCACCGCCGCCGTCGCGCAGCAGCCACCACCCCAGACCGAGGCCGGTGCCCGCGTAGAGCAACGCCGCTAGGGGCGGTACCGCGGTGAGCAAGCCGGCCAGGCGCAGCAGCGCCGCGACGACGAGCACCCGCAGCACGGCGATCGCGCCGCTCGACAGCGCGAAGGCGACGGTGGCCGCGCGGTCCGCCTCGACCGTCTCGGCCACACTGGTGGCCCCGAGGTCGGCGGGCGCCGAGACGTCGACGCGGAGTCCGACGCGGACGATCCGGTACGCCCACCACAGCACGCCCGCGAGCACCGCCGCGCGGGCCGGGTCGGACCAGGGCGGCAGCCCCGGCACGGCGTCCAGCAGCCGGACCAGCTGCGCGGTCGGCGCGACCCCGGACAGCAGCGCGTACGTCAGGAAGGCCAGGAGCATCCCGCCGACCAGTCCGTTGACGAGTCCCACGCGGAGGGCTCGGCCTCCCCCGACGTACGCGATCCGGCGCGGTTGGGCCGTCCCACCGCCGCGGGCGAGCGCGATGGTGGCGCCCGCGACGAAGGCCGCGACCGTCAGGCCACCCGTCCCGTCGGCGAGCACGTCGAGGAGGTTCCGGGTGGCCGGGTCGGCGACCAGGGCGGCGGTCGCGCTGAGCGCGTCGCGGGAGAGCGTCGACGCCAGCCACACCGCCAGGGCGGTCCGGAGACCCGCGACGACCGCCCAGAAGGGTCCGGGCAGCGCGGCCGGCAGTTGCCACCAGCGGAACTCGCGGACGTCGAGCGACTCCAGGTGCGCGGCCAGGGCGCCCAGGTATCCGCGGGCCCTGCCCGGATCCCACCGGCGCAGTCCCTGCCCGCCCCGGCGGGACCGCAGGGCCGCGTCCACCGCGCGGGTGAGCAGGTCGTCCTCGACGGTGCGGCGGCCCCGCTGTCGGGCGAGCGGCAGAAGGTCGCGTGGGTCGGTGCCCGGCTGGTCGAAGGCGCTGCGGGCCAGCGTCACCATCAGCGGGGTGGAGAGCGCCCCGGTCAGCTGCGGTTCGACGCCGAGGGTGCCGGCCACCGCGGCCCAGTTGTCGACCTGGTGGTAGGGGGCCGCGTCGACCAGGTAGTCGGCGACCTCGGCGGGGGCCGGGGGCGCCAGCAGGACCACGGCGGTGCCGCGCAGCTTCTCCCCCTGCGTCAGGTAGCGCTCATAGACGGAGGTGCGGCAGGTGAGGACGAACCGCTGCGTCGGTAACGCGTTGAGCTCCTCGATGCAGGCGACGAGCCGCTCCTCGGGCACCTCGTCCAGCCCGTCGAGGACGGGTATGACCAGGTCGGTCTCGACGAGGTCACGCAGGACGGCGTCGCGGCGGGGATGCGCGGCGGCGAGGCGCGGGTAGCGGCGGCCGATCCGGTCGACCAACCAGTCCGGGAAGGTATCCCGGTCCGGGTCCCAGGAGTCGGCGGGCAGGAGCACCGGGATCGGTTCGTCCGGCTCCCGGTGCACCGGCAAACCCCGGGCCATCCGCAGCGCGATGACCGACTTACCGGAGCCGGGCGGCCCCAGCAGCAGCAGTCGTCCCGAGGGCACCGACCGGTAGCGGCTCCACAGTGCGCCGTCCCGCCCGGACAGGTCGATCGGGGTCGCGTCGCTGGACCGGCCGATCGCCCGCCACGAGGGCAGGAACCGGTCCGGTGCGGTGTGCCACCGCACCGGCAGGGGGTACGGCTCGTCGACCGTGCGCAGCAGCGCCTCGTCCGTGGGGTCGCGGCGGATCAGTTCGGCCAGTTCGTCGGCGGCCGCCCGGCGTTGCGCCCCGGCCGCCGCGAGATCCGCCGGCTGGGGACGGAAGACCTGGTCCAGCAGCAGGTACAGCCCGATGAACCCGGCGACCACTCCCCAGGTCCAGTTGACCTTCTCGAAGTTGTACCGCCACCAGACCCAGGCGGAGCCGCCCGCCGCGAGCGCCGCCACGACGGCGAGCAGCCCCCACTTCCACATCCGACGCCGCACGGCCCGATTGTGATCGCTGCCGGCCAGCCGCGCCGCCCCCCGACACTGGTCGCCGCTGTTCAAACCGGTCGAGGCCGCGTGGTTCTACCTGCTCACGGCGGTGACCGAGCGGGACGGCCGCAGGAGCCGGCACACGGGCTGGGCTCAGCGCGCGGTGGCAACGGATCCGATGGTGACCACCCGCGCCCACTCGGGTGGCGAGTGCGGCCGGTAGTCGGCATCGTTCTCGCTCCACCGGGCGGCTCGGTGGAACAGCCCGACGACGGTCCGAGCGGACGGTCGCGCGGCCGGCCAGGGCGTCTGCCCGTCGGTCAGCGCCACGATGACGTCCGGGCGTGGGCTCTGCCGGAGTGCGCGGACGAAACCCGCGCGCAGGTCCGTACCGCCACCGCCGATCAGCGCGATGTCCTCGGCCCGGCACAGCGGGCCGACGGCCTGGGCCGCCGCGTCGCAGGGCAGCACGGTGACCAGGTCGCGGCGGCCGCCCACGGCCCGGGAGATCGCGGTGACCTCGAGCAGGGCGCTGCCCAGTTCGGCGTCACTGACCGAGCCGGAGGTGTCGATGACGACGCAGACCCGCGGGGGCCGGCGGCGCAGCGCCGGCAGGACGACTCCGGGTAGCCCGGCGGACCGTCGCGAAGGCCGGCCGTAGGTGTAGTCCTCGCCCACGCCGGGCGCGGAGACCGCCGAGCGGACCGCCGCACCCAGGAGTTCCCGCCACGGCTGCGGTGGGTGGAAAGCCCGCTCCGCCCACCGGCGCCAGCCCTGGGGCACGTCTCCCGGTCGCCCGGTGATGCCCTCGGCCACCCGGAACCGCACCGCGTCCCGTTCCCGCGGGCTGAGGGCGTGCGCGCCGTCCGGTCCGAGGTCCCACTCCCGCGCCAGCCCGTCGGCGCCGCTGCCGCAGTCCAGCCAGGCCAAATGTTGGGTACGCGGGCCGAGCCGGAACTGCCGCAGGTAGTCCTCCATCAGCTGCCCCTCGGGCAGCAGCAGGGAGCCGGGATCGACGGCCCCGTCGGGGCGGACCAGCCCGTCGCCGAAGATGTCGTCGTTGATTTCGCAGTCCGCCGCGATGTTCATCCGCAGCCGCTCCCCCGGACCGGTCAGCCCGCGTTCCCGCGCGACCCGGTCACCGCGCCCGTGGTGGTCGCGGAGCAGGTGCGAGACCTCGTGCACCCAGACTCCGGCGAGCTCCTCCACGGGTGTGCGGTCCACGAACGCCGGCGAGACGTAGCACCGCCAGTGCGGGTCCACCCCCATCGTGGGCACCCGCCGTGACTCGACGACGTGCAGGGCGAACAGCGCTGTCGCCAGGTAGGGCCGGGCGCGGGCGGCGTGCAGTCGGGCGGTGAAGAGTTTGTCCCGGTCCAGGTTCCCGGCGTGGTCGGTGCTCATCGGCCGCTCCCCGCGGCCGCCGCGATCCGGGTCGCCGTCTGGTCGGCCCGTCGGGACAGGGACACCGCGCCGGCCAGCCGCTCGATCGACGCCGGCACGTCCCAGTCCTCCTGGCGCAGCCGGGCGAGGGCGGACGCGGGGACGACCACCAGGTCCGGGGCGCCCGTCTCGAGTGCCCGGACCAGCAGGGCCCAGGCCGCGTCCCAACGGTGGCGATCCGGGCGTTGGCGTACGGCCTCCACCACGCCGTCCAGGACAGTCTGGCGTAGGTCGCCGCGTTCGGGCAGGACGGCGGCGGCCGGGTCGGCGAGCAGCACCTCGGGGTCGGGAAGGTCCATCCGGTCGAGGCTGGCCAGCAGCTCCAGTCCCGATCCGTCCCCCACGGTGCCTCTGACCAGCATCGACAGGACCTCCCGGGAGGTGTCGGCCGCGGTGGCGAAGGCGATCAGGCGCAGGGTCATCTCCCAGCTGCGCGGCGACGGCCACGGACCACCACGGCCGGCCTCGTGGTTGGGCAGCCGGTGCACGAGCGCCGGGCGGGCCGACAGCAGGCCGCACACGGCGCGGCGGGCGAAGGTGACGGCCTCCGGCAGCCGTTGCGGGTCGAGCCGGGGCAGTGCCGCCCGAGGCCAGGTCCCGCTCAGACCGCGTACGACGACCTCGTGGTCGTGGGTCCACTGCAGGTGGACGAAGCGGTTGGCCAGCGGCGGGCTCAGCTCCCAACCGTCGGCCGCCGAGGATCGTGGGTTGGCGGCGGCCACGATCCGGACCTCGGCCGGCAGGCGCAGGCTGCCGATGCGCCGTTCCAGCACGAGACGCAGCAGCGCGGCCTGCACGGCCGGCGGGGCGGTGGACAGTTCGTCCAGGAACAGCAGTCCGCGACCGGCGCGAACCAGCCGCACGGCCCAGTCCGGCGGCGCCATCGGCACGCCATGGAGGGCCGGGTCGTCGCCGACGATCGGCAGCCCCGCGAAGTCGGACGGCTCGTGGACGCTGGCGATCACGGTCGTGAGCGGCAGGTTCAGCGACGCGGCGAGCTGCGTCAGCGCGGCCGTCTTGCCGATGCCGGGCTCGCCCCACAGCAGGACCGGCAGGTCGGCGGCCACGGCCAGGGTCAGGGCCTCCAGTTGCGGGTTGGCGCGGGGTTCGGTGGCGGTGTCGGACAGGAGCGCGACCAGGTCGGCGGCAACGTCGAGCTGCGACGCCGGGTTGGTGTCGATCGAGGTACGGGCAGCGAGCATCAGAGATCACCTTGGGTCGTGTCGGGCCGGCGCGGCGGCCGGGCGAAGAAGACGGGTCCCGCTGGTCAGCGGGCGATCGCGTGACGGGGGTGGGAGCGGCGGTCACGCTTGAACCGCAGGTCACGGGTGGTCGGCGCGGGTGAGTGCCCGATCAGCCCGACTCGGAACAGCCCGTACGTGATCCGGCGCAGGGCGGCGTTCTCCAGTTCCTCGCGCAGGTTTCCGTCGCGGAGGAGTGCGTCGGGTCCGAGCAGGGCCTCGACGGTGGCCAGCGCGCCCGCGGTGTCACCGTGGTCCAGGCGGGCCCGGATGTCGGGAAGGCACTCCGGCCGGCGGTGCGCCTCGTCGATCGCCCGCAGGCAGGGCAGCGGGGTGCCGGTCAGCGCGGCCAGCAGCTCCTCCCGGCGGATCTCCGCCGGGTCGTGGTCGAGGGGTGTGAGCACCCCGTCGACCAGGCCGATGCGGTGCCGGGCTCCCCGGCAGTCCACGAGACGTGGGGCCGCTGCCGGCTCCGGGGACGGTGGAGTGCCTGCCGCCTGGTGACCGGGCGCGAGCGCGGCGGCCACCAGCGGGTGGAGTTGGTGGACCTCGATCAGCCCATGCCGCAGCAGTTCCAGGTCCGGTGCCGTCCAGGTCGCCGCGTCGGGCAGCACCGGTAGCCCGGCGACCGGACCGGCCCGCGAGGCTCCGGCGATCCGGGCGGTGGGCGACCGCTGGTCCGGTCCCGCCGCGGCGACGTCCAGGAGCAGACGACGTCGAGGGCCGAGGCGCACCGCCACGGCGCCGCTTGCTCGGCCCTCGGCGCGGAGCAGCAGCGCCGCTTCGGCCGCCCACCGGTGCACCGCGTAGCCGCCTTCCCGCAGCGTGTCCCACGGGGGGCCCGGGCACGTCGCGGTGACGGTGTCGACGGGCGATCGTCGGGCGCCCGACCGGCTCCGCAACTCGTCGGATCGTCGTGCGTCCCACAGGTGACGGTGCAGGTCGAGGCGGTACCGACGGTCGGGATGCGGGGGTGGATGGGGGCGGTCGCCCGCGTCACGGGACCTGGTCCACAGTGTCAGGCTGATCCGTTGGCCCGCGTCCGCCCAGGCTGGTGGCGTCCGGACCACCAGGTGCACCGGCTCGCCGCCGTCGTGCTCCGCCGGGCCGTACGAGGCCAGTGCAATGGTCAGGCCCGGTCGCAGCAGCCCATCCGGGGCGATCCTCGGCAGGTGCCAGCGCAGTAGGTCCGGCGCGAGGTGCCGGAGATCATCCCGCAGCCGGGCGGCCAGTTCACGGCCGTGGTGGCGGGTGACGGCGCGTAGGTCGAGGTCGGCGTCGACGCGGGCGGCGGCGCACGCAGCGGCCCAGTCACCGACGTGACGACGAGCGGTCGCGGCTTCGATCATGGAGGGCGGCACGGCGTACTCGCGTACCTGCCGCCAGAGGGAGAGGCGAGAATCCGCGTTCGCGGCCGGGGAGCGCATCAGCACTCACCTTGCACGAACCGGACCCCCAATCTGAGAGGAGGATTCATCGCGGCAGAGCGTAGCGTCCCGCCCTGAGCCGCGCCAGGCCCTTTGCCGCGCGGGATCACGCCTCGGGGTCGCGATCGCCGGACGTGGCCCGCCCGATCGGCGGCGAGGGAACCTCCGACGGCCGTGCCCGGCTCCGCAGCGCGTCGAGGACCGCGACCAGGGCCAGCACACCGGCCACCACGCTCAGCCCGACCATCGGCGCCCCGCGGGCCAACGCCGGGGTGAGCAGCAGGAGGGCCACGATTCCGATCATCCGGGATCGGGAGACCCGGCCGAAGATCTCGTGCTCCAGCCGCACCCGGGCGAGCAGGAAGAGCACCGGACCACCGACCACGAACAGCAACCACGTGGGTCGCGGCGGCCCGAACGGATCGTCGATCACCAGTTCGTAGCCGACCGACGTGACGATCACGCTGAACACGATCAGCAGATGGGTTCGCTCCAACGCCGTGCCCAGCCGGCCGGGCATACCTGCCCGACCCAACGCCTCGGTCAGCAGCAGACCGGCGCGGTAGAAGTAGATCCGCCAGAGCAGCGCGCTGGTGACGAACGAGACCGTGAAGGCAGCCGCCCGCTCCGTGGAGTAGTCGGTGCCGCTGAAGATCACACCGATGACCAGAACCGATTCACCGAGTGCGATGAGGAACATCTGCTGGTAACGGTCGGCGAGGTGGGTTCCCGCGATGCGCCAGCGGTTCACCGCCGAGGCCCCGAGCCGTGGCACCGGCCAGCCCAGGGCCCAGGCGACGTAGTCGACGGCGAGGGCGGCGGCCCACAGCGGCAGGCGCAGTCGTTCCGGGCCCCACGCACCCGCCAGCCAGAGCGGCGCGGTCGCGGCGGCCCAGGTGGCGAGCCGGAGCGGCACCAGTCGTCGCGGATGGCCGCGCAGCGCGACGGCGATCACCAGCGGCCGCACCACTATCACCGTCAGGTACGCGACCGCGAACGGCAGCGCCCGCTCCTCCATGGCGCGTGGCAGGGTCACCGCCATGATCAGGCCGGCGAACATCGTGCCGACCACGACGGCCTGGATGACCGCCCGCTCGGGTTCGTAGCGACTGGTGATCCAGGTGGTGTGCGACCAGATCAGCCACAGTCCCAGGAAGAGCAGCAGGGTGCGACCGAACCCTTCGACGAGCACCCAGCCCGTGTCATCGCGCAGGTCGGCGAATCGTTGCGAGAGCCGGGTCAGGGCCACGACGAAGGCCAGATCGAAGAAGAGTTCCAGGAACGTGGCGCGGCCCGAACTCGTGGGCGGGCGCAGCAGCTCGGCACCGCGTCGTGCCGCCATCGTCCGCCTCCGTCCGCCCCCTTGTCGCACCAACGAGCCCGCCGCGGAGGAGTTGCGTCCGCCGTTGGCAGCCTCCCACGGTCGGTACCTACAGTCGGGCCATGAGCGACAGCGGCGTACGGGCCGTCTACCCCGGCAGCTTCGACCCCTTCACCGAAGGGCATCTGGATGTCCTGAACCGGGCACGTCACCTCTTCGACGACGTGGTCGTGCTCGTCGCGGTCAACAGCAGCAAGCATCCGGACACCGACGAGGAGCAGCGAGCGGCCGCCGTGCGGGCCGTGCTGCCGGTGGAGTGGACCTCTGTCACCGTCGCCGCCTGGCGCGGGTTGACCGCCACCTACTGCCGTCGCCACGGCGTGGACGTGATCATCCGGGGCGTGCGCAACACCACCGATCTCCAGCTGGAGCACCGGCTCGCCGCGATGAACCAGTCGCTGGGCGTCCCCACGGTGTTCCTGCCCGCGCAGCCCGGACTGGCCGCGGTCTCGTCAACCGTGGTCCGCGAGGCTCGCTCCGGTTGATGATCCGGAACCTTGTTCCGTATAGTTGTGGAACAAGGTTCCGTTTGTCTCGGAGGGAGACGCGTCATGGCCGTCCTGGTCACCGGAGGTACGGGTTTCATCGGGTCGCACACCGTGCGGGCGCTGCTCGACCAGGGCGAGGAGTGCGTGCTCGTGCAGCGCCGCGCCACCGGGCTGCCGCCCGTCCTCGCCGACACCCGGGTCTCGATCGAGCGGGGCGACGTCGCCGACCTGCCGGCGCTGCTCGACCTCGGCACCCGCCACAAGATCACAGGGATCGTCCACCTGGCCGGCTCCATGCCCTGGCCGATCGGCGCCGACGACCCGATCCCCGCCGCCCGCCGAGCACTCGGCGGCCTGCTCAACATCTTCCAGGTCGCCCAGGAGTGGGACGTACGGCGAGTGGGTGTCGCGAGCACCATCGGCGTCTACCACGGCGCGCCCGGAAACGGCGCCCTGCGGGAGGACCTGCCGCTGGCGATGCGCGCCTCCCACGTCATCCCCACCTTCAAGAAGATCGGTGAACTGCTCGACGACTGGCTGGCCGGGGCCGCCGGGCTCGACGTCGTCAACTACCGGATCTCCGGCACGTGGGGTCCCGGCGGTCATGAGGACCCGTTCTTCCCGGCGCCCGCCCTCGTCCACGCCGCCGCCCGCGGCACCGAACTCGACCTGTCGGCGCAGGCCGGGACACCGTACGCCGAGGACTCCCTCGATCTGTGCTACGTGAAGGACACCGGGCGCGCGATCGCCCTGCTGCACTTGGCCGACGAGCTTCACCACCGCACCTACAACGTGGCCTCCGGCCGGGCCACCTCGAACGCCGACGTCATCGCCGCCATCAAGACCGCGGTCCCGTCCGCCGACCTGACCCTGCCCTCGCGCGGATCCGCCACCCCGGCGTCCTGGCTCGACATCACCCGTCTGCACGAGGACACCGGCTTCGTCCCCGCGTACGACACCGAACGCGCCGCCGCCGACTACATCGCCTGGCTGCGCGCGGGCAACGACCGCTGACGGGCACGCAACCTCACGGAAGTAGGGGCCTCGACACGGTGACGAGGACTCTACTTCCCTGAAGTTGCGGCAGTCGCGCGCGACGACGCCTCAGCGGGGGACGTCGCGGTTGCGGAAGGCGGCGACGCCGGTGGCGAGCAGCGCCGCGGCCACCGCGCTGAGCACCACCAGCGGCGTCGCTGTCGGGTCGACGGCCGGCGCGGACGGGACGTGGGTGTAGGGCGAGACGTCGAGGGCGGCCTGCGGCAGCTCCAGCACCGCGCCGAGTTGCCCGAGCAGCAGGAAGAGCAGCAGCGCCGTCCAGGACAGCACGACCGACCAGCGGGGCAGCAGGCCGAACAGCGCCGTGACGACGCCGGCCACCACGAGCAGGGCGGGCAGGCGCAGCAGGGCGGCACCGCCGAGGTCGACCGCGCGGCCGAGCGGGTCGCCGGCGACCAGGCCGTGGCCGAGGCCGGTGGTGACGCCGGCGAGCAGCAGCAGCGCGACGGCGCCGAGGACCGCGGCGAGGACCTGGGTGCCCAGCCACCGTCCCCGACTGACCCCGGTGGCGAGGACGGCCTCCAGCACCCCGTCGGCCTCGTCGCCGCGGACCCGGAGCAGGGCCTGCACGACGTACGCCCCGATGGTCAGCGCGAACAGCGCGAGCATCGCGGCGAGGTACGCGTCGACGAGGTCGGCTCCGCCTCCCATGGCGCTGATCGCCTCGGCGGCCGCGGGGTTCTCCTCGATCATCGCGTTGAACTCGTCGGCGGCGACGCCCATGGAGAGGCCGAGGACGGCGATGCCGACGGCCCAGCCGAGCAGCGTGCCGCGTTGCAGCCGCCAGGCCAGGCCGGCGGGGCTGAGCAGCGCGGCGGCGGCGGTGGCGGGGCCGCGGCGGGGCGCGACCAGGCCGGCGCCGAGGTCGCGGCGCTCCGCGAGGGCGTACGCGAGGGCGACGGCGGCGAGCAGCAGTGCGACGGGCAGGGCGAGGACCCACCACCGTTCGCCGGCGTACGCGTGGATCTGGGTGCCCCAGCCGAGCGGGGAGAGCCAGGACGGCCAGGCGCTGTCGACGCGGGTGCCGTCGGCGCCGGTGTCGCCGAGCACGTCGCCGGCGGCGCGGAGCGCGAAGGCGAGCCCGACGGACGCGGCGGCGAGCGCGTTGGCGCCTCGGGAGGTGACCGACAACTGGGCGGTGACGGCGGCGACGCCGGTGAAGGCGATGCCGACGCCTCCGATGGCGGCGGCCGCCGCGACGGAGCCGGCGAGCGGCAGTCCCCCGCCGGTGAAGGCGAGCGCGAGCAGCGCGGCGGCGAGCACGTTGGTGGTGACGACCACGAGCAGCGCGGCGGTCAGCGGCGCGTACCGGCCGACCATGGAGGCACCGACGAGTTCCGCCCGGCCGGTCTCCTCGTTCTGCCGGGTGTGCCGGACGACGGCGAAGGTGCTCAGCAGCGCGACGATCAGGACCAGCGTCACGTACGTCTCGGCGACCACCACGTTGCCGAGGTCGGTGCCGGCGATGGGGCCGTTGAAGGCACGGGCGACCAGGCTGGACGCCGACGTGGTGGCGTAGCCGTGCCGGGCGGTCTCGTCGGGGTAGACGCCGGCGACGCTGCCGGCCAGGGCGTAGCCGAGCAGGGGTGTGCCGAGCACCCAGAAGGCGAGGCGGGCACGGTCGCGCCGCAGCACGAGCCGGGCGAGGCGGCCGGTGTTGGTGAGCGCGTTCATCGGACACCGGCCCGGCGGGGCTCGGCGGCGCGCGGGGTGTCGGTGGTGGCGGTCTCGTCGCCGTAGTGGCGCAGGAACAGCTCCTCCAGGGTGGGTGGCGTGCTGGTGAGGGCGCGTACGCCGAACGGGAGGAGGTGACCGAGCAGGGCGTCGAGGTGGGCGGGCTCGACCTCCAGGTGGGTGCGCCCGTCGACCTCGCGTACACCGTGGATGCCGGGGAGGGTGTCGAGGCCGGTGACGGGTCGGGTGGTCTCGACGGTCACGGCCGTGCGGGTGAGGTGGCGAAGCTCGGTGAGGCTGCCGGACTCGACGGTGCGGCCCTCGCGGATGATGCTGACCCGGTCGCAGAGGGCCTCGACCTCGGCGAGCACGTGGCTGGAGAGCAGCACGGTGGCGCCGTCGCGGGTGATCCGCCGGACCTCGTCCTGGAAGACGGCCTCCATGAGGGGGTCGAGGCCGGAGGTGGGTTCGTCGAGCACGTACAGCTCGACGTCGGAGGCGAACGCGGCGACGATGGCGACCTTCTGCCGGTTGCCCTTGGAGTAGGTGCGGCACCTGCGGGTCGGGTCGAGGTCGAACCGCTCCAGCAGCTCGTCGCGGCGGCGCCGGTCGAGGCCGCCGCGCAGGTGGCCGAGCAGGTCGATCGCCTCTCCACCGGAGAGGTTGGGCCAGAGGCTGACGTCGCCGGGTACGTACGCCAGACGGCGGTGCAGGCGCACGGCGTCGCGCCACGGGTCGGCGTCGAGCACCCGCGCCTCACCGGAGTCGCGCCGCAGCAGGCCGAGCAGGACGCGGATGGTGGTGGACTTGCCGGCGCCGTTGGGGCCGAGGAAGCCGTGCACCTCGCCCGCCTCCACCCGCAGGTCGAGCCCGTCGAGGGCACGGATGGCGCCGAACGCCTTGACCAGGTTGTGCACCGAGATGACGGGCATGGCCCCTCCTGCGATGTGACGCACCGACCATCCCACTGTACTGACCGACGGTCAGGGCACTCAACGGTGATTCCGGCCACCGGTCAGGACGGCGGTTAGGCTGGCGACATGACGGTCGAGCCCGCCGACGACACCCGCACCCGCATCCTCCGCGCCGCCCTCGACCTGTTCGCCGAGCACGGCTACCAGCGCACCTCGCTGCGGCAGATCGCTGAGCGGCTGCGGCTGACGAAGGCGGCGATCCTCTACCACTTCCCGGCCAAGGAGCACCTGCTCGCGGCGCTGGTGGAGCCGCTGCTGTCCGATCTGGAGGCCCTGTTGGACGCGGCCGACGGGAAGCCGTGGCGGCAGGCCCGGTGGACGCTGCTGGAGGGCTGGGTGGACACCATGCTGGCCCACCGCCGCCCGCTGGGCATGCTCTTCCACGACATCGCCCTGATCACTCGCGGCGACACGTACCACCGGCTGATGCACATCGCGATGCGGGCCAACGAGGCCATCGCCGGGCCGGACGCCGGGCGCCGGGAGCGGGTCCGGGCGGTACAGGCGGTCGCCATGTGCAGCGACCCTGTCGTGTTCTTCGGCGACGTGCCCGACGAGGTGCTGCGCGAGGACATGCTCGACGGCGTGCGCCGGCTGTTGACCGCGCCCGGCCCGGCCGCCGGGGACGGCCGGGCGACCGCGGCGCGGCGCGGGCCGGGGCGGCCCCGGGCGATGGGGCGCGAGCAGGTGGAGGCTGCCCGTCGGATGCATGCCGCCGGCACCCACTCGGTCGACGCCATCGCCGCGGCCCTGGGCGTCTCCCGGGCCACCGTCTACCGCCACCTGGACGCGGCGTCAGCCGATAATGAGACGGTTTAGCGACGATTTCGAGACGGTTGTGATCGGCTGACGGCCGTCACCGGACCGTCCCGACCCGCTCGAAGGCGCGGGCCAGCGCGACGAGGTCCATGCCCTCGAAGTGGTCGAGGAAGCGTCGCCGCACGGCGGCCAGGTGGCTCGGCCAGGACTCCTCCAGGCGGGCGAACCCGGCGTCGGTGAGCACGGCGTTCCAGCCGCGGGCGTCCTCCTCGCTGCGGACCCGCTCGACCAGGCCCAGCGTCTCCAGCCGGATGACCGTGCGGGTCATACCACTGAGCGAGAGCTGACAGGCGGCCGCCAGTTCGCTCATCCGCATCCGCCGACCCGGCGTCTCGGAGAGGACCCGCAGGGCGGTGTACTCGGTGAGCGGCAACTGCTGGTCCGCCACCATGTCGGCGTCGATCATCCGAGGCAACACGGACATCACCTGCGGCAGGGCGCGCGCCAGCGCCTCCTCCTCGGCGTTCAGGGGTCGCAGGGGCTCGGTGCCGGCACTGGACATGCCTCCATCCTAGTTGCTTGACCCAGCAACCGAGGCTCCCGGCTGTGGCGGCGGCCATACCCGCAATAATTGCTTGACCGAGCAAGTTAGGTCTAGCGTAGGCACGACCAGGCACGACTTCTCTGGAGGAAACGACAGATATGACCAGGATCGGGATCATCCTCGGCAGCACTCGTCCGGGACGCAACGGTGAGGCCGTCGCCCGCTGGGTCCTCGACGTGGCCAAGCAGCGCACGGACGCCGAGTTCGAGCTCGTCGACCTGCTCGACTACCAGCTGCCGCACCTCGACGAGCCGATGCCGCCGTCGTACGGGCAGTACAGCCAGCCGCACACCAAGCGCTGGTCCGAGACGATCAGCTCGTACGACGGCTTCGTCATGGTGACCCCGGAGTACAACCACTCCACCTCGGGGGCCCTGAAGAACGCGATCGACTACCTGTACGGGGAGTGGAACAACAAGGCCGTCGGCTTCGTCAGCTACGGCTCGGTCGGTGGTACCCGGGCGGTGGAGCACCTGCGGCTGATCTCCGCCGAGCTGCAGATGGCCGACGTGCGGGCCCAGGTGGCGCTCTCGCTCTTCACCGACTTCGAGAACTTCAGCGTCTTCAAGCCGAACGACTTCCAGCTCGACGCGCTGCACACCACGCTCGACCAGGTCGTCTCCTGGAGCGGGGCGCTGGCTCACCTGCGCGGCAAGTGAGCGGGCGGCTCCCGAGCGAGCCGTGAGCGGTGGCACCGACGGTGGCCGTGGGGACTCCCCCGCGGCCACCGTCGTCGCGCCCGGGACGACCGGTGCCGGCCGTCACGCGGCGAGCGCGGCGTAGCGGCCGGCACGGTCGAGCAGGCTCTCATGGGTGCCGCACTCGACGATCCGGCCGTGGTCGAGCACGGCGATCTGGTCGGCGTCGCGGACCGTGGAGAGCCGGTGGGCGATGGTGATCGTCGTCCGCCCCTCGGCCAACGCGTCGAAGGCGCGCTGCACAGCCCGCTCGGTCTCGGTGTCCAGCGCGCTGGTCGCCTCGTCGAGGATCAGGACGCGTGGGTCGCGCAGCAGCGTACGGGCGATCGCCAACCGCTGCTTCTCCCCGCCGGAGAAGCGGTGTCCCCGCGAGCCCACCACCGTGTCGTAGCCCTCGGGCAGGCCGGCGATCAGGTCGTGGATCCGGGCGGCCCGGGCAGCCGCCTCGATCTCCGCGTCCGTGGCGTCCGGCCGCGCGTAGCGCAGGTTCTCCCGCACCGTCGTGTGCAGCAGGTAGGTCTCCTGGCTGACCACGCCGACGATCGCGGACAGGTCGGCCAGGCGCAGGTCCCGCAGGTCGACGCCGTCGATGGTGACGCGCCCGCTGGTCGGGTCGTGCAGCCGACTGACCAGGGCGGCCAGGGTGCTCTTACCGGAGCCGGTCTCGCCGACCAGGGCCAGGCCGGTGCCGGCCGGCACGTCCAGGGTCACCCCGGCGACCGCCGCGGTGTCGCTGCCGGGGTAGCTGAAGGTGACCTCCTCCAGGCGTACGTGACCGCGGACCCGGCGGGGGTCCAGGCGGACCGGCTCGGCCGGGTCGGCCACGTCGACCGGGAGGTCCAGGTATTCGAAGATGCGGGCGAAGAGCGCCAGCGAGGCGGTCAGCGAGACACCGACGTTGAGCAGGCCCATCAGCGGGCGGAACAGCCCGTTCTGGAGCGCGGTGAAGGCGACCAGGGTGCCGATGCTCAGCGTGCCGGCGGCGCCGGGCAGCCCGGCGCTGAGGTAGATGACCGCCGGGATGGCGGCGAAGACGATGCTCATCGAGGCCATCCGCCAACGCCCGGCGAGCTCGCTGCGCAGCTCCAGGTCGACCAGGCGCGCGGAGGAGGCGGTGAACCGCGCGATCAGGGCCGGCGCGGTGCCCAGCGTCTTGGCCAGCTGCACGCCGCTGACCGACAGGCCCTCCTCCACGGTGACGTTGAGGTCGGCCAGTTCGCGCTGGCGACGGGCGGTGATCTCGCGGCGCAGGTGGGCGACCCGGCGGGTCAGCCAGATCGCCGGTGGGAGGACCAGGAGCGAGACGAGCGACAGCCGCCACGACAGCGCCACCATGGCGGCGGCGGTGGCGACGACGGTGGTCAGGTTGGCGGCCACGCCGGTGGCGGTGGAGGTGACCACCGACTGCATCCCGCCGATGTCGTTGGTGATGCGGGACTGGACCTCTCCGGTCCGGGTCCGGGTGAAGAAGCCCAGCGACTGGCGCTGGAGGTGGCTGAAGACGTCGGTGCGCAGCCGGTGCATCACCTGCTGGCCGACGCGGGTGGAGATCCAGGTCTGCACCACGCCGAGGACGGCGGTGAGCGCGGCCACCGCGACCATGCCGACGACCAGCCAGACCAGCAGGGTCAGATTCCGGCTCGGCAGGGCCTCGTCGATCACGTGGCGCAGCAGGAACGGCGACGCCATGGCGATGACCGAGGAGGCCACGATGATCACGGTCACGGCGGCGAGCGCCGCCCGGTGGGGGGTGAACAGCCCGGCGACGCGCCGCAGCGAGACCTGCCGGGCCTGCGCCTTCTCCGCGGCGCTCACGGTACGGGGGCCGCGGTCGCGGCCGGTGGGGGTGGAATCCAAGGGGGAACCCGCTTTCGTCGGAGAAATTACTGAGGTTGCCTCATCATGAGGGAACAACCGTACCTGCTGCTACCGTATTCCCGTGATCGAGCCGGACGGCGACGACGAGACCCTGGCCGAGGCGTTCTGGGCCGTGGCCCGCCGGGTGCGGCACCGCACCCGCGACGCCCTGGCGCCGTGGGACGTCACCCCCAGCCAGGCGCGCGCGCTCGCCGCCCTGACCCGGCACGGCGTGCTGCGGCCCGGCGCGCTCGCCGAGCACCTGCGCATCGCCCCCCGCTCCGCCACCGAGGTGGTCGACGACCTCCAGGCCCGAGGGCTCGTCGAACGGCGGCCCGACCCGAACGACCGGCGCGCCACCCTGGTCGCGCTCACCGCCGAGGGCACCCGCACCGGCTCGGCCATCCGCGCCGCCCGGCAGGCCGAGGCCGACCGGTTCTTCGCCGACCTCGACCCGGTCGACCGGGACGAACTCGCCCGCATCCTGCGGACCCTGCGCGGCTGACCCCCGCGTTTGGTCGCCCCGGCGGCGGGTAGTCGTGGCGCCCGTCCGATCGACGGGACCGGTGCCACCCGGCCGAGCAGCCGGGGTGACAGGAGGGTCCTGCCGTGCCTCTGCCGACCCCTGAGCCGTACGGGCGCCGCCGATGTGCGGGATAACCGGGGAGGCCCGGTTCGACGGGTCACGGCCGGACGCCGTGGCGGTCACCCGGATGACCGAGGCGCTGCGCTCCCGGGGCCCCGACGGGGAGGGGCTGTGGAGCGCGGACTGGATCACGCTCGGGCACCGCCGGTTGACCATCATCGATTTGTCCGACGCCGGCGCCCAGCCGATGGTGCGCACCGACCTGGGGCTCGCACTGGTCTTCAACGGCTGCGTCTACAACTATCCCGAGCTGCGCGAGGAGCTGCGGGCCGCCGGCCACACCTTCCACTCGACCAGCGACACCGAGGTCGTCCTGGTCGCGTACGCCCAGTGGGGTGAGCGGTTCGTGGACCACCTGGTCGGCATGTTCTCGATCGGGCTGGTCGACCAGGCCCGGCGGCGGTTGGTGCTGGCCCGCGACCGCCTCGGCATCAAGCCGCTCTACCTCGCCGAGTCGCCCGAACGGCTGCGGTTCGCCTCCAGCCTCCCCGCCCTGCTGCGCGCCGGCGACCTGGACACCGGCATCGACCCCGTCGCCCTGCACCACTACCTGTCCTGGCACTCGATCGTGCCGGCGCCACGGACCATCCTGCGCGGCGTCCGCAAGCTGCCCCCGGCCACCGTGCGGGTCATCGAGGCCGACGGACGCAGCCGCGACCAGGTGTACTGGCGGCCGGACTACGTGCGGGACCCGGCCGACGCGGCCCGGGACGCCCGCGACTGGCAGGCCGCCGTCGGGGACGCGCTGCGCACCGCCGTACGCCGCCGGCTGGTCGCCGACGTCCCGGTCGGCGTCCTGCTCTCCGGCGGGCTGGACTCCAGCCTCATCGTGGCGCTGCTCGCCGAGGCCGGGCAGGAACGCCTGCGCACCTTCAGCATCGGCTTCGACAGCCGGGGCGAGGAGTCCGGCGACGAGTTCCACTACTCGGACCTGGTGGCCCGGCACTACGGCACCGACCACCGCCGCATCCGGCTCGCCGACGACGACCTCGTGCCGGCCGTACGCCGCACCGTGCTGGCCATGACCGAGCCGATGGGCAGCCACGACGTGGTCGCCTTCCACCTGCTGTCCGAGCAGGTGGCCCAGCACGTCAAGGTGGCCCAGTCCGGGCAGGGCGCCGACGAGGTCTTCGCCGGATACGGCTACCACCAACCGCTGGCCCGGGTGCCCCGCGACGCCGCCGCCGCCGAGTTCCGCGCGGCCTTCTTCGACCGCGACCACGCCGAGCTGAACCAGGTCGTCGACGCGGCGTACGCGCTGGACCACGACGCGAGCCGCGACCTGCTGGAGGCCCACCTCGCCGGGGCCGGCGCCGAGACCGCCCTGGACGCGGTGCTGCGGCTGGACACCCACCTGATGCTCCCCGACGACCCCGTCAAGCGGGTGGACAGCATGAGCATGGCCTGGGGGCTGGAGGTCCGCACACCGTTCCTGGACCAGGACCTGGTCGCCCTCGCCGCCCGCTGCCCGCCGGAGCACAAGGTCGCCCAGGGCGGCAAGGGCGTGCTCAAGGAGGTGGCGCGCGAGGTGCTGCCGGCCGAGGTGATCGACCGGCCCAAGGGCTACTTCCCGGTGCCCGCCCTGCGCAACGTGGACGGTCCCGTACGCGCACTGGTCACCGAGGCGCTGCGGGCGCCCGAGGCCCGCGAACGCGCCCTGTTCCGGCCCGAGTACGTGGCCCGGCTGCTCGGCGAGCCGGAGCGGGCCGAGGCGGCCGCCGGCAGCAACAAGCTCTGGCAGCTCGGCCTGCTGGAGCTCTGGTTGCAGTCGCACGACGTCCACTGACCCGCAGGAGGTGAGCCCATGTCCGACACGACGACCACGTTCTTCGACGAACTCGGCCGCAACGGACACCAGCGCCTGCTGCCGAGGACCAGCGGCACGATCCGCTTCGACCTCGCGCACGAGGGCGGGACCGACCACTGGCTGGTGACGATCGAGAACGGCGACATCCGGGTGTCCCGGGACCGCGGCGAGGCGGACGCCGTCATCTGCACCAACCGGGCGTTCTTCGAGCGGATGGCGCGGGGCGAGGCGAAGCCCCTGTCGGCGTGGTTGCGCAACGACATCACCAGCGAGGGGCAGTTCCGCTACGTGATCATGCTGGAACGGCTCTTCCCCCCGCCCCCGGGAGCGCGGCATCCGCGGTCCCTGGCTCCCCACGGGGGCCGGGCATGATGGCGGACACCGTCTGGATCCTGGACGGCAACAACTTCGTCCTGAGCGACGGCAGCGGCGACATCCTGACCGACCGGGTCGGCGGATTCTTCCAGTTCGACACCCGCTGCCTGTCCCACTGGCAGCTCACCCTCAACGGTGAGCAGTTGCACGCCCTGGCGGTCACCGAACCCAACTACTTCCGCCTGCGGTTCTTCCTCGTGCCCGGCTCCCCCACCCACTACGTGGACGCCAAGGTGTCGGTCATCCGGGAACGGTGCATCGCCGGCTCCGGCTTCGAGGAACGGGTGACCGTCCTCAACCACGACCGCAAGGCGGTCGACTTTCGCGTCCGGCTCGCCGTCGACAGCGACTTCGCCCCGGTGTACGCCATCATCGCCCAGCCGATGGAGAGGTCCGGGCGGGTCTACCGGCACGTCGAGGAGGGACGGCTGCGGCTCGGCTACGAGCGGGAGAAGTTCCGCCGGGAGACGACGATCACCAGCAGCGAACCGGTGCGGTTCGACGAGTACGGGCTGACCTACGACGTACGGGTCGGGCCGCACGGCCGCTGGTCGACGCTGCTGCGGGTGGACGGGCTGGTGCTCCGGCCGGACGGCGAGGACACCCGGGCCCACACGGTTCCGCACCGCGTCCGCAGCGCGGAGCAGCTCCAGAGCGACCTCGACCGGTGGGTCGCGCGGGCACCGCGGCTCAGCTGTGACTGGGAGGCGCTGAACCGGACGTACCGACGCAGCCTGCTCAACCTGGCCGGCCTGCGGTTCACGCCGCTGGGGCTGCCCGACGTGGCGATGCCGGCGGCGGGCCTGCCCTGGGCGGCGACCATCTCCGGCCGGGACAGCATCCTGTGCAGCCTCCAGTCCCTGTCCGTCGCACCGGAACTCGCGGTCGCCACGCTGCGCATGCTCGCCCTCAACCAGGGCTCCGTGCTCGACGACTTCCGGGACGAGGAGCCCGGCAAGATCGTGCGCCAGTTCCGCTACGGCGAACTGTCCGCGTTCGAGGAGCGGCCCGAGTCGCCCTACTACGGCAGCGCGGACGCCACTCCGCTCTACGTGATCCTGCTCGACGAGTACGAACGGTGGAGCGGCGACGCGGGGCTGGTGATGCAGTTGGAGGACACGGCCCGAGCCGCTTTGGCGTGGATCGACGAGTACGGCGACATCATGGGCGACGGCTACGTCTGGTACCAGAGCCGCAACGAGCGCACCGGCCTGGTCAACCAGGGCTGGAAGGAGTCCCCGGACGCCATCTCCTACCGCGACGGCACGCTGCCCGGCCTGCCCCGCGCCACCTGCGAGCTGCAGGGCTACGCGTACGACGCGAAGATGCGGGGCGCCCGCCTGGCCCGGGTGTTCTGGAACGACCCGGCGTACGCGGACCGTCTCGAACGCGAGGCCGCGGCCCTCAAGGAGCGGTTCAACCGGGACTTCTGGGTGACCGACGGCGAGTACTTCGCGCTGGCCCTGGAGCCCGACGGTCGCCAGGTCGACGCGCTCTCCTCCAATATGGGGCACCTGCTGTGGAGCGGCATCGTCGACGAGTCCCGCGCCGAGCGGGTGGCCGGTCACCTGCTCAGCCCCCGGCTCTTCTCCGGCTGGGGCGTACGCACCCTCGCGAAGGGCGAGGGCCGGTACAACCCGCTCGGCTACCACGTCGGGGCGGTGTGGCCCTTCGACAACTCCCTCATCGCCTGGGGGTTGCGCCGCTACGGGTTCCTGGCGGAGGCCGGCATGATCGCCGAGGGCATCATCGATGCCGCGAACTACTTCGGGGGCGGGCTCCCCGAGTCCATCGCCGGGTACGACCGCGACCGCACCGGCTACCCGGTCTCCTACCCGACCGCCAACAGCCCGCAGGCGGTCGCCACCGGCGCCCCGTTCCTGCTGCTGCGGGTGCTGATGGGCCTGGAGCCGATCGGCGACGAGCTGGTGGTGTCGCCGGCGCTGCCGTCCCGGTTCGGCCGGATCGAGCTGCTGGACATCCCGGGGCGGTGGGGACGGCGCGACGCGATCGGCAACGCGCGGCAACCGCTGCGCGGCTGACGACGGGCCGGCCGGAGCGGCCGGACCCGTCGTCGCACCCGGCTCCTACGGGTAGTTCGTCAGGTACACCTGCTGGGTTGTCGCGTTAGCGGTGCCGCCCGAGTTGTTGATCACCCGGTTGATCGTGCCGACACCGCCGAGCGAGACGGTCACCAGGTTGGTGAACCGCACGTTCGGGTTGTTCGGCACCTCGAAGGCCCGCTCGGCCACCACCGAGGGGTTGACGTTGAAGTAGCAGTAGCTGCCGGTGCCCCACGCCTGGTGGCTGGTCACCCCGTCACCCACCTTGTAGGCGGCGTACCCCCGGGTCGAGCCGTTCATCCAGGCCGCCTGGTTCGGTGGGTCGTACGGCATCTCGTTCTGGTAGAAGTACGTCCGCCCACCGTTGCCGTTCCAGACGGTCTGGTACTTCTGGTAGTGCTCGACGAAGAGGCCGTACATCGTGACGTCGTCACCGTTGACGGTCAGCCCGGTGTCGGCGGTGTTGAGCGTCCACCCGGTGGGCACCCCCGTCGCCGCGTGGTCGGCCCGCCACAGCCACATGTGGTCGCCGATGACGTTGTCGCTGTTGACGGTCAACGTGTTGGTGGCCCTGCCGACGTGCGGCCCGCCGATGCGGAAGAACACGTCGTGCAGCGAGATCGGGTTCGCGGCGTGGTTGGCCGACGAGCCGGACGGCCCGACCTCCATGAGCACCGGCGAGTTGGTCGTGCCGGCCTCGAACATGATGCCGGCCACCTTCACACCGTCCACGTCGGCCACCCGCATGGCCACGGTGCCGTTGTCGGCCTGGATGGTGGCCAGGCCGAGGCCGAGGATCACCGTGTCGGCGCGGTTGACCTGGATGGGCTCGGTGACGTGGTGCACGCCCGGGGTGAACAGGAGGTGCTTGCCCTGGGCGAGGGCCGCGTTGATGGTGGCCGCGCTGGTGCCCTGCTGGACGACGAAGAACTGCGACAGCGAGATCGACGAGCCGGCCGGCGTCTTGTTGTACCAGCTGGTGCCGGTGGTGTTGGTGCGCAGCGCCGGAACGAAGACCCGGTACTCGCCGGTCCCGTCGACGTAGAGGAACGGCTTCTCGCGGACGACCGGCGTCTGCGGGATGACCGTGTGCGACGGGTTGGGGAAGTGCGGCGCCGGCGCGCCGACGACGCCCTGGAAGACCATGTTCCACACCGAACCGGTCCAGCCGTTGCCGAACTCGCTGTTGCGCGAGTACCACTGCTGCTGCGAGCCGGAGACGACGAGGCCGTCGATGCGGGTGTCGGCCAGCAGGCCGCCGCTGGACCACCCGTCGCCGCCGTTCCAGAGCTGGATCTGGTTCTGCGCGCCGCGCAGGTGCATCCGTCGGTACGGCGCGGCCTGCGACACCGCCCACCGCTCCACGGTCACCCCGGCCGGCAGGGTCACCGACAGGTTCTCCGCCGAGCGCCAGAAGTTCTGCGTGGCGTTGCCGCCCATCCAGAACGCCTCGACCCGGACGTGCCCGTTGAGGTTCACGTCGTCCGGGCTCATGCCGAGCCCGGCGACCTGGGTGAAGAATCCGAGGTTGACGTCGGCGGTGTAGGTGCCGGGCTTGAACAGCACCGCGTACCGCTGCGGACCGAACTGGTTGGTCTCCTGCTGGGTGAAGAGGGTGTTCAGCCGGCTCTGGATGGTGGCGGTCGGGGTGCTCGGGTCGAAGACGAACGTGTTCGGCCCGAAGTTCGGGTTACGCGGGTCGGTCGGTGGCACGCCCGGGTCGGTGGTCCCACCGGTGGTGTTCACCTGGAACTCCCAGAGCGAGTAGCCGTACGCGGTGCCCCGCGCGGTGCCGTGGACGCGGACGTACCGACCGCTGCCGGTCACGTCGAGGGTCTGCGTGCCGCCGGTGCCGGTGGTGGTGCTGTAGATCGTGGTCCAGGCGGTGCCGTCGGCCGAGGTCTGGATCTGGAAGGCCCGGGCGTACGCGGCCTCCCAGTTGAGCACCACCCGGCAGATCGACTGGGTGCTGCCGAGGTCGACGCGCAGCCACTGCGGGTCGCTCGCGGCGCTGGCCCAGCGCGTGGCGGTGCTTCCGTCGACCGCGGCCGACGCCGACAGGGTGGCCGACTCGGTGGACGAGGCGGTGGCGGGCTTCCCCTGTGCGGTGTTGGCGCTGCCGCAGGTCGGGTTGCCTCCGCCGCCGGTCTCGCCGTAGACCTGGAACTCCCAGAGCGAGTAGCCGTAGCCGGTGCCGCGCGCCGTGCCGTACATGCGCACGTAGCGGCCGGCGCCGGTGACGTTGATGGTCTGCGTGCCGCCGGTGCCGGTGGTGGTGCTGTGGATCGTCGTCCACGTCGACCCGTCGTCGGAGGTCTGGAGTTGGAACGCGCGGGCGTACGCGCCCTCCCAGGCCAGGGTCACCTGGCTGAGGGTGGCCCGGGCGCCGAGGTCCACCTGCAGCCACTGCGGGTCGGCGAACGCGCTGGACCAGCGGGTGCCGGTGTTGCCGTCGACCGCCGCGCTCGCCGGGGTGCCGGCGTTCTCGGTGGACGAGGCGGTGGCCGGACGGCCCTGGGACAGCAGGACGGGAGCGGCGTGTGCCGGCGGGAGCGCGCCGGCCGGGGTGAGCGCCGCGACCAGGGCCACGGCGAGCCCCACGAGCAGACGGCGATGCCACGGTGGCGTCCGGCGTACGGATAAAGCGTGAGATCTCATGACGTTGCCTGTCGATAGAGGGCTGGGGACGCCGGGCGCGACGGGACGGGGAAAGGGCGAGTGCGACCGCGCACGCCGTAGTGGAGCCACCGGGGGACGGCGTCGCGATGCGTGGAGAGCGCTCTCGTAGGAGTGTTACGGCGCCGTTGCAACGCCGTCAAGACATCGATCTATAACACTGTTATTTATCCTGTAAGTCCGCTATGGACGATCCGCTCCCCGCCCCGCCGGGGCGGCGGGGCGGGTCAGCGGCGGACGCCGCCGTCGGCCAGGAAGCGGGCGATCGGCAGGGTCGCGGCGCCGAGCGCCACCGCGTCGACACCCAGCCGGCACAGCTCGATGGAGGCCTGCTCGTACGGCTGGCGCAGCGCCTGCCGTCCGGCGGCCTCGCGGACGGCGGGCAGCAGGTCGGCGAGTGCCATCGCGGCCCACCCGCCCAGCACCACCCGTTCCGGGTTGAACAGGTTGATCAGGTTCGCGACCCCGGCGCCGAGGTAGCCGGCCGTCTCGTCGAGCACGCGGCGCGCCGTGGAATTGTTCGCCGCCGCCTCGACGAGGGCGGTGAGCTGGGACTCCTCGTCGTCACCGGGCACCGCGCGACCCCGGCGCGCCTCCCGGTACCGGTCGATGATCGCCTCCGCCCCGACGTACGCCTCCAGGCAGCCGCGGGCACCGCAGCGGCAGGACCGTCCGCCGTACACGAGGGTGGTGTGCCCCCACTCCCCCGCGCTGCTGGACGCCCCTCGGTAGGTGACGCCGCCCGCCACGACGGCCGCACCAACGCCGGAGCCGACGAGCGCGAACACGGCGTGCCGGGCGCCCCGGCCGGCGCCGAACCACATCTCGGCCTGACCGAGGGTCTTGGCGCCGTTGTCGATGTGCAGCGGCAGGTCGGTGCCCGCGTTGATGAGGCGCTCCAGCGGTACCCGGTCCCAGCCGAGGGCCTGGGCGTCCACCACGGCGTGCACGCCCTGCTCGACGACGCCGGAGACGCCGATGCCGACCCCGAGCACGTCGGCGGGGGCGACCCGGGCCTGGCCGGTCACCGCGTCGATGCCGGCCAGCACGTGGCCGGCGACCACGGCCGGCTCGGTGCGGGCCGGGTCGAGCGGATACTCCGCGCTGGCCAGCAGGGCCATCGCGAAGTCGAACAGCTCGACGCGGACGCGGGTCTCGCCCACGTCCACGCCGATGACGAACGCGAACCGCGGCGCCACCCGCAGCATCATGCTCGGCCGGCCACCGTCGGATTCGGCGGCACCGGCCTCGGCGACGAGGCCCTCCTCGATCAGGTCACCCACCACGTTGCTGACCGCCGGCTGGCTCAGGCCGGTGCTGCGGACCAGGTCCTGCCGGGTCAACGGACCGTCGAGGAAGAGCTTGGTCAGCAGGGCGGACCGGTTGCGCAGCCGGACGCTCCGGTTGGTGGCTCGCGCCAGCTCCACTCGTCACCTCGATCCCGTGGGTCGTCCGGGGCACTGTAACGGTCCCGTGCTTGACGACCCACCGGCCAACCACTTTAATGGCGACATTAATTAAGCCGTGATGTAACTCCCGGGAAACGCCGACGGACCTCCGCCGACGCCTCCCGGAACCCGTCCGCCCCGGCCGGCCACCCGTCGCCCCCATCCCTCCGACGGCGTACCGGCGGTCCCCCACCACTGCACCGGAAGGGCTCATCGTGTCGACGAGACGACACCTCGGGATATTCGCCGCCGCCGTCCTGGCGGCCGCCTCGCTGACCGCCTGCGGCGGCTCCGGCGACGACTCCGGCGGATCCGGCAAGACCCTCACGTACTGGGCCAGCAACCAGGGCGCCAGCCTGGAGGCCGACAAGACCATCCTCCAGCCGGAGTTGGACAAGTTCGAGAAGCAGACCGGGATCAAGGTCAACGTCGAGGTGGTCCCCTGGTCGGACCTGCTCAACCGGCTGCTCGCCGCCGCCACCTCGGGCCAGGGGCCGGACGTGGTGAACATCGGCAACACCTGGTCCGCGTCGCTGCAGGCGACCGGGGCCCTGGTCGAGTTCGACGACGCCACCCTGCAGGCCGTGGGCGGCAAGGACCGGATCGTGCCCGCCGCGCTGGCCGCCGCCGGCGCCCCCGGCAAGCCGCCGGCCGCCGTGCCGCTCTACAGCATGGCGTACAGCCTGTACTACAACAAGAAGGCGTTCGCCGACGCCGGCATCACCGCGCCGCCGACCACCTGGGAGCAGCTCGTCGAGTACGGCAAGAAGCTCACCGGCGGCGGCAAGTGGGGCCTGGCGATCGAGGGCGCGAACCCGTCGGAGAACGCCCACCACGCCTTCACGTTCAGCCAGCAGTACGGCGGTGAGTGGTTCGACTCGTCCGGCAAGCCGACCTTCGACACCCCGCAGAACGTCTCGGCGATCAAGCGGTACATCGACTTCATGGCCGTCGACAAGATCACCAATCCGGCCAACGCCGAGTACGCGCAGAACCAGTCGGTGTCCGACTTCGCCAACGGCAAGGCCGCCATGCTGCTGTGGCAGGCCGCCGGTTCCAACCTGAAGTCGCAGAACATGGCCGCCGACGCGTACGGGATCGCGCCGGTGCCGTTCCTGGCCAGCCCGCCCGCCGGCGGCAAGAAGGTCAACAGCATGGTCGCCGGCATCAACATGGCGATCTTCAAGCACACCAAGAACCGGGACGCCGCGCTGAGCTTCGTGAAGTTCATGACCAGCGACGAGGAGCAGACCCTCCTCAACAAGACGTACGGCTCGCTGCCGGCGGTGAAGACGGCCGGCTCCGACCCGGCGTTCACCGCCCCGGAGCAGAAGGTGATCCAGGAGACCCTGAGCACCACCGCGGCCCCGCTGCCGCAGGTGCCGGACGAGAGCACCTTCGAGACCCTGGTCGGCACCGCCATGAAGGAGCTGTTCGCCGACGCGGCCAGCGGCAAGCCGGTCACCGAGGAGTCCGTGAAGAAGAAGCTGACCGACGCGCAGCAGAAGATGCGCTGACCTGGCGTCACCGGTGGCCGTGGCCGGGTGCTCGACCGACCCGGCCGCGGCCACCGCCTTCGAGAGGACCCTGATGGCAACCAGCACCACCGCGCCGGGCGCGGCCCGCCGGCGCGAACCCGGGGCCGGGGCGCCGGCGTCCGACCGCTCCCGGCGGCCCCGGCGCCCGCGCCGCTCGCTCCTGCCGTACCTGCTGCTCGCCCCGGCCGTCGTGCTGGAACTCGCCATCCACGTGATCCCGATGGTCGTCGGGGTCTGGATGAGCCTGCTGGAGCTGACCCAGTTCCACATCCGCAACTGGTCCACCGCGCCCTTCGTCGGGTTCGAGAACTACCGGGCGACGCTGGACTTCAACAGCGCCGCCGGGCGCGAACTGCTGCACTCGTTCTGGGTCACGCTGGTCTACACCCTGCTCTCGGTGGGCTTCGCCTGGCTGCTCGGCATGGCCGGCGCGGTCGTGCTGCAACGGCCCTTCCGGGGGCGGGCGATCCTGCGGGCACTGTTCCTCACCCCCTACGCGCTGCCGGTCTACACCGCGGTGATCACCTGGAGCTTCCTGCTCCAGCGGGACACCGGCCTGGTCAACCACGTCCTGGTCGACCAGCTCGGGCTGTTGTCGGAGAAGCCGTTCTGGTTGATCGGCGACAACAGCTTCTGGTCGCTGCTCGTGGTGTCGGTCTGGCGCAACTGGCCGTTCGCGTTCCTCTGCCTGATGGCCGGCCTGCAGAACGTCCCCGGTGAGCTGTACGAGGCGGCGGCGATCGACGGCGCCGGGTTCTGGCGGCGGCTGCGCTCGGTCACGCTGCCGATGCTGCGCCCGGTGAACCTGGTCCTGGTCCTGGTGCTCTTCCTGTGGACGTTCAACGACTTCAACACGCCGTTCGTGCTCTTCGGCGGCTCGGCGCCGGAGCAGGCCGACCTGATCTCCATCCACATCTACCGCAGCTCCTTCAAGACCTGGGACTTCGGCTCGGGCTCGGCCATGTCGGTGGCGCTGCTGCTGTTCCTGCTGGTCGTCTCGGCCGGTTACCTGCTGATCACCAACCGCCGGAGGGACCATGCGTGAGACCGCCGGCGAGCGCTGGGGCCGCCGCATCGTGCTGACCCTGCTCTCGCTGTTCGTCGTCATCCCGCTCTACGTGATGATCACGTCGGCCGCCAAGCCGTTGCAGGACGTGCAGAACGGCTTCACCTGGTGGCCGAGCCGCCCGACCCTCCAGCCGTTCGTCGACATGTGGAGCACCGTGCCGCTGGCCCGGTACCTGGTGAACAGTCTGGTCGTGTCGAGCATCGCCGCGGTCTGCTCGGTCGCCGTCGCGATCTTCGCGGCGTTCGCCGTCAGCCGGTACCGGTTCCGTGGCCGCGGGTTGTTCTCGGTGACCGTGCTCTCCACCCAGATGTTCCCCGGCATCCTCTTCCTGCTGCCGCTGTTCCTCATCTACGTCAACCTCGGCAACGCCACCGGCATCGAGCTGTACGCCAGCCGCACCGGCCTGGTCATCACGTACCTGACCTTCTCCCTGCCGTTCTCGATCTGGATGCTGGTCGGCTACTTCGACTCGATCCCCCGGGGGTTGGACGAGGCGGCCCAGGTCGACGGCGCCGGCCCGCTCCGGACGCTGTTCCGGGTGATCCTGCCCGCGGCCGTGCCGGGGGTCGTCGCGGTCACCGTGTACGCGTTCATGACCGCCTGGGGCGAGGTCCTCTTCGCCTCGGTGATGACCGACGAGGGCAGTCGCACCCTGGCCGTGGGCCTGCAGGGCTACTCCACCCAGTTCAACGTCTACTGGAACCAGGTGATGGCCGCCTCGCTGGTGGTCAGCGTGCCCGTCGTCGCCGGGTTCCTCGCGCTGCAGCGCTACTTCGTCGCCGGCCTGACCGCCGGCGCGGTCAAGTGAGTCATTCCACCGCAGAGAGGGACCAACCCGTGCCGGACCTGTCCAAGCTGCCGCCCGACTTCCTCTGGGGTGTCGCCACCGCGGCGTACCAGATCGAGGGCGCCGTCGACGCCGACGGGCGAACCCCGTCCATCTGGGACACCTGGAGCGCGATCCCCGGCAACGTCGACAACGGCGACACCGGCGCGGTCGCGTGCGACCACTACCACCGGTGGCCGGAGGACCTGGCGCTGCTGCGCCGGCTGGGCGTCGACGCGTACCGCTTCTCGGTGGCCTGGCCCCGGGTGCTGCCCGACGGTGTGGGCCGGGTGAACGCGGCCGGTCTCGACTTCTACGACCGGCTCGTCGACCGGCTGCTCGCCGACGGGATCCGCCCGTTCGTGACGCTCTACCACTGGGACCTGCCCCAGGCCCTGCAGGACCGGGGCGGCTGGCCGGAGCGGTCCACGGCCGAGGCGTTCGCCGACTACGCGGCGGTCGTCGCGGCCCGGCTCGGTGACCGGGTCACCGACTGGAACACGGTCAACGAGCCGCTCTGCGTGTCCTGGATCGGGCACCTGGAGGGGCGGATGGCCCCGGGCGAGCGGGACCTGACCCGGGCGGTCCGCGCCTCGCACCACACGCTGCTGGGGCACGGGCTGGCCACCCAGGCCGTGCGGGCCAACGCGGCCCGGCCCGCGTCGATCGGGCTGGTGCTCAACCTCAGCCCGATCGAGCCGGCGACGGATCGGCCGGAGGACGTCGCGGCCGCCCGGCGGATGGACGGCCACGTCAACCGCTGGTGGTTGGACCCCGTGCACGGGCGCGGGTACCCGGCCGACATGGTCGCCACCTACGGCGTCGAGCCGCCCGTCCAGGGCGACGACCTGGCCGTGATCGCGACGCCGACCGACTTCCTCGGCGTGAACTACTACTTCCGCCAGCTGGTCGTGGACGACCCGGCCGGCCCGGCCCCGTACGCCCGGCAGGTGCCGGTGCCCGGCTCACGGGAGACGGCGATGGGCTGGGAGATGTACCCGGCCGGGCTGGAGCAACTGCTGGTCGCGGTGAGTGAGGAGTACCGGCCGGAGAAGATCATCGTCACCGAGAGCGGCTCGGCGTGGACCGACGAGGTGACGGCGGAGGGCACGGTCGAGGACAAGGAGCGCACCGACCACCTGGAGCAGCACCTCGCGGCGTGCGCCGCCGCCGTCGGCCGGGGCGTGCCGCTGGCCGGCTACTTCGTCTGGTCGCTCCTGGACAACTTCGAGTGGGCCTACGGCTACGACAAGCGCTTCGGGCTGGTGCACGTCGACTACGCCACCCAGCGGCGGACGGTCAAGGCGAGCGGTCACCGCTACGCCGAGCTGATCCGCGCCCACCAGCGGCTGGCCGGTGCGGCCGGCGCCGCCGCGTCGGTGGCCTGAGAGCGGGCCGACGGGGCCCGGGATCCCTGGGTGCCGCACCGGGCGGCACCCAGGGCCCACCCCGTCCTTCCGGCGCGGTCGCCGGAACGGTAGCCCGGCCGCGCCCGTGACGGATAGCCTGCGGCAGTGACCGAAGCGGAAGACAGTCCGGATGCGGCCCGGGTGGCGGAGGCGGACCGGACGAAGGCGTTCAGCGACGGTGTCTTCGCCATCGTCATCACCCTGCTGGTCCTGGAGCTGCGGGTGCCGGAATACCACGAGGGCGGCCTGCTGGCCGGGCTGCGCCACGAGGGTCCGTCCTACCTGGCCTTCGTGGTGTCCTTCGCCTACATCGGGGTGATCTGGCTCAACCACCACGCGCTGCTGCGCCTGGTGCGCGGCACGACGCTCGCGCTGAGCTGGATCAACCTCGCCATCCTCTTCGGCGCCGTGATCATCCCGTTCCCCACGGCGGTGCTGGCGTCGGCGTTCAGCGAGGGCGACACCGCCGACCAGCGGGTCGCGGTCGCGCTGTACGCCCTGGCGGCGGCCCTGATGTCCGCGCCCTGGCTGGCGTTCTTCGGCTACCTGCACCGCCACCCGGCGCTGCGGGCCTCCGAGGTCGACGCCGCCCACGTCCGGGCCCAACGGGTCCGCCCGGTCACCGGCCTGGTCCTGTACGGGCTGAGCGGCCTGCTCGGCTGGTTCGTCCACCCGGTGGTCGGGCTGGTCGGCATCATCGTGATGATCGCCTATCACGCGGTGACCAGCGAGGGCCTGCGGGCCGGTCCGCTCGGACGGCTCCGGCCCGGCCGGCGGGGCTGACCCCCGCCGCCTTCCGGCGCCGAGCGGGCGTGAGAGCGCTTTCTTGACACTGCCGAGAACCGGTGAATAGATTGTTAACTATCAATTTCGCCGGTTTCCTTGCAGTTGCCCGCCCCGGCTCCGGTCCGGCACGGGACGTCGGGGCCGGGCATCCGAGACCACAGGGAGGTTCCCCGTGCGCAGCATTCGTGCGATCGCCGCGCTCGCCCTCGCCGCCGTGGGGCTCAGCGTCGCGCTCACCGCGACCACCGCGGCACCCGCCGCGGCGGCGCCCGGTGCGGTGACCTGGTCCGACGACTTCAACGGCGCCGCCGGCTCCGCTCCGGACCCCAGCAAGTGGCGCTACGACATCGGGGGCGGCGGCTGGGGCAACAACGAGCTGCAGTACTACACCAACAGCACCCGCAACGCGGCGCTGGACGGCAACGGCAACCTGGTCATCACCGCCCGCCGGGAGAACCCGGGCAACTTCTCCTGCTGGTACGGCAGCTGCCAGTACACCTCGGCCCGCCTGCTGACCGCCGGCACGTTCGCGCAGGCGTACGGGCGGTTCGAGGCGCGCATCAAGATCCCCCGCGGGCAGGGGCTCTGGCCGGCCTTCTGGATGCTCGGCACGAGCAGCAACAACTGGCCCGACCGGGGCGAGATCGACATCATGGAGAACGTCGGCTACGAGCCGTCCACCGTGCACGGCACGCTGCACGGACCCGGCTACTCGGGTGGCAACGCGGTCGGCGCCCAGACCTCGCTGCCCGGCGGCCAGGCGCTCGCCGACGCCTTCCACACCTACACGATCGACTGGGCGCCGGACGCGATCACCTGGTACCTCGACGGCGTGCAGTACTCCCGCAAGACCGCGGCCGACCTGCGCGGCAACCGGTGGGTCTTCGACCACCCGTTCTTCATGATCATGAACGTAGCGGTCGGCGGCAACTGGCCCGGCTCCCCCGACGCCAGCACCGTCTTCCCGCAGACCATGACGATCGACTACGTGCGGGTGCAGGCCTGGGACACCGGCGGCGGAGGCGGCGGCACCGGCGCGCCGGTCGTCGGCTACGGCAACAAGTGCGTGGACGTGGCCGGGGCGAGCACCGCCAACGGCACCGCCGTGCAGCTCTGGACCTGCAACGGCACCGCCGCGCAGCGCTGGAGCTGGCCGAGCGACGGTTCGGTGCGGGCGCTGGGCAAGTGCCTCGACGTGACCAGCGGCGGGACCGCCAACGGCACGAAGGTCCAGCTCTGGGACTGCAACGGCAGCGGCGCGCAACGTTGGGTGTTCAGCGCGGCCGGCGACATCGTCAACCCGCAGGCCAACAAGTGCCTCGACGCGACCGGGCCCAGCTCGGCCGACGGCACCCGCCTGCAGATCTGGGACTGCACCGGCGCCGCGAACCAGAAGTGGCGCCGCTGAGCCCCGCACGCAGTTGATCATGCGGTGGTGGTGCCCGGGTCAGCCGCTACGGGTACTCCCGGGAGGCACCACCACCGCGCGGTCGGCGAGAAAGGTTGTCGCGCGGGTCAGGTCGGACGGGGTGTCCACGTCCAACGGGTCGGCGGCGTCGTCGCAGGGGACGCGGACGACCAGGTCGGGCCGGGCCCGCAGCAGGTCGCGGGCGCCCCGGTCACCGGTGGCGTACCGGTCGAGCAGGGGCCAGCTGCCACGACCGAGGAGCACCGGGTGGCCGGGGCGCCCGTCGTACGTGGCCGTGGCGAGGGACGCACCGGCGGCGTGCGCGGCCCGCACGCGGGCCACCGCGGCGGGTGTGAGCAGCGGCTGGTCGACCAGCACCACCACAACGGCGGCCACGTGCTCGGGCATCGAGGCGAGCCCGTGACGCAGCGACCGACCCATCCCGCGCCGCCAGTCCGCGTTGCGGACCACGGTCGCCCCCGGCACCGGGGGGAGGTCGTCGGCGGCGGCGCCCACCACCACGTGGACCGGTGCGCAGCCACCCGCGAACAGCAGCCGGGCGCCCCGCCGCACCAGCGCTTCGCCGGCGAACTCCACGAGCGCCTTCGGGCGGCCGAACCGGCTACCGGCCCCGGCCGCGAGCAGCAGGCCCGCCACGATCCCGTCCCGCACGCGGCCTCCCTCCTCCCGGGAGCGGATTGCCGGTTTTCTTCGTGTTAGTCCCGGTAAAGCTACTATGGGGCCGTGCAGCAGGGGACGGGGAACACGGCGACGACGGGCGACGAGTGGTCGTCCCGCGTGGCCGTCACCGTGAACGGCACCCCGCGGGACCTGACCTTGGACAACCGGACCACCCTGCTCGACGCGCTGCGCGAACACCTGGGCCTGGTGGGCGCGAAGAAGGGCTGCGACCACGGGCAGTGCGGCTCGTGCACGGTGCTGCTCGACGGCCGGCGGGTGAAGAGCTGCCTGCTCTTCGCGGTCACCCTCGACGGCTGCGCGGTGACCACCGTGGAGGGGCTGGCCGGCCCGGACGGCCTCACGCCGTTGCAGGAGGCGTTCATCGCGCACGACGCGTTCCAGTGCGGCTACTGCACCCCCGGGCAGATCTGCTCCGCCCGGGGTGTCCTCGACGAGCTCGCCGAGAACTGGCCGAGCGCCGTCACCGGTGACCTGACCGGGGCGGTCGAGCCGTCCGACGCGGAGATCCGCGAGCGGATGAGCGGCAACCTGTGCCGGTGCGCGGCGTACCCGCACATCGTCGCCGCCGTCCGAGAGGCGGTGCAGGCCCGGTGAGAGCGTTCCGCTACCACCGGCCCGCCGACGTGGCCGAGGCCGTCACCCTGCTCGGCGCGGGCACCGAGGCAGCGTACCTGGCCGGCGGCACCAACCTCGTCGACCTCATGAAGCTCGGCGTCCAGCGCCCCGACGTGCTGGTCGACGTGAACCGGCTGCCGCTGGGCGGGGTCGAGGCACTGCCCGAGGGCGGGCTGCGGGTCGGCGCGACCGTGCGCAACAGCGACCTGGCCGCCCACCCGGTCGTGCGACGCGACTATCCGGTGCTCGCCCGCGCCCTGCTCGCCGCCGCCTCCGGTCAGCTGCGCAACATGGCCACCACCGGCGGCAACCTGTTGCAGCGCACCCGGTGCGTCTACTTCCAGGACACCGGCAAGGCGTGCAACAAGCGGGAGCCCGGCACCGGCTGCGCGGCGCGGCACGGGCAGAACCGCGACCTGGCCATTCTCGACTGGTCGGAGCAGTGCGTGGCCACCCACCCGTCCGACCTGGCGGTCGCGCTGGTCGCGCTCGACGCGGTCGTCGAGGTGACCGGGGTCGACGGCCCGCACGAGGTGCCGATGGTCGAGCTGCACCGGTCGCCGGGTGACCACCCGGAGCGGGACACCGTCCTGCCCGCCGGGTCGCTGATCACCGCGGTACGCATTCCACCGCTGGCGGCGGCCCGCCGGTCGTCGTACCTGAAGGTGCGTGACCGCGCCTCGTTCGCCTTCGCGGCCGGCTCGGTGGCGGCGGTGCTCGACCTGGACGCCGGCGTGGTACGCGACGTCCGGCTGGCCTACGGCGCGGTCGCGCACCGGCCGTGGCGGGCCCTGCGCGCCGAGGCGGAGCTACGCGGCCGCCCGTTCACGCCGGAGCTGGCCGGCGTGGCGGCGGACGCCGAGCTGGCGTCGGCCCGCCCGCTGCGGCACAACGCCTTCAAGGTGCCGCTGGTGCGCGCCATCACCGTACGGGTCCTGACCGAACTGGCCGAGGCGGCGGCGTGAGCACCGGCGCGGTCGGGCAGGCGCACCCGCGGCTGGAGGGCCCCGAGAAGGTGTCCGGCACCGCGCGGTACGCCGTCGAGTACCCGCTCGACGACGTGACGTACGGCTGGGTGGTGCCGGCCGCCGCGGTGCGCGGGCGGATCACCCGCGTCGACCCGGAACCGGCGCTCGCGGCGCCGGGGGTCCTCGCGGTGCTGCACCACGGCAACGCCCCCCGGGTCTCCCCCGACGTGGACTCCGAGCTGTACCTGTTGCAGGAGCCGCTCGTGCACTACCGCGGCCAGTTCGTCGCGGTCGTGGTGGCGGCGAGCATCGAGGCGGCCCGGGAGGGCGCCCGCCTGGTCCGGATCGACTACGACACCGAGCCGCACAGCACGGTGCTCACCGCCGACCATCCCGGCCTCTACCGGCCGGACCAGGTGAACGCCGGCTACCCGACGGACACCGCCGAGGGTGACTTCGACGCCGCGTTCGACGCCGCCGAAGTCCAGGTGGACTCCACCTACCGGACGCCGGCCTACCACAACAACCCGATGGAGCCGCACGCCACGACGGCGCAGTGGCACGACGGGCGCCTGCTGGTGCACGACTCCAACCAGGGCTCGACCCCGGTCCGGACGGCACTCGCGGCACTGTTCGGGATCCCCGAGGAGTCGGTCCGGGTCGTCAACGAGCACGTGGGAGGCGGATTCGGCAGCAAGGGATCGCCGAAGGCGGCCGTGGTGCTCGCCGCGATGGCCGCGCGGCACGTCGGTCGACCGGTGCGGCTCGCCCTGACCCGCCAACAGCTCTTCGGGCCGATCGGCTACCGCACCCCGACCATCCAACGGGTCCGCCTCGGCGCGGATGCCGACGGCCGCATCGCCGCCGTCTGCCACGACGCGATCAGCCAGAGCTCGCAGATCACCGAGTTCGCCGAGCAGACCGCCGTCTACACCCGCAGCATGTACGCCGGGCCGCACCGTCGCACCACGCACCGGCTCGCCCGGCTCGACGTGCCGACCCCGTTCTGGATGCGCGCGCCCGGCGAGTGCCCCGGCGCGTACGCCCTGGAGTCGGCGATGGACGAGCTGGCCACCGCCTGCGGCGTCGACCCGGTGGAGCTGCGGATTCGCAACGAGCCCACGGTCGACCCGGACCAGGGGCACCCGTTCAGCAGCCGCAACCTGGTGGCCTGCCTCACCGAGGGCGCCCGCCGGTTCGGCTGGGCCGAGCGCAACCCCCGCCCCTGCGCCCGGCGTGAGGGCCAGTGGATGATCGGCACCGGCGTCGCCGGCTCCAGCTATCCCGCCCGGGTCCGGGCCGCCACCGCCACCGCCACCGCTCTGCCGGGCGGCGACTTCCTGGTGCGGATCAACGCGGCCGACATCGGCACCGGCGCCCGCACCGCGCTGTGGCAGGTGGCCGCGGACGCGCTGGACGCACCGCCCGAGCGGGTCCGCATCCTGGTCGGCGACACCGACCTGCCACCGGCCGGCGTCGCCGGCGGCTCGATGGGCACCTCGTCGTGGAGCTGGGCGGTGGTGCGGGCCTGCCAGGGGCTGCGCGACCGGATCGCGCACCACACCGGTGAGCTGCCGGCCGACGGGCTGACCGTCGAGGCGAGCACCCGCGACGAGGTCCGCGCCCAGCGGCCCCTGTCGCGGTACGGCTACGGCGCCCAGTTCGCCGAGGTACGGGTCGACGCGGACACCGGCGAGGTGCGGGTGAGCCGGCTGCTCGGCGTCTTCGCGGTCGGGCGGATCGTGAACCCGACCACCGCGCGCAGCCAGCTCATCGGCGGGATGACGATGGGCCTGTCGATGGCCCTGCACGAGGAGGGCGTGCTCGACGAGCGGTACGGCGACTGGGTCAACCACGACCTCGCCACCTACCACATCACCGCCTGCGCGGACGTCGAGCGGATCGAGGCGTACTGGCTGCCGGAGGAGGATCCGGACCTGAACCCGTGCGGGGTGAAGGGCATCGGCGAGATCGGCATCGTCGGCACCGCGGCGGCGATCGCCAACGCGGTCCGCCACGCCACCGGCGTCCGGGTGCGTGACCTGCCGATCCGGCTCGACAAGCTGATCGGCGCATCACCACTGGCTTAATTAAGCCAGCCCTGATATAAAGTCCGGGTGCACGCCTTCGATGTGCTGGGCGACCCGGTCCGCCGCCGGATCCTCGAACTGCTCGCCGACGGCGAGACGACCGCCGGCGCGCTCGGCACGGTCATCCAACGCGAGTTCGGGATCTCCCAGCCCGCCGTCTCCCAGCACCTGAAGGTGCTGCGGGACAACGGCTTCGCCACGGTCCGGCCGGATGGCACCCGCCGGCTCTACGCGGTCGATCCCCGCCCCCTGCGCGACGTCGACCAGTGGCTGGATCACTTCCGGCAGTTCTGGACACCACCCCTGCACGCGCTCGCCACCGAATTGGCCCGTGGCCGGCGCGAACGGCGGCTGCGTGGGCAGCCCGCCGACACACCCGAGGACAGGAGCGAATCATGATCGACGTATCCGGGCAGGTCAACGCCGTGCGACGCCAGGTCGGCAGCCGCACCCTGGAGGCCGGTGAGGCCCGGGTGAGCACGATCAGCCAGACGTACGACGCGTCCGTCGAGGACGTCTGGGACGCCTGCACCAACCCCGAACGCATCCCCCGCTGGTTCCTGCCGGTCTCCGGCGACCTGCGGCTGGGCGGCCGCTACCAGTTGGAGGGCAACGCCGGCGGCACCGTCGAACGGTGCGACCCGCCGAACAGCTTCGCCGCGACCTGGGAGTTCGGCGGCATGACCAGCTGGATCGAGGTCCGGCTGAGCCCCGTCGACGGTGACCGCACCCGCTTCGAACTCGACCACATCGCCCACGTGGACGACGACACGTGGGCGCAGTACGGCCCCGGCGCGGTCGGCATCGGCTGGGACCTCGGCCTGCTCGGGCTGGCCTCGTACCTCGGCGGTGGCGGGGTCCGGCCGGAGGACGCCGAGGCCTGGACGGTGTCGGAGGAGGGCCGCGAGTTCGTGATCCGGGCCAGTCGGCTCTGGACGGAGGCGAGCATCGCCGCCGGCACCGACCCGGACGCCGCCCGCGCCGCCGAGGAGCGGGTCACCGCCTTCTACACCGGCGCCCCCGCCTGAACACCACCCCCGGCCCGGCCGCTCCGGTGGCCGGGCGGAGGGCCACCGCCCACCGGGACGAGGCGCGGTTCGGCGTGCGATCCGGCGTGCGGTGCGGCGCGCCTCGGGCGGTGGGCCGCGACGGGAAGAAGGAGGCGGCGGGATGTCGGTGGGGTCGGGCAGACTCTCCCCGTGTCGCCACGATCCGTCGCCGAGCTGACCGCCGCTACCCAGGCCGGCCTTCACCCCGACTATCTGTTCTTCTGGGGCCACCGACCACAACGCGACGGCAGCGTGGGGCGCGGATGCCTGAGCCAGTGGTGGCCCGCCCCGTTCCGCGACGGCGAGCGTGTCTTCGCCACCGCCGAGCACTGGATGATGTGGCACAAGGCGATGCTCTTCGGCGACGACGAGCTGGCCACGCAGATCCTCGCCGCCGCGCACCCGCACCGCGCCAAGGCCCTCGGCCGCCGGGTCCGTGACTTCGACCAGGAGCGGTGGGAGGCGCGACGCTACGAGATCGTGGTGGCCGGCAGCACGGCCAAGTTCGGTCAACACCCCGACCTGCGGGCGTTCCTGCTGGCCACCGGCGACCGGGTGCTCGTGGAGGCCAGCCCGCTGGACCGGATCTGGGGCATCGGGCTGGCCGCCGACGACCCCCGTGCCGGCGATCCGCGCGACTGGCGGGGAGACAACCTGCTCGGGTTCGCCCTCATGGAGGCCCGCGCCGCCCTACGGGAGGGCCGCTGACGGCCGCGTCCGAGTAACGTGCTGCGGCATGACCGGTGCGCCGTACTCTCACTGCTCGTTCTGCGGGGCCGCCTACCCGGCGGCGGCCGGCTGGCCGCGCGTCTGCCCGACCTGCGGCCAGACGGTGTGGCGCAACCCGCTGCCGGTCGCGGTGGCGGTGCTGCCGGTACGCACCACGGCCGGGCTCGGCGTGGTGGTCGTCCGCCGCGACATCGAGCCGGCCCGCGGCCTGCTCGCCCTCCCCGGCGGCTTCATCGAGTACGGCGAGGAGTGGGACGCGGCGCTCGTCCGGGAGCTGCGGGAGGAGACCGGCCTGCTGGCGTCGGCGGCCGACGCCACGCTGTTCGCGGTGCACGGGGCACCGGCCGGCGGCACCATGATGGTCTTCGGCGTGCTGCCCGAGGTGCGCGCCGAGGAGTTGCCGCCCTCGGCGCCGACCGAGGAGGCGACCGAGTGGCTGGTGCTCACCGAGCCGACCGAGTTGGCCTTCTCCACGCACACCCGGGTGCTGGCCGACTTCCTCGCCGCCCGGGCGTGACCCCCGCGCCCCCCGATCCGCACCTCCCCGGCCGGTGATCGCGCTCGACCACGGAGGTAGTGGCCTCCGGGGCGTCGGGAGGCCGCTACATCCGAGATCGAGCGCGGCCTTGGCGTGCGGAGGGCGGGTCAGGCGGCGAAGTTGCGGAACAGCAGCGACGCCAGCCCGAGGGCGAGCAGCAGGTTGAACACGGTGGCGCTGGCGAATACGGCCACCGGCCGCCAGCCGGCCTCGCGCAGCGCGGCCACCCGGACTTCCAGGCCGATGCTGACGAACGCCAGGATCAGGAACCAGACCCGCAGGTCGTTCACGATCGCGATGGTGGCCTTGCCGTCCGATCCGGCCGCATCGAGGTACCAGGTCGCGATCACCGACGCGGCGACGAAACCGAGGACGAACTTCGGGAAGCGGTGCCACAGCTCCACGAGCCTCGGCCGGGCCGCACCGGGCCGGCGCTCGACGCGCAGCGTGAAGTACGCGGTGAGGGCCACCGCGACAACCCCCATCAGCGCGTTCTGGGTGACCTTGACGATGCTCGCGATCTGAAGTGCCTCCTCGCCGGCGAGCGCACCGGCCGCGGTGACCGCGGCCGTCGTGTCGATGTTGCCGCCGATCCAGGCGCCCGCCACCGCCGGCTCGAGCCCGAGCACGTCGGCGAGCCACGGCAGCAGGAAGATCGACGGCAGGGCGAAGACGATGACCAGGCTGGCCGCGTACGCCAACTGCTCCCGCCGGGCCCGGACGGCGCCGGCGGCGGCGATGGCGGCGCTGACGCCGCAGATGGACACGGCGGAGGCGAGCAGGGCACGGAGCTTGTCGTCCAGCCCGAGGCGGCCGGCCAGCCACCACGTGAACAGGAACACGCCGCTGATCAGCAGGGTCGCCTGGGCGATCGCCGGGCCGGCGGCGCTGGCGATGACCGCTAGGTTGATCGAGGCGCCGAGCAGGACCAGACCGGTCTTGATGAAGAACTCGGTGCGGAACGCGGCGGCGATCCGGTCCCGCAGCCCGAGCAGGGTGACCGCCAGGTTGCCGAGCAGGCCGAGCAGGATCGCGTAGACCGGGTATTCGATCGCGGCGGCGATGTCCTCGAGGGCGGTGCCCTCGGCGAACACAGGGACGTTCTGTTCGAGGTAGCGGGTCAGCGCGGCCAGGCCGAGGACGACCAGCAGACCGAGCGTGGTCCACGCCCAGAACGCGCGTCCGCGCGGCCCGGTGGGTACGAGCGGCGGCCCGTCGGCCCGCCCGTCGACGCCGGCCCCGCGCTGGGCGGCGGCGGGGTCAGGGTTCTCGGCGGCCCGTGCGCTGGCGTTCCTGTTCTCGGCGGCCGGTGCGGCGGCCTCCTCGGCCGGGGTGGTCGTGGTCTGGTCCGTGGCGCGGGTGGCGTCGGTGGTCATCACGGCACCAGCCCGGCGGGGATGGCGCCCAGTAGGACCAGGCCGAGCAGGGCCAGGCCGATGACGGTCGCCGCCCAGTCCTCGTTGAGGGCGAAGCGGCTCTCGGGCGCGGTGGGCGGGGTGGACGACGGTTCGTCGATGCTCATGGAGGTTCCTTCACGCAGGCGGAGGGGATCGGGATGCGACGCGTCACGCCGAGGGCTGGCACCGTCCACGGAAGCCGGAAGCCGGAAGCCGGAAGCCGGAAGCCGGACGCCGGAGACCGGAAGCCAGGAGCCAGCAGCCGGGCTCGCCGGCCGGGGAGACCGACGTCCTGACGGGATGGTGGGTCGCCGGGTCGGCGTGACCGGTGCCTGGCGAGGCCAGGCTGCCTCTCGGGGGGCACGCCGGATACCGGCGGGGCGCTGTCGCTCTGGCGCGCCGGGCGCTTCGTCATCGGTCGGGTGGCCGCGTCGCCGCCGACCCGGCCGACCGTGTCGACGCCAGCCGGGTCGACGCCAGCCGGGTCGACGCCAGCCGGGTCGAGTGTCAGGCCGACTGCTGGCCGGTACAGAGGCCGGACGCGACCCGCATCAGGTCGACGACCCGGCGCGAGGTGAGCCGCAGGGTGATCCGCACGCGCCCATATTCCTACTTGCAAGATAGGAATTCAAGACGCGTCCACCATTCGGAACCGCCGATGCCCGGACGTGTCGGACGTCGACGGTCCGGCGGTCCGGCACGCCGCACCGCGGATCACCGGGTCACGCGTCGCGTGATGCCGCAGGATCCGGCCAGGTCCGGCGCGGTCAGGCGGCGGCGCGGTCGCCGGTGGGACGGCGACGCCGGGCGGGGTCGGTCAGCGCCGGCGGGCGCCAGACCCCGTCGGGGGCGTACAGGTCGGTGCCGGGCGGCACGATCTCGTCGATCCGGTCGAGCGCTTCGTCGTCGAGGGTGAGCGCGGCCCCGGCCAGCAACCCGTCGAGCTGCGCCATCGTGCGCGGGCCGATGATGACGGAGGTGACCGCCGGGTGCGCGGCGGGGAACGCCACCGCCAGCTCCGGCAACGTGCAGCCGAGCTTGTCGGCCACGTCGACGAGCCCCTCGACCGCCCGGTACTTCGCGTCGTTGCCCGGCAGCGCCGGGTCGAAGCGAGCCGGCGTGAGGGCGGGCCGCCCACTGGTCAGGTCGACCGGGGCGCCGGCGCGATAGCGGCCGGAGAGGAAACCGGAGGCGAGCGGGCTCCAGGTGAGCACGCCCATGCCGTACCGCTGACAGACCGGCAGGACATCGGCCTCGACGCCCCGCGCGAGCAGCGAGTACGGCGGCTGCTCGGTGCGGAACCGGCCGAGCGCCCAGCGCTGCGCGGCGTGCTGTGCCTCGACGATCTCCTCGGCGGGGAAGGTCGAGCAGCCGAAGGCGCGGATCTTGCCGGCCCGGACCAGGTCGGTGAGGACGCCGAGGGTCTCCTCCACGTCCGTGGTGTGGTCGGGACGGTGCACCTGGTAGAGGTCGATCCAGTCGGTGTCCAGCCGACGCAGGCTGTCCTCGACGGCCCGGACGATCCAGCGCCGCGAGTTGCCGCCCCGGTTGGGCCCCTCCCCCATCGGGAAGTGCACCTTGGTGGCGAGGACCACGTCGTCGCGGCGGCCCCGCAGCGCCTTCCCGACGATCACCTCGGATTCGCCGGCCGAGTACATGTCCGCAGTGTCGACGAGGTTGATGCCCCGGTCGAGCGCGGCGTGGATGATCCGGACGCAGTCGTCGTGGTCGGGGTTGCCGACCGCGCCGAACATCATCGTGCCGAGCGCGTGGACGCTCACCTCGATGCCGGTGCCGCCGAGGACGCGGTGACGCATGACTGTGCTCCCTGCTGACGTTGGCAGGCCGACGCGGGCCGGCCGGACGTACGCGTCACGCTAGGAGTTCGAGTGCGCTGGAGGTCAACAGCATGATCCTCAGTGGCGCACCGCCGGGTCTCCGGTCGGCTCCGGGTCACCGACCGGGCGGGCGTCGGAACGGGCGAGGTAGCCGCTGGCCTGCAGGTCGAACAGCTCCCGGTAGAGGCCGCCCGCCGCCATCAACTCGTCGTGGGTGCCCTGCTGGACGAGCCGTCCCTGGTCGAGGACGAAGATGCGGTCGGCGTGCCGGACGTTGGCCAGCCGGTGGGTGATCAGCACGACCGCGCGGTCCGGCCGCCGACGCAGGTGCTGGAAGAGCGCGTGCTCGGCCCGCGCGTCCAGCGCCGCGGACGGCTCGTCGCAGATGAGCAGCGAGGCGTCGCGGTAGAGGCCCCGGGCGGCGACCAGCCGCTGCCACTGCCCGCCGGAGAGGTCCTGGCCGTTCTTGAACTCGCGATCGAGCAGGGTGTCGTAGCCGTAGGGCAGGGCGGCGATCATCTCGTGGGCGGCGGCCGAACGGGCCGCCTCCTCGACGCTGGGGCCGTGCTGCCCGGGCACCCGGTCATGCCGCCCGATGCGGATGTTCTGCCGCGCGGTGAACGGGAACTTCCACCAGTCCTGGGTCATCACCGCCACGTGCGCGCCGAGGGCACGGGCGTCCAGCTCGGCAGCGTCCACGCCGTCCCAGCGCACCGTGCCGTCGGTGGGCCGGTAGAGCCCGGCGATGAGCTTGGCGAGCGTGGTCTTGCCCGAGCCGTTCTCGCCGACGAGGGCGATCACCTCGCCCCGGCGGACGGTCAGGCTCACCTCGTCGACGGCCGCCCGGTCGGTGTCCGGGTAGCGCAGGCTCACCCCGTCCAGCGTGATCGCGTCGAACCCGTCGACCGCGCCGCTCGCGCCGGTGGTGACGCGCGCGTGGGCCCGCTCGACGAAGTCCCGGTAGTCCTGGTAGTAGAGGGCGTCCTCGTAGAGCGAGTTGGTGGCGAGGACGGCGACGCCGAGGCTGGTGCGGGCCGACTGGAGGGCCAGCAGCGCGGTCGCCGCGGCCGCCAACGCCACCAGACCGCCGAGGAGCAGCGCGCCGAGGACGGCGTAGACGCCGAAGGTGGCCAGGCCGGCGATGCTCGCGCCGACCACCCGGGTGCCGGTCTGCGCCCGGACGAGCCGCAGGTGGGCCTCGGTCTCCACGGCCATCATCGTGCGGTACTCGGAGAGGAGGAACTCGCGCATCTGGTAGGCCCGCACCTCGACGGCGGTCTGCCGGTTGGCCATCAGCCGGGCGAGCATCCACATCCGACGGCGCCGGGTGATGCGGGCGAGCATGGCCAGGTATTGGCGACGGGCCATCCGCACCGCGGTGACCGCCTCCGGCACCGCCGCGAGCAGCAGGCAGGGCAGCAGGAGGGGCTGGATGATGCCCACCGCCACGGCGGTGGCGAGCAGACCCACCACGCCCGTCACCAGGTTGACCGTGTGGTCCACGATGTACGCCGCCTCGGCCATCCCCCGGTCGCGGGCCCGGTCCATCTCCTCGGCGAAGCCGGCGTCGTCGAAGGCGGCCAGGTCGACCGCGGTGGTCGCCTCGAACAGTCGCAGCTCGACCGCGTAGTTGATCTGCGGGGTGAGCCGGGCCTGGGCCCAGCCGGCCGCGATCATCAGGCCACCCCGGGCGGTCACGGCGAGCGCGGCGACCACCAGCGCCGGCAGCGCGCCCCGCACGCGGTCGGGGGTCGGGCCGGCCGCGAACAGCTCCCGCAGCACGTTGGTGGTGGCGAGCAGACCGAACGTGGTGAGCACCCCGGCGACGACGTTCAGCCCGATCGAGGCGAGCGTGTCCTGCCGGCTGGTGGCCCAGGCGAGCGTCACCGCCTCCCGAACCAGCCGGGGCAGCCGCCGGGCCACCGCCCAGAAGCTGGTGTGCGCGAACTCGTCGGCGTGGTGCATCCAGTCGGCGTCGTCCAGCTCCGGGAGGACGGTGGACCCCTCGTCGGGAGGCCGGTCGGACGGCGTCTCGTCGGATGGTGGGCGTTGGCGGGCCACGGACTCCACGGCGCCTCCTTCGGCGGCGACAACGCCCGGAGCGTACGGTGCGCGACGAGACCGTGTCAGCCTGTCACCGGCGTGTCGAACAGCCGTGCCAACGGCGTGTCCGGGTGCGGTTCAGGCGGACTCGCCCCCCGGGTGCGGCTGCTCGGCGGTCAGCGGCAGCAGCACCCGGAACGTGGTGCTGCCCGGCTCGCTCTCCACCCGGATGTCGCCGTGGTGCTTGTGGACCACGATCCGGTACGAGATGTCCAGGCCGAGGCCGGTGCCGGCGCCGACCGGCTTGGTGGTGAAGAACGGCTCGAAGATGCGCGGCCGCACGTCGGGTGAGATGCCGGGCCCGGTGTCGGCGACGTCCACGGTCAGCAGGTCACCGTCCCGGCTGGTCCGGACGGTCAGCGTGCCCTTCTCCCCCATCGCGCCGAGCGCGTTGTCGATCAGGTTGGTCCAGACCTGGTTCAGCTCGGCCGCGTACGCCGGCACCGGCGGTAGCTCCCGGTCGTACTCCTTGACCAGCTTGACCCCGGCGGGCATCTTGGCCTTGAACATCACCAGCGTGGCGTCGAGCAGGTCGTGCACGTCGACCACCTGGAAGGGCGCCCGGTCGAGTTGCGAGTACTGCTTGGCCGCACCGACCAGGCCGGAGATCCGGGTGACCGCGTCACCGATCTCCCGCATCAGCAGCTCGGTCTCGACGGTGTAGGTGAGCCACCGGACGGCGGCCTCCAGGTCCGCCGGCCCGACGCAGGCCGTGACCCGCTCCAGCCAGTCGACGTCCGCCCCGCCGGCCACCAGCGTCGGCGCGAGGTCCCACGCGCCGCTGACGTCGTGCTCGTCGAGCCAGTCGGTGACGACGTCCTCCGCGTCGGACGCCGCCATCGGGGTCAGCTTCGGCGCCGTGGCGACCCGGGCGACCGCCTCCTCCTGCAGCTCCACGAGGCCGTGGAGGCGGGTGCCGTCCAGCCGGCCGTCGGCGATCATCGCGAGCTTGTGCCGCATGCCGGCGACCCGGTCACGCAGCACCGAGGTGGCCCGGACGGCGGCCGCGGCGGGGTTGTTCAACTCGTGGGTCAGACCCGCGGAGAGCGAGCCGAGCGCCAGCAGCCGCTCCCGCTCGCCGATGATCGTCTGGCTGTCCCGCATGCCGACGAACAGCCCCTCCAACAGGTGCATCGCCATCGGGAACCACGAGCGGACGGCCTCGGCGAACGTCTCGGCCGGGAGCACGAAGAACTCCGAGTCGACGATCGCGCGCAGCGTGTTGCGGTAGAGCTTCTCGCTCTGGTCCTCGAGGTAGGCCTGGGTGGCGCCGCCGTACACACCACGCTGGTCGGTGCGGCTGATCTCCAGCTCGTCGCCGTGCACCCGGCGCGACAACGACACCGCACCCCGGAGGAGCACGAAGAAGCAGGTGGCCGCCTCGCCCTCGGCGTACACGACGGTGCCCCCGGCGCGCTGCTCGACGCGGCCGTGCTCGGCCAGCCAGGCCAGCTGGTCGGCGTCGAGGGCCTCGAAGAGGAACAGGGTGCGCAGTTGGTCCGGGGTGATCCGGTCGGTCGGGGTGGTCATTGTGCCTCCAGGTAGCGGTGCACCAACGAGACGGCCATGGCGCCCTCGCCGACGGCGGAGGCGACCCGCTTCACCGACTGGGCCCGCACGTCGCCGGCGGCGAAGACCCCCGGCAGGCTGGTCTCCAGGTGGTACGGGTCGCGGGACAGCGACCAGCCCGGTGGTCGCTGTCCACCGGTGACCAGGTCGGGGCCCGTGACGATGAAGCCGCGGGCGTCGCGGACGAGCACGCCGTCCAGCCAGTCGGTGCGGGGTTCCGCGCCGATGAAGACGAACAGCCACGACGTGTCGACCGTACGCCGCTCGCCGGTGCGGGCGTCGCACAGCGTGAGCCGCTCCAGGTGGTCGCCACCGTCGGCGGAGACCACCTGGGTGTACGGGTGGACGGTGACCTGGTCGATCCGGTCCAGCTGGTCGATCAGGTACCGCGACATCGAGGCGGTCAGGTCCGCGCCCCGGATCAGCAGGTGCACCCGGGCGGCGAACCGGGAGAAGTAGACGGCGGCCTGGCCGGCGGAGTTGGCCCCGCCGACGATGTAGACGTCCTGGTCGACGCAGCTCGGCGCCTCGGTGGCGGCGGAGCCGTAGAAGACGCCCCGGCCGGTGAAGTCGGACAGGCCCGGGGCGTCGAGCACCCGGTAGGAGACGCCGGTGGCCAGCACGACGGTGTGCGCGGCGATGGTGCTGCCGTCGTCGAAGTGCAGCAGGCGGGCGCCGCCGGCCTCGGCCAGACTGGTCACCTCCCGGGTGCTCAGCAGCTCGGCGCCGAACTTCAACGCCTGGCGGCGGGCCCGGTCGGTGAGCTGTGCCCCGGAGACACCGTCGGGGAAGCCCAGGTAGTTCTCGATGCGGCTGCTCTGGCCGGCCTGGCCGCCGGTGGCCCGGCGCTCCACGAGCACCGTACGCAGGCCCTCCGACGCGCCGTACACGGCCGACCCGAGACCCGCCGGGCCGCCACCGACCACCACGAGGTCGTAGAAGTCGGTGGCCGGTTCCACGGTGAGGCCGACCACCTCGGCCAGCTCGGCGGGCGTGGGGCTGATCAGGGTCTTGCCGTCGGCGGTCACCACCAGCGGCACGTCGGACTCGGTGGCGCCCGCGGCGGCCAGCAGCCGGGCTCCCTCGGGGTCGTCGGTCAGCAGCCAGCGGTACGGGATCAGGTTGCGGGCGAGGAAGTCACGCACCTTGAACGAGGGCGCGGACCAGCGGTGCCCCACGACGCGGATCTCGCTGAGCTCCGCGTCGGGGGTGGCGGCCCACGCCTCCAGCAGGCCGTCCACCACCGGGTAGAGCTTCTCCTCCGGCGGGTGCCAGGGCTTGAGCAGGTAGTGGTCGAGGTCCACCACGTTGATCGCCTCGATCGCGGCGTCCGTGTCGGCGTAGGCGGTGAGCAGCACCCGGCGGGCGGCGGGGAACAGGTCCATCGCCGCCTCGAGGAACTCGATCCCGGTCATCTCGGGCATCCGGTAGTCGGCGAGCATCAAGGCCACCCGCTCACCACGCAGCTTGATCTCCCGCAGGGCGTCGAGCGCCTCCGGACCGGAGACGGCCCGCACGACGCGGTAGCGGTCACCGTAGCGGCGGCGGAGGTCGCGGGCCACCGCCCGGGAGACGACCGGGTCGTCGTCGATGGTCAGGATCACCGGGTTCGCCATGGCGCCCATGAAACCACCTCCGCCACGCCAACCGCACCCGCCTCGACCGGTGGTGCGTTCGGTAACGCGCCGGATCCCGCGACCGGGAACGGTGGGTCGGGCCGCCGCGACGGTTGGTCGGCTCTCGGGTGGGTAACCGGCCCGGGCGCCGGCCCGCCGGGGCGCCGGGTCGGGCTGCGCGCACACCTCGGAGGGCCGATGTCGGACACGTCAGGGTCGTCGTCCTGGCCGGCGCCGCCCGGGGAGGTCGTGGAGCTGCGCGTACACGGCGTCTCCGGGGCCGCCGCCGAATCGGTGCTGGACCGGCCGCACGCGTACCAGGTGGCCGGGGACGACAGTGGCGGCTTCTACCGGCCGCGCCCGGGCTACCCGGACAGCACCGGGCCGGATGGCGTCGTCCCGGAGGCCTACCGCTGGAGCGACCTGCCCTCGGGGACGGCGGTACGCACGTTGACGCTCGTGTTCATGTTGCCGTTCATGCTCTGCAACGTGGCGCTCTGGATGCGCCCGTCCGGCACCACCGGCGAGCGGAGCGTCAAGGCCTTCGGGCGGGCCCTCGGGCTCACCCTGACCGCCCTCTACGTCCTCTCCATCGTCGGCGTCGCGCTCGACCTGGTCGCCTGGCGCTGCATGGGCAGCCCCGTCTGCCTGGCCGACCGGGACTGGCTGTCCTGGCTGGGCGAGCGGCCGGTCGGGCTGCGGCTCGCCGTGCTCTCCCTGGTGCCGGTGGCAGCCCTCGGCGCGATCTGGTGGCTCGGGGCGCGGCCGGCCAAGCCGTTCGCCGCGTTCCGCCCACCCCCGCCCGGGGACGACGCGCACCGGCTCGGCGCGATCGGCCAGTGGGATGCCGGCCCGTTCGTCGGCCGACTGCGGTCGGTCCACGTCGCCGTCGGGTTCGGCACCCTGGACGCCAGCCTGCTCGCCGCGCGCATGAGCACCGACTCGTCGGCGCCCGTCGTCGCGCTCGCGGTGCTGGTCGGGGTCCTCCTGGTGGCCTGCCTGGCGGTGGTCTGCGCGCACCCGATGATCGATCGTCCGGTCGCACCGGGGGCGGACCGGATCACCCGGGGCCTGCGGACGGCCGCGTGCGTGCTGACCCCGCTGGTCCTCGCCGTGATCCTGGTCGACCCGGCCCCCTGGCCGCAGCATGACGGCCTGCCCCGGTACGGCGCGACGGTGGCCGGCATCTTCGTCGCCCAGACGGCGTTGCTGGCCGCCATCGCGATCTTCACGATGGTGCAGCGACAACCCCGTCGGCCGTCGAGCGGTCGGGGCATGGCGACCACCGCGGCCGTCGCCACCGGGCTCGCGGTGGCCTTCTCCTCCGAGTTGGTCTACCGCTTCGCGGACGTGCTCGACCGGCAGGCGCCCACCGCGGAGCAGATCGAGACGAGCCCGCCGCTGGCGTACAAGTGGGCGATCTTCGGGTTCGTCGTCGCGGTGGTCAGCAGCCTCGCGGCCGCCGGAGTGGTCACCCTCGCCTCCCGCCCGGCCCGGATGCGCGCCGGGGCCGCGATCGTCGCCCGGGACTTTCCCGACGCGCCGCCCGAGGCCGCGCCGCGGCTGCGCCAGGTGCAGCGGACCATCGCCCGGGCCCGGTTCACCGACCGGCTCGAGTCGCTGGCCATGGTGTACGCCGCGCTCGTCGCGGTGGGCTTCGCCACCACCATCCTCGGCCTGATGGGAGAGCACCCGGCCGAGCTGATCGACAGCGCTCTGCCGATACCCGGCGAGTTCGTGACGTTCTTCATCGGCCTCGGCAGCTACGTGATCGGGGGCATCCTCCTCGCCCTGCTGATCGGCGGGATCTTCGCCTACCGGACGGCCGAGTTCCGGCGGTACGTGGGCGTGATCTGGGACCTGGGCACGTTCTGGCCGCGCGCGGCCCACCCCTTCGCCCCCGCGTGCTACGCGGAGCGGGCGGTGCCGGAGCTGACCAAGCGGATCACCTACCTGGTGGGCCGGGGCGACGCCGTCCTGCTGTCCGGGCACAGCCACGGATCGGTGCTGCTCGCGGCCACCGTGCTGCAACTGCCGGACGGGGTCGGCGAGCGGGTCGCGCTGCTCACCTACGGCTCGCCGCTGCACCGCCTCTACTCCCGGCTCTTCCCCGCGTACGTCGACGACGACGTGCTGCGAGAGGTGGGCAAGCGGGTCGGTTGGCGGTGGATCAACCTCTGGCGGGACACCGACCACATCGGCGGCTGGGTGTTCTCGCCGCACCGTCCGGGAGACCCGGACCGCCCGCACGACCCGGCCTGGGCGGTGGACCGGCGGCTGGTGGACCCCAACGGCGTCGTGGCGCCGCCGAGTGACAGTGTGCCGCCGCAGATCCACGGCCACTGGCCGTGCGAGTCGGACGAGCGGTTCGTGGCCGCGGTGCGCGAGCTGACCGGGCGACTGCGCGCCGGGGGCGGCTGACCCGACCGATATCCTCGGGCGGGTGAACGCCTCCAGGCAGCCCGAGCGCCGGCTGATCGCCTCGAACAAGCGGGCGCGGCACGACTACACCGTGCTCAAGACCTACGAGGCCGGGATCGCGCTGATGGGCACCGAGGTCAAGTCGCTGCGGGAGGGTCGGGCGTCGCTGGTCGACGCGTTCGCCCAGGAGCGCGACGGCGAGATCCTGCTGTACGGGCTGCACATCGCCGAGTACGCCTACGGCACCTGGACCAACCACCAGCCGCGGCGGACCCGCAAGCTGCTGCTGCACCGGGCGGAGATCGATCGGATCCTCGCGAAGACACGCGAGGGCGGCGTCACGCTCGTGCCGCTGTCGATGTACTTCGAGAACGGCTGGGCGAAGGTGGAACTCGCGCTGGCCCGGGGGCGCCGCTCGTACGACAAGCGGCAGGCCCTCGCCGAGCGGGACGCGAACCGGGAGATCGCCCGGGAGATGGGCCGCCACCTGAAGGGCCACCCGCGCCGGGGCTGAGCCGCCGCCCCGCACCGGCACCGCCGCACACCCTGCCGCGCGCCCCTCTGCCACGTCCCGCTGTCGCCTCCTGGCGTCGCGTCCGCCTCGCCGTCCGGCGGAGGCGGTCGTCGGCGTGTCCGCAGCCGGCACGCCGGCACCCTGTTGACCCGTCTCGGGCCACGTGGTGTGCTCGCGTGCAGACCGTAATGACAACGGTTTTCGTTACTGAATGGAGGATCAGATGTCCCTCACCGTCCCGCCCTCGCTGCTCGACGCCGCCGAACGCGGACCGGTCGACGACGCGGACTTCGTCGCCTGCGTCCGCGACTCCCTGCCGTACGCCTGGCAGACCGTGAGCCGCGTGGTCGCCGAGCTGGAGACCACCGGCGGCGACCACGCCGACAACGTGGAGCCGCCGGCGACCGACGCCGAGCGCGGCCAACTGCTGCGCGCGCTGGCCAGCGACGCCATCCGCGGCGGCCTGGAGCGGCACTTCGGCGTGCGCCTGGCGTTCCAGAACTGTCACCGGGTGGCCGCGTTCCGCACGACGGCGGTCGACTCCCCCGCGTACCGCGCGTTCGTCTCGCCCCGCGGCCAACTGCTCAACCAGTCGCCCGAGCTGCTCAACTGCTGATCGCGTCCCCGGGCCGTCCGGAGTGCCGGCGCTCCGGACGGCCCGGCTACCGCAGATGCGGGGCCATCAGCGGCTCAGTCGCCGCGACCGCCTACCGGTCCGGCCCTTCTCCCTCGCACCTGCGGGCGCTATCGTGACCGCGTGGGAGCGTTCCGGATAGGGGAGACCGCCGACCTGCTCGGCGTCAGCACGGACACGGTGCGTCGCTGGATCGACGCCGGCCGGTTGCCCGCCGGCCGCGACGCGCACGGGCACCGCATCGTCGACGGGGTCGACCTGGCCGCGTTCGCGCGCAGCCAGGGCGCCGACCCCGAGGCGGGCGCCGACTCGTCCTCGGCCCGCAACCGGCTGCGGGGCATCGTGGTCAACGTCGTGAAGGACACCGTGATGGCCCAGGTCGACATCCAGGCCGGGCCGTTCCGGATCGTCTCACTGATGAGCCGGGAGGCCGTCGACGACCTGGATCTGCGGGTCGGGTCGATCGCCGTCGCGGTGATCAAGTCGACCACCGTGGTGGTGGAGCGACCCGGCGCCCGCGAGCGGGTGGACGCATGAGGCCCGCCCGGACCCGAGGAGTCCTCGCGGCGGCCGCCGCCCTGGCCCTGACGCTCGCCGGCTGCGGCGACGGCGGCACCGCTGGCGGGTCCGGCGGCACCGGCACGGTGACCGTGTTCGCCGCGGCGTCGCTGACCGAGTCGTTCACCCGGATCGGCCGTGACTTCGAGGCCGCCCACCCGGGCACCACCGTCGTGTTCAACTTCGCCGGCAGCTCCGCCCTGGCCACCCAGATCAACCAGGGCGCGCCGGCGGACGTCTTCGCCTCGGCCGCCCCGGCCACCATGGCGACGGTCACCGACGCCGGCAACGCCGACGGCACGCCGAACACCTTCGTCCGCAACCAGCTCGTCATCGCCGTCGCGAAGGACAACCCGAGGGGCATCGTCGGGCTGGCCGACCTCGCCCGCCCCGGGACCACGGTGGCGCTCTGCGCCCCACAGGTGCCGTGCGGCGGCGCCGCCCGCACCGCGCTCGACGCGGCCGGGGTGACGCTCACACCGGTCACCCTCGAACAGGACGTGAAGGGCGCCCTCGCCAAGGTGCGCCTCGGCGAGGTCGACGCCGCCCTGGTCTACCGCACCGACGCGAGAGCCGCGGCCGCGGACGTGACCGGGATCGAGTTCCCCGAGTCGTCCCGGGCCGTCAACGACTATCCCATCGCGGTCCTCAAGGACGCCCCGAACCCGGCCGGCGGACACGCCTTCGTCGACCACGTGCGCTCCGACGCCGGTCGGGCCGTGCTCACCGCGGCCGGTTTCCAGTCCCCGTGACCGCGACCACGGACGCACCGCCCACCGCGCCGTCCCGCCGGCGTGCGCCGTCCCGGCGCGCGGCTCCGCCGCTGGCGCTGCTGCTCCCGGCCGGGCTGGGCCTGCTCTTCCTGGTCCTGCCGCTGGCCGGCCTGCTGGTCCGGGCCCCCTGGTCGACGCTGCCGCAACGGCTCACCGAACCGGGCATGCTGACCGCGCTGCGACTGTCCCTGCAGACGGCGACCCTGGCCACCCTGCTCTGCCTGCTGCTCGGGGTGCCGCTCGCCTGGCTGCTGGCCCGCGTCGAGTTCCGGGGCCGGCGGTTCGTCCGCGCCCTGGTGACCGTGCCGCTGGTGTTGCCACCGGTCGTCGGCGGGGTGGCGCTGCTGCTGGTCTTCGGCCGCCGCGGCCTGCTGGGCGGCTGGCTGGACGCGACGTTCGGGATCACGCTGCCGTTCACCACAGCCGGGGTGGTGCTGGCGGAGGCGTTCGTGGCGATGCCGTTCCTCGTCATCGCGGTGGAGGGGGCGCTGCGCGCCGCCGACCCCCGCTACGAGGAGGCCGCGGCCACCCTCGGCGCGAGCCGCTGGACCACGTTCACGCACGTGACGCTGCCGTTGGTCGGGCCGGGGCTGGCCGCCGGCGCGGTGCTCTGCTGGGCGCGGGCGCTCGGCGAGTTCGGCGCCACCATCACCTTCGCCGGCAACTACCCGGGCCGCACGCAGACGATGCCGCTCGCCGTCTACCTGGCGCTGGAGACCGACATCGAGGCCGCCATCGTGCTCAGCCTCGTGCTGCTCACCGTCTCGGTCACCATCCTCGCCGCGCTGCGCGACCGCTGGATCACGGCACCGTGACCGGCCCGCTGCTCGACGCCCGGCTCGTGGTCGACCGCGGCTCGTTCCGGCTGGACGTGCCGCTGCGGGTCGCCGCCGGGGAGGTGGTCGCGCTGCTCGGCCCGAACGGCGCCGGCAAGACCACGGCGCTGCGGGCCCTGGCGGGCCTGCACCCGCTCACCGACGGGCACGTCACCCTCGACGGGGTGGACCTCGACCGACCGGCGCACGGCGCGTGGGTGCCGACCGAGCGGCGCCGCGTCGGCGTCGTCTTCCAGGACTACCTGCTCTTTCCGCACCTCACCGCGCTGGACAACGTGGCCTTCGGGCCCCGGCGCCACGGCGCGGACCGGCGCGCCGCGCGGGACACCGCCCGGCAGTGGCTGGATCGGGTCGGGCTGGGTGGCCAGGCGCACCGCCGGCCGCGGCAACTCTCCGGCGGCCAGGCGCAGCGGGTCGCGCTGGCCCGCGCGCTCGCGGTGACGCCGTCCCTGCTGCTGCTCGACGAGCCGCTGGCCGCACTGGACGCCCGCACCCGGGCGGAGACCCGCGCGGAACTGCACGGCCACCTCGCCGCCCACCCGGGTGCAACGCTGCTGGTCACGCACGACCCGCTCGACGCGCTCGCCCTCGCCGACCGGCTGGTCATCGTGGAGGGTGGCCGGGTGGTGCAGGAGGGCGACGGCGCGAGCGTGACAGCGCGTCCGCGCACCGACTACGTGGCCCGGCTGGTCGGGTTGAATCTGCACCGCGGCCGGGCCGGCGGGGACCAGGTGCGCGTCGCCGACGACCTGACCCTCACCGTCGCCGACCGGGTCGACGGGGACGCCTTCGTGGCGTTCCGCCCGGCCGCGGTGGCGGTGCATCCCGGTCGCCCGGACGGAAGCCCGCGCAACACCTGGCCGGCCACCGTCGGGGGCGTCCAGCGGCATGGCGACTACCTGCGGGTGCGGCTCGACGGGCCGATCGTGGTCGCCGCGGACGTCACCCCGGCCGCGGCGGCCCAGTTGCGGCTCGCGCCGGGTCGACGGGTGTGGGCGGCGGTGAAGGCGGCTGAGACGCACGCCTATCCGGCCACCGGCTGACCCGCCCGCAGCAGGTCGCGACGGGCGCGGGCCGGATCAGTAGACGAACAGGTCGCGACGGGCGGCGGCCGGGCGGTCAGTCGGCGAGCAGGTCGGCGTGGGCGGCCCGGAGCCGGGCCAGCGATGGATTGCCGCCCGGCACGGCTCGCCGGTCGAGCTCGGCCCACGCCTCGGCGAGCGCGGCGCGGACCGCGCGCAGCTCGGCGGCGTGCCGGCGGCTGCTCTGTCGGTGCAGCTCGTCGAGCCGGCGGGCCCAGCCGGCGGTGACGGTGGCGAGCCGGTCGGCGTCGGCGCGGGTCTGGGCCAGGGTGCGGGCGGCGGCGGCCGGCACGATCGCCGCCACCGGTCTGGGGTCACCGTCGCGGGTGACGACGGTGACGGTGTCGGTGGCCTCGGCCAGCGCGACGAGCTGGGTCAGCCGGGAGCGCACCTCACGCAGGGGCAGGGCGCGTGGCTGGTCGGATCGAGGGGGCAACGCGGGGACAGCCATGGATGGATGCTGCCCGCCGGGTACGACAGAAATCGCCGGCCGGCGCGCGAGGAACCCGTCCCCGGACCCCCCTGGACATCTACAGTTAACAATCCTAATAATTAGGCATCCGTCGATCCGACGGCTCACCGACCGGGAGGTCCGGATGCGTCGCCCTGCCCGTACCGTGCTGCTCGCCGCGTTGGCGGCGCTCGCCACCGCCGCCGCCACCACCCTCACCCTCGCCGCGCCGGCCCGGGCCGCCGGTCCGACCGCCACGTTCGTGAAGACCGCCGAATGGGGCACCGGGTGGGAGGGGAAGTACACGATCACCAACGGTGGCTCCGGCACGCTCAACGGCTGGCAGGTCGCCTTCACCCTGCCCGCCGGCACCACCCTCGGGTCCTACTGGGACGCCACCGTGAGCAGCTCCGGCCAGCGGCACACCTTCACCAACCGCTCCTGGAACGGCACCGTCGCGCCAGGCGCGTCGGTCAGCTTCGGCTTCCTGGCCACCGGCTCCGGGTCTCCCACCGACTGCACGCTCAACGGGGCACCGTGCGGCGGCGGCACTCCCACGACGCCCCCCACCACTCCCCCGCCCACGACGCCCCCGCCGCCCACGACGCCCCCGCCGACCACCCCGCCGCCGACCACCGGGCTGCCGCGCCACGCGCTGATCGGCTACCTGCACGCCAGCTTCGCCAACGGCTCCGGCTACCTGCGGATGGCCGACGTCCCGGCCGACTGGGACATCATCAACCTCGCGTTCGGCGAACCCACCTCGGTCACCTCCGGCGACATCCGCTTCCAACTCTGCCCCGTGGCCGAGTGCCCGGGCGTGGAGACCGAAGCCGAGTTCATCGCGGCGATCCGGGCCAAGCAGCAGCAGGGCAAGAAGGTGCTGCTCTCCATCGGCGGCCAGAACGGACAGGTGCAGCTCACCACCACCGCCGCCCGCGACACGTTCGTCCGGTCGGTCGCCGCCATCATCGACCGGTACGGCCTCAACGGGCTGGACATCGACTTCGAGGGTCACTCCCTCTACCTGAACGCCGGAGACACCGACTTCCGCAACCCCACCACACCGGTGATCGTCAACCTGATCTCGGCGATCCGCACCCTCAAGCAGCGCTACGGCGCGGGCTTCGTCCTCACCATGGCACCGGAGACGTTCTTCGTGCAGCTCGGCTACCAGTTCTACGGGCCGGGCCCGTGGGGCGGGCAGGACCCGCGCGCCGGGTCGTACCTGCCGGTCATCCACGCGCTGCGCAACGACCTCACCGTGCTGCACGTCCAGAACTACAACTCCGGCCCGATCATGGGGCTCGACAACCAGTACCACACCATGGGCAGCGCCGACTTCCACGTCGCGATGACCGACATGCTCCTCGCCGGCTTTCCGGTCGCCGGCAACACCTCGGCGATGTTCCCGGCGCTGCGCGAGGACCAGGTGGCGTTCGGGGCGCCGTCCTCGGTCAGCGCCGGCAACGGCTACCTCGCACCGGCCGGCGTGCAGGCGGCGGTCACCTGCCTGGTACGCAGCCAGGGCTGCGGCGGCTACGCCCCGCGCAGCGGCACCAACCCGGACTTCCGCGGCCTGATGACCTGGTCGATCAACTGGGACCGCTACTACAGCTGGGAGTTCCGGCTCCAGCACGGCCCGTTCCTGAAGGCGCTGCCCTGACGGCCGGTGGCCCCACCCGACACCGTGCGGGGCCACCCCCGCGCCAACGATCCGGGCGTCAACCGTCCACAGGAGACAGCCGAAGATCCGGGCGAGCGCCAGCCGGCCGCCGCTGAACCACCCCGGGTCGGTGGTCCGGCAAGACCATCGACCCGGGGCTCGGCCGTGCCCGCGAGGGCGGGACCGGGGTCAGCGCCGCCGCAGCTGGGACAGGATCGTCGGGTCGGTGATCTCCGTGTCCCGGGCGAGCATCAGCGCCTTGCTGAGGATGACGCCGAGCATGCGGTCGCCCTCGAACGGAAGGAAGACGTCGCCCGTCCCGGCGGCCGCCGACTGCTGCGGCACGATGCACAGGTACTCGTCGTTGGGGCTCATCAGGATGTTGCCCGACCCCAGGTGGATGCGGTAGCTGCGCAGGTCCCCCCGGACGGTGAGGAACCGCCCCTCCACCCGGCACCGGTCGGCGACGGCCAGCCGGGGCACGAGCCGGTCCAGCAGGTCCCGCCGGGTCTCGGCGGTGGCGGACAACTCGCCGAAGCCGTACGACTCCCAGTACTCCCGGTATCGGCCGGCCGGCCCGCCGTCCTGCCAGGTCGGGTCGTTGCCGACACTGGCCACCCCCACGAAGAGGTCGACGTCGCGCATCACCTCGCTGAACACGAGCGGCGGGATCTGGTCCAGGGCCAGCGGGGCGACCGGGTCGGCGCCGGGACCGATCCACTGTTCGTAGCCACCACCACCGGCGTGGGCGGAGTTCTCCGGCGCGCGCACCGGGTAGAAGCGCACCTGGTCGGTCACCAGACGCAGGTAGGCGCCGGACTCGGTGGTGTCCACCTCGTACTCGTCGCCGGCGCCCTCCACCCAGTATTCGGCCCGCAGCCCCCAATCGGGCAGCTCCCTGGTGGCCGGCGGGTAGGTGTCGTCGACCATCAGCCGCAGCCGGTTGCGCCAGCCCCGCACCGCGGCCAGGGCGTGGAACTGGTGCTGGCGCAGCACGTGCGCGGCGAACCGGTTGGAGTAGACGCCGGTGCGCTCCTCCGCGGCGGTCAGCACGTAGACCTCGCGGTGCGCCTGCTTGAACGGCTGCACCACGGCGTGCCGCTCCAGCCACTCCCGCCAGGCCAGCACCTCGGCGACGTCGTGGCCGATCGGATGCCACAGAGTCACCGTCGCGTCGTCCGCCGGGCTGAGCGGCGCGTCATCCACCGTGCGCAGCGCACCGTCGGCCCAGCCGCACGGCACGCCGTCGACCTGCCAGATCAGCCGCCGCCCGAGCGTGCCGACCAGGGGATGGTCCAGGTAGCGTGCCCGCCAGGCGTCGAAACGCCAGCGGCGCTGGGCGAGGAACTGCCGGTCCAACCGCTCCGCCTGCGCGGACAGCATCTTCTCGACGTCCTTCGCGGCGGCCTTGAGTTCCCGAAGCTCCTCCGGGTGCTCGCGGCGGACCGCCGCCGGCACCGTCCGCACCGGACGACCGGCGGCGTTGCGCCAGCGCAGGGCCACCGCGCCGCCGTCCACCACCAGCTCTGCGGTGGCGTCACCGAACGCCTCGGTCCGGCTCCCCACGGCGGTCAGGCCGTACGTCGGGACGGCCAGTTCCTCGACCTCGGCGCGGGACAGGCCGAGGGCCTCCGCCCGCCGGTCCAGCGCGGCGTTCAGCTCCTTGAGCGTGCCCTTGTAGGTGACCCGCGCGGTCAGCCGGGCGAGCTGCGCGAGGGCGTGTTCGCCGCCGAGTCGGGCCAGTGCGTAGACCGCCGCGTTGGCGACCTTCGGGTTGCGGGGGCCCAGGCCGGCGACCTTGCGCAGGGAGGTCTCCACGATCCGGCCGAGCACGCGGGCGGTGTCGGCGTCGGCGTCGTCGGGGGTGGCCACGGCGAGCAGCCAGATCAGGCCCCGCAGGGCTGTCGCGTTGAACGGGTCGTAGGCCTGGGCGACGTCGTAGCCGTGGTAGGTCGCCGCGACCGGGGCGGTGCGCGGGCGGCCGACCAGCGCCAGCCAGCCGAGGGCGGCGGTGCGGTAGGCCGGTGCGCCGACGTGGTCCAGCAGCGCGCCGGCCTGCCGCTCCCACCGGGCGGTGGGTCGGGCGGCGGTCGCGGTCAGCGCGTGGGCCACCAGCTCGGGCCACCCGGCGCCGAGGTCGGGCAGCTCGGCCAGCAGCCGGTCGGCCCACGCCTCGCCCGGGTTGAGCAGCGGCTCGCGGAGCACCCGGACGAGGTCGTGCAGCGGGCCGCTGGTCTGGTAGCCGGTCAGCACGGTGCGGCGCAGCGAGCCGACGAGCGGGCCGGGCAGAGCGCCGTCGGCCCGGTAGACCATCCGGCTGAGCGTCGCGAGCTGGTCGGGCGGCCACCACGTCCACTGCCGGGCCGCGTGGTCGAGCAGGCGCCGCGTCTCGGCGAGGGGGACGTCCGCGCCGAGGTGCCGGACGATGATCGTCACCAGCGCGGTCAGCGCCCCCGCGTCGTCGGCCGGATCGTCCGCCGCCAGGCGCTCGACCAGGGCCGTGGCCAGCCGGGCGCGCCGCTGCTCGGGCAGCGCGTCGAGCACGTCGGTGACCCTGCGGCCGTCGTGGCCCCAGTGGCCGCCGTTGAGTCGGGCGATCTCGGCCAGCTCCGTGACGAGCCCGGGGAGGTCGTCGTCCGCGGCGTAGCGGCGTACGGCGGCGACCCGCTCCGGGTAGAGCGACGTGGCGGGCATCAGCCACCCACCAGCGGGACGAGCTTGAGGAAGCAGACCTCGGTGCCCGACCGCAGCTGCACCTCGGCATCGAGCTGGTCGACCTGCCGGTCGTCGACGAGCACCACGAAGCCGTTACGGCCGAACGCCTCGACCGCGCGGGTGAACTGCTCCTCGGTGTCGACCCGGCGGGGTGTGCGCAGGCGGTAGCCGTTGAGCGTCCGCTCGGCGTCGCCGGGCTGCACCAGACCACGGAACACCTCGGGCTGCCGGGCGTTGTACTCGGCCACCTCCTGGAAGACCCGGCGGCGGATCAGCTCCCGCAGCGGCAGCCGCTCCTCGAAGATCTCCAGATGCCACGCGTCGGCCCGGGAGCCGGCGGTGGTCTCGTCGACGAACCTCACCATCACCATGGCCGCGGAGTCTAGGGACGGCCACCGACAGGTTCGTCTCGTCCATCGTGGAGGGCCACGCACGGGGCCAGGACGTACTAGCCTTGCCGCCGTGGACCTGATGCGGGGCGGGCCGACGCTGGGCGGTGTCCGGTGACCGCGCCCAGCCCGACCCAGCGCCCGGTCACCCCGAACGACGTCGCCCGGCTGGTCCGCGCCTCGTTCGGACCGACGCCGGGACTGGCCGACTGCGGGCCGCTCGGCGGCGGCGGCTTCGCGACGGTGTGGTGGGCCCGCCTCGACGACGGCCGCCGGGTGGTGCTGAAGGTCGCCCCGTCGCAGGACGCCCGGCTGCTCCGTTACGAGCGGGGCCTGTGCGCGGCCGAGGACCACTACTTCCGCCTGGTGGCCACGCGCGCGCCACGGGTGCCGGTCCCGCCGGTGCTGCACCACGGCGTCGACCCGGCGTACGGCGAATGGCTGGTCACCGGCCTGCTGCCCGGCCGCTCCCTCGCGGACCTCGCCGCCGACGGCGCGGACGACGGCGCGGCGCGACACGACCTCGGCGTGGCCCTCGCCGCGCTGCACGAGGTGACCGGCGACCGGTTCGGCTACGAGGGCGACCGCGCGTCCGGGTCGACGTGGCCGGAGGCGTTCGCCGCGATGGTGGACGAGCTGCTCGCCGACGCGACCGACTGGGCGGTACGGCTGCCGGTTCCGCCGGACCGGCTCCGGGCGCTGGTCCGGCGGCACGAGGCGGCGCTGGACGTCGTACGCCGTCCGGCGTTGTTGCACTTCGACCTCTGGGACGGCAACGTCCTCGCCGCGCCCGCCCCGGACGGCCGGCTGCGGTTGACCGGCCTGGTCGACGGGGAGCGCTACCTGTACGGCGATCCGCTGATGGACCTCGTCTCCCCGGTGCTGGGGCGCCGCGCCGAGGACGAAACCGATCATCCGACCCTGCGCGGCTACCGGGAGGCGGCGCCGTTCGACCTGGACGCGGCCGCCCGCCGACGGCTGAGCCTCTACCGGCTGCACCTCTACCTGCTGATGACCGTGGAGATGCCCAGCCGGGGCATGACCCCGCAGACCCATCCGCAGCGGCACACCTGGTTGGCGACGGTGCTCGACGCGGAGCTCACCGCGCTCGCCGGGTGACCGGCGGAACCCGGTTGCCGTCCGCACCCGGCGTTCCTAGCATCGCCGGGTGCGGATTCGGGAGTTCGTGGCGCGGGACTGGGACCAGGTGTGGCCGATCGTCGAGCAGGTGGTCCGCGAGCGGGAGACCTTCACCTACGACCCGGCCCTGACCGCCGAGACCGGGTACGACCTCTGGGTGGAGGCGGCACCGGGGCGGACGGTGGTGGCGGTCGACGACGACGGACGGGTCCTCGGCACCGCCAAGATGAGCACGAACCGTCCCGGTCCGGGCTCACACGTCGCCACGGCCAGCTTCATGGTCGCCGCGGACGCGCGGGGCCACGGCGTCGGCACCGCGCTGTGCCGGGACGCCCTGGCCTGGGCGCGGCGGAAGGGTTACGCGGGCATGCAGTTCAACGCCGTGGTCGAGTCGAACCGAGCGGCGGTGGACCTGTACCAGCGTGCGGGCTTCGCCGTCGTCGGCACGGTCCCCGGCGCGTTCCGCCACCCGACCCTCGGGCGGGTCGGCCTGCACATCATGTACCAGGAGTTCTGAGCCGGCGCCTCACCGCCTCGGCGCGTACCGCGCCAACGGGTTGTCGAGGGTGCCGACGAGTTGCAGCGCCGCCGACGGGTCCGCCAGGTCGACCATCTGCTGGTTGTTGCGCAGCTGCAGCCGGTTGAGGCAGGAGAGCGCGAACTCCGGGGCGAACAGGTCGTAGCGACGGGCCCGCTCGGCTAGCTCCGGCGCCCCGTCCAGGTAGTCGGCCGCGCAGGCGGCGACCGTGCCCCAGAAGTCCTCCTCGCTGAGCACCCCGGCCTCGACCAGGATGGCCGCCAGGTGCCGCAGGAAGCAGTCCACGACGTCGGTGAAGATGGACAGCAGCTTCATGTCCTCCGGGACGTCGGCCCGGATCCGCTCCACCTCCGGTGGCAGTGGCCGGTCGGCGCTCATCACCACGATCTCCTCGGCGATGTCCTTGAAGATCACCCGTTCGACGGTGTCGCGTTCGTCGAGGACCAGGATGACGTTCTCGCCGTGCGGCATGAACGCCAGGTCGTACGCGTAGAACGCGTGCAGCAGCGGCGTCAGGTAGGCGTCCAGGTAGCGGCGCAGCCACTCGCGCGGCGCCAGCCCGGAACGCGCGACGAGGGCGGCGGCGAACGAGCCGCCGTCGGCGTCGGTGTGCAGCAGCGACGCCATGGTGGCCAGGCGTCGGCCGGGCTCCAGGCCGGGGACCGGGCTCTCCCGCCACAGGGCGGCGAGCATCTTCCGGTACGGGGAGTACCGGTCGGTGGCCTCCTCGTACTGCCGGTGCCGGTAGCCGACGGCGGCCCGCTCCCGGATGACGGTGAGTCCGGTGGCCTTGAAGGTCTCGTCGGCGGCGATCAGCTCGGCGAGCCAGTCGTTGATGGCCGGGGTCGCCGCCATGTACGCGGCCGACAGGCCGCGCATGAAGCCCATGTTGAGCACGGACAGCGCGGTCTTGACGTAGTGCCGGCCCGGCTCGGTGACGTTGAAGAAGGTGCGGATGGACTGCTGGGCGAGGTGCTCGTCGGTGCCGGGGCCGAGGTGGACCAGCCGGCGCCGGGCGACCTCACCGGCGAAGGTGACCGACAGCTTGTTCCACCACTGCCACGGGTGGACCGGGATCAGCAGGTAGTCGGCCAGGTCGAGGCCGAGCCCGGACATGGTGTCGGCGAACCGGGCCAGGGTCTCCGCGCCGAGTTCGCCGCGGACCAGGGTGTCGTAGTCGAGGTCGGCGGCGCCGCTGAACGCCGCGTGGTCGCGGTGGGCGGCCAGCCAGACGAGTCGAACCGGACGCGCCGCCTCGGGGGCGTACCGGTGGTACTCGTCCAGGCCGAAGCCGAGGCGGCCGTTGTTGGCCACGAAGCAGGGGTGTCCCTCGGTCATCGACGTCTCGATGGTCTGGAAGTCGGCCACGGCCAGCTCGGCCGCCGGCACCGATGGTCGGTGCAGCTTGTACGCGATACCGGCGAGGGTGGAGGTGATCTCCTCCAGGTAGACCGGGAGGACGGAGACGCTCAGCCCGAGCGTCTCGCGCAGGTCGAGGACCAGGTCGACCGCGTCGAGCGGCAGGTCGGCGTCCCCGCGTCGCCGGTCGATGGTGTCGGCGTCGATCTGCCAGTGCTCCAGGGCGTACACCCGGGCGGTGAACCGGTAGGTGACGGTGCCGTCGTCGCCACGCACCGTGTACCAGCGGCGGTCGCCGCCGGTGGCGGCGTCGGCGGGCGGGTCGGCCGGCTGCGGCGTGATCAGCCGCTCGTGGGTGAACTCGGCGAGCGCCTTGCGGACCAGCAGCCGGTTGGCCCGCTCCCAGAGCGCCGGGCTGAGGTGGGCGGCGGGGTCGGCGGTCACGCGGAGGCTCCTTCGGGGGTGGCGGCGGCGCCCGGGACGGGTGCCGTGCCCGGGACGGGGTCGGTGCCCGTGGCGGCCCGGAACCGGGCCCGGGTGCAGATGCTCAGCAGTGCCTGCTTCTCCGGCTTGGCGACGGTGCCGACGACCTCGAAGCCGACCGCGGCGTTCAGCGCGTGGACGGCCGTGTTGCGGACGTCGGGCTCGACCACCACCCGCCGCGTCGTCGGATCCGCGAACAGCCACGCCATGACGGTGGTGATCACCGCGCGGGTGAAGCCGTGCACGGGTGGGTCGGCCGGCGCGCAGAGGAAGTGCATGCCCACGTCGCCGGGGCGGGCGTCGTGCAGACCGACGAGCTCGACGTGCGCCGGGTCGTAGCGCTCGGCCAGGAAGGCCGGGCGGCCCCGGTGCAGCCCCAGGAACGCGTCGTGGTGGGGGTGCGCGGCGATGCGCCGGTACTCCCGCGTCACCTCGGCCACGTCGGCGTCCTGCATCAGCCAGAACGTCGCCTTCGGGTGGGTGACCCAGCGGTGCAACAGCGGGGCGTCTTCTTCCGGGTCGAGCGGACGCAGGGCGAACTCGCCGAGCCGGTCGTCGACGCGCGTGAACACGGTCATGACGCCATCCCCGCCGGCGCCCCGAACTCCTGGAACGCGATGCTCTTCTCGATCGGGTAGTGCTCCCGGCCGAGCAGCTCCCGGATGATCCAGGAGTTGCGGTACGGGCCCATGCCGAGGTCGGGCGACGTGATGCTGTGCGTGTGGGTGCCGGCGTTCTGGAGGAAGATCCCCCGCCCGGTGTGGTCGATGCTGTAGTTGCGGGCCACGTCGAAGCGGCCGTGCGCGTCCCAGCGGATCCGGTCCCGCACCGGTTCGAGGAACGCGGGGACCCGGTAGTGGTAGCCGGTGGCGAGCACCAGCCCCTCGGTACGCAGGCCGAACTCCCGGTCCTGCTCCACGTGGCGCAGGCCCAGCGCGTACGTGCCGGTGTCCGGGTCGTGCGCCGCGCTGGTCAGCTCGGTGTTGGTGAGCAGCCGGGTGTTCACCGGCCCGTCGACGCTGCGCTCGTACAGCAGGTCGAAGATGCCGTCGACGAGGTCGGCGCTGATCCCCTTGAACAGCCCCTTCTGCTCGGCCTCCAACCGGTATCGGGTCTCCTCCGGCAGGGCGTGGAAGTAGTCCACGTAGTCCGGTGACGTCATCTCCAGGGTGAGCTTGGTGTATTCGAGGGGGAAGAACCGCGGCGAGCGGGTCACCCAGGTGAGCTGGTAGCCGTAGGTGTCGATGTCGGCGAGCAGGTCGTGGTAGATCTCGGCCGCGCTCTGCCCGCTGCCGACCACGGTGATGCTCCGCTTGGTCCGCAGGGCCGCGCGGTGCTCCAGGTAGCCGGAGTTGTGCACCGCGTCGCCGGTCAGCCCCGCGCAGGCCGGCGGCACGTGCGGCGGGGTGCCGGTGCCGAGCACCAGGTGCCGGGCCCGGTGGGTGACCGTCTCGTCGCCGACCCGGGCGTGCACGACGTACCGCTGGTCGGTCTCGTCGTACTCGACGAGGGTGACCTCGTGGCCGAAGCGCAGGTTGGGCAGCTTCGCGGCGGCCCAGCGGCAGTAGGCGCTGTACTCGTTGCGCAGCGGGTAGAAGCTCTCCCGGATGTAGAACGGGTAGAGCCGCCCGGTCTCCTTCAGGAAATTGAGGAAGGAGAAGGGTGAGGTCGGGTCGGCGAGGGTGACCAGGTCGGCCAGGAACGGGGTCTGCAGCCGGGCCGACTCGAGGAGCATGCCGGGGTGCCAGTCGACCCCCGGCCGGGACTCCAGGAACACCCCGTCCAGCTCGCTGATCGGGGCGGTGAGACAGGCCAGGCCCAGGTTGTACGGGCCGAGGCCGATGGCGACGAAGTTGTGGGTGGACATCCGGCCCTCCGGGTGCGGCTTCGGGTTCACGGTGGTCAGCCGACCTGGCAGGCGAGGTCGGTGGCGGTCCGCTCGCGCACGTACCGGCCGGCGTGCTCGGCGAGCAGCTCCAGCACGTGCCCGACGTCTTCCAGGGTCGTCTCCGGGTTGAGCAGCGTGAACTTGAGGAAGTGCCGGCCGTCCACGGTCGTGCCCGCGACCAGGGCCGCGCCGGATGCGGCCAGCGCCTCCCGGGCGTACAGGTTCGCGGCGTCGGCGAGCTCCCGCCCTCGGCCCGTGGGCAGGTAGCGGAACACGACGGTGCTGAGCGGCGAGCGGGTCACCACCTCGAACCGGGGGTCCTCGCTGATCAGCTCCCAGGCGCCGGCCGCCCGGTCGACCACCTCGTCGAAGAGCGCGCCGACCGCGTCCGGGCCCATGACCCGCAGGGTCAGCCAGAGCTTGAGGGCGTCGAAGCGGCGGGTGGTCTGGAGGCTCTTGTCGACCTGGTTGGGGATGCGCTGCTCGACCATCCGGGCCGGGTTGAGGTAGTCGGCGTGGTAGGTGGCGTGGCGCAGCACCCGCCGGTCGCGGACCACCAGGGCGCTGGAGCTGACCGGCTGGAAGAAGGACTTGTGGTAGTCGACGGTCACCGAGTCGGCCCGCTCGACGCCGTCGAGCAGGTGCCGGCGGGTCGGTGAGACGAGCAGACCGCAGCCGTACGCCGCGTCGACGTGCAGCCACACCCCGGCCGCCTCGGTCACGGCGGCCAACTCGGGAAGGGGGTCGATGGACCCGAAGTCGGTGGTGCCGGCGGTGGCGACGACGGCCATCACCACCAGGCCCTCGGCGCGCAGCCGGGTGATCTCCCGTCGCAGGGCGGCCGGCACCATCCGCCGCTGCGCGTCGGTCTCGACGGTCACGACCGCGTCGGGGGCGAGACCGAGGAGCTTGGCCGACTTCTGCACGCTGAAGTGCCCGACCGCCGAGGTGAGGACGCGCAGCCGGGGCAGCAGGTCGCGTCGTGCGTCGGCGGCCGGCGCGACCAGGCACGCCTCCTCCCGGGCCAGCAGCAGCGCCTGGAGGTTGGACTGGCTGCCGCCGCTGGTGAAGATGCCGTCGGCGTCCGCGCCGAAGCCGATCCGCGTCGCCGTCCAGTCGATCAGGTGCCGCTCGACGAGCGTGGCGCCGGCGCTCTGGTCCCAGGTGTCCATGGAGGAGTTGACGGCGGTGAGCAGGGCCTCGCCGAGCAGCGCCGGGATCACCACGGGACAGTTCAGGTGGGCCAGGTAGCGGGGGTGGTGGAACCACACCGCGTCGCGGAGGTAGACGTCCTCCAGTTCGTCGAGGGCGGCGCCGGCGTCGCCGAGCGGCCGGTCCAGGTCGATGCCGGCGACCCGCGGGGCGAGCGCGTCCGGGGTGATGCCGGTGAACGGACGGTCGGCGGTGGCGACGCGGCGGGCCACGCGGTCGACGCCGTCGGCGAGCGCCTCGCGGTAGCGGGCGAGGTTGCCGGTGTGCAGCAGGTGGGCCCGGGCGGGCGATCCGGTCGGGGCGGAGACGGTCTCGGCGGTGCGTCCCGGCAGAGTCATGGGCAGGTCCTCCACGCGCGGTTGCGGACGGAATTCGGGCAGCCGGAACCCGCCCCCGGTGTCTCACGGCGGCAGGATCGGCGGGGCGGGACGGGGGGCCGTCAGGCGGTCAGCTGACCTTCTTCGCGGCGCGGATGGCGGTGGCGAGGTTCTCCAGCAGCGGGGCCGCGCCGGCGTACGAGAAGCGGGGCACCGCGTCCCACGGCGTGACCTGGTTGGCCTTCACCGCGGGCAGCTGCGCCCAGGTGGGCCGGGCGGCGAGGTCCTTGGGCTGCAGGGCGGTGCTGCGGTTGTCGAGCAGGATCAGGTCGGCCGGGAACTTGCCGGCGTTCTCCCAGCTCAGCGCCTCGAAGTAGTCGCCGTTCTCCAGCTTGGTGGGCACCACGATGTCGACGCCGAGTTCGGCGAAGTACATGAGGTCGGTGCTGACCTTCGGGTTGGAGACGTAGAACAGGTCGGGGCTGCCGGAGGAGGCCATGACCTTGATGCCGGGGTTCGCCTTCACCGCGTCGCGGACCTGCTGGGCGGCAGCCTCGAAGCGGGCCTTGGCGTCGGTGACCTTCTTGGCCGAGAGGTCGGCGCCGAGCGACTCGGCGAGCTGGGCGTACCGCTCGATCGGCTTGGTCATCGGCACGCGGGCCGTGGTGATCGCGACGCTCGACGCGAGCGGGAGGATCTTGTTCTTGCTCTCGTCCGGGACGTACCAGAGGGCGCCGGGGTCGTACATGTGGGTGACCAGCAGCTCGGGGCGCAGCGCCGCGTACTTCTCGATGCTGAACTCGCCCCAGACGTTGCCGAGGATCTCGACGCTCTCCACGTCGAGGTCGCCGGCCTGCGGGTCGACCGTGCCGTCGGCCCGCTTCGTCTCGCCGAACACGCCGACGATCTGCTTGTCGAGTCCGAAGTCGACCAGGGCGGCGGCGGTGCCGGTGAAGGCCACGACCCGGGTGGGCCGGGTGTCGGCGGAGACCTTCTCGTTGCGGTCGTCGGTGAACGACCACGGCCCGCCGCTGCCGGCAGCGGTCGGCGTGGCAGCGTCGTCGCCGCCTCCACAGCCGGCCACGAGAGCGGCCAGGGTGGCGGCCCCACCGGCCAGCAGGCTGCGACGGGAGAGGCGACGGGCGGTCACGGGATCAAGCATGGTGAACGTCTTTTCGGTCAGGGTCGGTGCGACCATTGGACAGCGCGGTTAGGTTAACCTAACCTAATTGGCTGTCAAGCCCGTACGGCGTTTCCCCACCTCGGAGCCCACACTGTCCGTCACCCAGTCGCCGTCCCTCGGTGACCGTGTCGAGGCGCCACCCGCGCCCGCACCGCCCCGGCGGGGCCGCACCACCGTGCGCGCCGTCGGGCTGGTCGCCGCTCTGCTCCTGCTCGTCGTCGTCACCGTGCTCAGCATCGCGGTGGGCGCGAAACAGCTCCCCCTCGCCGATGTCTGGTCGGGCCTGCTCGACCCCGACTCCGCCGAGTACGCGGTGGTGCACCAGATGCGGCTGCCCCGGACCCTGCTCGGGCTCCTCGCCGGGGCGGCCCTCGGCGTGGCCGGCTCGGTGATGCAGGCCCTGACCCGCAACCCCCTCGCGGATCCGGGCCTGCTCGGCATCAACGCGGGCGCCTCCGCCGCCGTCGCCAGCGCCGCGATCCTCGGCGTGACCGCCCTGTCGGGCTACGTGTGGTTCGCCCTGCTCGGCGCGGCGGCGGTCACCGCGCTCGTCTACGCCGTCGGCGGCGGGCGGGGTGCCACCCCGGCCCGGCTGGCCCTGGCCGGGGCGGCCCTCAACGCCACGCTCTACTCGTACGTCAGCGCGGTGATGCTGCTCGACGCGGCCTCGCTGGACCGGCTGCGCTTCTGGACGGTGGGCTCGCTCGCCACCGCCGACGCCGCGACGGTCGGCCGGGTGCTGCCCTTCCTGGCCGCCGGCCTGCTGGTCGCGTTGGCCACCGCGCGTCCGCTGAACGCCCTCGCCCTCGGCGACGACGCGGCTCGGGCGCTCGGGGCCCGCCCGGCGCTGATCCGCGCGGCCGTCATCGTGGCCGTCACCCTGCTCTGCGGGGCCAGCACCGCCGCCTGCGGGCCGATCGTCTTCGTCGGGCTGCTCGTGCCGCACCTGGTGCGCGCCCTGACCGGCCCAGACCTGCGCTGGCTGCTGCCCTACTGCGCGGTGCTCGCGCCGGTGCTGCTGCTCGGCGCCGACGTGCTCGGCCGGGTGCTCGGCCGACCGGGCGAGCTCCAGGTGGGAATGGTCACCGCCGTCCTCGGCGGGCCGCTCTTCCTCTGGCTCGTGACCCGGCGGAGGGTGGCCCGACCATGACCGTGTTGCGGACGCCGGGCGGCGTCTCCCTGCGGTTCCGTCCCCGCGCGCTGGCCGTCGGCGTCGGCGCCGCCCTGCTCGCCGCCGGGCTGGGCATCCTGGCCGTGGCCGGCGGCGACTACCCGATGTCCCCGGCCGACGTGCTGCGCACCCTCACCGGCGGCGGCACCCCGGCCGAGGAGTTCATCGTCCAGGAGCTGCGGCTGCCGCGACTGGTCACCGCCATGCTGGTCGGCGCCGCGCTGGCGCTGGCCGGCGCGGTCTTCCAGTCCCTGGTCCGCAACCCGCTGGGCAGCCCCGACGTGCTCGGCTTCACGCAGGGCGCGGCGACCGGCGCGCTCGTCGTGGTCGTGCTGGGCGGCAGCAGCCTCGCGCTCTCCGGCGCGGCGGTGGCCAGTGGGCTGGCCACCGGCCTGCTCATCTACGGCATCGCCTGGCGCAACGGCGTCCACGGCTACCGCCTCGTCCTGGTCGGCATCGGCGTCTCCGCGATCCTCACCGGCGTCAACGGCTACCTGCTCACCCGGGCGCCCCTGATGGACGCGGCCCGTGCCATGCTCTGGCTCACCGGCAGCCTCGACGGGCGCGGCTGGTCCGAGGCGACACCGCTGCTGGTGGTGCTGGCGGTCGCGACGCCGGTGGTGCTGCTCGGCTGCGGCCCGGCGCTGCGCATGATGGAGCTGGGCGACGACACCGCGAGCGCCCTCGGCGTCCCGGTCCAGCGGCTGCGCCTGGTGCTGCTCACCGCCGCCGTGCTGCTGGTCGCCTTCGCCGCGGCCGCCGCCGGACCGGTGTCGTTCGTGGCGCTGACCGCGCCGCACGTGGCACGGCGGCTCACCCGGGCGCCCGGCCCGAACCTGCTGCCCGCGATGTGCGTGGGCGCCGCCCTGCTGGTCGGCGCCGACCTGCTGGCGCAGCGCGGCTTCCCCGGGCAGCAGCTGCCGGTCGGCGCGGTCACCGGCGCGCTCGGTGGGGCGTACCTGGTGTGGCTGCTGGCGATGGAACGCCGGGCCGGACGCATATGACCGCCCGCGAGGAGAACGGAGCACCGATGGAGACCGGCACGGCGCGGTTGAGCGGCACCGGCATGACCCTGGCGTACGACCGGCGCACCATCGCCGAGGACCTGACCGTCGCCGTCCCGGACCGGTCGTTCACCGTGGTCATCGGCCCGAACGCGTGCGGCAAGTCGACGCTGCTGCGCGCGCTGTCCCGGATGCTGCGGCCCAGCGCCGGCGCCGTCCTGCTGGACGGGCAGGACATCCACCGCCGTCCGGCCCGCCAGGTGGCCCGCACCCTTGGCCTGCTCCCGCAGTCCTCCATCGCGCCGGACGGCATCACCGTCGCCGAGCTGGTGGCCCGCGGCCGGTATCCGCACCAGGGGCTGCTGCGGCAGTGGTCACGCGAGGACGAACGGGTCGTCGACCAGTCGATGGCGGCGACCGGGGTGGCGGACCTCGCGGACCGCCCGGTGGACGAGCTCTCCGGCGGCCAGCGGCAGCGGGTGTGGATCGCCATGGCCCTCGCCCAGCAGACACCGCTGCTGCTGCTCGACGAGCCGACGACCTATCTGGACATCGCGCACCAGATCGAGATCCTCGACCTGTGCGCGCGGCTGCACGAGGAGCAGGGCCGCACGCTGGTCGCCGTGCTGCACGACCTGAACCACGCCGCCCGGTACGCCACCCACCTCATCGCGATGCGCGACGGGCGGGTGGTCGCCGCCGGCGCGCCCGCCGAGGTGGTCACCGCCGACCTGGTGGCGGAGGTCTTCGGGCTGCCGTGCCGGGTCATCGACGACCCGGAGACCGGCACGCCGCTGGTCGTCCCGGCCGCCCGCCGCCGCACCGGCGCGCTCGCGCCGGAGCCGGTGTGAGCGCCCGACTGTTCCGGGACCGGTGGGGCGTTCCGCACCTGCGGGCCACCGACCATCGGGCGCTCGCCGTCGCGCAGGGCCGGGTGACCGCGTACGACCGGGCGTGGCAGTTGGAGGTCGAGCGGCACCGGGCCGCCGGCAGCAGCGCGTCCTTCCTCGGCGCCGACGAGGTCGGCTGGGACCGGTTCGCCCGGCAGGCCCGGCTGGTGGACACGGCCCGGCGCTGCTACGCCGCCCTGGACGCGGAGACCGCCGACTGGGTACGCGCCTACGTGGAGGGCGTCAACGCGGGCCTGCCCGCCGGGGCGGCCCGGACGCCCGAGTTCGCCGCCGTGGGGCTGACGCCGGGGCGGTGGGAGCCGTGGACGCCGCTGGCGGTGTGGCTGGGCCACCACATCCTCTTCGCCGGCTTCCCGACGAAGCTGTGGCGGGAGCACGTCGCCCAGCGGCTCGGCGGGGCCCACGCCGACCTCTTCGCCGCGGACCAGCCGACCACCGCCGGCAGCAACGGGTGGCTGCTGGCCGGCGGGCGCACCGCCACCGGTGCCGCCCTGCTGGCCGGCGACCCGCACCGGTTCATCGAGGACCCCGGCGTCTACCAGCAGATCCGGTTGGCCTGCCCGGAGTACGACGTGGTCGGCTTGGCGGTCCCCGGCGTGCCGGGCGTCGCCCACTTCGGACACACCGGTCCGGTGGCCTGGGCCATCACCAACGCGATGGCCGACTACCAGGACGTGTACGCCGAGCGGCTGCGCCGCCGCGACGGCGGGGTCGAGGCGTACGGCCCGGACGGCTGGCGTCCCGCCGACACGCACCCGGAGACCGTCGAGGTGGCCGGGGCGGACCCGGTCGGCGTGGAGGTCGTCGAGACGGCGCGCGGGCCGGTCGTCGCGGGCGGCCCCGACGAGGGGACGGCGCTGAGTCTGCGCCACCCGCCGCGGGTGCTCGCGGACCTCGGCTTCGCCACGCTGCCCGCCCTGCTGCGCGCCCGTACGGTCGCCGACGTGGACGCGGCCGTCGACCGCTGGGTCGAGCCGGTCAACGTGCTCCTGGCCGCCGACACCGCCGGTGGCCTACTGCACCGGGTCGCCGGGGCGGTGCCCGTGCGGCATCCGACGAACCGGCTGCGGGTGGTGCCGGCGTGGGCGCCGGAGCACGCGTGGCAGGGCTGGCATGCGCCGATGCCCCGCGCGGAGGTCGACGGCCGGGCGGTGATGGCGAACGAGCGCGGGCTGGCCGCGCCGCTGGGCGTCGAGTTCGCCCCGCCGTACCGGGCGGACCGCATCGGGCACCTGCTGGACGCCCGGCCGACGTGGACGGCCGACCGGATGTCGGCCGTGCAGACCGACACCCACCTGGGCTCGGCCGCGCCGCTGCTCGCCCGCCTGGCCGGGCTCACGGGGCTCGACCCGGCCGCCGGGGCGCTGCGGGACCGGCTGCTGCGCTGGGACCGGCGGATGGCCGCCGACAGCACCGACGCCGCCGCGTTCGCGCTGGTCCGCGCGGCCGTCGTACGCGGGCTCGCCGCGCACCCCGTGCTGGCGCCGCTCGCCGACCCGCCGCCACATCCCGACGTGTTCCAGCCCTGGCTCGCGCTGGTGCCCCGGGTCGCGTACGCCCTGCCGGCGCTGCTGGCCACCCCGCTGCTGCCCGCCGCCGACGTGGACGCGCTGCTGCGCGCCGCCCTGACCGAGGTGGCGGCGGACGAGGCCGCCCGGGGCGGGCTGCCGCCCTGGGGTGAGCTGCACCGGCTCACCCCGTGGCAGGCGTCGCCGCACCCGCACGCCGGCCCGGCACCGGAGCTCGCGGGCGACCACGACTGCGTTCTCGCCACCTCCAGCGTCCCCGGCGTCACCCACGGCTGCCTGCGCGGCCCGGCGGCGCGCCTCGTGTGGGACCTCGCCGACCGGGCGGGCAGCCGGTGGGTGGTGCCGTTCGGTGCGTCCGGCGTGCCCGGGGACGCCCACCACGACGACCAGGCGCCGTCCTGGCTGGCCGGCGACCTGCTGCCGGTGACCACCGACTGGGACCAACTCACCGAGGAGCGAGATGACCGCTGACCGCACCACCGCCCTGCCGCGCGGCGCGACCGGCCCGCACCACCACGACCGGGGCGTGCCCGGGTTCGGCCGGGTCACCGTCCGGCCGGTCGACCCCGACGGCGACGTCGACCTGCTGCACGGCTGGGTGACCCAGGAGCGGGCCCGCTTCTGGGGCATGCGGGAGGCCAGCCGGGAGCGGGTCCGGGAGATCTACGCCTACCTGGACTCGCTGGACACCCACCACGCCTACCTGGTGCACCGCGACGGGCGACCGGCGGCGCTGCTGCAGACGTACGAGCCGGGGGCCGACCCGGTCGGCGCGTGCTATCCGGTCCGGGCCGGTGACTTCGGTCTGCACCTGCTGATCGGCCCGCCGACGGCGGTCGAACCCGGCTTCACCGGGACGCTGGTCGGCGCGCTGCTCGACTTCGTGTGGGCCGAGCCGGGGCGGCGGCGGCTGGTGGTGGACCCGGACGCCCGCAACGAGCGGGCCATCGTCCGGTTCGTCCGCATCGGTTTCCAACCCGGTCCGCTGGTCGACCTGCCGGAGAAGCGCGCCCAGCTGCTCTTCCTGGACCGGCCGTCCGCCGACGCCGCCTGACCGCCCCGGCGGGGCGCCTCCCGTCAGGGGATGGTCACGCCGTACGCCGCGAGGATCTCCTGGATCGGCTGGTAGTAGGTGGTGCCGCCGCTGGTGCAGTTGCCGCTGCCCCCGGAGAGGATGCCGACGATCCGGCCGGTCGAGGCGACGTAGAGGGGGCCGCCGCTGTCGCCCGGCTCGGCGCAGATGTTGGTCCGGATCAGCCCGGACACCGAGCCCTGCGCGTAGTTGACGGTCTGGTTCAGCCCCGTCACGGTGCCGCAGCGCACGCCCGTGGTCGACCCGCTGCGGCAGACCGCCAGGCCGATGGTCGCGTTCGTGGTGCCGTTGACGGTGAGCTGACCGGGATAGGTGTGGACGGCGCTGGGGCGCGGGATCGTCCCGGTGTAGCGCACCAGGCCGTAGTCGTTGCCGGGGAAGCTGCTGCCGGTCCGGCTGCCGAGCACGGTCGTCTGTCCACTGTCGGCGTACCATGTGGCGCCGAGCGTGGTGCAGTGGCCGGCGGTGACGAAGTAGGAGGTGGTGCCGCTGCGGACGTTCGCACCGAGCGAGCAGCGCCCACCGCCGCCGTAGATCGCCTGCCCGCCGGCGATCAGCGTCCGCAGCTGACCCGGCTCGCGGCGCAGCGCGGCTCCGGCCCGGGCGGCGGTCTCCCGCAGCGCGGCCAGGTCGCGGGCGCTCACGGTGTCGTCGACGGTGAGGGTCATCCGGCCGGTGGCCGGGTCGAGGCCCCAGGCGGTGCCGGTGGTACGCACCCCGGCCAGCGCCGCGGCCGCGGCGACCGGGTCGGCGGCGGTGTCGGGCCGGGCGGCGGTGTCGGGGTGGCCGGCGGTGTCGGAGCGGGCGGCGGTGTCGGGGTGGGCGGCGGTGTCGGGGCGGGCCTGGGCGGCGGCGGGAGTGCCCACCAACAGTGCGCCCAGGACGAGGGCGACGAGCGGGAGGCGACGCATCCGGTCCTCCGATTCGATCGGTGAAGGTCGATGCCTCAGCATCCGCCGCTCCGCCGCGCCGTTCAACCCCCTCCGCTGGACGCGCTGGTCAGCGCGGCTCGGTGACGAGGGTCAGCGCGGCTCGGGAGCCGGCGCCGGCAGGACCACCCGGGGCACCGTCGGAGCGCCGCGTCGCCGCCACTCGCGCGGGTAGCCCAGCGACACCTCCTCGAACCGCACCCCGTCGTGCCACGTCGTACGCGGAATGTGCAGGTGCCCGTAGACCACCGCCGCGGCCCGGAACCGCCGGTGCCAGTCGGCGGTGCCGACCGTGCCGCACCACTGCGCGAACTCCGGATGACGCAGCACCAGGGTCGGCTCGCGGACCAGCGGGAAGTGGTTGACCAGCACCGTCGGGTACGCGGGGTCGACGGCGGCGAGCCGGCGCTCGGTGGTGCGCAGCCGCGCCGCGCACCAGGCGTCCCGGCTCGGGTACGGGTCCGGGTGCAGCAGCATCTCGTCGGTGCACACCACCCCGACGTCGTACGCCCGGCGCAGCGACTCGGCCTTGGTGGAGGCGCCGGGCGCGTGGAACGAGTAGTCGTAGAGCACGAAGAGCGGGGCGACGGTGACCGGTCCGCCCGGCCCGGTCCACACCGGATAGTCGTCCTCGGGCGTGCACACTCCCAACTTCCGGCACATCGCGACGAGTTCCCGGTAGCGTGCCTCGCCGCGCAGCGCGACCGGGTCGTTCGGCAGCGTCCACAGCTCGTGGTTGCCCGGCGCCCACACCACGGTGGCGAACCGGTCGCGCAGCAGGGCCAGGGTGGCGCGGACGTCCGCGAACCGCTCCGCCACGTCGCCGGCGACGATCAGCCAGTCGTCGTCGGAGCCGGGGCGCAGCCCGTCGACGACCGCGCGGTTCTCCGCGTACCCGACGTGCAGGTCGCTGACGGCGAGCAGCCGGCCCTCCACGGCTCAGCCGAACTCGGCCCGGACCCAGTCGGCGAGGTCCCGCGCGGAGTCGTCGACCGCGTCCCGCCACGCCCGGTCCGCGCCGTCCCCCGCGTCGTCGCTGACCCGCTTCACCAGCCGGCACGGCACCCCGGCCCGGGAGGCGGCCCAGGCCACCGCGTACCCCTCCATGTCGACGAGGTCCGCCCGCCGGGCCAGCCGGGCCCGCGCGTCCTCGTCGGCGATGAACGCGTCGCCGGTGGCCAGGACCGCGGTCGGCGCGCCGAGGGTCAGCGGGGCGCCGTACGTCTGCCCGGTGAGGGTGCGCAGCAGGTCGGTGTCGAGATCGTGCTGGAGCACGGTGCCGATCTCGTGGACGCCGGCCCAGCCCGGGCGCAGCGCGCCGGCGGTGCCGAGGTTGAGCACCAGGCTCGGCTTCGGCCCGGACGCCAGCACCTGGGCCAGCGCCGTCGCGGCGTTGACCTTGCCCATGCCGGTCAACAGCACCGGGAGGCCGTCGCCGAGGTGGGCGGCCTCCTCCTCGACGGCCAGCACGGCCAGCGGCGCGTCAGGCCGGATCTCTCCCCGAAGAATCACCCCGGAATCGTACGGGCCGGACGGCCGGCTACCTCCCCCGCCCCGCACGCCGGTGATCAAGAGGTTTGCGTCACGCCGGGCGCGGATTTTGACGCAAACCTCTTGATCACCGCAGAGTGGCGGGGTCGGCCGGAGTGGCGGGGGCGGCGGGGCGGCCGGGAACGGGGACGTCGAGGGCCAGCAGGGCGCCGTCGAGCGGGTCGGGAGCGGTGAGGCCGTGGTCGGCGGTCGTGACGAAGAGCCGTCGCAGGCCCGGGCCGCCGAGACAGACACTCGTCGGCTGGCGCGCCGGCAGCCGGACCTCGCGGTCGAGCGTCCCGTCCGGCCGGTAGCGGCGCACCGCCGAGCCGCCCCAGAGCGCCACCCAGAGGTGGTCGGCCGCGTCCACCGTCATCCCGTCCGGCGCGCCGTCCACCGCCGGGTCCAGCCGCAGGAACGGCTCCCGGGCGCTCAACTCGCCGGTGCCGGCGTCCACCGTGAACCGGTCGACGTGCCCGCGCGGGGTGTCGGCCAGGTACATGCTGGTGCCGGCGCCGTCGAACGCCGGACCGTTGGTGATCGTCAACCCCGTCACCGCCGTGACGGGGGCGGCGCCCGGGTCGATCCGGTAGAGCGAGCCGCCGCCGGGCAACCCGGCGTACGTCATGCTGCCGGCCCAGAAGCGGCCGTGCGGGTCGGCCACCGCGTCGTTCATCCGGGCCGGTTCGGAGCGGTCGCCCTCCAGGTCGACGATCGGCCGGTACGCGCCGTCGCCACCCAGCCGGGCCACCCCGGTGCCGGCGGCGGCCAGCCACTCCCCCGGCCGCCCGGCCACCGGTGCGACCGCGCCCAGCGGCACGTCCAGCCGGCACAGCTCGTCCAACGGGCCGGGGGCGTCACCGCCGGTGGTGAGCAGCCGCCCGGCGAGCAGGTCGACCAGGACGAGGCGGTCGTCCACCCAGCGGGCGCCCTCGCCCAACTCCAGGCGGTCCGCGCTCCACGGGGTCGGCTCGGTCAGCTCCATGTCTCCTCCTGGCGTCAACGCAGCGCGGTGCCCGGCTCGTGGTCGAGCAGGGCCAGCTCGGTCCGGTCCGGCAGACCCTCCCAGTCGCCCCGGGTCGCGACGGCGAAGGCGGCCGTGGTCACCGCGCGGTCCAGCCGTCCGGCCACGTCCGCCCCGTCGAGCAGGGCGGACAGCCACCCGGCGACGAAGGCGTCGCCGGCGCCGATGGTCTCCACGACCGGCACCCGGCGGGCGGGGCGGTGCAGGGTGCCGCCCTCGTGGTGGCTGGTCGCCCCGTCGCCGCCGAGCTTGACCACCACCTCTCGCACACCGGCGGCACGCAGCGCGGCGGCCGGGTCGTCGGCGTCGGTGAGCACGGGCAGCTCGTCGGGGGAGGCGACCACCACGTCGACCGCCGACAGCAGCGGGCGCAGCGCCTCGGCGGCCTCGGCGACGGACCAGAGCCGGCTGCGGTGGTTGACGTCGAGGCACACGGTCGCGCCCGCGCCGTGGGCCCGTTCGACGGCGGCCCGCACGGCGGCGTACGGGCCGGGGCCGAGGGCGCAGGTGATGCCCGTGACGTGCAGCACGCGGGGGGTCACCGCGTCGAACGCCCGGGTCACGTCGGCCGGCGCCAACCGGGACCCGGCGGAGCCGGCCCGGTAGTAGGTGACCCGGTTGAGGTCGGCCACCCGCGGTTCGAACAGGATCAGCCCGGTCGGCGCGTCCGCCGTCACCCGCGCCCAGCGCAGGTCCACGGCCTCGGCGCGCAGCGTGCGGCGGACCAGCGCCCCCGGTTCGTCGGCGCCGGTGACCCCGATCCAGCCGGCCCGGTGGCCGAGCCGCGCCAGGCCGATGGCCACCGTGGACTCTGCGCCCGCGACGGAGACCCCGGCGGCGCCGCCGAGCCGCAGCGGACCGGCGGACCGGAAGGCGGCCATCGTCTCGCCGAGCGTGAGCACGTCGATCCCACCGGCGTCCCCGCCGGGCACGGCGGGCCGGGTCGCGTCCTCGGCGGTCACCCCGGGCCGGGTCGCGTCGTCGGCGCCGGTCACGGGCGGACCGCCGCGAGGAACGCCGCCGCCCGCTCCCGCAGGGCGGCCGGGTCGCCGCCCCGGACCGCGTCGCCGAGCAGGGGCGACCCGACGCCCACGGCGACCGCCCCCCGGTCCAGGTAGCGCCGGGCGCTGTCGACGTCCACCCCGCCGACCGGCACCAGCGGCGTGTCCGGGAACGGGTCGCGCAGCGCGCCGAGGTAGTCCGGGCCGCCGATCGAGGCGGGGAAGAGCTTGACGGCGGCGGCGCCGGCGGCCCGGGCGCGGACCACCTCGGTCGGCGTCAGCGCGCCCGCCAGCACCGGCAGCCCGAGCCGGGGGGCCTCGTCCAGGCTCTCGGCGAGGGCCGGGGTGACCAGGAACGTCGCGCCCGCCTCGGCCGCCGCCCGGGCGTCCTCGGCGGTGAGCACGGTGCCCGCGCCGAGGGCGAACTCCGGGCCGAGCGCGGCCCGGGCCCGGCGCACCACGCCGAGGGCGTCCGCGCCGGTCAGCGACACCTCGATCAGCGCGACTCCGCTGTCGGCCAGGGTGAGCACCGCGGCCAGCGCCGCCGCCGGGTCCGGGCCGCGCACGATGGCGAGCAGTCGATGGGTACGCAGGGCGTCGGTCAGGTTCATCGGTGTCCTTCGGATCGGTGGGCGGAGACGGTCAGCCGCCAGGCGACCTCCCCGCTGGTGGGGACCACGGCGGCGTCACCGGGGCCGGCGTCGGCCAGGTCGAAGGCGCGGCCGAGCATCGGCTCCACCCCGACGCTGCGGTACGGGTCGGTCTCGGGCCAGCCGCGCAGGTTGCGCCAGAGGGCGGTCGCCCGGGGCTGGTCGGCGCACTCCAGCTCCAGGGTCAGCGCGTCCGGCCCGTCCACCACCCGGACCCGCGGGCAGTCCACCAGCACCGCGCCGACGGCGGTGCCGTCGTCCGGGCCGAGCGCGTCCAGAGCCAGACCGGCCGGGGCCGGCCAGGCACCGGTCAGCCACGGCCGGCCGGCGGGCCAGGCGTCCGGCGGGAGCAGGACGGCCGCCTCCGGGTGCAGCCGGGTCGGGGTGCCGGCGGGGGCCACGAGGCGGGCCTCGGGTGACAGGTCCAGCAGGGCGTGCGCCGCCCACACGAAGCGGTAGCCCGGGTCGGCGGTAAGCCGGTAGTCGGCGACCACCACGCCGTCCCGCTCGCGCAGGCGGCGGGTGAGGGTGAAGTCGGGCCGTACCACGACGGTCTCCCCCGGCGCGGTCTGCCGCCACGGCCTCGACCAGACCTCGCCATGGTCCGGCACGCCGCGGACGGTGGGCAGGCACTCCTCCAGGCCACCGGCGTCGACGAAGGCCGCGTCCGGGCGGACGTCGGCCCGGCCCGGCTGCGTCCCGCGCCACAGCCACTCCCGGCCACCGCCGGAGAGGCTCGTCCACCGCCCGCCGAGCGCCGCGTCGGCGACGACCCGCAGCGGCACCGGCCGCTCCGGGCCGCCGGGCTCGTCCACCCCCGCCGAGCGGGTGGCGGCCACCGGACCGACCGTCCGGTCCGGACCGGAGCCGGCCGCGGTCACCATTCGGCGAAGGAGCCGTCGGGGTGCCGCCAGACCGGGTTGCGCCAGGCGTGCGGGTTCTCCGCGGCCTTGCGGACGGCGGCCTCGTCGACCGTGATGCCCAGGCCCGGCCCGTCGAAGCGGACGATGTGGCCGTCCACGAACCGGAACGGCTCCGGGTCGACGACGTAGTCGAGCAGCTCGGAGTCCACGTTGTAGTGGATGCCGATGCTCTGTTCCTGGATCAGGAAGTTCGGTGTCGCGAACGCGACCTGGAGGCTGGCGGCGAGCGCGATCGGGCCGAGCGGGCAGTGCGGGGCGAGCAACGCCCCGTACGTCTCGGCGAGCGCGGCGATCCGCCGCACCTCGGAGATCCCCCCGGCGTGCGACAGGTCCGGCTGCACCACCGACACGCCGGCCTGCAACGGGGCGAGGAACTCCGACCGTCCGTAGAGCCGCTCGCCGGTCGCGATCGGCACCGGGGAGGCGGCGACGAGGTCGCGCAGGTGGTGCGCCTGGTCCGGCAGGACCGGTTCCTCCACGAAGAACGGCCGCAACGGTGCCAGCTCGGGCAGGATGCGCCGCACCGCGGCGAACCCGGCGCGACCGTGGAAGTCCAGCGCGATGTCCCGGTCGTCGCCGAGCACCGCCCGGGCCGCGGCGACCCGCTCGACCACCGCGTCGATCTCGGCGGGCGTGGGGATCGGCGAGAGCCGGCCGGAGGCGTTCATCTTCAGGCCGGTCAGCCCGGCGGCCACCTGGGCGGCGGCCGCGTCGGCGATCTCGCCGGGCTCGTCGCCGCCGATCCACGAGTAGATCCGCACCCGGTCGCGCACCGGGCCACCGAGCAGGGCGTGCACCGGCACCCCGTACGCCTGGCCGGCGATGTCCCACAGCGCCTGGTCCAGACCCGCCACCGCGCTGGAGAGCACCGGGCCGCCCCGGTAGAACCCGCCCTTCGTCAGCACCTGCCAGTGCTGCTCGATACGCAGCGGATCCTCGCCCACGAGGTACTCGGCGAGCACCTCGACGGCGGCGCGGACCACCTCGGCCCGACCCTCCACCACGGGCTCGCCCCAGCCGACCAGCCCCGTGTCGGTCTCCACCCGGCAGAACAACCACCGTGGCGGGACCAGGAAGGTCTCGATCCGTTCGATCCTCACCGTTTGGCCCTCTCGTTCGCGGCCGCGGGACTCCGCTGTTCGCGCAGCTTCTCCACGTCCCGTACCGCCTTCGCCAGCAGTTCGCGCATCGCCGTCTCCGCCGCGCCCTCGTCGCCGCCGCGGATCGCGTCGACCACCGCCCGGTGGCTCGGCACCGGGTCGTCGTGGCCGTCGCCGTGTCCGTGCACCAGCCGGTCGCGCTCGGCGAGGCCGGTCTCCATCACCACTTCCATCCGGACCAGCAGCTCGTTGTGGGTGGCGGCGAGCAGGGCCCGGTGGAACGCGAGGTCGGCCGCGACCGCGGCGCCCGGGTCGGCGTGCGCGTCGGCCATGTCGTGCAGCGCCGCGTCGAGCACGGCGAGGTCGTCCGCGGTGGCGCGGGCGGCGGCCAGCCGCGCGGCGGCCGGCTCGATGATGGCCCGTACCTCCTGGAGCTTGTCGAGCAGCCGCGGATCGGCGCCGTCGGCGAACTGCCACCGGATCACGTCACCGTCGAGCAGGTTCCAGTCGGACCGGGGACGGACGAACGTGCCGCGCTTCTGCCGCGCGTCGACGATGCCCTTGGCGGTGAGGACCTTCAGCGCCTCCCGCAGGGCGGTGAGGCTGACGTCCAGCTCCTCCTGCAGGGCGGCCAGGTTCAGGGTGGCGCCCTCGGCGATCTCCCCACTGAGGATGCGGCGGGCGATCACCTCGACGGTCTGTCCGTGGACGCCGCGGCCTGCGTACTGTGCCAAGTCTCTTCGTGCCTTCTCGCTCGTGGGTCTCGATCTCTCAGGCCGAGGCTTTCACCGCGGTCCAACCGCCGTCCACCACCAGGCTGGTGCCGGTGACGTACGCGGCGTCGGGCGAGGCGAGGAACGCCACCACGGCGGCCACCTCCTCCGGGGTGCCGAACCGCTTGGCGACCGTCTCCGCGACGCTGCGGCGGCGGTCCTCCTCGCCGATGCCGTCCCAGGCGCCGGTCAGGATCGGGCCGGGCAGGACACTGTTGACCCGCACCCGGGGTCCGTACTCGACGGCCAGTTGCCGGCCGAGCGCGACCAGCGCGCCCTTCGCGGCGGCGTACGCGGGCCGGCCGGGCAGCCCGACCAGCGCGTGCACCGACGACACCAGCACCACCGCCCCGGAGCGGGCGAGCAGGTCGTCCAGGCAGGCCCGGACACCGAGGAACGCGCCGGTGAGGCTGACGCCGAGCTGATGGTCCCAGGATGCCCGGGTGGTGCGGTGCGCGGGCGCGACCTCCACCGCGTACGCGTTGCTGACCAGGATGTCGACCGGGCCGAGCGTGTCGCGCACCCGCGCCACCGCGGACGCCCAGGCGGCCTCGTCGGCGACATCGGCCACTACGGACAGTGCCCGACCGCCGGCGGCGGTCAGTTCCTCAGCCAGCGGGGTGCAGTCGTGGACGTCGAGCAGCGCCACTCGGGCGCCCTCGGCGGCCAGCCGACGGGCGGTCGCCGCACCGATACCCCCGTACGCGCCCGTGACCAGCGCTGTTCTACCGTCCAACCGACGCGCGTCCGGACTCATCCACACCCCAACCCACCGAGCCGTTTAACCATTAATTACGAATACATCTTGACAGTCAGCCGGGCCGGATGCAACCTTCTGGTCACATCGTTCACACCACCGACACACATCCACGTGACGCAGCGTGTCGATAGGAAGGGACCTCCCGTGACCGACTTCGACCCCGGCCGCCGCCGGCTCCTCGGCCACCTCGGGCTCGCCGGCCTGGGCGTGCTCGGCGCCGGCCCGTTGCTGTCCGCCTGCGCCAGCTCCGCCAGCGGGCCGGCGAGCGGCGGCGCCTCCGGCTCCGTGACCCTCCAGTCCAACCTCTCGTCGCCGCAGGCCAAGACGGCGATCGAGAAGCTGATCGACGGCTTCAACAAGCAGGGCAAGGGCACCGCGACGGTCAACACGATCGCCTCGGAGACCTTCCGCACCCAGCTGCCGACCTACCTGACGTCGGCCAACCCGCCGGACCTCTACACCTGGTACGCGGGCTCGGTCGCCAACGACTACGCCAGCAAGAACCTGCTGCTCGACGTCTCCGACGTCTGGCAGGGGCTGGGCGAGTACCCGCAGTCGCTGCGGACGCTCTCCACCGACGCCAGCGGCAAGCAGGTCTTCGTGCCGATGAACAACTACTGGTGGGGCTTCTTCTACCGCAAGAGCAACTTCGCCAAGTGGGGCGTGCAGGAGCCGAAGACCTGGGCCGAGTTCCTGAACGTCTGCGAGACGATCAAGGGCAAGGGCATCCCGCCGATCGGCATCGGCCTGGGCGACACCCCCTGGGTCGCCTCGGCCTGGTTCGACTACCTCAACATCCGGGTCAACGGCGCGCCGTTCCACCGCGAGCTGCTCGCCGGCAAGCAGCGCTTCGACGACCCGAAGGTCAAGGCCGTCTTCGGCAAGTGGCGCGAGGCGCTGCCCTACTTCGACCCGAAGGGCAAGGCGTACCCGTTCCAGGAGGCCACCACGGCGCTGCTCGCCGGCAAGACGGGCATGTTCCTGATCGGCACCTTCTTCGCCGACGCCGCCCCGAAGGACGCCCTGGGCGACCTGGACTTCTTCCGGTTCCCGATCATCGACCCGGCGGTCCCGGTGGCCGAGGAGGCGCCGACCGACGGCTTCTTCGCCAGCGCCAAGACCGCCAACCCGACCGGCACCAAGGCCCTGCTGACCTACCTCGCCTCGGCCCAGGCGCAGGAGGAGTACGTGAAGTCCAGCTCCGGGATCGTGCTGCCGGCCCACCCGAAGGCCAAGGCCTCCGACTCGCCGCTGGTCGCCAAGGGCAAGGCCATGCTGGAGAGCGCCGCGGAGCTGACCCAGTTCTTCAACCGCGACTCCAGCGACGCCCTCCAGCCCACCGCGGACACCGCGCTGACCAAGTTCATGGACAAGCCCGACCAGATCGACGCGATCCTTCGCGAGTGGCAGGCCGGCGCCGAGAAGGTCTTCAAGGGCTGACGTGACAAACGTGTCCACCATTGCCGACACCTCCCGGACGGACGTGTCCAGCGTGGCCGGCACACCCCGGCGGCGGCGACGGTCGGCTCGACTGTCGCCGCTGCTGGCGGTCTTCGTGCTGGTGCCCTTCGTCGTCGAGAGCATCTGGGTGTTCTGGCCGGCGTTGCAGGGCTTCTGGTTCTCGCTGACCCGCTGGGACGGGCAGACGCCGCCGCAGTTCATCGGCGTCGACAACTACGTGGAGCTGGCCGGCGACGCCACGTTCCGGGGTGCCCTCGTCAACACGGTCATCTGGCTGGTGCTCTTCGGCGGGCTCTCCGTCGTCGGCGGCTTCGGGATGGCGCTGCTGCTGCAACGGGACCGCCGCGGCGTCGGCTTCTACCGGGCCGCCCTGTTCACCCCGGTGGTCTTCTCCCTGGTGGTGACCGCCCTGGTCTGGCGGGTCTTCTACCAGCCCGACGGGCTGGCCGACTCGCTCCTGCGCGCCGTCGGGCTCGAACACCTCATCCGGCCCTGGCTGGCCGACCCGCAGACAGCGCTCTACGCGGTGATCCTGCCGGCGCTGTGGCGGCAGATCGGGTACGTGATGGTGCTCTTCCTCGCCGGCCTGAAGGCGATCGACCCGGCGCTGCACGAGGCCGCCAAGATGGACGGCGCGAATGGCTGGCAGCGGCTCTGGCACGTCACCGTTCCCCAGCTCAAGGGCGTCAACGCGGTCGTGCTGTCGGTCATCGTGATCGACTCGCTGCGCTCGTTCGACATCGTCTGGTCGCTGACCCGCGGCGGGCCGTACCACTCGTCGGAGCTGCTCAGCACCTACATGTACTCGGCGGCCTTCCAGAGCCTACGGCTCGGGTACGCCTCCGCGATCGCGGTGGTCATCTTCGTGCTCGCGCTGGCGGTCATCCTGGGCTACCTCGTCCGCGCGTTCCGGGAGGAAGCATGATCCGCAAGCTCCGGACCGGGGCGTTCCACACCGGCATGGTCCTGCTCTCGCTGCTCTGGCTCGGCCCGGTGCTGTGGGTGGTCATCATGTCCACCCGCACCTTCGACGACGTCGCCGCCAACGGCGTGGGCAGCCTCCCGCACTCGTTCACGCTCGACACCTATCGGCAGGCGTGGACCGACGGCGGGGAGCTGCGGGCCCTGGTCAACAGCCTGTTGGTGACGATCCCGTCGGTCGCGCTGAGCCTGGTGCTGGCGGCCGTCGCGGCGTTCGCGCTCAGCCGCTACCGGATCCCGGGCCGTCGCACCATCCTGCTGCTCATGCTCGCCGGCAACCTGCTGCCGCCGCAGATCCTGCTGATCCCGGTGCAGAAGTTCAGCGAGCTGACCGGCCTGTACGACACGCTCTGGGCGCTGATCGCCGTGCAGGTCGGCTTCGGGCTGGGCTTCTACACCTTCGTCCTGCACGGCTTCATGCGGGACCTGCCCGGCGAGATCCAGGAGGCGGCGACCATCGACGGCGCCGGCCCGGCACAGATCTTCGGCCGGGTGATGCTGCCGCTGACCCGACCGGCGCTGGCCGCGCTCGGCGCGCTCTCCTTCACCTGGATCTTCAACGACCTGCTGTGGGCCATCACCGTGCTGCGCACCGACGACAAGATGCCGGTCACCCCGGCACTGCTCGCCCTCCAGGGCCAGTTCGTGTCGTCGTGGAACGTCATCGCCGCCGGTACGGTGATCGCCGCGGTCCCGACCGTGGCGGTCTTCCTGCGGTTCCAGCGGCACTTCGTCTCGGGCCTGGCGATCGGAGCGGTCAAGTGAGTGGCGCGGAGCACGGGCGCTGGACGCTGCGGGGCGCGCACACCGAGTACACAGTGACGCTGCCCGCGCACGGGCGCTGGCTGGAGCTGCACGCGTGGGGCCCGCACGGGGTCGGCGAGGGCCCCTCCCCCGTCGCGTACGACGGGCCGGTGCCGTTCCTCACCGCGGGCGACGCCGCACCGGTCGAGTACGCCACCGACGCCGACCGCCCGTTCACCGGCGCCGACCTGGTGGTGGAGACGGAGAGCGGGAACCGGCGCGTCGGGTTCGGCTTCGTCGAGGCGGCCCACGACCCGGACGGCGGCGCGCTCGCGGTCACCTTCGCCGACCCGGTGACGGGGCTGCGGGCCGTGCTGCGCTACGCCGTCCCGGCCGGCACCGACGTCGTACGCCGCTGGGTCGAGCTCACCAACACCGGCACCGGGCCGCTGCGGCTGGTCCGCGCCGGCTCGGCCGGGTTCTGCGTACCGACGCCGCACGGCGCGCTGCTCAGCCACCAGTGGGGGCAGTGGGCGCAGGAGTTCCAGCTCGACCACGTCGACCTCGGCCACGGCGCCTTCACCATCGGCAGCAGCCAGGGTGTGCCCGGCCACCTGCACGTGCCCTGGCTGGCGGTCCGGGACCGGGCCGAGCCGGACGGGTCGACCTGGGGCGTTTCGGTCGCCTGGACCGGCTCCTGGGAGATCACCGCCGAGCGGGACACCGGCGGGCTCACCCGCGTACGGGCGGGGCGCCGCCTGGCCGACGGCCCGCTGGAGCTGCCGGCGGGCGCGGAGCTGACCCTGCCCGAGGTCGCCGGCGCCTACAGCACGGACGGGCTGGACGGGCTGGCCCGGGTGTGGCACCGCTACCAGCGACTGCTCGCCGGCGAGCGGCTGACGCCGCGCCCGGTGCTCTACAACTCCTGGGAGGCGACCTACTTCGACGTGGACGCCGACAGTCAGCTCGCGCTCGCCCGGATCGCCGCCGACCTCGGGGTCGAGACGTTCGTGGTGGACGACGGCTGGTTCCTCGGCCGCGTCGACGACACCACCGGTCTCGGTGACTGGACGCCCGACCCGGCCGGCTTCCCCGACGGCTTCGACGCGTTCATCGCCGAGGTACGCGGGCTGGGGCTGCGGTTCGGCCTCTGGGTGGAGCCGGAGTGCGTGAGCCCCCGCTCCCGGCTCTACGCCGAACACCCCGACTGGGTGTACGCCGTCGAGGGTCGCCCGCTCACCCCGATCCGCAACCAGTACCTGCTGGACCTGGGCCGGCCGGAGGTCGCCGAGTTCGTCCACGGCACGATCGACGGGCTGCTGCGCCGGTACGACATCGGGTACCTGAAGTGGGACTTCAACCGGCCCCGCACCGAGCCGGGCCGGGCCGGTGGCGAGAAGCCGGTCGACCTGGACGGCGCGCACGTCGCCAACCTGCACCGGATCTACGAGCGGCTGCGCCGGGACCACCCGGAGGTGCTGATCGAGTCCTGCGCCGGTGGCGGGGGCCGGACCGACCTGGCGATGGCCGCACGGGCCGACATCTTCTGGCCCAGCGACAACACGGCCCCGCTGGACCGGCTGGCCATCCAGCACGGCTTCCTGCACGCCAACGCGCCGCACCTGCTCAGCTCCTGGGTGACCGACGCGCCCGGCATCTTCGACCCGCGTCCACGCTCGCTCGCGTTCCGGTTCGTGCTCGCCATGGCCGGCGTGCTCGGCATCGGCGCGGACATCCGCCACTGGACGCCGGAGCAGCGGGCCGAGGCGGCCGGCTGGATCGCCCGGTACAAGGAGATCCGGGAGGTGGTCACGCACGGCGAGGTCCACCTCGTCGGCGGCCCCGACCAGGCACGCTGCGCCGTGCAGTACACCTCGCCGGACCGGCGGACGGTGGTCGTCCTGGCCTGGCACACCGGTCGTTCCGACGGTCCCGGGCTGCTGCCGTCCCGCCCGGTGCGGCTGCCGTTGCGCGGCCTCGACGCGGACGGGACCTACCGGCATGGCGACCGGCGCTACTCCGGCGCCCACCTGACCGCGGTCGGCCTGCCGGTCGGGTGGACGCCGACGCACGACGCCGACCTGGTGGTGCTGCACCGCGCGTGATCGTCACCGCTCGGCTGGGCACGGCCCCGGCCGGGCCGGTCACCACCAGCGGGCGGTCAGGCGCTCTCACCGGGCGCGAGGTGCCGGTAGCCCTCGACCGTCTCGGCGAACCAACCGGTGACGCTCGCCAGGCCACGGTCGTTGACCTGCCCGTCGTGGATCGTGTGCGCCCGCTCGGCGCCGACGGAACGGGCGAAGTCGATCGCCTCACCCAGCCGCATCCACGACCCCTGCCCGGGCAGCAGCAGGGTCCGCACCGGCTCGTCCGGCACGTGCAGCGCGTCACCGGGGTGGTAGAGCCCGTCCACGAGGTAGCCGAGGTTCACGCAGTCCGGCTGGCCGTCGTGGATGGTGGCGTGCCGGCCACCCACGGCGGTCACCGGAAACCCGGCGGCGGTGAACCGCTGCCCGGCCCGCACCGGGGTCACCGGCAGCGGGGCGAGGTCGGGCAGGCGGGCGCCCTCCGGCGCGTACACCGGCACGCCGAGACCCGCCAGGCGGAGCACGTCGACGTGGTCGGTGTGCTCGTGGGTGACGAGCACGGCGTCCGCCCCGGCCAGCGCGCGCGGCTCGCTCCACGTGCCCGGGTCGATGACCAGGACGACGCCGTCGCGCTCCAGACGTACGCAGGAGTGGGTGAACTTGGTGATCCGCATCCGGGCACGCTAACGCGACCGGCCGGCGGAGCCGCGGCGGGCGGCGGATGATCGGGGGATGGAACAGCTCGCGGAGCAGGGGCACCGGTGCGTGCCGCACACCGCCGACGTCCGGATCGAGGCGTGGGCGCCGACCCGGGAGACGTGCGTGGCCGAGGCGGTCGCCGCGCTGGTGGAGAGCTTCGTCGACACCGCGGGGGCGGTGCCCGGCCCGGAGCGGGAGTTCCACGCGCCGCCCGCCGACGACGAGGACCTGCTGGTGAACGTCCTCGACGAGGTGATCTTCCGGATGGACACGGCGGACGAGTTGCCGCTGACCAGCGACGTGTCCGACGACGGCGACGGCGGCCTGCTGGTGCGCTGGCTGGTGACCGGCACGGACGCGGTCGAGCTGGTGGGCGCGGTGCCGAAGGCGGTCTCCCTGCACGAGCTGCGGTTCGGCCGCGAGGACGACCGCTGGTCCTGCGCCGTGACACTGGACGTGTGAGCCGCCGCAGCCGTGCCGCCGCTCCACCCCGGCGTGCCGGGCCCGGCGCCGGGCTCAGCCCTTGACCACGCCGATCGGCGCCAGCCGCGCCACCTTCCGACACAACCCGGCGCCCTCGGCCGACTCCACCACCGCCGTGACGTCCTTGTACGCCGCGGGCATCTCCTCGGCCAGACCCCGGCGGGACACACCGCGTACGGCGATGTCCTGCTCCTCCAGCTGCCGACGCGGGTCGGCTCCCCGTTCGGCCTTCACCGCCTGCTTGCGGCTGCGCACCCGGCCCGCCCCGTGGCAGGTGGACGCGAAGGCGGGTGAGCCGGGTACGCCGGTGAGCACGTACGAGCCGGTGCCCATCGAGCCGGGAATCAGCACCGGCTGGCCCACCGCGCGCAGGTCGGCCGGGAGGTCCTCGTGGCCCGGCGGCAACGCCCGGGTGGCGCCCTTGCGATGGACGCAGACGCGACGCGGGACGCCGTCGACGGCGTGGGTCTCCAGCTTGGCGAGGTTGTGCGAGATGTCGTAGACGAGGTCGAGACCCTGGCCGGTCTGCCGGTTGAAGATCCGGCGGGCCGCGTCGGTCAGCAGCTGCCGGTTCGCCCGCGCGTAGTTCGCGGCGGCCGCCATCGCGCCGAGGTACGCCCGTCCCTCGTCCGAGGAGACCGGCGCGCAGGCGAGCTGACGGTCCGGCACCTCGATGCCGTAGCGGGACATCACCTTCTCCATGCCCCGCAGGTGGTCGGTGCAGATCTGGTGGCCGAGCCCCCGCGAACCGCAGTGGATCATCACGCAGATCTGTCCCGGGCGGAGCCCGAACACGCCGGCGACGCGGTCGTCGTACACCTCCTCGACGACCTGCACCTCCAGGAAGTGGTTGCCCGAGCCGAGGCTGCCGACCTGGCGGGCGCCCCGCTCGACCGCCCGGTCGCTCACCTGCGCCGGGTCCGCGTCGTCGACCGCCCCGTAGTCCTCGCACCGGTCGAGGTCCCGCTCGACCCCGAATCCGCGCTCCACCGCGTACCGGGAGCCGCCGCGCAGCACCCCGTCGAGCTCGGCCCGGTCGGCCAGGTGCCACACGGCGCCCTTGCCCATGCCGCGCGGGGTCGCCTCGGCCAGCCCGTCCATCAGGGCGTCCAACCGGGGGCCCAGCTCAGCGCGGTCCAGGTCGGCGGCGAGCAGGCGTACGCCGCAGGAGATGTCGAAGCCCACCCCGCCGGGCGACACGACCCCGTCGCGCTCCACGTCGGTGGCGGCGACGCCGCCGATCGGGAAGCCGTAGCCCCAGTGCACATCGGGCATGGCGTACGAGGCGTCGACGATGCCCGGCAGCGTGGCCACGTTGGCGACCTGTTCCAGGGACTTGTCCGCTCCGGCGTCGGGCAGCAGTGACCGGGTGGCGAAGACCACGCCCGGGACCCGCATCGGGTCGCGCTGGTCGATCCGGAACCGGTACGGCGACTCCTCGACCAGCTCCACCCCGTGCGCCTACCCACGACCACGCCCCGTACACACCCCCCCGCCCTCCTTCCCGCCGCCTCGCCGCCTCGCCGCCCACGCCGGTGATCAAGAGCTTTGCGTCATGTCCGGCTCCACATCTGACCCAAACCTCTTGATCACCGCGGTTGGGGCCGGGTGGAGCGCCGGGTCGGGGGGTATTGGTCGGTCATGCCCGAGCGTTTTGCGCACTACCCCCGCATCGCCGTCGTCACCGGCGCCGACTCCGGCATCGGCAAGGCCTGCGCGGTGGCCCTGGCCGCCGCCGGCTTCGACATCGGCCTCACCTGGTACGGCGACCCGGACGGCGCGCGGCGCACCGCGGACGAGGTCCGCGCCGCCGGTCGACGGTGCGAGGTCGCCGAGATGGACCTGACCCGGTTGCCCGGCGCCGCCGACGTGATCGACGAGTTGGCCGACCGGCTCGGCGGCGTCGGCGTCCTGGTCAACAACGCCGGGACCGGTGCGTCGGTACCGTTCGTCGACACCGGCTGGGAGCGGTGGCGCGAGGTGCTGTCGGTGGACCTCGACGGACCGTTCCTCTGCGCTCAGCGCGCCGCCCGCCGGATGCGGGCCACCGGTGCCGGCGGGCGGATCATCAACATCACCAGCGTGCACGAGCACGCGCCGCGGGTCGGCTCGGCCGCGTACTGCGCCGCGAAGGGCGGCCTCGGGCTGCTCACCAAGGTGATGGCACAGGAGTTGGCCGTCGACGGGATCACCGTCAACGCGGTCGCCCCGGGCGAGATCTCCACCCCGATGACCGGGCAGGAGGACGTCGACCCGTTCACCCAGGAGCGGCCCGGCGTGCCGGTGGGGCGGCCGGGAGACGCCCGGGAGGTCGCGGCGGTGGTCGCGCTGCTGGCCTCGCCCCAGGCCGCGTACGTCACGGGCGCCTCCTGGCCGGTCGACGGCGGGATGTTGATGATGGGTCCGCAGGCGAGCGCCCTGACCTCGCACGACTGGCGACGCGTGGAATCGTCGTAACAGTCGGTGACGCTGGGCGTTCACAGTGTCCACTTAGGGTGGTCGACGGCTCGGGCGCACGACGGCCGGGCCACCGACCGGCCCCCACCCGGGGCCCCGACGGAAGGACACACCCATGCCCTTCGCCCAGCGGATCGTCGCGCTCGTCGCGGCCGTCCTCGTCGCCGGCGGGTTGACCGCCGCCGCCCGTCCCGAGGCCGCACACGCCGCCGCCCGTCCCGAGGCGACGCACGCCGTCCCCCGCGCCGACCAGCCCCCGTCGGTGCTGGTGCTCACCGTGCAGCCGCCGACCGCCGCGCCCCGCGCCAGCGTGCTGTTCTGCGGCCCGAGCGGCGGCGACCACCCGGCCGCGTCGGCCGCGTGCGGCACCCTGGCCGGCGTCGGCGGCGACCCCGGCACGCTCAACCTCGACCCCGACACGCTCTGCACCCTGGAGTACGCGCCGGTCACCGTCCGCGCGCTCGGCTTCTGGGGCGACCGGCCGGTGACGTACGCGAAGACGTTCGCCAACCGGTGCGTCCTGCTGCGCGAGACCGGTGAGCTGTTCGCCTTCTGACGGTGATGGTGCGGTGTCCGCGTCTTCTCGCGGGCGCCGCACCCCACGGCCGACCCGCCGGTGCCCGTCCGCCCTGGGCCGGAGCGCCTGCCGGAAACGGGACAGCGGGCGCAAAAGACGGCACGTATCTTCCAGGGTGATCACCGGCGCGGGGCGGCCGGTCGGGACCGGGAGGGGCCGGGATGCGGCGATCGGGTGGCTGGCGGTGGCGGCGCACGGCCCGGCAACGACGCGCCTACCTGGTCGGCGGCGTGCTGCTCGGCGTCGCGACGGCGATGCTGCTCGGCGCCTGGCGCAGCACCGGCTTCCTCAGCGACCTGCTGCTCAACCTGGGCGCCAGTGTGGTGCTGGCGGCCATCTCGTACGTCATCTTCGACCCGCTGTTCGAGGAGGCCCGCAAGGCGCGGGTGCAGGAGCACCTGAGCTTCGACCAACAGGCGTTCGTGGCGCGGCTGCACGGCAGCTGCCGACGGGTCCGCATCCTCGACACCTGGACGATCCTGCTGGAGGACCCGCACCGCGACGCGACCCTGGCGGGCATGCGGGAGGCGCTACGCCAGGACGCCGAGGTGCAGCTGCTCCTGCTCGACCCGGACTGCACGGCGGCCCGCCAACGCTCCGAGGAGTTGGAGCGGCAGCGGGTGGACGTCCCCCGGCAGATCCAGGCCAACCTGCGTCGGCTGGCCGCCTTCCAGCACTCACTGCCCCCGGGCCAGCGCGGCCGGTTCCAGGTGCGGATCTACGACGCGTCGCCGTCGATCCAGCTCTACCAGTGGGACGGCCACGCACTGATCTCGTTCTTCCCGATCGGAAAGTTGTCGTTCAACGTTCCGCAGCTGGAGGTGGACATGGACAGCCCGTGGGGCGGGTTCGTGCACGCCCGGTTCGAGGAGCTGTGGGAGCACGAGCAGGCCACCGTGTCCCTGCAACGCTACTGGTCGATGAGGGTGACCCTGCGGGACGGGGACTCGGACGTGGCCGAGGTCCGGGTGCCCTACGTGGAGGTCGATGGACAGCACTACATCGACTGCGCCGCGTTCCGGCTGAGCCGGCCGCTGACCGCCCGGGCCGAGCTGCCGCCGCGCGCCGGCGGCCCGGCACCGGCCGCGTTCGGGCTGGTGGAGCCGGCCGACGGCGACCACGCCGCGGTGGTCCGGCAGTTCGACCAGAAGTACGGCGACGGCGACGCGAAGCGCCTCATCCTGCGCCTGGTCCCGTAGCCGGACACGGCGGCCGGCGCCGGCGGCCCGGACCCGCGGGTCCGGCCCGGTGCGGGTGGGTCGGCCCGGCGCGGGACAATGGTGTACGCCCAGCTCGGGCGCCATCCCCCGGACATCGGCAGGAGAGGGTTCCACCGTGTCGGAGAGCACCCGGTCGGCGCGGCCGGCGACGCCCGGCCGCGCCGACCTGCGTGCCGACTGCGCGCGCTGCGTCGGCCTCTGCTGCGTCGCGCCGGCCTTCGCCGCGTCCGCCGACTTCGCCATCGACAAGCCCGCCGGCCGGCCCTGCCCCAACCTGGGGGCCGACCATCGCTGCGGGATCCACTCCGAGCTGCGGGAGCGGGGCTTCCCCGGCTGCACGGTCTTCGACTGCTTCGGCGCGGGGCAGCAGGTGACACAGGTGACGTTCGGCGGGCGGGACTGGCAGGGCGCGCCGGAGACCGCCGCCGTCATGTTCGACACCTTCGCCGTGATGCGGCCGCTGCACGAACTGCTCTGGTATCTGACCGAGGCGCTGGCGCTGCGTACGTCCGCCGCCCTGCGCGAGGCGCTGGACGCGGCGCGCACGGAGACCGCCCGGCTGACCGCCGGCCGCCCCGAGGAGTTGCTCGCCCTCGACGTGCCCGCGCACCGTGACCGGGTCAACGTCCTGCTGGCGCGGGCCGGCGACGCCGCCCGGGGCTCGGGCGGGCGGCCGGGCGCCGACCATCGGGGCGCCCACCTGTTCGGGGCGGACCTGCGCAACGTCGACCTGCGCCGGGCGAACCTGCGCGGCGCCCTGCTGATCGGCGCGGACCTGCGCGGCGTCGACCTGCGCCTGGCCGACCTGACCGGGGCCGACCTGCGCGGCGCGGACCTGCGCGGGGCCGACCTCTCCGGCGCGCTCTTCCTGCACCAGTCGCAGCTCGACGCCGCCCGTGGTGACGCGCGCACCGGGCTGCCGGCCCGGCTCGCGCGGCCCGGTCACTGGGCAGCGCTGCCCCTCACCCCGGTACGCCGCCCGCCACACCCCGCCGGCCGGTCCGGAGCCGACGGCCGGTCCGGAGGCGACGGCACTTCGGCGCGGCGGGGCCGCCGGCGGTGATCCGGGCATCGCACGGCAGGTCCGTTCGACGTTTCGCCCACTTTGTCGCCGGGTAGCCACCGCCGGGAGCGGACCGACGGCGACGGGAGACCACCGTGGGATACCGAGCGCGGCAGGGTGACCAGCCGGTCGACCCGGAGCACGCCGAGGACGAGGCCGGCGAGCGGGCGCTGGTGCAGGTGGCGGCAGACACCGAGGTGCCGCCGCCGGACGACACCGACGTGGCGCCGGACATCGTCACCGAGGACGACGGGTCGGGCGTCGCGGGCGGCTCGTCCGGGAGCAGCGGCGGGGGTTCCAGCATGCCCGGGCACCCGGACGCGACCCGCTGACCACGACGCCGCCCGGGGTCAGCGGACGGAGACCGCGTCGGCCCGGGCCTCCGTCATGCCTCGGTTGGCCAGCGCGTCGGCGCGCTCGTTCTCCGGATGACCGTTGTGCCCCTTGACCCACAGCCAGGTCACGTCGTGCCGGGCGCAGGCCGCCTCCAGCCGCTGCCACAGGTCGGCGTTCTTCACCGGCTGCTTTGCGGCCGTACGCCAGCCGTTGCGCTTCCAGGAGGCGAGCCAGCTGGTGATGCCGTTGCGCACGTACGTGCTGTCGGTGTGCAGCTCCACCGTCACCGGCCGGGTGAGGCTCTCCAGGGCCTGGATGGCCGCCATCAGCTCCATCCGGTTGTTCGTCGTCGGGGTCGCCTCTCCCCCACACAGCTCCCGCTCGTGGTCGCCGTAGCGCAGCAGCACGCCCCAGCCGCCCGGCCCCGGGTTGCCGCTGCACGCGCCGTCGGTCCAGATCCGCACCACTCTGCCGGCATCCACCATGCCGGCAACCTACCGGGCGCCGTGGCCACCGGCGGCCGTCGGGGCCCGGCGAGCCGTCGGGTGTCGCCGGGCCGGGGTCACGGGTGAGGGGGCGTGCCGGCGCGGACCGCCGGGGGCGTCGGCGGTGCCGGTCGGGCCGGGCGGAGCCGGTCGCGTAGTCGGTGTGCCGCGTCGCCCGCCGTGGCGGCCAGCATCGGCAGCAACGGGGTGGAGCGCATCACCGCCAGCTCCTCGGCCGGCGTGGTCGCCCCGTCGAGGAATCGCAGCACCCGCTGCGCCGGGTTGCGGGCGAAGAGCGTGTCGAAGAAGGCCGGCCCGTCGACCGAGCCGCGGTCCAGGGCGCGTAGCGCGACCGCGTCCATCCAGCGGTGCCGACTCGGGTAGGCGGGTGCGGGAGTCGGCGGACGCCCGGCGGCGAGCGCGCGGGCGACCTGGTCGGCCTGCCGGTACATGGCGGAGAAGGTGAAGCCGGTGGACGGTCGGGTCGCCCCGCCGGCGGTGCCGAGACGGACGACCCGGGGTGACGGGCGGGCCGGGAACGGGCCGTCGGTCATCGGGATCACCCCGTTCTCCACCTCCCGCACGGTGAGCCGCGCCGGGTCGAGGCCGAGCAGGTCCCGGTAGCCGGCCAGCGCGGCGTCGTAGCCGGCATCGGTGAGCAGCTCGGGTGAGAACTCGGTGTACTCGACCAGCGCGTAGCGGTCGGTGACCGGCAGCAGGTAGCCGAAGGAGACCCCCCGGGCCGGCTGCGGGGTGCGGAAGTCCATCAGCACCGCCCGCGCGGGGTCGAACGCCGCGGTGTCGGCACTGAGCCACCAGCCGCGGAAGTGCTGCAGCCAGGTGGTCCGGCCGGCGCGCGCGGGCGGGCGGGGGCGCGAGTCCAGGACCCAGTCGGCCCGTACGGTCGAACCGTCGCCGGCGCGGACCAGCACCCGGTGGCCATCGTCTCGCACGTCGTCGACGGCCGCGTGGACCCGGGTCGCCCCGAGTCGCCGCTCGGCCTCGGCGGCGCGCTGGTAGACCGGGCCGGAGCGGAGCATCGCGTAGCGCAGCGGGGCGAGGTCGAGCACCCGTCGGGCGGCCGGCGTGACCACCTCGACGCGTTGCCACCGCGCGCTGAGCAGTGGTTCGAGGTCGTCGCCGGGCAGCCCCCAGAACGCCCAGGTCCGGTCCTGGCCGCGCCGGTGCACCGGGTCGACCACCGCCACCCGCAGGTCGCGTACGCCGTGGCGGTCCAGCGCCGCCAGCACGAGCGAGGCGGCACCGCCGCCACCGAGCAGTGCGAGGTCGACGTCGACGGCGCTGCGCATCCGTCCACGCTGTCACACCCGGGCGGCCCGGTGCGGGCGGGACCCCGTACCGGGTCGCGGGGGAGGCTCAGCCCTGACGACGTGGGCACAGTCGAGGTACGTCGTGGTCGCGTCGACGTCGTAGCGGCTCTTGTCCCGGAAGAACGCGCGCCGCAGCCCACCGAAGCGGAACCCGATGCTCCGCCCGGACGACAGGCGCCGCCCCGGCCCGCGCCCGGCCCGCTCGTGAACTCACGACACCGGGGCGGCGCGGTCCGCGTCGTCGGCGGGCGTCGGGTCGGCGTACGCCCGGGCGACGGTGGCCCGGTCGAAGACCCGCCACGTGGCGACGGAGACGGCGACCGCGACCACGAAGCCCACCCAGTACGGGGCGGTGAGCCCGAACCAGCCGGCCAGGACACCGCCGAGCAGCGCGCCGAGGCAGTTGCCGCCGGCGGCCACGAAGAGGTTGGTGCTGCCCACCCTCCCCTGCAACGACGCCGGGGTCAGCCGCTGGCGCAGCGAGTTCGCGACGATGTTCCAGAGCGCGCCGTGCACGCCGAAGGCGAACAGCGCGAACCCGATCAGCGCGGCGCTGCGCGACGCCGCGAGCGCGAGGTGTAGGCCGGCCTCCACCAGCAGCCCGACCCGGACCGTCCAGGTGGCCCCGACGCGGGCGATGAGCCGGTCGCCGAGGAACGCGCCGAGCACGCCGCCGGCCGCCATGCAGGTGAACAGGACGCCGTAGCCGACCGAGCCGAGGCCGAGCCGGTCCGTGGCGAGCAGGACGAGCACCGCCACGGCCGCGGTGAGCGTCACGTTCAGCAGGCCGATGAGGATCGCCATGGTGCGCAGCAGCCGCTGCCCGGCGAGCCAGCGGACCCCCTCGGCGATCTCCCGGCGCACGGAGCGTGGGCGGGACCCGGCCGGTACGGTGTCGCCGGCCGCCCGGTAACTGCCGCCGACGAGCGCGATCAGCACCGCGCTGAGGGCGTACGTGGCGGCGTTGACCAGGAACGGGGTGCTCGCCGCGAGGGCGAAGAGGAACCCGCCGAGCGGGCCGGCGAGCATGCCGTGGGTCAGCGTGCTGCCGCCGTTGAGCCAGCCGTTGGCGCGTTCCAGCCGGGCACGGGGCACCACGGCGGGCAGCAGCGCCTGGCTGGCCGCCCGGAACACGATCTCGCCGCTGTTGACGACGAACAGCACCGCGTAGAGCAGCGCCACGCCGGCCCGGCCGGTCACCATGGCGGCGGCCAGCACGGCCAGCGCCCCCACCCGTACCCAGTCGATGACCACCATGAGCCGACGCCGGTCGGCCCGGTCGACGAGCACCCCGCCGGGCAGCGCGAAGAGCAGCCAGGGCAGCCACGCGACGGCGGAGGCGCCCGCGACCACGAGCGGGTCGTCGGTGCGCGCGGCGACGAAGAGCGGGGCCGCCACGGTGGCCAGGCCACTGCCGAGCGCCGACAGCGTGCTGGCCGCCCAGAGCTTCGCGAACCGCGGCCCGAGCCGCTCCCCCACCTGCGCCGTCACGGCGGGGGAACCTACCAGGGCGGGCGGTCACCCGACCTCCGGTTTTCCCGTGCGGGTGGCACCAGAACGGCGAGAGGTACCCACTCAGGTGGTCCACTCGAGATCAGCGATATCGCGGTATCCAGCCCAAGCTCCTCGGACCCCGCTGGCCGAGCCGTACCGTCGGCTCAGCTACAGCTGGCACGGCTTCCAGCCGGAGCACGCCGCCCACTTCGGCTGGTCCGACGAGGAGCTGGCGGCCCGGCTCGACGAGCGGCGACCGCTGAGCCCGAGTCGGGCGTACCTCGTGAAGCGTCCGGGCGGGGGCTTTCCTCGCGCCGGACGCGAGCGTGCGAGGCCGGTCGGTCCGGGTTGCTTCCACCCTCGGCCGTCGGACACGGGACGGCAACGAGGATTTCTCATTTTCACCGGATCGAGGGCCCAACCGCCCTAGTGTTGGGCACACCGGTGCTAGTCGCGGAGTTGGCCACCCGAACGACGTCCCACGTTCTCAGCGGACGAAAAGTGAGGGAAGACGCGTATGAAGGCGAAGACAGTCCTCGTGTCGGCGGCGGTCGGCGTGGGTCTCGGCACGCTCCTGCTGCCGGGCGCCGCGCTGGCCGAGACGATCGTGTCGCCGGCCAGCACGCCGGTCGGCGGGACGGTCGTGCTGACCGCCACGACCTGCAACCCGAAGTCGGGTGACGCGATCTTCCGCGTCACCGGTCCGAACCGCGACCAGAACGTGCGCTCCACGACCGCCGCCGCCGGCGGCGGCCTGAGCGCCGAACTCTTCACCGCCGGGTTCACCCTCGGCACCTACACCGTGACCGCGACCTGCGGCGACGGCAGCGCCGCCGGCAGCGCGACGTTCACCGTCACCCCGATCGGCGGGGCCCCGGCCGGCGCCGGCGGCGGCAGTGACGGCACCGGCGCCCTCGCCGCGGGCGGCACCCTGCTCGGCGCGGCCGCCGCCGGCACGGTTCTGCTGCTGCGCCGCCGACGTCCCGCATCAGTCGTCGCCTGACCGGCGACCGCACCATCCCTGGGAAGGGTGCCCGCACCGGCGACACCGGCGCGGGCACCCCCACGGACCGGCACGGAGGTGGGCGTGTTGACACGGCGCGACGCGACCGGACGACGGACGGCACCCGCCGTCGCGGTCGTCGCCCTGCTCGCGGCCGGCGGTCTCGGCCTGGTGACCGTCGGCGTGACCGCCGACCCGCCCCGCCCGCCACGCCCCGAGCAGACCGCGGTAGGCCCCGCCCGTCCGGCGCCGGACCTGCCGCCCCTCCCCCACACCGCGCCGACCCTGGTCCAGATCCCGACCATCGGCGTACGGGCCGAGGTCGTTCCCGTCGGCGCGGACGCCGCCGGTGTGCTGGAGGTGCCCTCCCTCGACCGGCCCGGCGTCGCCGGCTGGTACCGCTACGGCGCCAGCCCCGGCGAGACCGGCAACGCGGTCATCGTCGGGCACGTCGACTCGAAGGCCGGTCCCGCCGTCTTCTTCGATCTGGGCCGGCTGCGGCCCGGCGACCCGATCCGGATCACCCGGGCGGACGCCACAGTGGCCACGTTCACCGTGGACGGTGTCACCGCGTACCCCAAGGACCGCTTCCCCTCCGCGCTGGTCTACGGCCCCAGCGACGCCGCCGGGTTACGCCTGGTCACCTGCGGTGGACGGTTCGACGCCGCCAGCGGCGGCTACGTCGACAACGTCATCGTGCTCGCCAGCCGCACCGGTTGACCGCCGCGTGACACGGGCGTCGACGACCCGGCCACGGCCCGGATCCGCGTACGGTATGCCGGCGGTTGCGGCGACGCGGAGGTGAATGGTGGATCAGCGAACGACGCGGCCGGGTCGACGGCTGCACGCGCTCGTCGACCGGCTGCTCGGCCGGAACGGTACGACCATTCCGGCGCCCCGACGGTCCAATCCGGACGCGGTGGTCGACTGCGCGGTGTACGTCGACGGCCGGCGGGAGCCCGGCCGCCCGCACTACGCCGACGCGTACGCCCGCAGCCGGCGTGGGCGCGACGCGTTCGTGTGGCTGGGCCTGCACGAGCCGGGCCCCGCGGTGATGGCGGCGGTCGGGCGGGTCTTCGGCCTCGACGAGCTGACCGTGGAGCAGGCGCTCGCCGACGGGCACCGCCCGACCGTGCAGCGGCACGGCGACGTGACGCTGCTGGTGCTGCGTACCGCCGGCTACGTGGAGCACGACGAACTGACCGAGTCCTCCGAGGTGATCGACACCGGTGACGTGATGGTGTTCCTCGGCGACCGGTTCGTCCTCACCGTCCGGCACGGCGCGTCCGGCGCGCTGACCACGGTCCGAGCGGAGATCGAACAGCGGCCGGCGGTGCTGGCCGAGGGGCCCTGGGCGGTGGCGTACGCGGTCTGCGACCGCATGGTCGACCTCTACCTGGAGGTCGCGGGGCACGTCGAGCGGGACCTGGATCGGGTCGAGGAGAACGTCTTCAGCCCGGACCGGAGCGTGGACATCCAGCACGTCTACCAGCTCAAGCGCGAGGTGGTGGAGTTCAAGCGGGCGGTGCTGCCGTTGCAGTCACCCCTGCGGACGCTGCTGGAGCCTCATCCGGCGAACCCGCCGCGGAGCCTGCACCGCCGGTTCGCGGACGTGGACGCGCGACTGGCCCGGGCCGTCGACCGGGTGGCCGCGTACGACGACCTGCTCACCTCGATCGTGCAGTCCCGGCTGGCGCAGCTGGCCGTGGAGCAGAACAACGACATGCGCAAGATCGCGGCGTGGGCGGCCATCGCGGCGGCGCAGACCGGGATCGCCGGCGTCTACGGCATGAACTTCCCGACCCTGCCGGGCCTGGAGTGGCGCTACGGTTACGCCGTCGCGCTCGGGCTGATGCTGCTCGCCGCGCTCACCCTCCACCGGCTCTTCCGCCGCTCCGGTTGGCTCTGACCCGCCGTCTCGGTCAGCCGTGGCGCAGGAGGAAGGCGCGGATGCGCTCGCGGGGGTTGTCGGCCAGCTCGGGGCCGTGGGTGAACGCGGCCAGGTCGTAGTCGAGTTCGCCGAGCACGTGCGCGGTCTCCTGCGTCATCCGGAAGTCGGTGCAGAAGAGCTTGACCGGCCAGCGGATGCCGGCCACGTTGAACAGCGCGTCGCCGGTGATGAGCAGCCGGGTCGGCTCGTGCAGCAGCGAGATGTGCCCCGGGGAGTGGCCGGGGGTGTGCACCACGCGCAGGCCGCCGGCGACCGGCAGCAGGTCGCCGTCGGCGAGTGGTTGGGCCACCTCGACGGCGGGGAACCGGTTGCCGGGCATCCGGGAGAACAGCCGCCCGCCGGTGACCTCCCGGTCGCGGGGTGGCGCCGTGCCCGCCTCCGCGTACTCCACGTCGGCCGCGTGCACCACGACCGGCGCCTCGGTGCGGCGGGCCAGTTCGGCGGCGCCGCCGGCGTGGTCCGGGTGCGCGTGCGTGAGGACGATCCGGATCACGTCGGCCGGGGTCTTGCCGATCGCCGCGAGCCCGCGCACGATCCGGGCCGGTGCCTGCTTCACCCCGCAGTCGGCCAGGGTGACGCTGCCGTCGTCGTCGACGAGGGCGTACGAGTTGATCAATGCGCGGCCGACGGTCGGGATCCGCCAGACGCCGGGGGCGAGCGGCACTGCGAGGGGTCGCGGCATGCGGCCGAGCCTACGAGACGGTGTCACGGTCGGGGTGTTTCGCGGGACCGGCGCGTCGTGCGGGTCCGTCGCCCCGGGCCCGGGCCGGCCGGCGGGTGCGGCAGGATGGGCCCGTGGCGAAGCGGGGACGAGGACGGGGCGGGTCCGCCGGGGCGGCGTGCCCGTGCGGGTCGGGTCGGCCGTACGCGGCGTGCTGCGGCCCGCTGCACGCCGGTGACGCGGACGCCCCGACCGCCGAGGCGCTGATGCGCTCCAGGTTCAGCGCGTTCGCCGTCGGCGACAGCGCCTACCTGCTGCGCAGCTGGCACGAGAGCACCCGACCGACCAGCCTCGACCTCGACCCCGCGCAGCGGTGGAGCCGGCTGGAGATCGTCGACGTCGTCCGCGGCGGCCTGCTCGACAGCGGCGGCACGGTCGAGTTCCACGCCCACTACCGGCTCGCCGGGCGGCCTGGCACGGTGACCGAGCGCAGCCGGTTCGTCCGGGCGGACGGCCGGTGGGTCTACCTGGACGCCGAGGAGGCCTGACCAGGCGCTCCGCCGGTACGCCGGTCCGGGGACAGCGGCGCGGCGGAGCCCGCACGGCGGGCGGCAGCCGTACGGTGGGGGGTGCCGAGAGGCGGAGGGCGAGGCGGACGGAGATCTCCGGTGACCATCACGACCTACATCAACCTGCCCGTACGCGACCTCAGCACGGCCGCCGAGTTCTTCCGCTCGATCGGCTTCGACGGGGAGCAGCCCACCCCGGACGGTGCGGCGATGATGCTGTCGCTCAATCCCACGACGCAGCTGATGCTGCACGTCGCGTCGTCGTTCGCCGAGTACACCGGGGTCGCGGTCACCGACACGTCGACCAGCCGGGAGGTGATCGTCGGCCTCGCCGCGGAGAGCCGGGACCGGGTGGACGAGCTGGTCGACCGGGCGGTCGCGGCCGGTGGTGAGGCCCTCGGCGACGGACAGGACTCCGGTGGCCTCTACATGCGCGGGTTCCGCGACCTCGACGGCCACCAGTGGTCGCTCCTGCACCTGGGCGACTGACCGGCGGGTCGGGCCACCGCCCGCCGACGCACGGCGACCAGCAGCGCCGCCACCAGCAGGTACGGCACCGCCGCCACGGCGAACGCCACGGCGTTGCCGGCGGCCGTGGCGACCAGCCCGTAGCCCAGGTACACACCGATGATCATGAGGTCGGTGGCCATTCCGGACAGCGACGTGACGGTCGCGCGGCTCGGCCCCGCGATCCGGGCCTGGAGGCGGGCCTCGGCCAGCACGCCGGCGAGCTGGCAGGCGCCGAACGCGACGGCGAGCAGCCCGAACCCGGCCGGCTGGCCGGTCAACGCCCCGGCGGCCAGGGCCAGCGCGGCGAGCGCGAGGAGCGCCGCGTACCCGCGCGTGCCCAGCCGTTCACCCGCCGGGGCGAGCAGCCCGCCGACGGTGACGCCCACCCAGATCGGCAGGAGCAGCAGCGGCACGACGGCCGTGTCGACGCCGGTGTCCCGGGCCAGCAGCGGCGTGTACTCGTCGAGGGCGCCCCAGACGGCGCCGACCCCGGCGACCAGCAGCACCGCCGCGCGTACCGACGGGACGGCGTGGGCCTCGGCCAGGCCGGCGCGCAGGCTCGCCCACCAGCCGAGGTCGTCCTCCGCCTCCGCGGCGGCCGGGGGCGCGGGCGTGGGCCGGTGTTCCGGGAACCGGGTCGCCAGCGCCGCCGCGAGCAGGCACGCGAGGACGCTGGCCCCGCCGACCGCCGCATAGCCGCCGACCGCGAGCACCGGACCGGCCAGCACGGTCGACGCCAGCGCGCCGAGCATCTCGGCGCTGCGCGTCCGGCCGAGGACGCGGGCGTACCGGCCGGCGGCGCCCCGCCGGTCCAGCTCGGTGTAGACCAGCGCCTCCAGGGCGCCGGACACGAGCGCTCCGCCGAAGCCCCAGAGCACGAACCCGACGGCGAACGCCGGGTAGGACGGCAGCAGCACCCAGAGGGCGTAACCGGCGGCCGTGACCAGGGGCGCGAGGCAGAGCAGCAGCCGCCGGGAGGCGGCGTCCGCCCAGGCGCCGGAGGGGACCTCCAGCAGGATGGAGCCGGCCGACCAGAGAACGAACAGCGAGGAGATCTGCCCGACGGACAGCCCGGTGTCGGCGAAGAGCAGCGCGTACACCGGGTAGAGCAGGACGAGTTCGCTGAGGAACGCGTACCCGTAGAGGGTCGCGGACAGGCGGCGGACGCCGCGGTCGCGCTCCCGCGTGGAGGTGAGCGTCATGGGGCCTTCCCGTGGAGACGAAGCGGACACCGGAGGTTCGGCGTCCGCGGCGGCCCACGGGACCGGCCGTCAGCGGTGCGTCAACATCGCCACGTCATGCCGGCCAGGGTAGTCACCACCGGCGGCGCGGGCCAGCGGATTCGCGGCGACCCCGGCACACGCAGCGGGGTGGGACCGGCCGGCCCCACCCCGTCCACGCTGACCTCAGCGACGGTCGGTACGCGGCTCCATCGGCGGGATCACCATCGTGGCCTCGCTGTCGTCCGCCGCGCGCGGCGTCGGCACGGACGTGCCGGTCGCCGTGACCTGGGTGGCGTCCGGGTCGTCCGAGCGGGGCACCACCTGCGTGGCGTCCGGGTCGGCGGGCCGGGTGACGACCTGCGTGCTCTCCGGGTCGGCGGGCACCGGCCGGGTGAGGTCCGGGTCGGCGGCGGCCGGCCGGGACAGCTCCGCCTCGGTGTCGCGCCGGCCGGCCTGGTAGGCCCGGGCGTGCGTGGCGATCGTCCGGGACTCCTGCTCGGCGCGGCTGAGCCACGACTCCCAACGGCTCTGCATCGGCCGCACCAGGCCGCCGCCGACACCGACGACGAGGATGCCGCCGAGGGTCGCCAGCACCGCGATGAGCACCGGGGTGGTCACCGCCGTGGCCACGCCGATCTGGTTGAGCGCGGCGATGATCCCCAGGCCCAGCAGGAAGACGTACGCGACGGTGGCCAGCACCCGACCGTACGACAGGCCGCCGAGCGCGCCGCCGATGATGTCCTTGACGGCGTTGGCGATCGCCGCGGCGACCACCACGATGACGATCGCGACGAACGCCCGGGGCAGCCACGCGATCACACCGGCGATCAGATCCGAGATGGGGTTCGGACCCCAGATGCCGAACGCCAGTTGGAGGGTGACGAGGAGCAGGCCGTAGTAGACGAGCTTCGCGACGATGTCGCTGGCGTCGTAGCGGGAACGGCTCAGCGCCCGGCGGATGCCGCCGCGCTCGACGGCGCGGTCGAAGCCGACCCGTTCCAGCACCCGGTCCACGATCTTCAGTGCGGCCTTGGCGACCAGCCAACCGATCACGAGGATGGCCACGAAGGCCACGGCCTTGGGTAGGAAGAGCATCACCGCGCGGAGGGCGTCGCCCACCGCGTCGCTGAAGTTGTCTCTCATCAGGGTCCTCCACAGGGGCGGCAGAAATCTCCCCGCGCCCTACCCCACCCACCCCGTCCGCCAAACCCACCGCGTCGGCGGCGAGTGGGCCAGGCGAGCGGGATTGGATCTCGCGGACGGGCCGGTCGGCGCTCCTACGATGACGTCCCGTCACCCGAGGAGGACCTGTGCTGGAGCGTTTCGCCGACCTGACCACGCCGCTCGTCGCGGACGCCTGCGTACGTCTCGGGGTGCCGTTGCGGGCCGCGCCACCCGGCGTGCGGGCGGTGGTGGCCGGGCAGCGGGTCGCCGGGCGGGTGCTGCCGGCTCGACACCACGGCAGTGTGGACGTGTTCCTGGAGGCGTTCGGTCACGCGGCACCGGGTGACGTGCTGGTGGTCGACAACGGCGGGCGGACGGACGAGGCGTGCGTCGGTGACCTGGCGGTGCTGGAGGCCGCCGCGGCCGGGGTGAGTGGCCTGGTGGTGTGGGGCCTGCACCGCGACACCGCCGATCTGGTCGAGATCGGACTTCCGGTCTTCAGCTACGGCAGCTACCCGGCCGGGCCGGTGCGGGTGGACGAGCGGGGGCCGGAGGCGTTGACCACGGCTCGGGTCGGCGGGCACGAGGTGGGCCGTGACGACCTCGTGTTCGGCGACGACGACGGGGTGCTCTTCGTGGCCGCCGACCGTGCCGACGCGGTGCTCGCGACCGCCGCGGAGATTCGCGGCGTCGAGCGGGACCAGGCCGCGCGGATCCGCTCCGGCGAGACGCTGCGCCAGCAGACCGCCTTCGACGACTACCTGGCGCGGCGGGCGGACGACCCGTCGTACACGTTCCGCCGGCACCTGCGCCGGATCGGCGGGGCGATCGAGGAGTGAGCGAGGGACCGCCGGATCAGGTCGGCCACGGTCGACCTCTAGCGCGACGCCGAGCACTGGCAATATCCTCCACATCACGCGCGGCCTATGGAGCTACTTTTCATCCCCCCGCCGTCCTGGCCGCAGAGGAGATGTCATGCACGTGGACCATTCCGAACTGGACCGACGCACCCTGCTGCGCGCCGGCCTCGGCGCCGCCACGGTCGCGGTCGTCGGCAGCGAGCTCGCCTTCCCGGCCGCCGCGCAGGCGGCGCCGGGCGCGGACCTGGACTGGATCATCAGCTGCGACGAGTGGGGAGCCCGCCCGCCCGCCGACCCCCTGTCGGTCAGCGCCATCGCGACCAACAAGATCATCGTGCACCACATGGCGTTCCCGAACGTCACCGACTACTCCGAGGCCCAGGCCGTCAAGCTGGCCCGCGACTGCCAGGACCTGCACATGGACGGCAACGGGTGGTCCGACACCGGGCAGCACTTCACCGTCAGCCGCGGCGGCTACGTCCTGGAGGGCCGGCGGGGCAGCCTGGAACGGCTCCAGGCCGGCGACCGGCAGATGATCTCGGCGCACTGCCCGGGCGAGAACGGGCGGGCCATCGGGATCGAGAACGAGGGCACGTACGTCACCGAGACGCCGCCGACGGCGCTGCTGGACTCGCTGGTCAAGCTGTGTGTCGCCGTCTGCCGGCAGTACGGTCTGCACGCCCACGACATCTTCGGCCACTGGGACTTCCGCAACACGCAGTGCCCGGGCGCCGCGTTCTACCGGCAGTTCCCCACCCTGCGCCGCCGGGTGTTCGAGGCGCTCGACACCGACCTGGCCGACGTGCCGGCCCGCCGTTGGCCGGACCTGTGGCGTTTCGTCGGCTCCCCGTCCGTGCAGGTCGTGCAGTACCTGCTCGTCCACCGCGGCTACACCGTCCCGGTCAACAGCGTGTTCGACGCGGCCACGGTGGCGGCGGTGCAGGACTGGCAGTACCGCAACGGCCTCCCGGTGGACGTCGACGCCACGCTCACCCCGCAGACGTGGGAGACGCTGGTGCCGGAGCTGGACAAGGACGCCAGCGGCCTGCCGGTGAGCGCCGTGCAGTTCATCCTCAACCTCAAGGGCTACGCCGACGTGACGGTCACCGGCGAGTACGACCACGCCACCACGAAGGCCGTCAAGGACATCCAGGCGCTGCACGGGCTGCCCCGCAACGGCAAGGTCAGCGTCAGCACCTGGTGCGCGATCGTCGGCGGTGTCGTCCGGCAGTCGTTCCGGCACCACTGAGCCGGGGCGCGTACGCGGCGGGGGCGGGCCAGCCCCATCCCCCGCCGAAACGCGCACGCGGATCGTTGTCCACCCACCCCTGGTCTGCGACGATGCGCAGGTCACGACCAAGGAGGGTGCTGTGGCTACGCGACTCAACCCGTACCTCAGCTTCACCGGCGACGCCCGGGAGGCGATCGAGTTCTACCAGCGGGTCTTCGGTGGCTCGCTGCGGATGAACACGTTCGGCGAGTTCGGCAACACCGAGCCCGGTCTCGCCGACCAGATCATGCACGCCCAACTGGAGACCGACAGCGGCTTCACGCTGATGGCGTCGGACACCCCGCCGGGCATGGAGCACAGCCCGGGCAGCACCATGACCATCAGCCTCAGCGGCGACGACGCCGACGAGCTGCGCCGCTACTGGGATCAGCTCAGCGAGGGCGGCGTGGTGACCACGCCGCTGGAGAAGCAGATGTGGGGCGACGAGTTCGGCATGTGCACCGACCGGTTCGGCGTGCCGTGGATGGTCAACATCGCCACGCCGCAGGACTGACCTCGGCGACGGGGCGGATCCCCGCCGTTTGCCGGACGGCGATCCCGGAAAGAGTGCCGGCATGACATGGGCACGTCGAGCCGTACCCGCGGCGGTGGCCGCCGTCGCGGCCCTCGCCGCGCGCGACCTGATCCAGCGCGACCACGCGCTGCTGCGCAACTTCCCGGTCCTCGGCCGGGCCCGCTACCTGCTGGAGGCGATCGGGCCGGAGCTGCGGCAGTACATCGTGGCCGGCAACAACGAGGAGCGGCCGTTCACCCGGGACCAGCGCCGCTGGGTCTACGCGTCGGCGAAACAGCAGAACAACTACTTCGGCTTCGGCACGGACAACGACATCGAGTACACCCCCGGCTACCCGATCATCAAGCACCGCACGTTCGGCCGGGCGGTCCCCCCGTCGGCCCCGGAGGCCGGGCAGGAGGTGCGGCTGCCCTGCGCCAAGGTGCTCGGCGCGGCCCGCGGCCGGGCGGGCGCCTTCCGCCCGTCGTCCGTGGTCAACATCTCCGGCATGAGCTTCGGCTCGCTCTCCGGCAACGCGGTCACCGCCCTGAACCGGGGCGCCGCGCTCGCCGGCTGCCTACAGAACACCGGCGAGGGCGGACTGTCCCCGTACCACCGCAACGGCGGCGAGCTGGTCTTCCAGATCGGCACCGCGTACTTCGGCTGCCGGGACGAGCGGGGCCGGTTCAGTCTGTCTCGGCTCAAGGACCTGGTGGCCGGCGCGCCGGTACGGGCCCTGGAGATCAAGCTCAGCCAGGGCGCCAAGCCGAGCCTCGGCGGCCTGCTGCCCGCCGCGAAGGTGTCCGCCGAGATCGCCGCCACCCGCGGCATCGCCGAGGGACGGGACTGCGTCAGCCCGTCGCGGCACGCCGAGTTCGCCGACTGCGACAGCCTGCTGGACTGGGTGGAGCTGCTGGCCGCCGAGACCGGGCTGCCGGTCGGCATCAAGTCGGCGGTGGGCGACCTCGGCTTCTGGCAGGAGCTGACCGGGCTGATGCGCGACACCGGCCGTGGCGTCGACTTCGTCACGGTGGACGGCGGTGAGGGCGGCACCGGCGCCGCACCCCTGATCTTCACCGACTCGGTCTCGCTTCCCTTCCAGCAGGGCTTTACCCGGATCTACCAGCTCTTCGCCGACCAGGGCCTGCACGAGCAGGTGGTCTTCGTGGGATCGGGCAAGCTCGGCCTGCCGGACAACGCCGTGGTGGCGTTCGCGCTGGGCTGCGACATGGTCAACGTGGGGCGGGAGGCCATGCTGGCGATCGGTTGCATCCAGGCCCAGAAGTGCCACACCGACACCTGCCCGACCGGCGTCGCCACGCAGAACCCGTGGCTGGCTCGGGGCCTGGACCCGACCCTGAAGTCGGTGCGGGTCGCCAACTATGTGAAGACGCTGCGCCGAGACCTGATGAAGGTGGCCGAGGCGTGCGGCGTCGAACACCCCGGGCTGATCGACACCGACGCCGTGGAGATCCTCGACGGCCGCACCGGCTCCACCCCACTGCACGAGGTGTACGGCTACCGACCCGACTGGGGCCTCCCGTCGGCGGCGGACCGCGCGGAGATCCTCCGCCTGATGACCGGCGAGGCACCCCAGGGCGGCAGCGCACCGCCGTCACCGACCGCGACGGCGTGAGGCCGGCGGCACGGGGATATTCGGCGGCGCCGGGCGGCCGGCGATCCCTATCGTGGGCCGATGCTGATCCGACGTGAGACACCCGCCGACGTGGACGCCGTACGTGCGGTGCACAGCGCCGCCTTCGCCAAGCCCGACGCGCCGGACACCGTGCCCGTCGAGGCCACCCTGGTCGACGCGCTGCGCGCCGACGACGCCTGGCTGCCCGCGCTGTCGCTGGTGGCGACCGACGCGGACGGACAGGTGGTGGGGCACGTGGTGTGCACCCGGGCCTGGGTCGCCGACGAACCGGTCGCGCTGGGGCTCGGGCCGCTCGGCGTACACCCGCGGTGGCAGCGGCGTGGCGTCGGCTCGGCGCTGATGCACGCCGTGCTCGCCGCCGCCGACGCCCGCGACGAGCCGCTGGTGGTGCTGCTCGGGCACCCCGAGTACTACCCGCGCTTCGGGTTCGGCCCCGCCGTCGACCTCGGCGTCACCCCGCCCGTCGCCGCGTGGGGACCGCGCTACTTCATGGCCCGTCGGCTCGCCGCGTGGGACGCGGCGATCCGGGGCGAGTTCGCGTACGCGAAGCCCTTTCGCGGACTCTGACCATTCCCACCGCGACCGGACTGTTGCATTCTGGTTGCCATGGGAGAGGTGCTGCCGATCCCCAGCTTCGGTGACCTGTTCGCCGACGTGCGGGGCGAGGACCGGATGATGCGGGTCAGCTACCACCCCGATCGGGGCGCCGTGGTGCTGTCCCTGTGGAGCGGCCCGGTGTGCCGGGGATCGTTCCGGTTGGCCACGGGGGACGTGCCACGGCTGTTGGCCCTGCTCACCGAGACCACCGGCGCAGCCCCGACGGCGGGCGCGCCGCCCACCGCCGCCGTCCCGGATCGCACCGACCCCCGGTCGCCGGTCGTCCGGCGGGCCGCGGTCCCTCGGCCCGCCGGCGGAAGCGACGCGCAGGAGGGGGCGGCCCACCGTCGGCGGCTGCCGATCGTGCCGCTGCCGCGCATCGCCTGACCGGCCGGATCGCGGGCGCGTCCGGGCAGGTCAGCGCCGCCGAGCCGACCCGCCGTGCGAACATGTGTTCGTGTCGACCGGGGCCCACATCCTGCACGCCGACCTGGACGCGTTCTACGCGTCGGTCGAGCAGCGGGACGACCCGCGCCTGCGCGGCCGGCCCGTCATCGTGGGCGGCGGAGTGGTGCTGGCGGCGAGCTACGAGGCGAAGGCGCGGGGCGTCCGCAGCGCGATGGGCGGCCGGCAGGCCCGCCGCCTCTGCCCCGACGCGATCGTGGTGCCGCCCCGCATGTCCGCGTACACGGCGGCCAGCCGGGCCGTGTTCGAGATCTTCCGGCGGACCACCCCGCTGGTGGAGGGGCTCTCCGTCGACGAGGCGTTCCTCGACGTGGGCGGGCTGCGGCGACTGGTCGGACCGCCCGCCGACATCGCGACCACGCTGCGCCGGGAGATCCGTGACGAGGTCGGCCTGCCCATCACGGTCGGTGTCGCCCGGACCAAGTTCCTCGCCAAGGTGGCCAGCGGGGTGGCGAAACCCGACGGTCTGCTGGTCGTCCCGCCCGACGGCGAACAGGCGTTCCTGCACCCGCTGCCGGTGGAGCGGCTGTGGGGCGTCGGCCCGGTGACCGCGGCCAAACTGCGGGAACGGCGGATCCGTACGGTCGGCGAGGTGGCCCGACTGGGCGAGGCGGCGCTCGTCTCGCTGCTCGGCGCGGGCGCCGGGCGGCACCTGCACGCCCTCGCACACAACCGCGACCCCCGCCCGGTGCAGGTGGGGCGGCGACGCGGGTCGATGGGCGCGCAGCACGCGCTGGGCGGGGGGCCGCACCCCCCGGACGAACTCGACGCCATCCTCGCCGGCCTGGTCGACCGGGTCACCCGACGGATGCGCCGGGCCGGCCGCGGCGGACGGACGATCGTGCTGCGGCTGCGCTTCGCCGACTACACCCGGGCCACCCGGTCACGCACCCTGCCGAAGGCGACCGACGACACCCGGATCGTGCTCGACGGCGTCCGGGCCCTGCTACGGGCCGCGCTGCCGGAGATCGAGCGGCGGGGCGTCACGCTGGTCGGCGTCGCGCTCGGCAACCTGGACGACAACCCGGTGCAGCCGCCGCTGCCGTTCGACCGCGACCCGGGCGCCGACCTCGACGCGGCCGTCGACGCGGTACGGGACCGGTTCGGCTCGGACTCACTCACCCGCGCGGTGCTGCTCGGCCGCGAGACCGGGCCGGAGATGCCGCTCCTGCCCGACTGACCCGACCGGTCATCCGACATCAACGAGCCGGTGTCGGCCATCCGGAGTGGAGCATTCCGGGCGCGGTCGGGCGGCCCGGTCTCGGCGTCAGGACCGAAAGACCCGGGACGGCGGAGCACGGGGCCGGAAGTGCTCTGGGCCGGATGCTCCAGACCGGATGCTCTGGAGCTGATGTCGTAAACGAGTCATGCCCCGATGTCGCAGGCGACTCAGCTCCAAAGGTTCCGCAGTGGTGTTGTGCCGACGGCCGGCCGAGGCGACCAGACGACCCACCGGCGGACGGGGCAGCCGGCCGAGCGGACCGCCGCGTCGGAAAAAGCGGCGATCGCGGGGGCGCCACCGACGCAGAAACCGGTTACAGTGCTCGGACCGGACCACTCGACACACCAGGAGGTGCCCCGGTGACGAGCACCAGCGACCACCAGCCGGCCGACGCCCGATCCGACTGGGAGGCGCGGATCGCCTTGCGCAGCGACGAGGACGGCACGACGGACGCCACCCCGGTCCTCACTCCGCCCGGTGAGCTGACGGCGGTCGCCGGAGTCGGTCACGTCCGCCTCACCTGGTCCCCGGTGCCCGGTGCGGTGGGATACCTGGTGCACCGGGCACCGATTCGCGGCGGCCACCCCGAGGGCGAGCTGACCCCGGTCGACCACCTCGGCGGTGACGTGCTCTCCGTCCCCGACACCTGGTACGTCGACACGACCGGCGAGCCGGCCCGGCCGTACGCGTACGCCGTGGCCGCCGTTCCCGAGGTCACCGTCACCGGCCCGCTCGGCCCGCCGGTGAGCTGCGCGTCGCTGCCCGCCTCCGGTGCCCCGCCGACGGTCGCGCTGCACGTCGACGCGGCGGCGGTCGGCGCTCCCCTGGCCCGACCGTGGCAGCCGATGATCGGCAGCGAGCGACTCTCCCAACTGCTCTGCACGGAAACCTCCGGCGGCCGGGAGATCGGCGTCGAACTGCTCGCCGCGTTGCGCCGCGTGCGCGACGAGGTCGGGGTCGAGACCGTCCGTGCCCACTCGATCCTCCACGACGACCTGGGCGTCTACCGGGAGGTGGCCGGCGAGCCGGTCATCGACTTCACCGGCGTCGACCGCGTCTACGACCTGCTGCTCTCCACCGGGCTCCGGCCGGTGGTCGAGATCGGGTTCATGCCCCGGGACCTCGCCAGCGACCCGGAGCGCACCGTCTTCCAGTACCGGGGTGTCATCTCCCCGCCGAAGGACTGGGACCGCTGGGCGGGGCTGGTCCGCGCCCTGGTCGCGCACCTGCTCGACCGGTACGGCGAGGAGGTCCTCACCTGGGACTTCGAGGTGTGGAACGAGGCCAACCTGGAGGTGTTCTGGTCGGGCACCCGCGACGAGTGGATGCGGCTGTACGACGTCACCGCCCGGGCGGTCAAGGACGTCGACCCGCGCATCCCGGTCGGTGGGCCGTCCTCGGCCGCCGCCGGCTGGGTCGACGCGCTGCTCGCCCACGCCCGCCGCTCCGGCTCGCCGGTCGACTTCGTCTCCACGCACACGTACGGCAGCCCGCCGCTGGACCTGCGGCCCACCCTGGCTCGGTTCGGGTTCCCGGACGCCCGGATCCTGTGGACCGAGTGGGGCGTCACCCCCACCCACTTCCACCCCGTCAACGACGGCACCTCCGCGGCCACCTTCCTGCTCACCGGCATGCGCTCGGCCGCCGGCCGGGTGGACGCGCTGTCCTACTGGGTGGCGAGCGACCACTTCGAGGAGTTGGGCCGGCCGCCGCGGCTGCTGCACGGCGGCTTCGGCCTGATCACCGTCGGAGGGATCGCCAAGCCGCGCTACCACGCGCTGCGGCTGCTCAGCCAGCTCGGGGAGACCGAGCTGCCGGTGCGGGCCGCCGGGGACGGCGCCGACGGGCTGGTGCAGACCTGGGCCAGCCGACGGGCGGACGGCAGCCTGGCCATCCTGGTGTGGGCCGCCACCCTCGACCAGTCCAAGCGAGACGGCGACCCCGCCCTGGCCCGGCGGATCCGGCTCACCGTCGACGGCGCGGCCGGCCGGACCGTGACGCTGACCCGGCTCGACCGGGAGCACGGTGACATCACCACGCTGGCCGAGCGGCTCGGCGTCACCGAGTGGCCGGTCGGGGTGCAGTGGGACGCGCTCCGCGCCGTCGACTCGCTGGTGGCGGAGAAGGTGGAGACCGCCACCGAGGGCGGGGCCGCCGTGGTGGAGCTGCACCTGCCGCAGCCGGGCGCGGTGCTCGTCGAGGTGGCCGGGAGCTGACCGTGTCACCCACCCCCTTCCCCTCTCCGGCGTCGGGCGCCGACGCCGCACCGACCGAGGTGGAGCCGGCGGCGCATCCCGACGACATCCGGGTGCGGGTCGGACGTGGGCAGGTCGACATCGACTGGGATCCGCTGCCCGGCGCGGCCGGTTACCTGGTGCACCGGTCCGACGGCGGCGGCCCGTTCCACGTGGTGGACCACGGGGGCGGCGACCTACTCGCGGTGCCCGGCCCACCGTACGCCGACACCAGCGTGGAACCCGGACGGACCGTGCGGTACGCGGTGCGGCCGGTGCACGACCCGGACCGTCCCGACGCCGGCCCGCTCGGGCCGGCGTCGGCGCCGGTCGCCGCGCGGGCCGACGGCGCCGCGCGGGTCGACGTGGACGTGGACGCGGGCCGGCCGGTCGGGCCGGTGCACCGGCCGTGGCGGGACATGGTCGGCTCCGAGCACCTGAGTCTGCTGCTCAGCGCCGACCGGGTGGGCGGCGAGCCGATGGGCGCCGGCCTGGCCGCCGCGCTCAGCCGGGTGCACCGGGAGCTCGGCGTCGAGCGGGTCCGCGCGCACGGGCTCCTCGGCGACGACCTGGGCGTCTACCGGGAGGTCGAGGGCCGTCCGGTGCACGACTTCACCGGCATCGACGCGGTGCTCGACGTGCTCGCCCCGACCGGTCTACGGCCCGTGCTGGAGCTGTCGTTCGTCCCCCGCGCGCTGGCCCGCGACCCGTCCCGGGAGGTCACCGCGGCCGGCGTGTCCAGTCCGCCGCGCGACTGGGACCGGTGGGGCGCGCTCGTCGGTGACCTGGTCCGGCACCTGCGGGCCCGGGTCGGCGACGACGAGCTGCGGCGCTGGGCGGTCGAGGTGTGGAACGAGCCGGACCTGGACTGCTTCTGGACCGGCAGCCGCGAGGACTACCTGCGGATGTACGACGTGACCGCCCGGGCCGTCCGCGCCGCCTGTCCCGGACTGCCCGTCGGTGGGCCGGCCACCGCCGCGACCCGGTGGATCGAACCGTTCCTCGACCACGTCGACGTGTCCGGCGCCCCGCTGGACTTCCTCTCCACCCACGTCTACGGCAGCCCTCCGCTCGACCTGCGGCCGGCGCTGGCCCGGCACGACCGGGCCGGCACCCCGCTGCGGTGGACCGAGTGGGGTCCCTCCCCCACCCACTTCGCGCCGGTCAACGACTCGGTGCTGTCGGCGGCTTTCGTGGCGACCGGCATGCGGGAGGCGGCCGGCCGGGTGGCGGCGCTGGCCTGCTGGGTCGCGAGCGACCACTTCGAGGAGCTGGGCCGTCCGCCGGCGCTGCTGCACGGCGGCTTCGGACTGCTGTCCGTCGGCAACCTCGCCAAACCCCGGTACTGGGCACTGTGGATGCTGGAGCGGCTCGGGCCGGTCGAACTGGCCGCCCGCCTCGACGGTGACGGCGCCGGGACGCTGGTGCGCGCCTGGCCGTCGGTGGACCCGGACACCGGCCGGGTCGCCGTGGTGCTGTGGAACGGCACCCTCGACCAGGGGGTCCTGGCCCGGTCGGCGCAGCGGGCCCGACTGGATCGCTCCGTCCGTTTGCGGGTCGGCGGGCTGGGCGCCGGGACGTACGAGGTGCGACACCGCCGGCTCGACGAGGAGACGTCGAACCTGGCCGCCACCGCCCGCCGGCTCGGCGTCCACGGCTGGCCGACGGGCGAGCAGTGGGCGGGGCTGCGCGCCGCGGACCACCTCGCCGACGCGGCACCACCGACGATCGTCACCCCCGCCGACGGGCGGTTGGTGCTGCCGCTGACCCTGCCCATGCCGTCGGTGTCGTTGGTGGAGCTGACCCCGCGATGACCGGACCGTGGTGGCGCGAGGCCGTCACCTACGAGGTGTACCTGCGCTCCTTCGCCGACGCGGACGGCGACGGCCTCGGTGACCTGCCCGGGCTGCGGTCGCGGCTGCCCTACCTCGCCGCCCTCGGCGTGGACGCGGTCTGGGTGACCCCGTTCTACCCCAGTCCCGACCACGACACGGGCTACGACGTGGTGGACCACCGGAACGTCGATCCCCGGCTGGGCACGCTGGACGACGTGGACCGGCTGGTCGCCGACGTGCACCGGCTCGGCCTGCGGGTGCTCGTCGACCTGGTGCTCAACCACGTCTCCTCGGCGCATCCGTGGTTCGTCGCCGCCCGGGCCGCCGGCCCCGGCTCGCCGGAGCGCGGCCGGTTCCACGTCCGCCCCGGGCGCGGCCCGGCCGGCGTGGATCCGCCGAACAACTGGCCGTCGATCTTCGGCGGCCCGGCGTGGGCGCCGTTCGGCGACGGCGACTGGTATCTGCACCTGTTCGACGCCGAGCAGCCCGACCTGCGCCACGAGCACCCGGAGGTGGCCGCCGACGCGCTGGCCACGCTGCGGTTCTGGCTGGACCGCGGGGTGGACGGGATCCGGTTCGACGCCGCCGGTTCGCTGTCGAAGGACCCCGCCTACCCGGACCTGCCGGACGGCTGGCAGCCCGGCGACCCGGCGCCCTACAGCGATCGCGACGAGGTGCACCACATCTACCGGCGGTGGGCACGGGAGTTGGCGTCGTACCCGGGTGACCGGCTCGGGGTCGCGGAGACCTGGGGCCCACCGGGGGTGCTCGCGCCCTACCTGCGTCCGGACGAGCTGGGCCAGGCCTTCGCGATGGACCCGCTCTACTGGCCGCTGCGGGCGCGGCCGTGGCGGGACGGCGTCGAGGCGCTGCTCGCCGCGACCACCCGGCACGGCCGGTTGCCGACGTGGGTGCACGGCAGCCACGACGTACGCCGGGCGGTCGCGCGCTGGGGGCCAGGGGGCGCGCGGGCGGTGCTGCTGCTGATGCTGGCGCTGCCCGGCGCGGTCTACCTGTACGCCGGGGACGAGCTCGGCGTGCCCGAGGTGGCGCTGGCCGACGACGCCATCCGGGACCCGGTGTACCGGCGCTCCGGCGGCACGGACCGGGGACGCGACGGCGCCCGGGTGCCGCTGCCGTGGACGGAGGGCGGGCCGCCGTACGGCTTCGGTCCGGCCGGGTCGACGCCCTGGCTGCCGCAGCCCGCCGGTTGGGGAGCCCACTCGGTGGCCCGGCAACGCCACGACCGCACCTCGCCGCTGGCGTTGACCCGGGCGGCGCTACCGCTGCGCGGCACCTGGTGGCGGGGTCGACCGGCGGAGTTGACCTGGCGGGACGCGCCGGACCGGTGCCTCGCCTTCCGACGCGGTCCGGACGGACCGACGTGCCTGGTGAACCTCGGTGACGCGCCCGTCGACTGGCGTCCGTACGGCGACCGGATGTTGCTGGCGAGCACCCCGGCCGACGGCAAGCTGCCCGCCCACGCGACCGCCTGGCTGGTCTGACCGGCGCTCCGGCGGGCGCCCGGCCGACCCGCGCCGGCCCGGCCGACCCTCCCGGGTGGGTGCGGGCCGGCCGGGCGGTCGGTGTCAGGCGGCGGACGGGGACCCCCGGTCGGCGGCCTTCGCGAACGGGTTCGGGATCGAGTCGAGCAGCAGTCGGGTGTAGTCGTCCCGGGCCGACCCGATCACGTCGCGGGTCGAGCCACGCTCCACCAGCACGCCCTGGTTGAGCACCAGCACCTCGTCGGCGAGCAGTCGGGCGCTGAGCAGGTCGTGGGTGATGTAGAGCATCGCCAGCCGCCGGCCGCGGACCAGCTCGCCGAGCAGCTCCAGGATCTCGGCGCGGATGGACACGTCCAGCATGGAGATCGGCTCGTCGGCGATCAGCACGCGCGGCTCGGGCGCGAGGGCCCGGGCCGTCACCACGCGCTGCCGCTGCCCGCCGGAGAGCTGGTGCGGCAGCTTGTCGAGGAACTGCCCGGCCGGGGCGAGCCCCACGCTCTCCAGCAGTTCGGCGGCGCGTTCGCGGGCGGCGTCGCCGCGCAGGCCGGCGAAGTTGGCCAGCGGGCGGGAGAGCGCGTACGCGACGGTGCGGGTCGGGTTCAGCGCGCTGAACGGGTCCTGGAAGACCATCTGCACGTGCCGCCTGTACTCGCGCAGGGCCCGACCGCGCAGGCGGTCGACCCGGACGTCCGCGCCGGCGCCGCCGGTGAACCGGACCTCGCCGGCGCTCGGCCGTTCCACGCCGGTGACGATCCGGGCGAGCGTCGACTTCCCGCTGCCGCTCTGCCCGACCAGCGCGGTGACCGCGCCGGGCCGCAGCTCGAAGGAGACGTCCCGGACCGCGTCGAGGGTGCTGGTCCGCAGTCCTCGCCGGGTGGTGTAGCGCTTGCTCACCCGGTCGACGGTCAGCACCGCCGCGACGTCGGGAGACGCGACGTGCGGCTCGGGCGTGGCGGTCGCCGGGAAGTGGCTGCCGAGGCCGGCCGTGGCCTCGGCGGCGCCGAGGGTGACCACCGGCAGTCGGCCCTCCTGGGCGACCAGGCAGCGGGCCAGCCCGCCGTGGTCCGGCAGCAGCTGCGGGTGCACCTTCCGACACGCCTCCTCCACGTGCGGGCAGCGCGGGGCGAAGAGGCATCCGGTGTGCGTCCGGGACAGGTCCGGCGGCCGGCCCGGGATGTAGCTGACCCGGACGTCGGGCAGGCGCGGGTCGGCGTACGAGCCGAGCAGACCCCGGGTGTACGGGTGGCGGGGCTCGCGCAGCAGGTCGGCGGCCGGACGGTCCTCGACGATCTCGCCGCCGTACATCACCATCACCCGGTCGGCCATGTCGAGCACGGTGCCGAGGTCGTGGCTGATGAACAGCACGGCGAAGCCGAGGTCGCGACGCAGCTCGGCGAGGCGGGTGAGGATGCTCCGCTGCACCACGACGTCGAGGCCGGTGGTCGGCTCGTCGAGCAGCACCAGCTTGGGGCGCAGGGCGAGGGCGAGGGCCAGCGCGACCCGCTGTTTCATGCCGCCGGAGAGCTCGTGCGGGTACGCCCGCAGCACCCGCCGGTCCAGGGCCACGAGGTCGAGCAGTTCGGTGGCCCGCTCGGTCACGTCGCCGGGCACGTCGTGCGCGGCGAAGGTGTCGGCGAACTGCGCCTGCACCCGGATCACCGGGTTGAGGGAGTTCATGCTGCTCTGGAAGACGGTGGAGAGGTCGACCCAGCGGAGTCGACGCAGCTGCTCCTCGCCGGCGGCGGTCAGGTCCACACCGTCGAAGGTGACCCGGCCGCCGGTGATGCGCGCCGGCGGGGAGAGCAGGCGCAGCACCGCGTTGCCGAGGGTCGACTTGCCGCAGCCGGACTCGCCGAGCAGACCCACGAACTCGCCGTCGTCGACGCGGAACGAGACGTCGTGCACGGCCCGCGTCGGCGGCTGGTCGTGCGGGGTGTACGTGACGCAGAGGTCGTCCACCTCGAGCAGGGTCATCTCAGTCCTCCCGCAGGTGGGGGTTGCTCAACGCGTCGATACCGAAGTTGATGAGCGTGAACGAGGTGATCAGCAGGGAGAGCGCCAGGCCGGGGGCGATCAGCCAGGCCCACTGGCCGGTGAGCAGCGCGCCGCCGAGGCTGGCCTGGTTGAGCATGGTGCCCCAGCTGACGGTCTGCGGGTCGCCGAGCCCGAGGAAGGCCAGACCCGCCTCGCCGCCGATGGCGCCGAGGGCGGCACCCATGAACCCGACCACGATCAGCGAGGTCATGTTCGGCACGATCTCGCGGGCGATGATCCGTGCGGTGCCGTCGCCGGCGAACCGGGCCGCGGTGATGTAGTCGCGGGTGCGCAGGGTGATGATCTGCGCTCGCTTGATCCGGGCACCGTACGCCCAGCCGGTCACGCTGATCACGATGATGATCAGCCAGAGTCCGCGGACCGGGGCGTACGCGGCCAGGGTCACCATCAAGGGCAGCGCCGGAACGACCAGACCGAGGTTGATCAGGAACGACAGCACCTCGTCGACCCAGCCCCGCAGGTAGCCCGCGGTCAGCCCGATGACCAGGCCGATCAGGGTGGAGAGGACGCCGGCGGCGAGACCGACGACGAGCGAGGTGCGGGCGCCGACGATCAACTGGGAGAAGACGTCCTCGCCCTGCGCGGTCGTGCCGAGCCAGTGGCTGCCGGTCGGTCCGAGCGAGGTCGGGAAGGCGTCGTCGCGCGGGTCGTACGGCGCGATCAGCGACGAGAACGCGGCGACCAGGATGAACGCGGCGAGCATCAGCAGACCGGTTCGGCACTTGCCGTTGCGCCACAGGATGACGAACCAGCCGGGTAACCGGCGGCCCCGGGCGATCTCACGGGCCGCCGCCTGGACGCCCTCGGTGTCGGTGCCCGGCGCCGGCACCGCGGGCGCGGGGGTGCTCACCTCGACTCACCCCGCTCGTCGTGGTCGTTGCTCATACCGACTCCACCTTTCGCACCCGGGGGTCGAGGAAGCCGTACAGGAGGTCGGCGAGGAAGTTCGCCACCAGCACGCCGATCGTGGTGAACAGGAAGAGCGCCTGCATCAGCGGATAGTCGCGGCTGGACACCGACTCCAGCAGCAGCCGGCCCAGGCCGGGATAGTTGAAGACCGTCTCGACCAGTACGGTGCCGCCCAGGATGCTGCCCAGCGCGATGGCGAAGCCGGTGACGTTGGGCAGGATGGCGATGCGCGCGCCGTAGGTGATGGCGATGCGGCGTCGGGGCAGGCCTCGGGCGACGGCGAGCCGGGTGTGGTCCTCGCCGAGGCTCTGCACCATGTTGTTGCGCATGCCGATGATCCAGCCGATGGGGCCGGTGATCAGCAGCGCCACCGCGGGCAGGACGCTGTGCTGGAAGGCGTCGGAGATGAAGATCCAGCTCCACCCCGGTGAGCTGCCACCGCCGTACCCGCCGCGCTCGGGGAACCAGCGCAGGGTGATCGCGAAGACGTAGATGAGCAGCAGCGCGATCCAGAAGAACGGCAGCGTGCCGAGGAACGTCGACCCGAGCGTGATGACCGAGTCGACGCGGGTGTTGCGGCGGTACGCGGCCCAGGTGCCGAGCAGCGTGCCCACGACGAAGGAGATGATCTGGGTGACGCCGACCAGGATCACCGTCCACGGCAGCGCCTGCCCGATCATGTGGGTGACGCTGTACGGGAAGTAGGTGTACGACACCCCGAAGTCGCCGTGCAGCACCGCGCCCAGGTACTGCACGTACTGCTCGAAGAGGTTGCCGTCGGGGGTGCCCAGCATGATCCGGATGGCCTGGAGCTGGGCGGGGTCGATGCTCTCGCTCTGCCCGGCGAGCCGGGACACGATCGCCTCGGCCGGGTCACCGGGTTGCAGGCGCGGGATCAGGAAGTTGAGCGTGACGGCAGCCCAGAGGGTGCCGAGGAAGAACAGGAGGCGTCTGGCGAAGTAGGCCATGGTGAACCATCCCTTGTCCGCCGGCGGGCCGGCCGGCGCGGGGCGCCGGCCGGCCGTCGGCTACTTGGCGTTCGACCCGGCGGGCTGCAGGTTCGTGATGATCAGCAGGTTGTCGCTGGGTGCGGCGTACGGGTTCTCCTCGTTCGGCCAACCGGTCGCCTTGGCGGTGCGGTACTGGAACCACTTGGCGCCGTACCAGAGCGGGATGACCGGCACCTGGTCGGTCATGACCTTGGCCAGGTCGGCGACGGCGGCCTTCTGGGCGGCCTCGTCGGTCGCGGTGCGCAGGGTGTCGATCAGCTGGTCGGTGCGGGGGTCGTTCCACCGGACGAAGTTGCTGACCGCCTTCTTGCCGATCGGCGCGGACTGGTCGCTGGCCAGCGGCTCCTGGAAGTTGCGGAACATGTTGCAGCTTCCGCCGTGCACGCCGAGCAGCATGTCGTAGTTGCCGATCGCCCGGTCGTTCTCGTACGCCTCGGGGGTCGGCGTCTCGGCCCGGACGGTGAAGCCGAGCGCGGTCAGGTTGGCCACGATGATCCGTTGGGCCTGGACCCAGTCGGTCCAGGAGCCGGGCACCCGGAAGCTGAACGCGATGGGTTTGCCGTCCTTGCCGGCGCGCTTGCCGTCGCCGTTGCGCGGGTAGCCGGCGGCGGTCAGGTCGGCGTCGGCCTTGGCCTGGTCGTACGCGACGATGCCCTGGTTGGGGATGTCCGGGGGCAGCCAGGTCGCCTGCCCGGGCACCACGAGACCGGTCTGGCTGGCCGGCTTGACGTAACCGAGCTGCGCCTTGTCGACGATCTCCTGCCGGTTGAAGGCGGGCACGAGGGCCCGGCGGAAGGCGGTGTCGTCGAACGGCGCCTTGGTGAGGTTCATGTAGACGCTGATCGAGCCACCCGAGGGGTACCAGTACTTGTTGTGCTCGGGGTCCCGGTCGACGTACGCCTTCTTGATGTCCGGCACGAACATCGCGTTGGTGTCGTACTCGCCACGGCTGAGCTTGAGCTGGTCGATCTGCCCGCCGCCGTCGGCCTTGTGGAACCGCAGCTCGTCGACCTTGACCTTGTCGGCCTGCCAGTAGTCGGCGTTGCGGCCGAGGGTCAGCTGCTGGGGGTTGAACGCCTTGACGGTGAACGGACCGGTGCCGACCGGCTTGTCGGCGTTGGTGAAGGTCACCGGGTCGGACACGGTGGACCAGACGTGTTTCGGGACGATCTTGATCTCGCTGAACAGGGTGAACGCCGCCGCGCCGGGCTGGGTGAAGCGCATGGTGACGGTGCGCGGGTCGGTCGTCTCGACGGCACTCAGGTAACGCCAGATGCCCTTGACGTCCAGCGCCTTGTGCTGCTTCAGCATGTCGTACGTGAAGGTGACGTCGTCGGCGGTGAACGGCTTGCCGTCGTTCCACGTGACACCGTCGCGCAGCTTCCAGACCAACGTCTGCGGGTCGGTCCAGCTCCACTCGGTGGCGAGCCACGGCTTGGCCTGACAGCCGTAGTTGTCGTAGGCGACCAGCTGTTCGAAGAGGTACTCGGTGGCGCCGAGCCGGCTGGCGTCCAGGTAGGGGTTGTAGTTGGCCTGCGGGTTGCTGCCGCCGCCGAAGTCGCCGTAGTCGAGGTAGGCGACGCGGCCGTCGGTGCCGGGGCCGGACTGCTGTTCGGTGCCGGTACAGCCGCTGGCCGCGAGGGCGACGGCGGCGGCTGCCGCGACGATCCGGGTGAGCTTCCATCGTTTCACTTGCCGGTACCTCCAGTGGGGGGTTCCGTCGCGCAGCCGCAGCTGCGGCGCACGACGAACTCGGTGGGGAGGACGATGCTGTCGGGGGCCGGGCCGCCGGGGGCGTCGACGGCGGAGAGGATCAGCCGGGCGGCCTCCGCGGCCAGGTCTCGGACGGGCTGCCGCACGGTGGTGAGCGGGGGTGTGACGAGGGCGGCCATGGGCGCGTCGTCGAAGCCGGTGATGACGACGTCCTCCGGCACGCGCAGGCCCCGGCCGAGGGCGCCGACGAGAGCGCCGAGCGCGATCTCGTCGTTGGCGCACACGACGGCGTCCGGCGCGGTCGTCGGGTCGCGGAACAACTGCTCGGCGGCGAGCACGCCGTCCGGTTGCTGCATGGCGACCCGGACCGGCTCGGCGGGCGGGGTGACGCCCGACTCCCGGTGCGCCGCCAGGAAGCCGGCCCACCGTTCGCTGACGTCGGGGGATCCGTCGGGGCTGCCGACGAAGACCAGTCGGCGCAGGCCGTGGTCGACGAGCAGGTGCCGGGTCAGGCGGGTCATGGCCGGGGCGTTGTCGACGCTGACCGAGGGCACGGTCTCCGGACCCCGGCCGGCCAGCACGACGACCGGGACCAGCTCGGCGAGCCGGAGCAGCGCCGGCTCGGAGATGGTGCCGCCGATGACGGCGACACCGTCGACCCGCCGGGCCATCTCCAGGACCTGGTCGTCGGAGTCCTCGCGCAGGTGGGTGCAGAGAATGTGCACGCTGGCCCGGGCCGGCACGGCCTCCGACTCGAAGCCCTGGATCAACTCGGTGAAGTACGGGCCGGACAGGCCCGGGAAGACCAGACCGAGGGCACCGTGCCGGCGGGCCGCGAGCGCCCGCCCGAGGTGGTCCGGACGGTAGCCGTGCTTCTCGATGGCCTCGAGGACGCGGCGGCGCATCTCCTCGGACACCTGACCGGTGCCGTTGGAGACCCGGGACACCGTGGCGACCGAGACGCCGGCCAGCCGGGCGATCTCCCGAACCGTGACCCGACTATTGCCCATGGCCCCCTCGATCCGTAACGTGCGGTTAACAGAAACCGGTTTCAGGCACCATAAGCAGGCGCCCGCGAGATCACAAGAGGGGCCGCCTGAAGATCCGCCGAGAGGAAGAGTCAGACCGCATGTCGCGAGTTCTTCTCCACGACCGCAGGATCGTCGTCGACGGCCGCCCCCGCCTGCTGCTGGCCGGGGAGGTGCACTACTTCCGGCTGCCCCGCGCCCAGTGGGCGGACCGGCTGGACCGGCTCCGCGAGTGCGGCGGCGACACGGTCGCGACCTACGTGCCCTGGCTGTGGCACGAGCTGCCGAACGGCGACGTGGACCTCACCGGACGCACCCACGAGCAGCGGGACCTGGCCGGGTTCCTGGACCTCGCCCACGAGCGCGGGCTGTACGCGGTGGTCCGACCCGGACCGTTCATCATGGCCGAGGTCAAGAACGAGGGCATCCCCTACCGGGTGTACGACGAGCACCCGCACCTGCTGCCGACCACCTGGGACGGTCGAACCGTCGAGACCCGCACCATCGACTACCTGGCCCCGGAGTTCCTGGCCGCCACCGACGGCTGGTACGCCCAGGTCATGCCGGTGATCGCCGAACGGCTCGCCGACCGGGGCGGGCCGGTGATCGCCGTCCAGCTGGACAACGAGATCGGGATGCTCTCCTGGGTGACCAACTCCCCCGACCTCACCGACGGCCTCTGCGAGGACCTGCGGCGCTGGGCCGTCGACCGGTACGGCAAGGACGGCGCGGCCGACCGGATCGGCGCCGACCCCGGCGACCCGGTGGCCTGGGCGGCGGCGCTGCGCACACCGGCCGAGCCGCGCTCCCTCGCCGTGCACGACGACCTCGGCCGCTACATGCGGGACCGCTACCGGCGGTACGTGGCGGCACTGCGCGACTCCGCCGAGCGGCACGGCGTGACCGGCGTGCCGTTCCTGGTCAACGTGCACGGCACCGGCGGCGGTCGCGGCCGGACCTTCCCGATCGGCATCAGCCAGCTCTTCGAGGCCTACCGCGGGCAGCCGCAGCTCACCTCCGGGTCCGACTACTACCTCGGCGACCTGACCGTCACGAACGTCGCCGACCTCTACGTCGGCAACGCGTTCCTGGCCGCGGTGCACGATGCCGACCAGCCGCTGACCTCGCTGGAGTTCGAGGCGGGCAACGGCGACTACGGCCAGGACCTGTCCACCCTCTACCCACCGGAGGCGGTCGAGCTGAAGGCCCGGCTCTGCGTGGCCCAGGGCAACCGGCTGCTCAACCTGTACCTCTTCGCCGGCGGCTACAACCCGCCCCTGGCCGAGCCGGTCGGCGACGGCAACGACCGGATCGCGTTCACCGGCGAGCGGCACGGCTTCGCCGCCCCCGTCGACCCGGAGGGGCGACTCAACCCGACCTTCGACGCGGCCCGGCGAGCGCTGCACGCCGTCCGCGGGGTCGCCGACCTGCTGGCCGACTCCGACGAGGAGGACGACGGGCTGGCGCTCGGCTTCGTGCCGGACCACTACCTGACCGAGTACCGGCACCCGGGCTCGGCGTCCCGCGCCGAGCAGGTCGCCGACCTGGAGCGCTTCCGCGGCATGGGCCCGCGCGACGTGCTGGCCCGGGCGCTGCTGCTGGCCGGCTTCTCGTTCCCCGCCGTCGACCTCTCGTCGGCCGACCCGGCCACCACCCCGCCGGTGATCGCGCTCGCCAGCGCCGCCACGCTCGGCCGGGACGTGCAGCGACGGCTGGTCGCGCACCTGCGGCGCGGCGGCGGCCTGCTGCTGCACGGGGTGCTGCCGGAGCGGGACCACGACGGCACCCCGTGCACGCTCCTCGCCGACGCCCTCGGGCTCACCGGCACCGGCCGGGTCGAGGGCGGGCCGCACTACTTCCCGTCCGTGGTCGGGCAGCGCTGGGCGGCCGGCCCGGCCGAGGCCCGGGTCGGCTACGCCCAGCGGCTGGCCGGCGCGGGCGCCGAGCCGGTGCTCACCGAGGTCGGCTCCGGCCAGCCGTGCGCCGTGGAGGTCACGGTCGGCGCCGGGCGGGCCCTGGTGGTCGCCGCCGACGTACCCTGTGACCTGGACTTCTGGCGCGCGGCGATGGCGCGGCTCGGGGTGCGCCCCCGGCTGTCCCCGGACGCCGACAACCCGGGCCTGGTGCTCACCTCCACGGTGGACCGGGCCGGGCAGCGCCTGCTGCACCTGATCAACGTCGCGCCCTCGGCGGTCACCGTCACGCTCGGCTGGCAGGGCGTCCCGCTGCTGGCCGGCCGTCGCCTGCGGGTGCCCGCGCGCACCGGGCTGATCCTGCCGTTCGGCGTCTCCGTCGGCGCCGCCACGCTGGTCGAGACGACCTGCGAGCTGATCTCCCGGGACGGCGACACGGTGCTGCTGCGCCCGACCCAGGGCGACGACGAGGTGGTGCTGCGCACCGACCGGCCGGTCACCGCGAGTCGGGGCACCGTCCGGGTCACGGACGGGCGGGCGGTCGTCCGCCTGCCGGGCGCGCCCGACGGCGAGCCGGTCCGGATCTCGGTGGGGTGACCAGCCGCGGGGCGGGACGCCCCGGCGGCCGGCTCAGGCCCCGCCGCTGATGGCGTCGAGGACCTGCCGCTGGAAGGCGCGTGCCTGCGGGCCGCTCGGCGGCGGGCCACCGAGCCGGGCGGCGATCGACCGTTCGATCACCGGCGCGCCGGGGTGCCCCTCCGTCAGCAGGCGCCGACCGGCGTCGGTCTTGGCCAGCCACCGCCCGTGGCGGACGCGGACGAGAGACCGGCAGGCCCCGAGGACGGCGTCCTCGGCGCCGGGCGCCGGCTCGGCACCGGGCGGGGTGGGCAGGGCGAGCCACCAGCTCAGCGCGTCGATCAGGAGGCGGCGCAGGTCGGCCGGGGCCAGGTCGGCGAAGACCTCGGCGGCCGGCGGGCCGAGCAGCGCGTGGCCGTGCTCGTGCAGGATGCTGCGGTCCAGGGCGTACCAGAAGTGGCCGTCGGCGGCCGGTCGGTCGCCCGGCGCGTAGGTGGCCCGGAACGGCATCCGCGCGCCGGTGTTGAGCTCGACCTCGAAGCCGGGTTCCGGTGTGCCCGAGGCGGCGACCGCGCGGCGGTAGGTGACGAGTTCCAGCCCCCGGGCCGGACAGGGCAACGCCTCGTGCCGCAGGCCGGCGACCAGGTCACGCTTGGCGTCGGTGGGCAGCGGGTCGGCGCAGAGCAACGCCACGTCGACGTCGCTGCGGCCGGGCTGGTAGGCGCCGAGACCGACCGAGCCGGCGGCGTAGGCGCCGACCAGGTTGTCGCCCAGCACCGACCGGGCGACCTCCACCAGGTCCGCCAGATACCGTCGTACGTCCGAATCCATGCCCGCCATCCGACCTGATCGACGGTGGTCGACGGTCGGCGGGTGCTACTTCACCTTGCGGGTGCTGCGGACCACGATGTCCTCGTACCCGGGGTGCTTGTCGAGCCAGCCGGCGATGAACGGGCAGATCGGCACCACCGTGCGGCCCTTGGCCCGCGCGTCGTCCAGCACCGCCCGGGCCAGGGTCGACCCGACGCCCCGACCCTCGAACTCGGGGTCGACCTCGGTGTGGGTGTAGGCGATGATCGCGCCGGTCAACTGGTAGGTGACGATCCCGGCGAGCGCGCCCGACTCGTCCCGGGCCTCGAAGCGCTCCCGCTCGGGCACGTCTGTCACGGTGAACTGCATGTCGGAAAGTGTGGCAGGCCGTCGACCGGGTCGCCCAGTGACCGGCACCGCACCGACGCCCGGTCGTCCGGCTCTTACATTAAACAAAGTTAATTGATAGCCTCCGACGCATCGATGAGGAGGCATGCCATGCGACTTCGACGTCGGACGTACGCCCTGCTCGCCGGCGTGGCGGTGGCCCTCGTGGGCGCGGCCCTGCCGACCACCGCCGGGTTCGCCACCACCACCGGAGGGGTCACCGCCCTCGCGGCCTGCACTGCGCCCGCGTGGGCCGAGGGCGTCAGCTATCCGGCCGGCACCCGGGTCACCTACGCCGGCCGCACCTACCAGGCGTTGGTGACGCACACGCCGCCGGCCGGCGCCGGCTGGAACCCGGCGGCGACCCCCGCCCTCTGGACCGATCTCGGGGCCTGCACGGGTGGCACCCCCACCCCGACGCCCACGCCGACCCGGACGCCCACGCCCACCCCCACGCCGACCACCCCGCCCCCCACGACCACACCGCCGGGCTCCACCTGCCCGCTCAAGCCGAAGCCGGCCGGCAAGGTGCTCCAGGGCTACTGGGAGAACTGGGACGGCGCCGCCAACGGCGTCCACCCGCCGCTGGGCTGGATCCCGATCACCGACTCCCGGATCCGCACGCACGGCTACAACGTGATCAACGCGGCGTTCCCGGTGATCCGAGCCGACGGCACGGTGCTCTGGGAGGACGGGATGGACGCCACGGTGAAGGTGCCGACGCCCGCCGAGATGTGCCAGGCCAAGGCCGCCGGCCTGACCCTCCTGCTGTCGATCGGCGGCGCGACCGCCGGCATCGACCTCAGTTCGGCCGCGGTCGCCGACCGGTTCGTCGCCACCGTCGTGCCGATCCTCCAGCGGTACAACTTCGACGGCATCGACATCGACATCGAGACCGGCCTCACCGGCAGCGGCACCATCACCCAGCTCTCCACCTCGCAGGCCAACCTCATCCGCATCATCGACGGGGTGCTCGCGCAGATGCCGGCCGGGTTCGGCCTCACCATGGCGCCGGAGACCGCGTACGTGACCGGCGGCAGCGTGACCTACGGGTCGATCTGGGGCGCGTACCTGCCGATCATCAAGCGGTACGCCGACAACGGCCGGCTCTGGTGGCTCAACATGCAGTACTACAACGGCAGCATGTACGGCTGCGCCGGTGACTCCTACCCCGCCGGCACCGTGCAGGGCTTCACGAAGCAGACCGACTGCCTCAACGCCGGGCTCGTCGTGCAGGGCACCACCATCCGCGTCCCGTACGACAAGCAGGTCCCGGGCCTGCCGGCGCAGCCGGGAGCCGGCGGCGGCCACCTGCCGCCCGCCTCGGTGGCGCAGGCGTGGAACACCTACGGCGGTGGCCTCAAAGGGCTGATGACCTGGTCGCTGAACTGGGACGGCAGCAAGGGCTGGACGTTCGGCGACAACGTCCGGGCACTTCAGGGTCGCTGACCCGGCCCCGGCTCCTCGACCTCCACGCGGACGGGGCCGACCCGCAGGACGCCGTCGGTGAGCGGGGTGCAGCGCACCCCGCCCCGGCGGCGCAGCGCCTTCCACGCGCCCGGGCCGATCGCCACGTCCATCCAGGCACAGGGGTTCGCCGGGCGGTTGACCCGCAACCGGACCGGTCCGCCACCGGTGTCCAGGACCAGCACCGAACCGACCAGCTCGTCCACCGGAATGCCGACGGTGAGCACGTTGCGCCGTACCTGCCGCAGGTCGGCGCCCGCCGGCAGGGACTCCTGGGCGATCACCGTCACGCTCGCCTCCCGGTGCGCCGGCCGGCCGAAGTACCGGTCGCCGACGATCCCGAGGCCGGCCCGGAGCTGGATCTCCTCGACCAGCTCACCGGGCGGCGCCGGCGCCGGGCCGTCCGCCGGGCGGCCCACGTAACGGTGGACGGGCGAGGCGAGCAGCTGCACGACGGCCGGCGCCGGGCGGTCTGCGGGCACGTCGGCGCTCACCAGCCCGACGGTAGCCCGCCGCCCCCGGATCGCGGGTCGAAAACCCGACCGAGGGGGCCGATGGTGTCCCGCACCACACTGGACGGTCGGCCATCGATGGTAGGAAATAGGCCGACCGCCTCACCACAGGAGATCATCGTGACGCGTCCGTCTCTGTCCCGCCGCACCCTGCTCGCCGGCGGCGCCGCCGTCGTCGCCGTCGGGGCGACCGCCGCCGCGCGACCCGCCGTCGCCGCACCGGCGGAGCCCGCGCCGGTCACCCCCGCCGAGGCGCTGCGCCGCCTGCTGCGGGGCAACCACCGGTTCGTCACCGGACACAGCCGCCACCCGCACCAGAGCCTCGCCGACCTGCACGAGCTGGCCGCCGCCCAGCACCCGTTCGCGGTGACCATCGGCTGCGCCGACTCCCGGGTCCCCCCGGAGCTGCTCTTCGACCAGGGGCTGGGCGACCTGTTCGACAACCGGGTCGCCGGCAACATCGTCGACGACCTGCTGCTCGGCAGCGTCGAGTTCGCGGTGGAGGAGTTCGGCAGCCCGCTGGTCGTCGTCCTCGGCCACGAGCGGTGCGGCGCGATCTCCGCCACGATCGACGCGATCCGCGGCGGCGGCACCGCCCCTGGCCACATCGGCACCATCGTCGACAGCCTCCGCCCGGTGGTGGAGCCGGTGCTCCACCTACCCGGCGATCCGGTCGAGAACGCCGTGCGGGCGAACGTCCGGGCTCAGGTCCGCTCGCTGCTCGCCCGTAGCCCGATCATCGCCGAGAAGGTGCACGAGGGGGCGCTGCGCGTCGTCGGCGCCCGCTACGACCTCGACACCGGCCGGGTCACCCAGCTCGACTGAGACCGGACGCGACGGTCGGCGGCCCGTTCGCGGCGGGCCTCCGGCCGGCCCGTCACCCGCCCTTCACATGGGGTGCCCGTCTGGCGAGCAGGAAGACCGCCAGCACCACGACGAGGATGGCGAACACCTCACCGGTGACCGGCACCGGGCCGACCCGGATCGACTCGTCCAGCCAGATCAACCCGACCGCGATGGCGACCAGCGGGTCGGTGACGGTGATGGCCGCCAGGGCGGGCGCACCCATCGGCCCGGCCTGGTACGCGTTCTGGCTCAGCAGCACACCGAACGGGCCGAGCACCGCGATGGCGTACGTCTGCCACTGGGTGAAGACCCCGAGCGGGCTGCCGTGCAGGTGGAACGCGAGGCTGCTGATCAGACCCGCCGTGACGCCGTAACAGATACCGGCGGCGATGGCGAGCGGCATCGGGCGCCACTTCCGTTGGAGCTTCACCGCCGACAGCACGCAGGCCCCGACCGACGCGACGACGGCGACGCCGAGAAGGAAGGCCGACCAGAACGACTCCAGTCCCCGCCCCTGGCCGCGGCCCGGCTCGGCGATCACCAGGAACGCGGCGAGCCCGAACAGACACAGGGTGGACTCGACCAGGATGGTGCGGTCGGGCCGGTCGTGCGCGAACGCCGCGAACAGCAGCACGTACCAGACGAGCCCGGTCACCAGCAGGGGCTGCACCAGGATCAGTGGGATGAGGCTCAGTGCCGCGACCTGGAGCGCGAACGCCAACGCGGCGAACACCACCGACCAGCGCCACCCGCGGATGCGGATCAGTCGCACCAGCAGCGTCGGCCGCCCGGGCTGTTCCTCGGGCACCTGCTTCCCGGCACGGAACTGGAGCACTCCCGAGGCGGCGAACGCGGCAGCGGCGGCCAAGGCGATGGGCACGCCGGCAACCAGATCTCCCGTGTCGCTCACCGCGCGTCAACCGGACCGGTCACCTGACTCCCCCTCACCGTCGTCGTTCGCGCCTGCTGCCCTCCGGCGGGTGCGCCGGGCTGGGACGAGCGGATGGTCCGGTCGCGGCTTCCCCACCGGATCTGGCTTAAACGGGTGGCTCCCGCGCCGGGGCGACAACCGGAACGGCCGCCGTCTCCGGCACTGCCGGCAATCACCCCAGGAACACGCATATTGGTCATTAGGCTGATGATTGTCCGATGGGGCTTCTCGTCCCCCACCGCCACGCACCGCCTGGGAGCAGCCGACATGTCAGCGATCGCCCCCGCACGGCCCGGGCATCTCCGGGCGGCACTCCTCCTGCACCTGCGGCTGGGCGTGTCGGGCGAGGGCGACCGCGCCGGCGACCGCGAGGGCGAAGCCGAGGACCGCGATCGGCGTGAACCCGGGCCGGACACGGTCGCCGAGCAGCAGCCAACCGGTGACCGCCGGCGCCACGGTCTGCCCGACGATGGACGACGCCGAGGCGACCGTCACCGAGCCTCTCTGCAGCGCGGCCGCGTAGAGCAGCACACCGGTCAGACCGGCGAGCACCACGGCGTACGTGGCGGGATTGCCGAACAGCGCGCTGGCGCTGTCGGCCCGGGCGAGCAGCCGGGCACCGAGCGCCGCGGACCCGAACGACAGGCCGGCCATGACGCCGGGGATCGCCGGACCACACATCCGGGGACTGCCGAGGTACGCGCCGACGGCCACCGCGACGACCACGCCGAGCAGCCACCAGCCGGCGCTGACCGGCACCTCGCCCGGTGGCCCGGCCTCGGCGGAGAGCACCAGCAGCACCAGGCCCGCGATCACGCCCGCGATAGCCGTCCAGTCCAGCGCCGTGAGCCGGACCCGCAGCACGATCATCGCGATGAGCGCCACCATGCCGAGGTTCGCCGCTCCGACGGCCTGCACCGCGAAGATCGGGAGCATCCGCAGCGCGGTGAACGTCAACAGCGACGACGCGCCGTCGAGTGCCAGGCCCGTGGCGTACGGGCCGTTGCGCACCAGCCGCAGCAGAAGCCGCGGGTCCAGGTGCGCGGTCGCGGACAACCGGCGCACCCCGATCGACTGCAGGATGGCGGCACTGGCGCTGCACAACGCGGCGCCGATCGCCAGAAAGAAGCCCACAGCCATGTCAGGATCCCGGTGTCGTCGGCGCCGGACGCGGCCGGCGAGGGCACCTGGGCATACCCACCTGTGGGCGGGTATGCCACCGGCGGGTCGAACCGGGTGGGTGACCCGTGAGCGCGCCGGGTCAGCCGGACTACGGCGAACCGGTCGCCCGGCGGGTCCTGGTGGTCTCCGCCGACATCGGCGGCGGGCACGACGCGACCGGTCGTGCGTTGGAGGAGCGGGTCCACGCCCTGTGGCCGGGCAGCCGGGTCGGCTGGGTGGACACCCTGGAGGTGATGGGGCCGGGCGTCGGTCGGGGGTTCCGACGGACGTACGTCACGAACGTCGGGATGACGCCCTGGCTGTACGAGTTCTTCTGGGCCTCGCTCTGGCGCCACCGCTGGTTCGCGGTCGCCGCGAAGTGGTTCACCGGGGCCTGGGCGGGCCGCCGGCTCGCGCCCGTGATCGAGGCGTTCGACCCGGATCTCATCGTCTCGACGTACCCGCTGGGCAGCGCCGGCCTGGCCTGGCTGCGCCGCCGCCGCGGGCTCGGCGTGCCGGTCGGCGCCTGGGTCTCCGACTTCGCGCCGCACCCGTTCTGGGTGTACTCCGACCTGGACCTCAACGTGGTGGTCCACCCCGCGGCGCTGCCCGTGGCCGCGGTCGCCGCCGCCGGCGCGCCGCTGGGGGTCTGCGCCCCGCCGGTGCTCGAGACGTTCCACCCCGGTGACCGGGTGGAGGCGGCACGGCGCTGCGACCTCGACCCGGAACGATCGGCGGTGGTCGTGGCCTGCGGCTCCTACGGCTTCGGCTCGGTGGAGGAGGCGATCCGGGCGCTGGTCGACATCGGCGACGACGTGCAGGTGGTCGCCGTGTGCGGCCGCAACGAGCGGCTGGCCGAGCGGTTGGCGGCCCTGGAGGTGCCGCCGGGGCGCCTGCTGGTGCGGGGCTGGGTCGACGACATGCCCACGCTGCTGCGGGCCGCCCGCCTGCTGGTGACCAACGCCGGCGGGGCGACCGCCCTGGAGGCCCTGGCCACCGGCACGCCGATCGTGATGTACCGGCCGATCGCCGCGCACGGGGCGGCCAACGCGGCGTTGATGGCCGCCGCGGGGCTGGCCGAGACGGCACACACCCCGCAGACGCTGGTGTCCGGGGTCCGCACCCGGCTGCGCCAACCGGCCCGGCCGGTGTTGGCGCCGTCCGAGGCGTGGCTGCCGGATCTCGGCCTGCCCGCGGTCGCCCGGTCCCGACAGCCCGACGGCGGCCCCACCGGGCCGTACGGCGGGGGCGGCGGCGGTCGTGGCGGGCCCGACGGTCAGCGGGCGGGGTCGGCCGCGAGCCGCCTCCGGCGCCGCGGCGGCCGCGGCCAGGCGAGCTGGCCGCTGCGCGCGCAGGACGCGTTCTTCCGGCACGTCCAGACCCCGTCGGAGGCCCAGCAGATCGGTACGGTCCTGGAGCTCGGCCCGCGCCCCGACGGCGGGCCGTTGACCGGGGCCGAGCTGACCCGCCTGCTGGCCGGGCGGTTGCCGGCGATCACGACCCTGCGCCGCCGCCTCGTCGACCGGGGCCGCTGGCGTCGGCCGGGTTGGGTGGTCGACGGCTTCGTCGACGCGGCCGCGCACATCGACGAGGTCCACGTCCGGCCCGGAGACGACGGGAGCGCGGTGATCGACGCGTTCTGGTCCGACCCGCTGCCCCTGAACCGCCCGCCCTGGCGGATGGTGCTGGTCCGCGGCCTGCCGGACGGCCACACCCGGCTGGCCGTCAAGATGCACCACAGCCTGGGCGACGGCCTGAGCGTCATCGCCGTACTGCAACGGCTGATCGACATGGACGAGCCGGCCGGCGCGGCGCGGGAGGCCGTGCCCCCTCGCGGGACAGCTCGGCCGACCGCCACCCGGTTGGGCAACGCCCCCGAACGGGCCGGCCTGGACCGGACCCGGGAGGCCGCCCGCCTGGTCGGGCGCACGATCCGAGGGCTGGCCCGGCTGGCCGCGCAGGGCTCCGCGCCGCGTACGCCGCTCAACCGTCCGCTCGCCTCGCCGCGTCGTCGGCTGGTGACCGCCACGCTGCCGGCGCCGGACGTGCTGCGGGCGGCCCGCGCGTGCCACGCCCACGCGAGTGAACTCATGCTGGCGCTCACCGCCGGCGCGCTGGCAACGGCGCACCCGGCGCCCGCGCCGGACCGGCTGCGGGCGATGTTCGCGGTGTCCCACGACCCACGACGGCGCGCGCCCACCCAGGGCAACTGGACGGGAGCGGTGACCCTCGACCTGCCGCTGGTGCCGATGCCGGCGACCGCGCGCATCACCGCGGTCCGGCGGGCCCTGCGCGAGGCGCTGGCCAGCGGTGAGGCCGAGGCCGCCGGGCTCGTCATGCGGGCCATGGGCGCCCTGCCCGCGCCGGTGCACGCCGCGCTGGCCCGACGCGTCTACACGAGCCGCCGCCTGAACGTGGTCGTCTCCTACGTTCCCGCACTGTTCCAGGCGCGGCTGGTCGGCGGCGCGCCGATCCGGTCGGCCACCCCGGTGGTCGCCCTCGCCGACGGGGTGCACCTCGGCATCGGGGTGCTGCGGCGCGGCAACGGCTTCGAGATCGGGCTGATCCTCAACGAGGCCCTCACGGACGTCGGCGAGGCGTTCGCCGTCGCGCTGCGCGGCGGCCTCGACGACCTGCTCGCCGAAGTCGACGGCACTCCGAGCCCGCACCGAACGGTCGGCGCGGTGGGCGTCGGCAACGGTGGCCGCCCGGCCGGCGGCGACGGCGGCACGGCGGTGGTCGGTCCCGAGGGGAGCGTCGGCTACCGGCGGGTGCCGGGCGCCGCCGTCCCACCCGGAGTGCCCCGGTGCGCCTGAGCGGCGCGGTGGTGCTCGTGACCGGCGCGTCGTCCGGGATCGGCGCGGCGCTGGTGCGCCGGCTGGTCCGGGCCGGAAGTCACGTCGTCGCGGCCGGACGGGACGCCGACCGGCTCCGCCGGCTGGCCGCGGAGACCGGCGCCGACACGCTGCTGTCCGACCTGAACCGGCCGAACGCCGGCCGGGACCTCGCCGAGCGGGCCCTGGCCCGACACACCCGCGTGGACGTGTTGGTCAACAACGCCGGCGTCGGCTGGGCCGGGCCGTTCGCCGGGATGGCCGACCCGCTCGCCGACCAGCTGCTCGCGGTGAACCTGCGGGCGCCGATCGAGCTGACCCGGGCGCTGCTGCCCGGCATGTGCCACCGAGGCGGTCACCTGGTGTTCGTCGGGTCGATCGCGGGCCGGTTGGGGGTGGGCGGCGAGGCCGTCTACGCGGCCACGAAGGCCGGCCTGGACGCGTTCGCGCAGAGCCTGCGGATGGAGCTGGCCGCCCGTCCGGTGGGGGTGACCACGCTGGTGCCCGGGGTGGTGGACACCGACTTCTTCGTCCGTCGTGGAGAGCCGTACCGGCGGCGCCGTCCCCGCCCGCTGCCGCCCGACCGGGTGGCGGACGCGGTGGCCGAGGCGATCACCCGCGACCGGGCGGAGATCTACCTGCCGGGCTGGCTGCGGCTTCCGGTGGCGGTGCGGGGAGTGCTGCCCGGGACGTACCGCCGGCTGGCCACCCGCTTCGGATGAGCCGTCGTCGCCGATCCCACCGCACAGAGAGGGACTGCCGTGGATCTGATGCTCACGGGGCGCCGCGCCCTGGTCACCGGGTCGAGCGCCGGCCTGGGCGAGGCCATCGCCCGCCTGCTGGCGGCCGAGGGCGCCACGGTCGTCGTCCACGGCCGCAGCGCCGACCGCGCCGAAGCGGTCGCCGACGCGATCCGGGCGGGTGGCGCCACGGCCACGGTCGCGGTCGGTGACCTCGCCACGGACGAGGGCGCGGAGGCGGTCGCCGACGCGGCCCTCGCCGACGGGCCGGTCGACATCCTCGTCAACAACGCCGGCGCCTACGACCAGCTCTCCTGGGCGGACGCCGTGCCGGACGTCTGGGCCAGCACCTACAACGTCAACGTCATCTCGGCAGTGCGGATGATCCGGCGGTTGGTGCCCGGGATGCGCGAGCGCGGGTGGGGACGGGTCGTGCAGATCGGTGGGGGTCTCGGCCTGCAACCGATGGCCGTGCAGCCGCACTACAACGCGACGCTGGCCGCGCGGCACAACCTCGCGGTGGCGCTCGCCCGGGAGTTGACGGACACGGGGGTCACCTCGAACATCGTGTCACCGGGGGCGATCCTCGTGGAGTCCGTCCGCGCCCTCGTCACCGAGATCGCGCCGGCCCACGGCTGGTCGGGAAGCTGGGAGCAGATCGAGCACGCCGCCGCGAGCGAGTGGGTGCCCAACGACGTGGGGCGCTTCGGCCGGCCCGACGAGATCGCCGGCGCCGTCGCCTACCTGTGCAGCGAGTATGCCGCCTACATCAGTGGCGCCACCATCCGCGTCGACGGCGGGACGATCCGCTCCGCCTTCTGAACCCGGCGGCGGTGGTGGGCGCCGGGGACGACGGGTGTCGAGGACGGGTGTGCGACGGCCACACCTCGACACCCGCGCGTCGGCCGGCTAGTTGAGCCGGGCCGCCCGCATCGTCTCGCGCAGCGACGACATGGTCGCCAGTACGGCGGTCGGCTCGTAACCGCAGTGGGCCATGCAGTTCGCGCAGCGCGGGTCCCGGCCCCGGCCGTAGCTGTCCCAGTCGGTCTGCTCGACCAACTCCCGGTAGCTGGACGCGTATCCGTCGGACATCAGGTAGCAGGGCTTCTGCCAGCCCAGCAGCGAGTACGACGGGATGGCCCAGGCCGTACAGGGAAAGTCGACCTTGCCCTCCAGGAAGTCCAGGAACAGGGGCGAGTGGTTGAGCCGCCACCGGGCCCGGCGCCCACCGGAGAACGCCTTGCGGAACAGCTCCCGGGTCTCGGTGATCCCGAGGAAGTGCTCCTGGTCCGGCGCCTTCTCGTAGGCGTACGCCGGGGACAGCATCATCTCGTCCACCCCGAGGTCGTCGTTGAGGTAGTCGAGCACCTCGATGACGGTCTGGGGGGTGTCGGTGTTGAAGAAGGTGGTGTTGGTGGTGACGCGGAACCCCCGCCGCTTCGCGTCACGGACCGCCTCCACCGCGGCGTCGAAGACGCCGTCCTTGCACACCGACGCGTCGTGCCGCTCGCGCAGACCGTCGATGTGGACGGTGAACGCGAAGTACGGCGACGGCCGGAACTTGTCGATCTTCTTGGGCAGCAGGACGGCGTTGGTGCAGAGGAACACGAACTTCTTGCGCCGCACCAGCTCCGCGACCATCTTGTCGATCTCGGGGTGCATCAGCGGTTCGCCGCCCGCGATGGAGACCATCGGCGCGCCGCACTCCTCCACGGCGGCGATCGCCTCCTCCACCGGCATCCGGCGCTTCAGCAGGTTCGCCGGCTGCTGGATCTTGCCGCAGCCGGCGCACTTCAGGTTGCAGGCGAACAGCGGTTCCAGCTCCAACAGCAGCGGGAACCGCTTGCGCCGACGCATCTTCTGGCCGGCCAGGTAACTGGCGACCCGTAGGCTCTGACGCAACGGCATACTCACGGCCGTACCTCCTTCGGCAGGGTGAAAACCACGTCCTCCACGGCAGCGGTGTGCTCGCTCACCTCCCTCGCCCCGAGCGCGGTGAGGGCGGCGACGACCTCGTCGACCAGCCCGGGCGGCGCGGAGGCGCCGGCGGTCACGCCCACCGTCGCGGCGCCGGCGAGCCAGCGCAGGTCGATGCCGCTCACGTCGTCCACCAGGTGGGCGCGGGCCCCGGCACGCTCGGCCACCTCCACCAGGCGGAGCGAGTTCGAGGAGTTCGGGGAGCCGACGACCAGCACCAGGTCGGCCCGCGCGGCCACGGCGGTGATGGCCCGCTGGCGATTGGTGGTGGCGTAGCAGATGTCGTCCGACCCCGGCCCGGCCAGCGCCGGGAAGCGCCGGCGCAGGGCGTCCAGGATCCCCGCCGCCTCGTCCACCGCCAGGGTCGTCTGCACCAGGTAGGACACCCGCTCCGGGTCGGCGACCTGCACCGTCTCGGCCGCGGCGGGGTCGGACACCAGCCGGATCCGTCCCGGCGCCTCGCCCAACGTGCCCTCGGTCTCCTCGTGGCCCTCGTGCCCGATCAGCAGCACCGTGTCCCCGCGGCCGCTGAACCGGCGGGCCTCCGCGTGCACCTTCGTCACCAGCGGGCAGGTGGCGTCGATGACCGGCAGCCGCCGGTCGGTGGCCTCCCGGCGTACGGCGGGAGAGACGCCGTGCGCGGAGAAGATGGTCAGCGCGCCGTCCGGCACCTCGTCGAGTTCGTCCACGAAGACGGCCCCGCGGGCCTGCAGGTCCGCCACCACCCGGGCGTTGTGCACGATCTGCTTGCGGACGTAGACGGGTGCACCGTGCCGGTCCAGCGCCTGCTCCACCACCGCGATGGCCCGCTCCACACCCGCGCAGAAGGAGCGCGGCGAGGCGAGCAGCACCTGACGGACGGCGGAGGCCGCCTCGGCCCACTCGGTGAGGGCGGCCGCCACCACCGGCAGCACCCGCAGCGCGGCGCGGACCCGGGCGAGGGTCGCGGGCCGGTACAGCGAGCCGGCCGCCGTGTCGGCGACCACCCGGACACACGCGGTGGGCCGGTCCGCGCAGCCGGCGAGCAGCCAGGCCGACTCTTGGTCGGCCACGAGCGCGCCGTCGGCGGCCAGCCGGTCCCGGGCGACGCCGTCGACCAGCCGGTCGGTGCTCACCACCGGACCGACGTGGACCCGCAGGCCGCGACGGCGCAGCGCGGCCGCGAGCAGGGCGGCGTCCGGCATGCGGATCTCACCGGCCGGGGCGTCCGGGGCCGACGGGTCGGCGCGCACCACGCTCGCCACCACGACGTCCCCGGTGGCCAGCCCGGGCGCGAGCCCACCGCCGATGCCGGCCACCACGACCGGACCGCTCCCGGCCGGGCGGCGGGCGGCGGCCGAGCGGGCACGGCGGGGCCCGATGCCGGTACGGCACAGCGTCAGCCGTCCGTACGGGTCGGTCCCGCCCAGCCCGCGCCGCAGCGCCGACATCTCCGGCCGCATCGGCGCGTAGAGCGTCCACGCCTCGACGGCGTCCGGCACGGCGGGCCGGATCACCGGGTCACCGTGGCCGACACCTGGGGCACGGTGGCCTCGACGGCGCTGTCTCGCGCGCCGAGGATCCGGCCGAGCGCGCTGACCGGGAAGACCAGCCGGTAGAGCCCGTAGTTGATGTAGAAGTCGCCGGGGAAGCCGGTGCCGGTGAACTGCGGCTCGTCCCATCCGCCGTCCGGCCGCTGGGTGTCGACCAGCCAGCGCACGGCCCGGCCGGCCGCCTCGCCGTCGCCGTGCCCGGCGGCGTGCAGCGCGAGCAGCGCCCAGGCGGTCTGCGAGGCGGTCGACTCGCCCCGGCCGATCCACGACGGGTCCTGGTAGGAGCGCAGGTCCTCGCCCCAACCGCCGTCGGCGTTCTGGTGCGTCAGCAGCCACTCCACGGCCCGCCGGATCGACGGGTGGTCCGGTCGTACGCCCGCGGCCACCAGCGCCGGCACGACCGCGCCGGTGCCGTACACGTGGTTGGCGCCCCACCGGCCGAACCAGGAGCCGTCCGGCTCCTGGGCGCGCAGCAGCCAGTGCACGCCGCGGCGCACCGGCACGGTCCCGCCGAAGTTCTCCGCGACCAGCGCCTCGACGACGTGGGCGGTCACGTCGGCGCTGGGCGGGTCGATGACCTCGCCGAAGTCGCAGAACGGCAGGTCGCCGAGGATGGCGCGGGTGTTGTCGGCGTCGAACGCGGCCCAACCGCCGTCGCGGCACTGCATGCCGAGCAGCCAGCGGGTGGCCCGCAGCACCGGCGCCTCCACCGGTACGCCGGTGCGCCGCAACGCCATGACGACCTCGGCGGTGTCGTCGGTGTCGGCGTACCCGTCGTTGTCGAACTCGAAGGCCCAGCCACCCGCCGGGGTCGTCGGCCGCCGCACGGCCCAGTCGCCACGGACACGGATCTCCTCGTCGCGCAGCCACGTGCCGGCCCGTTCCAGGGCGGGGTGGCCGGCGGGCAGCCCGGCGTCGGAGAGCGCGATGACGGCGAGGGCGGTGTCCCACACCGGGGACTGGCACGCCTCCAGCCGCCGGACCGTGCCCTGCGGTGTCTCCTCCCGCACGGTGAACCGTTCCAGGCCGGCCAGGCCGGCACGCAGCACCGGATGGTCCAGCGGGTAGCCGAGCAGGCGCAGCGCCATGATCGAGTACACCCACGGCGGCTGGATCCCGCCCCAGGAGCCGTCGGCCTCCTGCCGGGCCACGATCCACTCGGCGGCGCGGCGCAGGGCGTGCCGGCGGACCGGCCCGCGGGCGATCCGCTCGTAGCCACTGGCCAGCCGATCCAGCCGGTACAGCAGACCCGGACGGCTGCCCAGCCGCGGCGGCCGGGTCCGCGGGACCGGCGTCCGCAGCTCGTCGATCGGGAAACCGAGCGGACGGACGGGGCGCAGCGCGCGCACGATCGACAGCGGGACGATGGTCTGCCGCGCCCAGCAGGCGAAGTCGTAGACGTTGAAGGGCATCCACGACGGGAACAGCACCAGCTCCGGCGGCACGGCGGGCAGCCGCGACCACGGCCACTCGCCGAACATGGCCAGCCAGAACCGGGTGAACACCCGACTGCGGGCGAGCCCGCCGTGGGCGCGGACGAACGCGGCGGCGGCCGCCATGTGCGGCGCGTCCAGCTCGTCGCCGGCCAGCCGCAGCGCCAGGTACGCCTCGATGGTGGTGGAGAGGTCGCCCGGCCCGCCGTGGAAGGTGGCCCACGAGCCGTCCGCGCGCTGCTGGGAGCGGATCCAGCGGGCGGTCTCCTCGGTCTGCTCGGCGGTGCGGATGCCGAGGAACTGCCGCAGCATCAGGTCCTCGGCGTCCATGGTCACGTTGGTGGCCAGCTCGCCCTTCCACCAACCGGCCTCGTCCTGCAGGTCGAGCAGGTGGTCCCGGGCGCGCCGCAGGGCGGCCCAGGAGGCGTCGGCCGCGGGCGTGCCGGCGGCCCGGTCCGCGCCGGTGGGCGTGGTGGTCTGGGAGGACAGCAGCTCGGTCATCAGTGGTCCCGCCCGGTGATGAAGTCGGCCACGTCGGAGAGTTCGCCGCGCACGTCGTCCGGCAGGTCCAGCGCGTCCAGCTCGGCCCGCGCCCGCTCGGTCTCCTGCCAGGCGCGCTGGGACGTCCACTCGCGGGCCCCGGTCGCCTCGACCAGTCCGCTGGCGCGCACCACGTCCTCGTCGGTGAGCGGGGCCGGTGAGCGGTAGAGCTCGGCCAGGGCCGCGGCGGCGGCGTCGCCCTCGGCGAGGGCCCGGACGACGGGGATGCTGCGCTTGCGGGCCCGCAGGTCCGACCCGACCGGCTTGCCGGTGCGCCGCGGGTCGCCCCAGATGCCGAGCACGTCGTCGACGAGTTGGAAGGCCAGCCCCAGGTGGAAGCCGAACCGGGACAGCCCGTCGACCAGGGCGGTGGGCGCACCGCAGAGCAGCGCCCCCAGCGCGCACGAGCCGGCCAGCAGGGCGGCGGTCTTGTCACCGACCATGGTGAGGCACTCGTCGAGGGTGACGTCGTCGCGCCGTTCGAAGCTCAGGTCGGCCATCTGCCCGGCCATCAACGCCCGTACGTCCCGGGCGAGCCGCTGGGTTGCCGCGCCGCCGCCGGGCGCCTCGATGAGCGCCTCGTACGCGAGCCCGATGAGGGCGTCGCCGGCGAGGATGGCCGGTCCGACGCCGAACACCGTCCACGCGGTGGGCCGGTGCCGACGCTCGGTGTCGCCGTCCATCACGTCGTCGTGCAGCAGCGAGAAGTTGTGCGCCAGCTCGACCGCCGCGGCGGCGGGCACCCCGTGCGCGGGCGCGGCACCCGCGGCGCGGGCCGACAGCAGCGCCAGGGCGGGGCGCAGACCCTTGCCCTGGCTGGCGGCGGGCGTCCCGTCGGCGTCCCAGTAGCCGAGCTGGTAGCCCGCGACCAGCCGGTTCCCCGCGTCCAGACGGTCCAGCAACGCCCGGATGGCCGGCTCGACGTACGTCTGGATCTGGTCGCTGCTGCGGCTGCGTACAACGGTCATCGTGCGGCCTCCGTGTGGTGTCGGGGCCGGGACACGAGTTGCCGGGCGAGGATGTCGGCGGCCTGCCGGCCGCTGCGCACCGCGCCCTCCATCGTGTCCGGCCATCCGGTGTCGGTCCAAGCGCCGGCCAGTACCAGCCCGGGCAGGCGAGTGGTCGGAGCCGGCCGGTACGCCCGGGTGCCGGGAGCCTGCCGGAAGGTCGCCCGGGGTTCCCGGCTCACGAACGCGTCGCGTACCGGGGTGTGCCGGGCGGCCGGGAACAGCTCGGCGAGCGCCCGGCGCTGGGTGTCCACCAGTTCGGCGGCCGGGCGGTCGATCTCGGCGTCGGCGGCCGACAGCGACACCACGAGGTGCTGCTCGTCGCCGGCGTCCGGCGCCGACCGGTCGAAGATCCACTGTGCCGGGGACTCCACGGCGGCGGCCATGGTGAGGCGGGTGACCCGGCGGGCGTAGCGCAGGTGCACGTTGACGATCGGCGCGGCCCCGAGCCGGTGCCACTCGCCTGCGTCGGGCGCGGCGGCCGGTGGGACCAGGGTGGCCGCGACGTGGTGCGGCACGGCCAGTACGACCGCGTCGGCGGCGATCTCGCCACCGTCCACGGCGACGCGGTACCCGGTGGCCTCGGGGTGGATGCCACGCACCCGGGTACGCAGGTGGACCCGGGCCCCGAGCCGGTCCAGGACCCGCCGGGCGGCCACGGCGTGCAGGTCCACCAGGGGCACCAGGGGACGGCCGATGTCGCCGGCGTCGGCGGATTCGAGGAGGCCGGTGCGGAAGACCCGGGCGGCCAGCGCCAGGGACGCCCGCGAACTGGGCAGGTTCAGCGCCGCCACGGTGATCAGGTCCCAGAGCCGGTGCTGCGCACGCCGGCTCTGCCCGTGCGCGGTGAGCCAGTCGCCGAAGGCGAGTTGATCGGTGGGCGGCGCGTCCGGGTCGACGTGCCGCAGGGCGGCGCAGGCGCGGGCGGCGGCGAACCGCTCGACGGGGTTGAGCAGCCGGTAACCGGCCAACGCGGGCAGCAGGTGGGCCGGGGCGGGCAGCCGGCGGCGGGCGAGCAGGTGCGGTGGCCGTCCGGGCAACAGCACCGGCACCGCGAACCGGGGCTGGAGGTCCGTCCCGGCGGTGGTGCCGAGCCGGTCGAGCAGCCCCCGGTACGCCTGGTAGCAGCGCAGGAAGACGTGCTGGCCGGTGTCCACGGTCAGCCCGTCACGGCGGAACGAGTAGGTGGCGCCGCCCAGTTCCGGCCGGCTCTCCAGCAGCGTCACCGGGTGGCCGAGGTCGGCGAGGCGGATCGCCGCGGTGATGCCGGCCAGGCCGCCGCCGATCACGCAGATACCGCCGCCGCGCGGCGTCCCGATGGGCCCGGTCATGCGGAACGTCCGACGAGTGCGCGCGCGGCGACCCAGGCCTTCTCCCGGCCGGGCAGGGACACGCGGCTGCGGGTGACGGCGAGGGGGTCGGCCGCGATCCGGGTCAGCAGGCGACGGTAGATGCCGGCCATGGCGGCCGTGCAGGCGGCGCTGCGGCGGTCCAGCAGCGGCAGCAGCCGCAGGCCGGTGTCGTACCAGCGGGCCGCCCGGGCGGCCTCGAAGCGGATCAGCTCGCGCAGCCGGTCGGGTGGGTCGGTGAAGCCGGCGCCGCCCAGCTCCAGCGTGCACCCGAACCGGGCCAGGTCGTCGGCCGGCAGGTAGACCCGCCCGTCGGCGCGGTCCTCGACGAGGTCGCGCAGGATGTTGGTCAGTTGCAGCGCCACGCCGAGCGCGTCGGCGAGGGGGGCCGCCGTGGCGGGGTCGGCGGAGCCGAAGACGCCGAGGGAGAGCCGGCCGATGGAGCCGGCGACGCAGCGGCAGTACCAGTGCAGGTCGTCGAAGGTGGCGTAGTGCCGGCCGGTGACGTCGGCCGCGCAGCCGTCGATCAGTTCGTCGAAGGCGTCCAGCGGGATGGGCATCCGAGTCGCCGCGTGCCCGAGGGCGGTGAGGACCGGGTCGCCGCCGCTCTCGGCGGGCAGCCGGTGCAGCGCCGCGCGGGTCTCGTCCAGCCGGATGAGCTTCTCCGTCGCCGGCAGGTCCCCGTCGCCGATGTCGTCGACGCGCCGCGCCGCCGCGTAGATGGCCGAGAGGGCGCGGCGCTTGGGGCCGGGCAGCAGCCGGATGCCGTACGCGAAGTTGGCGGCCTGGCTGCGGGTGATGTCCTCGCACCGGCGGTAGGCGGCCTCGACGCCGACGGTCGCGGTCATCCGGCGCTCCGCACGGTCGCGGACGCGAGGCGGCGCAGCATCCGACCACGGCGTGGGCGGACGGTCCACCGCAGCGGGTCGTGGTCGACCTCGGCCAGCGCGTCCAGGGTGGCCCGGCCACCGGCGAGGTAGCCGCCGACCGCCAGGCGCGCCCAGCCGTGCAGCGCCGAGACGAGCGGGGCGCCCGCGTCCAGCCAGGCGCGGGCGCGTTCCGCCTCGAACGCGACGAGTTCCCGAAGGGCCCGGCTGGCGGCCGGTCGGGACAGCTCGTCCTCGCCGACCCCGAAGCGCTCCAGGTCCTCCGCCGGTAGGTAGATCCGGCCCCGCCGGTGGTCCTCGGCGACGTCCTGAAGGTGTTCGACGAGTTGCAGCGCCGTGCAGATCCGGTCGGAGAGTTCCCGGCGGGCCTGGCCGACCTGCCCGAACACGTGTAGCACCAGTTCCCCGACGGGGTTGGCGGACAGGGTGCAGTAGTCGACCAGCTGCGCGAAGGTCTCGTAGCGGGTGACGCGCTGATCGACCCGGTTGGCCTCGACGAGTCGGACCAGCGCGTCGAGGGGCAGGTCGCAGTCGGCCACCGTGGACGCGAGGGCGCGGACCACCGGGTGGCTCACCGTGCGGCCCGCGTACAGCGCGCGCAGCTCCGCCTCGACGCGGTTGAGCTCGGCGAGGCGGTCGACGCCGGGTGCCAGCGGTTCGTCGCCGACGTCGTCGACGTGGCGGGCGTACCCGTAGATGGCGACGAGGTGACGGCGGTGCCGGCGGGGCAGCACGCGCAGCGCGACGGGGAAGTTCTCCTGCGCCCGGGCCTGGGCGAGCCGGTGCACGGCGGGGACGACCGTCTGCTGGCTCATCCCTGGTCTCCTTCCTCTCGGGCGCGTGGTCGACGGCGGTGGCTCATCCGGGCAGCGCGGTCAGCGACTGCGGTGTCCGGGTCCGCGCCCGCACGGCGAGGTCGGCCGGGAGGGTGGACACCTGGTGCAGGACCGCGTCGCAGATGCCGGGCGGGTCGAGCCCGTGCTCGGCGAGCAGACCGCCCCGTTCGCCGTGGGTGATGAACGACGTCGGCAGACCCAGCACGCGCACCGGCGTGCCGACCGCCTCGTCGGCGAGCGCCAGCGCGATGGCGCTGCCCGCTCCCCCGTCCCGGATGCCGTCCTCGACGGTCACGACGAGGGCGTGGTCGGCGGCCAGGCCGGCGAGCGTCGGGTTGACCGGTCGGACCCAGCGTGGGTCCACGACCGTGCACTCGACACCGGCCTCGGCGAGCAGGTCCGCGGCGCGCAGCGCGGCCGCGGCCATCGCGCCGACCGCGACCACGAGGACCGGGGCGCCCGCGGCCGTGCGCAGGACGTCGATCCCGCCGGTCCGGTAGAGCGCGGGAAGGTCGTCGCCGACGCGGGCCTTGGGGAATCGCAGGACGGTCGGGCCGTCCTGGTGGGCGACGGCCTCCCGCAGCTCCTCACGCAGGGTCGTCTCGTCGCGGGGCGCGGCGACGCGCAGGCCGGGCACCGCGCCCAGCAGGGCCAGGTCCCACATGCCGTGGTGGCTCGGGCCGTCCGGTCCGGTGATCCCGGCGCGGTCCAGCACCAGCGTGACCGGTAACCGGTGCAGCGCCACGTCGAGGAGCACTTGGTCGACCGCCCGGTTGAGGAAGGTGGCGTACACCGCGACCACCGGGTGCTTGCCGCCCATGGCGAGCCCGGCCGCCGAGGTGACGGCGTGCTGTTCGGCGATCCCGACGTCGATGGTCCGTTCGGGGTAACGCGCGCCGAACGCGGTGAGGCCGGTGGGGCCGAGCATGGCCGCCGACACCGCCACCAGGTCGGAACAGTCGCCGCCGAGGGCGACCAGTTCGTCGGAGAAGGCGTCCGTCCAGGTCCGGCCCGGCGTGGTGGTCGGCTGCCCGGTGCCCGGGTCGACCACGCCCACGGCGTGCAGCCGGTCGGCCTCGTCGGTCTCGCTGGGCGGGTGGCCGTACCCCTTGCGGGTGACGCAGTGGACGACCACGGACCGATCGGAGTCGCGGGCGGCGCGCAGGGCCGCCTCGATCCCGGTGACGTCGTGGCCGTCAACCGGGCCGAGGTAGCCCAGCCCGAGGGTCTCGAAGATGGTCGGCGCGTCGGTCGCCGGTCCGTCGGGGGCGTCCGCGGCCCGCCGGGCGGCGAGGTGCGCGGACAGGCCGCCGACGGTCGGGGCGTACGACCGGCCGTTGTCGTTGAGGACGATCACCACGCGGCCCGGGGAGGTGGCGAGGTTGTTCAGCGCCTCCCAGGCGAGCCCGCCGGTGAGGGCGCCGTCCCCGATGACCGCCACCACGGTGCGGCGCGTGCCGTCCAGGGCGTCGGCGCGGGAGAGCCCGTCGGCGTAGGAGAGCGCGGTCGACGCGTGGGAGTTCTCCACCAGGTCGTGCGGGGACTCGACCCGGCGGGGGTAACCGGACAGCCCACCTCGGCCGCGGAGCCCGGAGAAGCGGTCCCGGCGGCCGGTGAGCAGCTTGTGCACGTACGCCTGGTGCCCGGTGTCGAAGACGATCCGGTCGTGCGGGGAGCGGAACACCCGGTGCAGCGCGAGGGTCAGCTCGACCATGCCGAGGTTGGGCCCGAGGTGCCCGCCCCGCCGGCAGACCGCGTCCACGAGGAACGCCCGGATCTCGGTCGCGAGCGCCGGGAGTTGGTCGCCGGTGAGCCGGTTGAGGTCTGCGGGCTGGTTGACATCGTCAAGCAGGGACATCATCTCTCCGTCCGGGCACGCGCGACTCCGCGGCGACAACCGTCTCGATCGCCGGCCGGCGGGGTGGCCGCCGGCGGGGTCGTGCTGCGACGCTCGGGCCAACCGCACGCTGCGGAGGCGGTGGCCCGCGCCGAGTGCTACGGGTAGGGCCGGGGACAACGGGCCGCTTGGAACCTGCGCAAAATCACCTTAACCCTACTGATCTCTCCTACCGCCTGAAATCGGTTCGAATGCCTCGACCCAGGGGTGGGAGGGCGGCGCGGCTCACCCGTCGAGCGCGCGCGTGACCACGGTGACGTCGTCGCCGCCGAGCCCCTGGCCCACCGCCCGCCGCCACCGCTCGGCCAGGCTGGCGGCCACCGCGAACCGGTCGGCCTCGACCTCCCGCAGGGCCAGGTCCACGTCCTTGAGCGCGAGGTTCAGCGGGTACTGCGGGGAGTAGTCGTCGCGGCCGATCCGCTCCAGCTTCTCCGCCGCCCACGGCGAGACCAGGGGGCCGCCCTGCAACGCGCCGATCACCGTGGCCCGGTCCAGACCCAGCGCCCGACCGAGCGCGAGCGCCTCGGCGATGCCCTCGGCGAGGAAGGCGAGCAGCAGGTTGTTGGCGAGCTTCAGCCGGGACCCGGCGCCGACCGGTCCGGCCCAGACCGTACGCTGCCCGACCGCGTCGAACACCGGGGCGATCCGCTCGCGGACCTCCGGCGGGCCGGAGGCGAGGACGAGCAGTTTCCCCTGCTCGGCCGGCCCCCGACTGCCGGCCACCGGCGCGTCCAGCAGGACGACGCCGGGCCGCCGCTCGGCGACCAGTCGGGCGACCCGCTCGGTGCCGTCGACGCCGATCGTGCTCATCTGGGCCCAGATCGCACCGTCCGGTACGGCCGCCAGCATCCCCTGCTCGTCCGCGATCGACAGCACCGCGTCCGCGTCGGTCACCATGGTGATCACGACGTCCGCGCCGTCCACCGCGTCCGCCGGGCTGTCGGCGACCCGCGCGCCCTGCTCACCGAGCCGCCTCGCCCGCTCCGGGCGCCGGTTCCATACGGCCGTGGGCAGGCCGGCCCGGAGGATGTTCACGGCCATCGGTTCGCCCATGCCACCCAGTCCGAGTACGGCGACCCGCTGCGTGCCAGCCATGCGCACCTCCTCCTTTCCCGGCAGCGTAAGGGCCGGACGGGTCCGCGATGGCGGGAACGGCGAGGCCGTGGGTACGCGTGCTCAGGCGCCCGTTGGCGGGCCCCCGCTAGCTTCGGCCGCATGGCATCCACCTCCGACCGCCGTCGCGCCTCTCCCCTGGGCCAGGCCGCCGGCGCCCTCGTCGTCGCGCTGCTCTCGGCGACCTCCTGGTACGCGTGGCTGGGCTGGGACACCGGCTACCGGGTGGACCCGGTGACCGGGGCGACGAGCGGCCCCTATGAGGTGTGGCAGGTCGTCGGCTGCGCGCTGACGCTGCTGGTGGTGCTCGTCGGCGCACTGCTGGCCGGCGTCCGGCCGGTGCTCGCGTCGGCCGCGTTGACCCTCGCGTTCACGGCCGCCTGGACCGCGGCCGCGGCGTCCCGCGACGACTCCGGCCTGTACGCGGTCGGCGCCGTGCTGCTGCTCGTCGGGCTGGCCGTGGGCACCGCCGTCGTGGCGGCCGTCGTGCGCGCCGTACGACCCGGCCGGTAGCGGGACCGCCGACCGCGGCGGCCGGGACCCTCGCCCCGGCCCTCCGCCTCGCCCGAGGGCCATAGGATCGACGGGGGTCACTCGATGACGACGGCGGAGGGTGGGTGGGGCGGATGGAGTCGCAGCAGCGGGCCGCGATGTTCGCGCGGGCACGCGAGTTGTCGACACGACAGCAGAGCTGGCCGCAGGCCGACCGGCTGTGGGGTGAGGTGGTCGACGCCTACCGGAGCGCGGTGCGCGGCCCCGGCCCGGTCGACCGCCGCGACCAACAGCAGCTGGCCCGCGCCCTGTGGCGGCGCGGCATGCTGTCGTCGGCGCGGGGGCGCCCCGCCGAGGGGCTGGCCCTCGGCCGCGAGGCGGTGGACCTCTTCGCCCGGGTCAACGAGGCGGTGACGGCCGAGGACCGGAACGCGACCGGCCCACGCCGCGACGAGGCCCTCGCCGAGCTGATCACCGCGATGGTCGACGCGGGAGAGGCCGCCTTCGCGGCCGGAGAGCCGACCGCGCGCCTCGACCTGTTGCAGCAGGCGGTCGCGACCGGGTTACGGTCGGCGGGGCCGCCACCGGGTGCCGGGCCGAAGACCCGGGAGGCCATGGGCACCGCCTACCACAACCAGGCGACCGCGTTGCTGCACCGGGCGATCACCGGCGCCTCCGGCGACGACGACGCCCGGGAGGCGGCGCTGGCGGCCTCCCGGGCCAGCGAGCTGCGTCAGGGGCTCGCCGACCCCGCCCGGCCGCTCAGCGTGTGGGAGCTGGCCAACACCTACGCGGTGTACGCGCAGTGCCTCGCGGTGATCCACGACCTCGTACGCGCCCGGATGGTGCTGACGATCGGTGAAGGGCTGGCCGGCAACCTCGGCCCGGCCGGCGCGCCGATCCTGGCGAAGCTGCGGGTCGCGGCCCGGATGATCGCGGTGGAGGAGGCGTCGGGCCGGGGCGGCGCCGCGACCGAGGGCCGCGGGCGCCGCTGGGGCTGGCGTCGGTAGCTGATCGCGCGCCGACGGCGCCCTCCCGCCACCCCGCCCGCGCCGCGCCGGTGGCCGACGGCGGCTGTCAGTGCCCGCGGTAGAGCGCGTCGATGTCGGCCGCGTAGCGCTCCTGGACGACCTCCCGCTTGATCTTCAACGTCGGGGTGAGCTCGCCGCCCTCCTCGGTCAGGTCGACGGGCAGGATGTCGAACGTCTTCACCCGCTCCGCGTGCGACACGGTCGCGTTCGCGCGGTCGATCGCCGTCTGGATCTCGTCGCGCAGCTGCGGGCTGCCCCGCAACCGGGCGACCGGCTCCGCGGGCAGGCCGTGCGCCGCCCGCCACCGTGGCCACGCCTGCTCGTCGACCGTGACCAGGGCCGCGACGTACGGGCGGCGGTCACCGACCAGCATGGCCTGGCTGACCAGCGGATGCTCGCGGATCTTCTCCTCGATCGGTCCCGGCGCGAGGGTCTGCCCCGCCGCCGTCACCATGACCTCCTTCTTCCGGCCGGTGATGCGCAGGTACCCGTCGTCGTCGACCCTGCCCAGGTCACCGGTGCGCAGCCAGCCGTCGCCGGTGAACGCCTCCCCGGTCGCCTCGGGGTTGTTCCAGTAGCCGGAAAACACGACAGGCCCGCGGGCGAGGACCTCCCCGTCGTCGGCGACACGGATCTGGACGTTGGCGAGCGGCCGCCCGGCGGTGCCGATCCGCGTCGCCGATCGCGTGTTCGCGGTCAGCGCCGGTGACGTCTCGGTCAGCCCGTACCCCTCCAGCACGGTCAGACCCGCGCCCCGGAAGAAGTGCCCCAACCGCTCCCCCAGCGGCGCTCCCCCGACGACGGCCGTCCGGCAGCGACCGCCGAAGGCTGCCCGCACCTTCCGGTACACCAGGAGCTCACACAACGCGTGCGCCGGTCGCAGCAGCGGCCCCGGCCCGTGGCGCCGGTCCAGGGCCCGGCTGTAGCCGATGGCCACCCGCTCGGCGACGCGGAACAGCCAGGCGCGGTGGGCGTCGTCGGCCCGCCGCCGCGCCCTGTCGTGCGCCTTCTCGAACATCCGGGGTACGGCGAGCAGGAACGTCGGACGGAACGTCCGCAGCTGCTCCGGCACGGCGGCCATGTCGGGCCCGTGCACCAGGGTCGCCCGTCGGTAGACCATGCCGACCTGGATGAGCCGCGCGAACGCGTGGGCCAGCGGCAGGAACAGCACCGTCGACGCGCCCGGACGCAGCAGGTCCCCCAGCGCGGCGGTGGCGCCACTGACGTCGCAGAAGAGGCTGCGGTGGGTGAGGACGCAGCCCTTCGGCCGGCCCGTGGTGCCACTGGTGTAGACGATCGTGGCCATGTCGTCGCCGGTCACCGCCCGCCGCCGCGCGTCGACCCGCGCGTCGTCCACCGCGCGACCGCGCCCGGCCAACGCGATCAGGTCGCCGCCGTCGATCTGCCACACCTCGCGGAGCGCGGACAGCTGCGGGCGTACGCCGGCCAGCTTGGCCGCGTCCTCGGCGGTCTCCACGACGCAGCCCACCGCACCCGAGTCGCCCAGGACCCACTGCATCTGCTCGGCGCTGGACGTGTCGTACACGGGCACGGTGACCGCGCCGATCGCCCACAGCGCGAAGTCGACGAGGGTCCACTCGTAGCGGGTGCGGCTCACCAGGCCGACGCGGTCGCCGCGCTCCACGCCGGCGGCGAGGAAGCCTCTCGCCAGGGTGAGCACGTCGTCGCGGAACTGCCGGCAGGTCACCCGAGCCGGGCCGGCCTGCCGGGTCCGGGGCGCCGGCCACGAGCGGGGAACCGGATCAGGACGGAGGAACTGCACGACGTCGGGGTCGGTGCGGGCGTTGTCCCACACCATGTCGGCCAGGCCCACCGCCCGCCCGGCGGCGACCGCCGGCTGGTCGATCGCCACGTCCTGTCTGTCCACGCTCCGCTCTCCCGTTGTCGACCCGAGGCCGGTTGGGGGGCGGCTGTCGCGGCCCATCATGACGCACTCTTCACCGCGACCCGCGGTGAACGGCGGAAGTGCCACCTCGCCCGCGCCGGACGCCCACGCGAGCCGGCCCCCGCCGCGGGGCACCCACGCGAGCCGGCCTCCGCCGCCGACGCGCGGCGACCGTCTCCGCCCTTACCCGACGGTAGGTTCGGGTCCAGCCGACACGCCGCCGGCCCGGCCGGAACCGGGTCCGCTGAGGATAGGGTCGGTGATCGTGCGGACGAAGCAGGACCTGGGTGCGGCCATCAAACGCCACCGACGGGCCGCGCTGGTCGTCAACGCCCACTCCCGCTGGGGCCGCCACCTCTACGAGCGGGCCTGCTCGCTGCTGGTCGCGGCCGGCTTCGACCTGATCGGCCGCTACCCCGTGGAGCAGCCGGCCGAGCTGGAGTCCGTCCTCGCCGCCGCCGCCGACCTCGGGCCGGACCTGCTCGTCGCCGGCGGCGGAGACGGCACCCTCAGCGCCGCGGCCCGCCTGCTGGCCCACCGCGACATCGCACTCGGGCTGCTACCGCTGGGCACCACCAACAACTTCGCCCGCACCGTCGGCGTCCCGTTGGACCTGGCGGACGCGGTCGCCGTCCTGAGCGACGGCAAAGTGGTCGACGTCGACCTGGGGTTGGCCGGCGACATCCCGTTCACCAACCACGTCGGCGTCGGCCTCTCCGCCGACATCATGCTCCGGACGCCGCCACGACTGAAGCGCGTCACCGGCCGGGGCGCGTACCCGCTGACCGCGCTGGCGCTGCTGGCCCGGCAACGCCCGCTGCGCGCCACGATCCGCACCGGCGGGGCCGAGCACACGTTCGTCACCCACCAGCTGTACGTGGCCAACGGCGGCTTCCACGCCGGACGCCCGATCACCGCCGACGCCGACGCGGACGACCGGCTGCTGGTGGCGTACCCGGTGGGCGGCCCCACCCGGCGCGGCCTGCTGCGCGACACGTTGCGCAACGCGACCAGCGGCCATCGGCGCACCCTGCGCGAGGAGCCGTTCATCGCCGTCGGTGAGCTGTGGTTGGAGACCGACCAGCCCGCCCGCGTGGAGGTCGACGGCGAGTTGCGTGGCCGCACGCCGCTGCGGATCGGGTTGGCCGCGAACGCGTTGCGGGTGATGGCACCGGCCGACACGATCGACCGTTAGGTCGGTTCAGCCTCCCGTCGTGGTGGGCACGGGCAGTCCCAGGTAGGTGAGCGGCCCGGGGTCGGCGACGGCGAGCGGCCGGAAGCCGAGCCGGTCGTAGAAGCGCCGGGCCCGGTGGTTGGCGGTGACCATCGCGACGTGCAGTCCGGCGGCTCCGGTCCGGCCGAGCGCGGTGAGGAACGTGTCGATCAGCGCCCGGCCGTGCCCGGACCGCCGGTAGCCGGGCAGCAGGTCGATGTGCAGGTGCGCCGGGTGGTCGGTGAGCTCCGGCAGCACCATGCGCTCGGGCGTGTGCAGCAGGTGCGCCATCACCTCGTCCGGGGTCGTCGGCTCGGTCTGGGGCGCCGGATGGCGTCCGGCCACGAGCGGCAGCCACTCGGTGCGGAACCGGGCGGCGAACGTGGCGGTGTCCGCGGTGCCGAGGACGTAGCCGACCGCGCGGCCGTCGTCGTCCAGCACGAACGCCAGGTCGGGGTCCAGAAACGTGTAGGGGTGGGCGAAGATGGCCGGCAGGATGCCCGGGTCCCGGTAGGAGGAGGACGCGTCCTCGCCCGCGTCCGCCGTACGGATGCAGATGTCGTGGACGGCGTCGTGGTCGGCGGGCCGGTAGGGGCGGATGGGCACGCTGCCTCCGGGGTCGTCGTGCGGGGTGGGTGCGCGCGGGCGGCCGGAACCGCCGCGACGAGCATGTCATGTGCCTGACCGTGTCGGCCTGGCGCCTGTGCGACGATCGTCGGGCGCCCGTGCCGATCGGCCGTCACGCCGGTCCACCCGCCGCACCGGGCAGGTTGGCGGGACAGCACCACCGGATCCCCTTGGAGAGCAGCATGTCCCCCTCCCCGGCCCGCGTCTTCGCCGAGCTGAACGCGGTGCGACCGTCCGACCAGGCGTCCCGGGTCCTCGGCAAGGCCGTCGTGCTCGGCGGCAGCATCGCCGGCCTGCTGGCGGCCCGGGTGCTGTCCGACCACGCCGAGACGGTCGTCGTCGTCGACCGGGAGGAGCCGCCGCCGAGCGGCCCGCGGCCCGGCGTGCCGCAGGGCACGCAGCTGCACGCGCTGCTGCCGGGCGGCTGCCTCCAGTTGGAGCTGCTGTTCCCCGGCTTCCGGGACGAAGCGCTGGCCCAGGGCGCGATCGCCAGCCCGCCCGAGAGCCGGCGCAACTACCTGGACGGGCGGCGCAAGGTCGTCGTCCCCGACGACGCCGACACCCTCGTGGGGACCCGCCCCCTGCTGGAGGCGGTGATCCGCCAGCGGGTGCGCCAACTGCCCAACGTCAAGACGCTCACCGCCCGCGCCACGGGGCTCGTGATCGAGGGCGACGTGGTGACCGGTGTCCGCTGCGACGTCGGCGGGATGTCCGGCGTGGAGAGCGCCGATCTCCTGGTCGACGCGATGGGGCGGTCGAGCCGGCTGTCCGAGTGGCTGGAGCAGGCCGGCTGGGACCGGCCACCGATGCGACGGATGACGGTCGACCTCAACTACGCGACCGCGCTGTTCCGACGGCACGAGGTGGAGCCGGACCCGGCCCTCGTCCTCGCACTGCACAGCCCGAGCACGTCGTCCGACGTGGCGGGCGCCGCGTTCTTCGCCGTCGAGGACGGTCGGTGGATGGCCATGATGGCCGGTTACGCGGCCAACCGGCCCGGGCGCACGGCGGAGGACTTCGTACGCCGGCTGCGGGAGCAGTTCCCACCGGAGTTCGGCGCTCTCGCCGACAACGAGATGGTCGGTGACGTCCAGACCTACCGGCACGCCGACAGCCGGCGGCGCGACTACCACGCGCTGACGCGGTTCCCCGCCGGGCTGCTGAGTGTCGGCGACGCGGTGGCGTCGTTCAATCCCGTCTACGGGCAGGGCATCACCGCGGCCGCCCTGCACGCGGCATGCCTGACCACCTACCTGCGGTCCGGGCCCGACCTACGGCGGCCCGCGCGGAGGTTCTTCGACCTGCAGAAGGTCGTGGTCGACGCCGCCTGGTCGATCTCCACCTCGGCCGACCTGGCGTTGCCGCACGTCGCCGGCCCGTACCCTCGCGGACACCGGTTCTCGCGCTGGGTCGGCAACCAGATCGTGGGGGCCACGGTCACGGACGTGCCGACCGCACGCGTGTTCAACCAGGTCGTGTCCATGCGGTCGCATCCCGACACGCTCGCCCGGCCGGGCGTGATCCTGCGCGCCCTGCGGGCCAACCGACGGGGCCACTGACCGTCCCGACTTCGTCCAAAAGCGACGCGACCGTTTCCGGACAGCTGTCGTAATGTCGCCATGCGCCGGCGCATTGTTCCTTACATCGATGTGTACTACTGTTTCAACCGGCCAGAGCAGGCCCGGCGAACAAATCGCCGGAAGAATATCCGTTACGAACATCTCGACCGGCAGGTCGCCCGGGGGCGGGTCGACGGTGGCTGCGGGGCGCGCGGCACGGACCAGCCGACCAGGCAAGTCGGCTTCCGAGGCCGCAACCCGACCCGGCCCAGGCGACCCCCTGCGGATGAACTAAACGGTCAAGCCAACACGAAGCCTCCACAATGCCGACACACTCCGCAGATGATAAATCACATTATTGATGTCTATGGGCAAGCATTCTTAACCACGCTGATATAGAGCGCCATTAGGGTCGTGCCGCCGATTGATCCGGCGACACAGCAACCTCCCGGAACGGGTGGGGAACCGGAAGAGGTGGGGGATGCGGGGGATCCCGGTCGCATCGTTGATCATCGGCATCGCGTCGTCACCGGCGGAACGCAGACAGCTGGCCCAACTGCTCGGCGGGACGGAGGCGTTCCTGATCGTCTCCAGCGTCGACCAGGCGCGGGAGTTCCTCGGTGTCACCGGTTCGACGGCATCCACTGCCGAACCAGCGCCCGTCTCCCCCGATTCGACGCCGGCGGCGGCGCTGTCGGCGGCACCCGTGCCTGCGGCGGCACTGTCGGCGGGGCCCGCGCCGGCAACGCACGCCTCGGGGGTACCCGTCTCGGGCGCTTCCGTGTCGGCGGCACCCGTGTCGGGAGCGCTCATGTCGGGAGCGCCGGTCTCGGCGGCGCCCGAGGCTGCGGCGCCCTTCGCGACTTCGGCGGGGTCGGCGGCGCCCGCGGGTGCGGCGCCCTTCGCGGTCTCGGCGGGGTCGGCGGTCTCGGCGGGTTCGCCGCCTCTCCCGGCCGCGCCGGTGGCGGTGTCGTCGGCCGTCGGGCCCTCGGCTCGCCTCGGAGCACCGCCCGTCGGGCCGTCCTCGGCCGGGGCGAGCGTGCCCGGCGGGGCGAGCGCGCCGGCCACCGCGGGAGCGGGACCCGCTCCCACGGCGGCAGGGTCGCCCTTACCGTGGCCGTCAGGCACGTCGGAGGCCCCGCCCGCCCCGCGGACGGCGGCATGGGGGATGTCGACCCCGTCGGGTCAGCCGGAACGCGCTCCCGACGGCGGAGCGCCGCCGTCCGCCGTCGTGGATTCGTCGCCGGTCACCGCCGTGGTGGTCGACACCGCTGACCGGGCGGACGCCGCGTCGCCGTCCGGCCTGCGCGTCGACTCGGACCGGCGGGTCCTGCGCTGGCGCGACCAGGAGATCGAGCTGACCCGGCTGGAGCACGACCTCCTGCTCTGCCTCGTGGGCGCGCCAGGGCGGGTGTGGACCTACGAGCGGCTGCACCAGACCGTCTGGGGCAACGAGCACCTGGGCCGGGGCTCCGACATGCACTCCGTCGTACGGCGGGTCCGCCGCAAGCTCGTCGAACTCGGCGCCTCGGCGACGATCCACGCCGTCCGCGGCGTGGGGTTCCGCCTGGCCCCGGCCTGACCCACCCTGCCCTGCCCTGCCCCCCTGCCCTGCCCTGCCCTGCCCTGCCCTGCCCTGCCCTGCCCTGCCCTGCCCTGCCCTGCCCTGCCCTGCCGGCGATCTTGCAGTTTCCGCCCCCGATCTGCACCTTTTGCCGGCTACCTGAGGGCAGAAAATGCAAGATCGACGGGGCGGGGGGCGGGGGGCGACGGGGGCGGCGGACAGACGGGGTCGGCCCGCTCGGTGTGACCGAGCGGGCCGAACCTGTTCAGTTGTGGTCAGGCGTCAGCAACGGATGGGGGACAACGCGAAGTCCTCCACCGTCGGTGCGCTGGTGTTGATCTTCGTCTGGCGCGTCTGGGGCTTCCAGCCGTCCTTAGCGACGATCATGGTCAGCGGGTTGTTCCGGCGGTCCATCCAGTAGGCGTACTTGCCCTGGGCGTCCGTGGCGAACGTGAACGACTGCGCCCACGAGTCGACCTGGACGACCGCGCCGGGCAGCGGAGCCCCGACGCCCTGGCAGTTCGTGCCGGTGACCGTACCCATGAGCTTGCCCCAGGTCTTCGGAGGCGTCACGGTCATCGTCACGGTCACGGGCGCCACCGTGTACGGGGTGTTCTCCTTGATCGTGACCCCGCCGGTGTACGTGCCCGGCTGGTCGACGTTCGCCGTCATCCCGACGGTGACCGTGACCTTCTGGCCCGGGGCCAGCGTGGCCGAGGTCTTGTCGATCGTCAGCCAGCTGACGTCGGCGGCCTCCTCGGCGCACTCCTCGAAGCCCGGCAGCACCTCGCTGTCCGGCATGGCGCTGAAGCTGCCGGAGGAGCCGCCCACCTTGTAGAAGCCGCACGCCGCACCACCGCGGTAGCGCGCCGTGTTGGCGTTCGGCAGGTTCGACCACGACTCGGTCGCCGGGTCGTACGCGAAGCCGGCGTTGGTGATGGCCCCACCCTGCGAGCCACCGACCACGAGGAGCTTGCCGTTCGCCACCGCGAACGAGCTGGCCCAGTTGTCGGCCGGCGCGTCGGCGATCGGCGTCCAGGTGTCGGCGTCGGGGTCGTAGGCGTAGCTGGCCTTCTGCGAGGCGGAACCGTCGTTGCCGCCGGTGCAGTAGATCATGCCGTCGATCCCACCGCAGGACGGGAAGGCCACCGACTTGGGGTAGTCGGCCACAGCCTCCCAGGTGTCGCTTGCCGCGTCGTACCGGACCACGTCGTTCGACATGGGGGTACAGGCCGAGGTGGTGCAGCCACCGATGGCGTACAGCTTGCCGTCGACGACCGCCTGACCGGCCGCGGAGCGCGGCGCCGGGTTGTCGGCCACCTCGGTCCAGGCGTTGGCCCCCGGGTCGTACGACCAGGTGGTGCCGTCCGGGCCCTCCTCGGCCCAGCCACCGCTGGCGATGATCTTCCCGCCGAGGACGCCGACGGTCATCGCGTTACGGGCGCCGGGCAGATCGGCGATCGCCGTCCAGGTCTGGGCGATCGGGTCGTAGACGTAGTTCTTCGTCGTGGACGCGCTGCCGTTGCCGCCGGCGATCGAGTAGACCTTGCCGTCGAGGTTGACCACCCGGTTGTCCATCACGTTCGCCGGGTAGTCGGCGATGTCGGTCCACGGCGCGGCCTGCGGGCCGGGCGCGGGCGGCATCGCCGTCGGCGACCGGTCCGAGGCCTTCTTGGCAAACGAGGCCGGTACATTGAGCCGCTGCTCGGGTGCGCCGGTGGAGCCGAGCACCTGCTGCTTGGTCAGCGTGGACCCGTCGGCGCGGAGCAGCTCGAACCCGCCGTCGCTCTCACCGAACTCGACCTCGACCGGCGCCTCGCCGGTGTTGGTCACCGTGAAGGTCTTGCTGACCTTGCCGGTGGGCATCTGGACCGTCCCGCTCAGCGCGGTCGGCGCAACCGCCAGTTGACCGGCCTTGAGCTGGAAGTTCGCGGCAGTCGCCCAGTCGGCCTCGACGTCGACGTTCTTGCTCAGGCTGACGTAGTTGCCGGCCGTCGCGGTGAACTTGTGCGTGCCGGTGATCGAGGAGAACATCCAGTAGAAGCCGTCGGCGAGCCCGGTGTCGTCCGGGGTCGCGACGGTCGTGGCCTTCTCCGCCGGCTTGTCGACACTGGTGACGGTGGCGCCGTTGACGTAACCGTCGGTGTTGCGGTCCCGGACGTGCCCAAGCACCAGGCCGCCGTCGACCGGCACGCAGGTGACCTGGCTGCCGATCAGGACGTTGTCGACCTCCCACCACCAGTCGTACGAGCCGTTGTAGTAGTGGAACCGCACCTGGACCTGCGCCTTGCCGCCGGCCTGCGGGATCGGGACCTCCGTCACCCGCGGCCCGGGGACGTCGTTCACCTGCCGCAGCACGTTGGTCCAGGTCGCGCCGCCGTCGACGCTCAGGTCCACGTCGGCGGTCTCGCCGCCCAGCCAGTTGAAGTCCTGGTTGAACCGGATCACCGGAGCCGCGACGGCGGTCAGGTCGACGACCGGGCTGACCAGCGAGGTGTCCTGCGTGTTGCCGGCACCGTAGGCGTCACTGTCGATCACCGCGAAGTTGCCGGTGCCACCGGTCAGGTTGCCCCGGTTGCCGTCGTCGGTGAACTTCCAGACCTGGCCGTTGCCCTTGTTGTCCACGACCGACCAGCCGGCGGGCGTGGTGGTGCCGTCGAAGGTCTCGAACTCACCGTCGGACCCGTAGGTGTAGCCCGGCGCCGTGGTGCAGGCGTCGGTCTTCACCGGCACGGCGACGTTGGCGGTGACGTTGCCCGCCGCGACGACGACCTCCTTGGTCACCGTCTGGTAGCCCGGGTACTGCGGCTCGACCCGCAGCCGGTAGGTCGCCCCGGCCGGGAGGCTGAGGCTGTAGCGGCCGTTGGTGGGCGTCGTGTAGTCCGAGACACCGGACGCGCCCTCGACGACCACCTTCGCGTACAGCGGCCAGCCGTGGCCGGAGCCGTCGGTGACGGCGCCGCTGACGGTGACGCTCGGCACGGCGCTCAGCGCGACGTTGAGCGTGGTGGTGGCGCTCTTGGTGACCGTCGCCGGCGTCGTCTTGCTCTGGTAGCCGAACGCCGACACGGCGACCTGGTAGTCGCCGGCCGGGAGCAGCGCGGAGTAGGTCCCGTCCGTCCCGGTGGTGAACTGGCGGTCGGCCGCGCCGGTGATGGCGACGGTGGCGCCCGCGATCGGGGAGCCGCTGGCCGCGTCGGTGACGGTGCCGGCGAGGGTGCCGGTGTCGCCGATCGGGGCGGCGTTGATCAGTGCGAGGGCGTCGAGGCGACCCTCGCCCCAGACGTTGTTGTCGTCGGTGGTGCCGCCGCACTGGCTGTCGGCGGTGTCGATCGCCGCGTTGTCCAGCAGGGCCCGGGTGGCGTTGACGTCACCGAGCAGCGCCGGCGCCGCCGACCACAGCAGCGCGATCGCGCCGGCGAGGTGCGGTGCCGCCATGGAGGTGCCGCTGATGCTGCCGTAGCCGTTGCCCGGGATGCTCGACCGGACGTTCACGCCGGGGGCCGAGATGTTGGGCTTGATCTGGCCGTTCTGCCCGGGGCCCCGGGCGGAGAAGCCGGCGATGTTGTTGTTGATGTCGTACGCGCCGGCCGAGTAGTTGCTCTCCAGGCTGCCCGGGGAGCCGCTCGACTGGCAGCCGGGGCCGCTGTTGCCGTTGGAGAAGACGCCGAAGATGCCCGAGGCGGTCCAGGCCAGCGTCACGTCCTCCATGAACGGGTCGTTGGACGGCAGGCGGGTGCCCCACGAGTTGTTGATGATGTTCGGCCGCTTGCTGGCGTCCGGGTTCTGACCGTTGAGGTCGGTGGGCTCCAGCATCCACTGACCGGAGTTGATCAGCGCCGCGTCGCTCGGGCAGCAGCCGTTCGCCGCGATCCACCGGACGCCGGGCGCCACACCGATCTGGTTCGCCCCGTCGGCGCCGGCCATGGTGCCCATGGTGTGGGTGCCGTGGCCGTCACCGTCGCAGGGGGTCGCGCAGGTGCCGGCGGCGTTGAACCAGTTGTAGTTGTGGTCGAACGTGCCGTCGCCGTTGTTGCCGCGGTAGGAGTTCACCAATGCGGGGTGGTCGAACTGGACCCCCGTGTCGATGTTCGCGATGGTGATGCCCTCGCCCTGGACGGCGTACTGGGACCACACGTCGTCGGCGTTGATGTTGGCGATGCCCCACTCCAGGGCGTTCACCGTCTTCTCGTCGGTGCCCTTGGTGGTCTTGGGGATCTCGTACGCGACCGGGGCGTAGAGGCCCTCGACCTCAGCGCGGGCGGCGAGGTTCTGCACCATCGCCAGCGAGCCGTCGCTGACCCGGATGGCGTTGCTGGCCCAGAAGGTCTGGTACTTCGCCCCACTGCTGTCGAGCTCGGCGCGGACCTTGGCCTGGCTCTCGGCGGCGGTCTTCTTCAGGGCGGCCGCGACCGCGGTGCCCCGCTCGTTCCAGTCCTTGATCGCGCTCGCCTTGCTCAGGTCCGCCCGGTCCTTGAACCGGATCCAGAAGTCGCCCTCGGTCTTGCCCTGGAGCTGCTTGGTGAGCTCCGGGCGGATCTTGTCAGCGGGGGACGGCGCGCTCGCGCCGAGCCCGCCCGTTCCGGCCTGCGCGCCCGTGCCGGTCGCGGCCAGCGCGGTGGCGACGAGGACCGTCGCCGCGCCCGCACTCACCAACGACCTGGCGACGCGCCTCCAATGTGGACGTCTGAACATTCGGTGCTGCCTCCTTCAGAACGACCCAGGGGGTGAAATGGGCCATGGTGAAGGTGCAAAGGGACCCCTCCCGTGTGGATGAACCGGTACGGAACGAACCCCTCCAACGCCCCTCCATGCACCGCGCGGGTCACGCCGGTTGCCCGAGTGGACACTATGATCGCGATGAAAGGACGATCAAGAACGTGCGGTAAGCAAGTTGTCGCTAACGGTTATGCAGGCGACGACAACCTTGTCAAACGTTGTCACGATCATGACGAAAGCTGGGCAGAGAAGCCCAGCGTCTCGGGGTGGACGCCGTGGCTGAGCACGACGCGAGCGGTGAGCCGGGCGATCCCGGCCCGGCCGACGAGCGGTTCCCGCTCGTCATCGCGGTGACCCCCTCGGCTGCCGAACGGATCCGGCTCGCCGAGCATCTCGACGGCATCGGGCCCCTGCTGCTCGTCTCCGACCTGGACGAACTCCGCCGGCTCATCGCGCCCGCGCAGCGCCCGCCCGGGGTCGCCGCGCCCGTGCCGCCCGCCGGCCCGGCGACGACGGGCGGGCCCGGGCCGGCCGACGACGCACTGCTGATCGACTCTGCCCGGCTGACGGCGCGACACGGGCAGCGTGAGGTCGACCTGACCCGTCTTGAACACGATCTGCTGATCTGCCTGACCAGCGAGCCGCTGCGGGTGTGGAGCTACGCCGAGCTGCACCGGTCGGTCTGGCAGGCCGAGGGGCGCCAGCGCCGGGCCGACGTGCAGTCGCTGGTGAAGCGCCTGCGGCGCAAGCTCGCCGGCCTCGGCACGGCCGTGAGCATCGCCGCGGTGCGCGGTGTCGGGCTCCGGCTGACGGACAACCACCGCGCGCCGCCCGGCGACACCTGACGCCCACCCGTCCCGCGTCGGTACGGGTGGCGGCGGGGCGCGCGGCGGGTCAGACCAGGCCGGACCGGGCCCACAGCAGCCGCGCCGGCCCGCCGACCAGCCCCAGGTCGGTCAGGTCGTCGTACACCCGCCGCGCGGACCAGCGGAGGGTGGCGCGCCAGTGCGGGTTGGCGCGGGCGGCGGCCCGGCCGACCGCGGGCGGGATCCCGACGGCCGCGTACACGTCGGGGTGGACCAGCCGGTTGGCGATCGCGCGGGCGGAGCGACCGATCAACAGCCGGGCGTACGCCATGCCCAGCGGCCCGGTCACCGCCACCTGGCGGGCGAGTTCCTCCCGGGCGAAGCGGACGTGGCGGGCCTCCTCGACCACGTGGATCCGGGACACCATGCGCACCAGCGGCTGGAGCGACTCGTCGGCCATGGCCTCGCGCTGGAAGGCGTCGAGGATCTCCTCGGCGATGAGGATCGCCGCGTACATCCGGGGGCCGCTGGCCGTGGCCTTGAGGAAGCGCCCGAGCAGGTGGTCACCCGGGGTGGCCCGGTAGACCGGGCAGCCCAGCGCCTCGATGAGACGGCCGAACATGATGGAGTGCCGGCACTCGTCGGCCACCTCGGTCAGTGCGTACTGGGCGTGCCGGCTGGTCGGGTCCTCGTCGTAGTAGTGCCGGATGAGCATCTGCATGAGGATCGTCTCGAACCAGACACCGGCACTGGCCGCACTGGCCACCTCGTGCTTGGTGAGCGTGATGCGCCGCTCCTCGTCGAGGCCCTCCCACAGCGGGGTGCCGTAGAGGCTGCTGCGGTGCGGCGGGAGCCAGTAGGCGCCCGGGACGTGCGGCGCGTCCCAGTCGATCTCGACCACCGGGTCGTAGCTGATGCGGGCCGACGCGGTGAGCAGCCGCTCGGCGACCGCCTCCCGCTCACGTCCGGACGATGTCGTCGCCATGACGCCTCCACATTGACGTGACGCCGGGTAACTGTTACGTGTAGTAGCATGCAATCGCCGCTGAAGGATGTCAATGGATCCGGCGCCTCCGACCCGGCCCGGGACGAGGCGACCCCGGTACGGGCCAACGGCCGCCGGGACCGGTGGGCGGGACACCGCGAGCAGCGCCGACAGGAGCTCGTCGGTGCCGCCGTCCAGGCGCTGCTGCGGCACGGGCCGGAGATCGACATGGACCAGGTCGCCGCCGAGGCGGGCGTCAGCAAACCCGTCCTCTACCGCTACTTCGCCGACAAGTCGCAGCTGTGGCGCGCCGTCAGCGAGGTGGTGGCCGCCCGGGTGGTGGCCACGGTCGCGCCGTCGGTGGAGCGGGTCCGCGAGGAACGCGGCCTGGTGCGGGCGACCATCGACGCCTACCTCGGGGTGGTCGAGTCCGAGCCGGAGCTCTACCGGTTCCTCATGCACCAGGGAAGCGACCCGGGCGTCCACCAGGTCGTCGCCGGGACCAGCCGGCAGGTGGCCGCCGGGCTGGCCCGGGTGATCGGCGATCGGCTGCGGGCGCTCGGGCTCGACGCCGGCCCGGCGGAGCCGTGGGCGTACGGGCTGGTCGGCTTCGTGCAGGCGGTCGGCGACTGGTGGACCACCCACGGCCAACCGATCGGCCGGCCGGCGCTCACGGACTACCTGACCACCCTGCTCTGGAGCGGGATCGAGGGGGTACGCCGCAGCGCCGACCTGCCCCGCGAGCTCACCCGGGCGCACGAGCGGATCACGCCGTGAACTACGACGGCCCCGCGACGGTGGCGGGCCGCACGGTGCGGGTGCGGCTCAGCGGCCGGTGGGAGCCGGTGGACGGGCGCTACCACTGGGTCGGGCGGATCGAACCCGACGCGCGCGTGGCCGGGCTGCTGCGCTCCGGCAGACGCGACGTCGAGGTGCGCATCGCCGAGCGGGTCACCGCGGCGCGCCTCGGCGAGGTCGACCCGTGGGGTGGCGTACGCATCAGCGGTGTGGGCGACCCGCCGTGGCCGCCACCGGACCCGCCGGCGCCCTAGGGGTCAGCGTCCCGGCCATCTCCGCCGTCCGGGTCACCGCGCTCCGGCACCGGCGCCGTCGCGCGCGGCGCGGGACCGGGGCCGACCGAGCACCACGCTGGCGGCGAGGAGCACGATCATGCTGGCGACGCACCAGATGCCCAGCTTGACCGCCGGCCACCGGCCCGCGTCCGGCGGGAAGTAGATCACCGAGCGAATCAGATCGGAACCCAGGCCGGGGATGTCCCACAGGTGGATGCCCCGGAAGAAGTCCGGCAGGAACTCCGGCGGGTAGATGCCGCCGGAGCCGGGGTTTCCCAGCACCACGAGCAGCAGGATGATCAGTGCGGTGCCGAGGCGGGCGAGCCAGCTCTGCACGGCGGCCGCGAAGAGCGCGGCGGCGAAGGCCAGCAGCGCGCCGGCACCGAAGAGGCTCACCAGGTGCCGGTCCCAGATGTCCAGACCCGGGCCGACGAGGAGCACACCGGCGGCCGAGAGCAGGACGGCGTGCAGGGCGAGGCCGCCGATCCGCGTCGCGGCGCGGGTCGGGGTGCGGGGCACGGTGCCCAACGTCAGGCTGAGGGCGATGCCGCCGAAGTAGCCGCCGATGACCAGGCCGGTCGCCAGATAGAACGGCACCACACCACGCGGGTCGTCGGCGGCCACCGGCACGGCGTCGGTCACGGTGAGCGGCACCTGGGCGCGTTGCGACGCGACGGTGAGAATGCGCGTGATCACCTCGGTGGCCAGCGGCGCGGCGGCCCCGGCGGTGGTCAGGGTCAGCGCGGGGGTGCCGCTCGGGCCGCTGAGCACCGCGTAGACGTCACGCCGGCTCAGCGCCCGGTCGGCGGCGGCGCGGTCGTCGTACCCGACCGCCTTGAGCTGCCGGCCCTGCGACCGGACCGCGGCCAGGAGGTCCGCCGCGGCCCGGTCGCCGCGCACCACGCCGACCGGAACGTCCTTCGGCCGCGGGTCGTGCAGGGCGCCGACGTACGCGGCCATGAACCCGGCCCCGATGATCAGCGCCACGATCAGCGGAGCGATGGCGCTGACGACCGCGCGGCGCAGCGGGATCGCCGCGGACGGCTCGCGGTGCGGGCGGACGGCGCTCGCGATCTCGCGCTCGGCGTCAGGCCGCTCCGGCCCGGGTACTGGCTGCTCCATATGGTCACGGTATCGGAGAAAATGTCGGATTGTCCGACCGATGTCGCGCCCGTCGGGCGAGTGGACCCGCACCGGCCACCACGCCGCCACGAGGTGTGACCGGTCGATGTCCACAGCGGAGCCGGGGGCTGACACCGGCGCCCGCTAGCGATAGCGTCCAGGCCCGAACGTCATGATCCGTGCCCGCCGCCCCCGCCGGAGGAGACGCCGTTGTTCGAGGAGTTCATGGGCATCCCCGCCCACCCTCTCGTGCTGCACGCCGCCGTCGTGTTCGTGCCGCTCCTGGCGGTGCTGACCGTGGGCTACGCCCTCGTCCCGCCGATCCGCCCGCACACCCGCTGGGTGCTCGGCCTGCTCGCCGTCGGCGCCCCGGTCGCCGCGCTGCTGGCGAAGCTCTCCGGGGACGCCTTCTTCGACCGCCTGCTGTCCGGAAACCGGGTCAGCCCCGAGTACGTCCCGAGGCTGGAGGCGCACCAGCAGCTCGGCAACCTCACCCTCTACGCCACGCTCGGCCTCGCGGTCCTGGCGCTGGCGCTGGTCGTCCTGGTCGCCCCCCGTTCTGGCGGGGCGGACGACGCCGTCGCCGCCCGCCCCGCCGCGCTGACCGTGCCGCTGCGGGTGCTGTCGATCGCGGCCGCCGGCGTCGCGGTCTACTACGTGGTCCGCACCGGTGACTCGGGGGCGAAGGCCGTCTGGGAAGGCCTCTGACGAGCACCCGCCCGTGACGGTCCGGACTGACGCGGGCGGGGTCCCCCGTCGCGACCCCGCCCGCGTCGACCAAGTCGTCGGGCCGACTCCCCCGCCGAGTCAGAGTCGGCCGGCGACCGTCTTCGCCAGGTCGGCGAGCGGCTTGCGGAACAGCGCCGGGTCGTCGAGGCGGACCAGCCGGATCGCCACCCACACGCCGCCCTTGTTCACGAAGACCGCCCCGTCCTCGGCGTACGCCTCGTCGCCCGCGCCGGCGATCGGCGTGAACTCGTGCTTCAGTTCCCGGTCGATGTCGAGGATCTTCTTCGCGCCGGGCCCGACGTACACCTCCAGCTGCGCGGTCGGCCCGGTGACCGGCCCGGTGTAGCTGCAACTCTCCGGGGAGGCGACGGCGTCCTCCAGCCGGGTGCCGGCCACCTTCTCGGCCTCCTGCTTCGTCACCAGGGCGCAGGGGTCGACCGCGGGGGCGGTCGACGGCTCCGCCGACGTGGGCTCCGGCGCCGGCTCCACGGCCGCCGTCGGGGTGGCCGCGGCGTTCTGGTCGCCGCCGGACGGGGCGGCGCCGTCGTCGTCCGCACCGCAGCCGCCGAGCAGGACGACGACCGCGACGGCGGCGAGCGCGGTGCGGGCCGGGCGGTTCCGGCCGGTGGCGAGGATTCTCATCGGGGGTCCACTTCCTGTCGTCGGCTCGCCGTCGCCGCTCGTCGCGGCGCGGGGGTCACAGCGGGAGGGCGTCGAGCAGGCCGCGGAGGGTCCGCTCGTACCCGTCGGGCGCGGCACCGAGCCGCTCGAAGCTGCTCAGGGTCACGGTGTAGCTGCCGGCGTTGCTGATCACGACGGCCTCGGCCCCGATGTCCTTGGTCGCGAGGTAGCCCTTGTCGCCCTTCCCGGCGTCCTTCACCTCGCGGTACGTCGACGTGGCCTGCTGCCGCTGGTAGTCGTAGGTGGCCTCGCCGGCGATCCGGGAGGCGGTGGTGATCGTGAGCAGCGCCACACCCTTGCCGTCACCGAACGAGCAGCTGCCCTGGTCGACCATGGACTGCCCCACCAGCTCGGTGATCTTGTCGGCGGTGAACGGGCACGGGGGCGCCGGGGTGTCCACCCCGGCGCCGGCCAGGTCGCCGTCGCCGTCCGCCTCGACGCCGGGGCTCCCCGCCGACGGGGCGTCACCACCGTCGTCGGCGCCGCAGGCGGCGAGCGGAAAGAGCAGGAGCGAGCACACCACGGGTGCGATCAGACGGCGCATGGTCAGGTCCCTTTCAGGTAACGGGAGGTCCGGCTTCGTCGGTCGACTGCTCGGGCGGATAGATCCACCGGGCCGGGACCAGGCGGTCGACCCGCCAGTCCGCGGCCCGGGCGGCGGCGGCCACCGCGTCCGCGTCGGCGCCCTCGACCAGCGCGATCACGACGTCGTCGGCGGAGATCCGGACGGCGGCGACCAGTCGGCAGTCCGGGGTGCCGAACGCCGGCGCGGACGCGGCCGCGTCCGGTGAGCAGTCGTACTGCTCCAGCGCGAAGAGGCGTCCGGTCATGAGCCGAGGTTAGGACCGGACGCCCGGCGCGGAATCGGGTGTTTCCCTATGCTCTGACGCCGCCCCGGCGCCGTGCCCGGGCCCCCTCCCCGACCGCCACCCGACCCTGATGATCACTCCAAGCCGACTCCCAGATTCAGCGGTTACTCTGGGTGACTGTTGGCCGCCGGTCGGCGGTCGAACCGAGGTGAGGGGTTCGGACGGGTGCAACGACGATCTCGACGCATTCTGATCGGCGTGCTGGCGGCACTGCTCCTGCTGGGCGGCGGTGCGCTCGTGGCCGTGGGGGCGTACGGCCGGTCGCTCGACGGCAACCTGGCCCGCACGGACGCGTTCGCGGGGCTGCCGGAGAGCGCCCGCCCGACACAGTCCGTGACCGGCGCGATGAACGTGCTGCTGCTGGGCAGCGACTCGCGTGATCCCGACAAGACCGCGGACTCCCGCACCGACACCATCATGCTGCTGCACCTGGACGCCGACCACCAGAAGGCGGAGGTCATCTCCATCCCCCGCGACACCTGGGTCCACGTGCCGAGATCGGCCGACGGCCGGCACGGCGACACCATGGCAAAGATCAACTCGGCGTACGCCTGGGGCGGCACCCCGCTGACCGTGCAGACCGTGGAGGGCTTCACCGGCGTCCACGTCGACCACGTGGCGCTGGTCGACTTCGCCGGCTTCGCGCAGGTCGTCGACGCCCTCGGCGGCGTGGACCTGAAGATCGAGAAGACGATCACCTCGATCCACGCGCCGCACCGCACCTTCGAGAAGGGCACCCGGCACCTGAACGGCGCCGAGGCGCTCGACTACGTCCGCCAGCGCTACCAGTTCAGCGACGGCGACTTCAGCCGCGAACGCCACCAGCGGGAGTTCCTCCAGGCCCTGCTCGACCGGGCGGCCGGCATCGGCACCCTCTCCAACCCGGTCAAGCTCAACGCCTTCCTCCAGGCGGTGACCAAGTCGGTGACCGTCGACGAGGACTTCGACCTGGTCAACGTCGCGCTGGAGCTGCGGGACCTGCGCAGCGACGACCTGACGTTCCTGGGCAGCCCGAGCGCGGGAACCGGCATGAAGAGCGGCCAGAGCGTCGTCCTGCCCGACAGCGCCAAGGCGAAGGCGCTCTACCAGGCGGTCGCCGACGACACCGTCCAGCAGTACCTGACCGAGACGGCCACACCGTCGCCGACGGGCGGCGCCACCCAGCACTGAGCCGGCCGCGGCCTCACCCGACCAGGCGGTGCTCCCACGCCCAGGCCGCGATCTCGACCCGGTTGCGCGCCCCGAGCTTCGTCTGCACGCTCGCCAGGTGGGTCTTCACCGTGCCCACGGCGATGAACAGCTGGGCGGCGATCTCGGCGTTGGTGAGCCCTCGGGCGGCCAGCCGGACGACGTCCAGCTCGCGCGGGGACAGACCGGCCTCGTCGCGCGCGGCGGTGGGCGGACTGAGGTGCTCCAGCAGCCGTACGGTCACCGAAGGGCTGATCAGCGCGTCGCCGGAGACCGCCGCGCGCACCGCCTCGACCAGCAGCGCCGGGCCGGAGTCCTTCAGCAGGAAACCACAGGCGCCGTTGCGCAGCGCGGTGTGCACGTACTCGTCGAGGTCGAAGGTGGTGACCACGACCACCCGCACCGGGTCGACGACGCCCGGCCCGGCGAGCAGCCGCAGCGCCTCCAACCCGTCGAGGCGGGGCATCCGGATGTCCAGCAGGGCCACGTCCGGGCGTAGCCGCCGGGCCAGCTCCACCGCGGCCACACCGTCGGCGGCCTCACCGACGACCTCCATGTCCGGCTGCGCCCCGATGATCATGCCGAAGCCGGTCCGCACCATCGCCTGGTCGTCGGCGACCAGCACCCGGATCATCGGGCCACCGCCCGGTCCAGCGGCAGCGTCGCGTCCAGGACCCAGCCGCCGGTCACGCCGGGCCCGGCGGTGATCGTGCCGCCGAGGGCACGGATCCGCTCGGTGAGGCCGATCAGGCCGAAACCGTGGCCGCGGCCGGGCGCGGCACGCGACGACGACCCGTCGTCGGCGACGCGGACCAGCAGCCACTGCGGGGTACGCCGGACGAACACGTCCACCGCCCGCGCGTCGGAGGCGTGCTGGCGGGCGTTCGTCAGCCCCTCCATCACCACCCGGTACGCCGAGGTGGAGACCTCGATCGGCAACCCCTCCAGGGTGCCGTCGACGTGCAGCCGGGCCGGCACCCGCGCCACGCCGTTGAACCCCTCCAGCAGCGGCGCCAGGTCGGCCACGCCGGCCAGCGGGGCCAGCGGGGCGTCCGGCGCGGCCTCCGGGTTGCGCAGGATCCCGACCATCCGCCGCATGGAGGACATCGTCTCGGCGCCGGCCCGCTCGATCTGCTCCAGCGCCGTGATCACCCGCTGCGGGTCCTGCTCGGCCACGAACCGGGCGCCCTGCGCCTGCACCACGATGCCGGTGACGTGGTGGGCGATGAAGTCGTGCAGGTCCCGGGCGAACTCGGCGCGCTGCTCGGCCCGGACCAGGGCCACCGCTCGCTCCCGGCCGGTGGCCATCGTCCGCAGGTAGAGGCCGGCGCCGGCCGCGCCGGCCGCGCCGAGGGCCTGGATCAACGCGAAGATCACGTACGCGTTCTCGGTGCCGGCGCGCAGCGGCAGCCCGGCGACGGCCAGCCCGGCGACCAGCGCCGCCGCCGTGGCCGACCGGGGCTCTCCCCGACGGACCACGACGAAGACCACCGCCAGCAGCCCGGCGGACTCGGCCAGCCCCCAGCTCCCGCCCACCAGGTACGAGCCCTGGGTGTGCGCGGCAGCCAGCACCAGCGTGACACTGAGTGAGGCACCGCCGACGACGAGCGCCAGTACGGGCAACCGTCGGGAGCCCTGGCGGTAGAGGGGCAGCCAGACCACCACGGTCGCCGCCGCCAGTCCGATCCGGGCCAGGGTGAGCAGGACGGCCGCGGTGCTCATCCCCTCGAAGTTGCCGAACCGCAGGTCGAAGAGGCCCAGCAGGCCGATCACTGCCAGGCCGGCGAGCTGGCCCAGGCGGACCCACCATCGTCGAAGTCCCCGCACGTTCATCGTGACCCAGGGTAGCGACCTCGGCGGCGTCGGCAGATCAGCCGAAAGACAGACCCGACGGCGGCGAACCCGCTCCCCGGGCCGATGTGGCGGCACCCGCCTCCCGGCGAGGCTTCCCGGAGTCAGAGAAGCATTCGCTGGAGGTTCGATGAGCACGCACGCCCCCGCCCCGCCGGACGTGAGCCGGGCCGCCGTCGCCGCGGTCGACCTGGTCAAGGTCTACGGCAGCGGCGACACGGCCGTACGGGCCCTGGACGGGGTGACGGTCGGCTTCGACCGGGCCCGGTTCACCGCGATCATGGGGCCGTCCGGGTCGGGCAAGTCGACCCTGATGCACTGCCTCGCCGGGTTGGACACCGCCACCTCCGGGCGGGTGCTGCTCGGCGGCGCGGAGCTGACCGGACGCTCGGACCGGACGCTGACGCGGGTCCGCCGGGAGCGCGTCGGGTTCGTCTTCCAGTCCTTCAACCTGCTGCCGCAGCTGACCGCCGCGCAGAACATCACCCTCCCCCTCGACCTGGCGGGCCGGACCCCCGACCGGGACCTGCTCGCCCACCTGGTGGGTGTGCTGGGGCTCGCCGACCGGCTGGGCCACCGCCCGAGCGAGCTGTCCGGCGGCCAGCAGCAGCGCGTCGCGCTGGCCCGCGCGCTGGTGTCCCGCCCCGAGGTGGTGTTCGCCGACGAGCCGACCGGCAACCTCGACTCGCACTCCGGCGCCGAGGTGCTGTCCTTCCTGCGCGACTCGGTGCGCGACCTCGGCCAGACGATCGTCATGGTCACCCACGACCCGGTCGCCGCCGCGTACGCCGACCGGGCGGTGCTGCTCGCCGACGGCCGGATCGCCGGGGACATCGACGGTCCGGACCGGGGTTCGGTCACCGAGGCGCTGCACGCCCTGGCGGCCCGGGCATGAGGACGCCGGTGCTGCGTACGCAGCTCAGCGCGGCGGCTCGCCGCCCCGGCCGGCTGCTGCTGACCGGTCTGGCGATCCTGGTCGCCGCCTTCGTCGTCTTCGGCACCGTGCTCGCCCAGCAGATCACCGAGCGGACCGCGCGGGACAACCTCAGCGGCACCCCGGCCGCCACCGACCTCGTGGTCGGGGATCCGCAGGGGCCACCACCCCCCGTGGCGACCCTGGCCCGGGTCCGCTCCGTGCCGGGGGTGGCCGAGGCGGCGGCCCGGCTGGAGGTCGGCCTCGGCGTCAACGGGTCCTTCGTCAACCTGGAGGCCGACCCGGGCCGCGGCCCGCTGTCCACGGCCCGGCTCCGGGAGGGCAGCTACCCGGACGCCCCCGGCGAGATGGCGGTCACCCCGCGCACCGCCCAGCGGCTGGGCCTCACGGTCGGGTCCGTGGTCACCGCCACCGACGTCCAGACCACACCGGTGCGGATCACGGTCACCGGCCTGGTCGACACCGCCGAGGACGGCGGCTTCAACGCGTACGCCCCGGAGGACGTGGTGATCGCGCTGGGCGGTGCCACCGAGGTGACCCGGATCGACCTGCGGGTCGCGCCCGGCGAGTCGGCGGAGACGCTCCGGCAGCGGGTCGCCGCGGTGCTGCCCGCGGACGTCGCGCTACGTACCGGCGGCGAGGTGCGCCAGCAGGAGGCCGACGAGGCGGCCAGTCAGGTCGGCGCGCTGTTCGCCCTGGTCGGCATGTTCGTCGCGATCGCGGTCGTCGCCGCCGCGCTGGTCGTCACCTCGACGTTCCGGATCGTGTTCGCCCAGCGGATGCGGCAGCTCGCGCTGCTGCGGGCGGTCGGCGCCCACCGGGGCGCGCTGGTGCGGGCCCTCACCGCCGAGGGGGCCCTCACGGGCCTCGTGGCGGGCGTGGTCGGGGTGGCCGGCGCGCTGGCCGTCGGACACGCCGTACCGCCGATCCTGCGCGCCGCCGGCCGGGCGGTGTCCTCCCCCGGGGTGCCCGCCGGGGCGGCGGTCGCGGTGGTCCTCGGCGCCGTCGCGGTCACCGTCCTCGCGGTGCTGGCGCCGGCGTTCACCGCCTCCCGGGTCGCCCCGCTCGAGGCGCTGCGGGCGGCGAACACGACCGCCGGCCGGCGGGGCATCGGCGGGCTTCGGCTGGTGGGTGGGCTACTGCTCGTCTGCGGGGCGGTCCTGGTCGCCGCCCTGGCGATCGCCCGGCTGCCGAAACCGCAGCAGGAGGAGTACTCGGCGATGCCGGTGCTGCTCCTGCTCGTCGCGTCCGGCGCCCTGGCGTTCTTCGCGCTGGTGGCGCTCGGGCCGCTGCTGGTGCGCCCGGTGCTGGCCCTGGTGGGCTGGCCGCTGCGCCAGCTCGGGCCGGTCGGGCGGCTGGCGGTCGGCGGGGTCGGCGGCACCCCGCGCCGCGCGTCCGCCGTCTCCGTGGTGGTGGCGCTCGGCGTGACCCTGATCGCCGGCGTGGCGGTCGGTGGGGCCTCGCTGCGCACGCTGATGGACCGCGAACTGGCGCTGTCGGCGCCCGCCGACATCGAGGTCACCACCGCACCGGGCGCCACGCTGCCCGATCAGGTGGTGACGCGCGCCCGGGCCGCCGAGGGCGCGCTGGCCCGGGTGGTGCCGTACCGGCGGGTCGACGGGTTGACCCTCCGCCGGGGCGCCGAGCGGTTGGGAAACCCCGAGTCCGCCTACACCGGGACCGACCTGGACGTGGCGGCACTGCCGACCACGGACCAGCTCGACGTGGCGCAGGGCCGGCTCGCCGACCTCGGGCCCGGCCGGATCGTGCTCGGTGACTGGGTGGCCCGGGACACCGGCCTGCGGGTCGGCGACCAGGTCTCCCTCGCGGTCGACGCCCGCACCACCGACGTACGCGTCGTGGCGGTGCTGCCCGACACCGGTCCCCTGCACGCGGGGGTGCTCGCCGACCGCACCGACTTCGACCGGCTCGGCGTCGCCGCCGGGTGGTCCGGGCTGCTGGCCGACGCGGCGCGCCCCGGCGAGGACGGCCGCACCGCGGCGGTGCAGGGGCTGCGACAGGCGATCGGCGGCGCCGACGGGGTCGGTCTGGCCGTCCTCGCCGACTCCCGCGACCGCGACGGCGAGGTGCTCGCCACCATCGTCTGGATCGCGGTCGGCCTGGTCAGCCTCACCGTGATCATCGCGGTCGTCGGGGTCGGCTCCACCACCGCGCTGTCGGTTGTGGAGCGGGTGGGCGAGTCGGGGCTGCTGCGCGCGGTCGGCCTGTCCCGGGGCGCCCTGCGCACCATGCTGACCGCCGAGTCCGGCCTGTACGGGCTGATCGGCGCCACGATCGGGCTGCTGCTCGGCGTGCCGTACGCCTGGCTGGCGGTGCGGGCGTTGGGGATCAGTGCGCCGCTGACGCTGCCGGTGCTGCCGTTGGTCGGGCTCTTCGTGGCACTGATCGCGCTGACCGCGCTGGCCGGGGTGTTGCCGGCTCGGCGCGCCTCGCGGATCAGCCCGGTGGCCGCCCTCGGGGTCGACGGCTGAACCGGCATCCGGCCCGGCGTCGCCGCACCGGGCGCCGGGCCGGTGCCGTGTCGGGTCTCAGGCGGTGGCCCGGAAGTCGACCGCCTTGGTCTCGACGGTGCCGGCCGTGCGCCCCGGCGCCGTCTGGTGGGTCCAGTAGAGGTTGGTGTGCGCGACCACCTGGGCGGGCGGCGGCGCACCCCAGGCCGACAGATCCTCGGTGGTGTGGGCGTCGCTGACCAGGATGGCGTCGTAGCCCCGGGCCAGCGCGCCGTGCAACGTCGACCGGACGCAGGCGTCGGTCTGCGCGCCGACGACGACAAGCCGCCCGACGCCGCGCTCCGCCAGCACCGACTCCAGCGTGGTGTCCTCGAAGGAGTCGCCGTAGTGCTTCTCCACCAGCGGCTCGGCCCCGTCGGGGTGGAGCTCCGGGACGATCCGCCACGCGTCGCTCCCCCGGGCGAGCTGCTCGTCGGAGTGCTGCACCCACACCACGGGGACGTGCTCCTGGCGGGCCCTCCCGACCAGGCTGCCGATGTTGGCGACGACCTCGTCGCGCTCGTGCGCCCCCTCGACGACGCCGGTCTGCACGTCGATGACGAGCAGGGCTGTGTGCGGACGGTTCTCGAGTGTGGTCACGGACTCTCCCCCGGTCGACGTCGGATCTGCGGACACCGTAGGTCCACCCCCCGACAGGATCGCGCGGGCCGACCCGCCCGCGCTACGACCGGTCGGCCCACCCGAGGGCCACGTCGCCGGGGCTGCCGACGCGGAACTCGGGCGGCTCGTGCAGCAGGAAGTCGCGGTGGCTGATGTTCCAGGCGTACGCGCCGGCCATCGCGAAGATCAGCACGTCACCCACCGCCACCGGCCCCGCGTCCGTCGACCGGGACAGCACGTCCTTGGGCGTGCACAGCTGCCCCACCACGGTGACCGGGCCGCCGTCGGTGCGCGGGGCGCCGTCGGTGGCCCGGCGGTGGACCGTGAACGGCTGGGCGTGACCCTTCGCCACCGGGGTGCGCAGGTGGTGCGTGCCGCCGGCCACGACGACGAACCACTCGCCGTACGAGCGTTTGACGTCCACGACCTCGGCCAGGTAGGCGCCGCAGTAGACGGTGACCGCCCGACCCGGCTCGATGCGCACGCGCACCCCCGGGCGGTGGTCGAGGATGTCGCCCAACGCCCGACCGTAACCGGACCAGTCGAAGCGAGCCGTGGGGTCGGCGTAGTCGACGGACATGCCGCCGCCGACGTCCACCTCGGTCGCGCCCACCTCGCCGACCGCCCACTCGACCACGGCGGCGGCGACCTCGGCGGCGAGCGGTGCGTCCAGGCCGCTGGCCAGGTGGGCGTGCACGCCGCGGACGGCCACCCCGGGCGGCGGCCGGTGGGCGAGCGCCCGCACGTCGTCGGGGTCCATCCCGAACGGGCTCGGACCGCCCCCCATCACCAGGCTGGCACCCGGGGCCCGGACCGGCAGGTTCACCCGGAGCAGCACGTCGGCGGTGGTGCCCGCCGACCGGGCCAGCGCGCCCAGGCGGCGCAGCTCGGCCGGGGACTCCACGTGCACCCGGCCCACCCCGGCGGCCAGCGCGGCGGCCAGGTCCTCGTCGGTCTTGCCCGGGCCGGCGTACGCGGCCGGCGACCGGTCGGGCAGTACGTCGGCGAGGCGGCGCAGCTCGCCACGGCTGGCGACCTCGAAGCCGTCGACCGTCGGGGCGAGGGTGCGCAGCACGTCCGGCTCCGGGTTGGCCTTGACCGCGTACAGCAGCTCGACACGGTCGGGCAGGGCCGCCCGGATGGACCGGACGTGCGTGGCGAGCGCGTCGAGGTCGTGGACGTAGACCGGGCGGGTCACCGGGGCACGCCGAACGGGTTGGGCACCGACACGTACGGCGCCCGTCGGTCGGCGTCCCGGTGCCAGCGCACCAGCAGGTTCGCCTTCGCCACCAGCGGGGCGCCGTCGAGCAGGTCGCGCAGCTCCGGCGGGTCGTCCAGCTCGGCGGCGACCTCGGCCACGATCTCCCGCAGCTCCCGCCACAGCGACGCCTCGACGCCGGGATGCGCGTCGGCGAGCGCACCGCTGAGCCCGGCCAGGTGGTTGACGAACAGGCAGTAGAGGACGCGGCGGCGGGCGTCCACCGGCGGGTAGGCGACCTGCACCGGGACGTCGTCGGGCCAGGCGTCGACGCGGCCGGTGTCGAGTTTGACGCCTTCGAGGTCGCGCAGCAGCATGCGGATCGGCCGCCGCCGGGCGTCGAGGACCACGACGACGTTCTGCAGGTGCGGCTCGTGGACGATGCCGTGGACCAGCCACCAGCGCAGCACCGCCGGCACCAGCAGCCGCGCGTACGCCCGCCACCAGCCGACCGGGTCGGCGACGGCGAGCGGCCGGGCGGCGAGCGCCGCCGCCAGCAGCGGGGTGTCCCCCGGCCGCAGGTGCGGTCGCAGCCCGGTACGCAGGATGGTGCCGTACGCCTCGTCCGCGCCGGGGGTGGCGACCGTGCGGTACGCGGGCTCCGCGAGCAGCCGCACCGCCCCCGGCAGCGGCACGCCGGCCAGCAGGCGGGTCAGCGCGGGCGCGCCCCGCAGCTCGTAGCGGGCGTTCTTGCGCAGGCAGTTGGTGATCCGCACGTGCAGGCTGGTCTTGACGAAGAGGTCGGCCTCCGGCGCGTACAGCGTGCGGACGCTGGCCGTCGGACGCACCGGCACCCCGGCCGGACCCAGGTCGCGCAGCCGGCGGTCGGTCGGCGGTACCAGGGTGAGCTGCCACGGGTGCACCGGCAGCGCGCGGTGCGCGGCCGGCACCGCGGGTGGGTCGAGCGCGGCGACCAACTCGTCGAACGGCCCCGCCTCGTCGAGCAGGTCGTCGGGGACGGCGAGCCAGTGCAGGCGGAACGTGGTGCGCAGCTCCGGGGCGTACGCCCGCCAGCTGTCCGGGTCGCCGGTGCGCCACTTGGGTGCGGGGTGGTGCGGGTGGCCGTACAGCAGGGACTGCTCGGAGTCCACGTACGCGTCGATCGCCGGGTCCCCCGTCGGGGTGGGGTCGTGGGACGGCCGGTCGGCCAGCAACCGGGCCACCGCCGCGCGGCTGCTGGCGACCTGCCCGACGAACTCGTCGTTGGTGACCCCCGTACGGTCAGCCAGCTCCGCGGCGAGCAGGGTCGCCAGCGTGCCGGCGTCCAGGTCGACCCAGCGCCCGCCGGTCAGCCGCTGCACGGGGCCGGTGTAGCGGTGCGCGCCGGCCGGCGAGAGCCGGGCGACCGCACACCGCAGCGGCGTGTCCCGCAGCCGCAGGCGGGCCTCGCCGTCGCGCAGCACGGCGTCCCCGTCCGGGCCGGCGACCTCACGCAGGTAGCAGCCGAACACGGCGTGGGCGGTGGCCAGGTCGGCCAGCCGGTCGGCGTCGACGCCGGGCCGGGGACACAACCCGGTGCTCGTCATGGCGCTCCCCGCAGATAGTTGGGTCCGGTGCGGCGGTAGTACTTGTTGACGTCGGTCGCCCCGAGGCGCTGTTTGGGCAGCAGCGTCCCGGCGGTCAGCATCGCCTTGACCGGCAGGGTGGGGGCGTCGAGTACCCGTTCGGTGAAGACCCGCGCCTTGTCCGCCGAGCCCCAGCGGTCGCGGGCGGCGACGAGCCGGGGCGTCAGCGCGGTGGCGGGCGTGGGCACGGGCACCCCGCGGGCGGCGAGGGCGAGCAGGGGCGCCGCCGCGGCGAGGTGCACGGTGATGGTGACGAACACGTCGGCCAGCTCCGCCGGGTCCCGCGTCCACATGCGCTCGTCGGACAGCGCCAGCCCGTCGCCGCGGTGCCGTGGGTCCAGGCGGGCGCCGTCGTTGTCCTTGTAGAGCAGCCCGACCGACCCGTCCCGCGCAAGCAGCAGGTGGATGTTCTGCGGGTGTGCCTCCAGGGCCACGCCGTGCCGCAGCCACAGGTGGACGTGCCAGTCGACGAGCAGGTCCAGGTACGCCTCCAGCAACGGCCCGACGGCGCCGCCGCTGACGCGCTCGGCGACGGTGCCCGCCACGGGATCGGTGGCGGCGAGGGCGGCGACGGGCACCACCTGGACGCCGGCCAGGTCCGCCGGGAAGCGGCGCAGCAGGAACGCCACCCACTCGTCGTCGGTGTGCGCGTACGTGCCCTCGTCGGCGTGCCGGATCCGGCCGGCGAACGCCGGTTCGGCGGCCGCGATCCGGTCCAGCAGCCCGGCGACGGCGGCCCCGTCGGCGAGGGTTCCGGGCTGGAGGGAGCGGCGGTTGCGGGCGCCCAGCGAGGCGGTCGGCAGCGGCAGCTTGAGATGGGTGTACGGGTCGTCGTCGAGCGCCACCGTCCGCATGGACAGGGTGGGCCGCACGACGAGCGCCGGCGCCACCACCGGCAGGTTCCGGCGCGCGGCGGTGAGCGGGTGGGTCGGCACCAGAAGCTGGTCGGGCCGGTCCGCGGCGGGCCACCACGACGGCAGGTTCCCGGCCAGCCGCACCGCGGCGACGGGCACGGGGTGCCAGCGCAGCGGGAAGCGCGGCGCGTGCTCCGGGGCGTACGCCAGCAGGTCGTCGTCGCCGAGGTCGTGCCGGCAGCGGTCGGTGGGGTAGACGGGGTGCCCGGCGTACGCGGCGAGCACGTCGTCGAGGAGCGCGCCGGGCAGGCCGCTCGGGGCGTCGGCCCGGCGGGCCGTGACCTCGGCGTGGACCCGCTCCCGGGAACGCGCGGCGAGCCGACGGGCCCGCAGGTCGGCCCGGCACTCGGCGGTGAAGGTACGCCAGCCCGCCTCGGCGTCGTCGTCCCCGTGCGGGGCCAGCAGCGCCAGCAGGGCGTCCAGGGTGTCCACCCGCCGCGACCCGTCGGGCGTGCCGACGTACAGCTCCGGGGCGGCGCTGCGGAACGGGTGCTGGAAGCCGTCGGGGCGGATGGGGATCCGCAGCGGCCCGGCCGGGTGCGACACCTGCCACCGGTCGGGGCCGTCGGGGCGCCCCCGGCTGGTCAGACCGAGGTGGTCCTCGCGCAGCAGGGCGTCGAGCACACGCGTGAACACCTCGCGTTCGCTGTCGTCGCTCATCCGCTGATCTCCCACCGCAGGCCGGCGCGGAACCGGGCCAGGGCCGTGCGGACGCGCGGCGCGTCGGACCCGATGCCGTGCAGCACGGCGAGGTAGTCGCGGTTGGTGCCGGTGACCTCGGCGTCACGACCGACCTCGCGCAGCGGCCGGCAGCCGAGGCGGACCCCGGCGGCGATCGGGTCGAGCGGGCCGGGCGGAGCGGTCCCGTCGAGCGGGCCGGGGGCGGCGGTCAGCCGGCCGGGGCGGTCGGCGCAGACGTACTCGACCCGGGCGTGCCGGCCCACGGCCTGCGGGTCGGGCAGGTCGAGGGCGGCCAGCGGCTCGCCCAGGTGCAGCCGGATGACGTGGGCGAACAGCGGCACACCCAGCAGTTCGGCGAGGATCAGGTCCATCCGGTCGCCGATGAGCCGGTAGTTGACCTCGATCAGACGGACCCGGCCGTCCTGGACGACGTACTCGGTGTGGCAGGCGCCGAAGCCCACGCCCAGGGCGTCGAGGTGGGCCCGCAGCTGGGCGGTCTCGTCGGCGGTGGGCGGCGCCCAGTCGAGGCTGACCTCGGTGAAGGTCGGCGGCGGGCCGAGGCCGGTGCGCCAGCCGCCCAGGACGGCGAGCGCGTCGCCGTCGCCCAGCGTCTCGTGCGTCCGCAGGTCGCCGGTCAGGTACTCCTCGACCACGAGCGCCACGTCGGGCCGCCGGGCGCGGATCTCGGTGACGCGTGCGGCCAGTTCCCGGGCGTCACCGACGAGGTAGGCGTCCTCGCTGGCCACCCCGTCGCGCGGTTTGACGACCGCCGGGTAGGCGGCGTCGGCGACGGCCGGCACGGCGCCGGGATCGACGGTCAGGGTGTGTACCTGGTCGAGACCGGCGGCCGTGACGGCGCGCCGGGCGGCGGCCTTGTCCTTGCACCGGCGGGCCGCGTCGGGGTCCTTGCCGGGCAGACCCAGCCGCCGGGCGGCGAGCGCGGTGGCCGCCTGGAGGTGGTCGCTGTTGGACAGCAGGGCCGCGGGGCGGCCGGCGGCGACGGCGGCCACCACGGCGTCCGGGTCGCGGACGTCGCAGCGGAGCGCCGGGATGTCCGCGGGCCACTCGCCGGGCCGGTCGGTGAGCACGGTGACCGGCAGGCCGAGCGCGGCGGCCGCGGGGACGAAGCCGTCGCGGACGGCGTCGGTCGGGTTGAGTGCGGTGATGTACAGCCGCATCCCACCTCCGCACACCGGCCGCTGACCGTCCAATTAGGTCAGCCTACCCTTACCCGGAACGCCGGGGGTGCGGCGGCTCGCCACTCGGCGAACCGTCGCAGAGGCCGGCGCGACGGTGCCGTCAGGCGGTGTCGGCGCGACCGATCCGCCAGTAGCCCATGAACGCCACCGCGCGCCGGTCCAGGCCCCGCTCTCCCACCAGGTGCCGGCGCAGGGTGCGGATGACGCCCGCCTCACCCGCCAGCCACGCGTACAGCGGGACCGCCGGCACCTCCTCGGACACCTCCCAGAGCACCTCCACGTCGACGTCCACGTCTGGAATCGGCTGGGCGGCGGCCGTTCCGGCGCCCAGTCGTTCACCGGCCGCCTCCGTGACGGCGTCGACGAGGCGGCTGCCGTGCCCGCCCGCGTCCCGGGCCAGCCAGGTCACGGTCACGCCGGACGGCACCACCAGCGGCAGCGCGTCGGCGGTCTCGGGCACCTCGATCAGCACCCGACCCCGCGCGTGCGAGGGCAGGCGCTCCAGGATGGCGGCGATCGCGGGCACCGCCGTCTCGTCACCGACCAGCAGTAGTTGACCGCCCGCCGGCGGGTGGAACTCGACTCCACCGTGGACACCCGGGTAGCCGGCGTCCGGGCCGACGAGGACGATCTCGTCGCCCGGTCGGGCGCGGCGCGCCCACCGGGTCGCCGGGCCGCTGTCGCCGTGCAGGACCAGGTCGACGTCCACCTCGGCCAGGTGCGGCCGAACGGCACGGACGGTGTAGGTGCGGATCGGATTGCGCCGCTCCTCGGGCAGGGCACGCCAGGCCGCGTACCAGTCGGGGCCGTCGGGCATCCGCACGGTGCGCTCACCGGGCAGCGGCAGCGCCAGCTTGATCCGCTGGTCGTAGCCGTTGTCGGCGAACCGGTCGAGGTCGGGCCCGGTGAAGGTGACCCGGACAAACGAGGGGCTGAGCCGGCGCACGGCCCGCACCTCGACGGTGAACAGGCGCCAGGGGGCGACGGGCAGGGTCTCGGTCATGGTGCCTCTCTCGGTCGGGCGGTGGGTCTACCGGGCGGTGGTCGCCACGGCGCGCGAGCGCCACAGCAGCCAGACGAAGTACGGCGTGCCGATCATGGCGGTGACCAGGCCGGCGGGGATCTGGGCGGGTGCGATGACGGTGCGGCCGAGGGTGTCGGCGATGCTGACCAGCCCGGCTCCGAGCAGCGCGGCGACCGGGAGTACCCGGGCGTGTCGGCCGCCGACGAGCGCCCGCGCCATGTGCGGCGCGACCAGGCCGACGAAGCCGATCACTCCGACGGCGGAGACCGCGGTGGAGGTGAGCAGCGCGGCTCCGGCGAGGGCGAGCAGCCGGGTGCGTTCCAGTCGGACGCCGAGCACGCGGGGGGTGTCGTCGTCGAGCGCGAGCAGGTCCAGCTCCCGCCGGGCGGTGGCGACCGCCGGGGTGAGCACGAGCAGCGCGATCGCCACTGGGAGCACCTGCGTCGCGGTGCGGCCGTAGGTGGAGCCGGAGAGCCAGGTGAGCGCCTTGCCGGTGTTCCACGGGTCGAACGCGACGATGAGGAAGGTGGTCACGGCGGTGCCGCCCTGCCAGGCGCCGAAGCCGATCAGGACGAGTCGGTCGGAGCTGAGCCCGCCGCGCCACGCGGTGGCGTACACGAGGACGAAGGCGAGCATCGCGCCGAGCCCGGCGACGCCGGTGATCGCCCACACGCCGGCCAGCGGCACGAAGGTGAGCAGGGAGACCGCGCCGACGCCGGCGCCGGCGGTGATGCCGAGGATGCCGGGCTCCGCGAGCGGGTTGCGGCAGACCGCCTGCACGGTGGTGCCGGCGACCGCCAGGGCCGCGCCGGCCAGCACGGCGGCGGCGACGCGCGGCCACCGCTGGTCCAGCACGAAGGTGTACGCCGGACCGGTCGACCCGTTGAGCCAGTTCACGATGTCGCCGAGCAGCACCCACGTGTCCCCGGCGAGCATGCCGACGACCACGGCCGTGACGGTGACCGCGCCGGCCACGACGAGCACGGTGCGGTGGAACGCCGCGGAGCGGATCGCCGCGTGACCGCCGGGCGGGCGGCGGGTGGGTCCGGCGTCGCGGTGCCGGCGGGCCAGCCAGATGAGGACGGCGGCGCCGAGCAGGCTGGTGACCACGCCGGTGGGGATGTCCACGCCGGCCTGCCCGCCCATCACGGCCCGCAGCAGGATGTCGGAGCCGAGGACGATGAGCACGCCGGCGATGCCGGACAGCGGCAGCAGGATCCGGTGCCGGTGGACGCCGGGCACGACCCGGCCGAGCAGCCGGACGATCACCGGCGCGCAGAGCCCGACGAAGGCGACCGGGCCGGTGAGGGTGACCGCGGCGGCGGAGAGCAGGACGGCGAGCAGGGTGGCGACCAGCCGGGTACGCCGCACGTCGAGCCCGAGCACGGTGGCGGTGTCGTCGCCGAGCGCGAGGATGTCCAGGCGGTGCCCGAGCAGCATGAGCGCGACCACGGCGACACCGATCACCGGCGCGAGTTGGGTGAGGGCGACCAGGTCGCTCTGCACGAGCGAGCCGTTGCCCCAGGCGAACAGGCCGATGGTGGCCTGTTCGAACAGGAGCAGGAGCAGCGTGGTCAGCGAGGTGAGGGCGAGGGCGGTGGCGGACCCGGCGAGGATCAGCCGGGTGGTGCCGGCCTGGCCGCCGGAGGACATGGCCATCACCAGGGCCGCCGCGGCGAGGCCGCCGCAGAAGGCGAGGCCGCCGGCGGGCAGCGCGGGCAGGGAGATGCCGAACGCGGCGACGGCGACGATGGCCAGGTGCGCGCCGGCGTTGACGGCGAGGGTGTCCGGCGAGGCCAGCGGGTTGCGGGCGATGGACTGGAGCGCGGCACCGGCGAAGCCGAGGGCGACGCCGACGGCGAGGCCGGCGAGCAGGCGGGGCAGGCGGGAGGCGACGAGCACCCGGGCCGCCTCGTCGTCGCCGCCGGTGGCCAGGCGCAGCAGGTCGAGGGCTCCGACCGAGGAGGTGCCCTGGGTGAGGTGGATCGCCGTGACGACGAGCAGCAGCACGGTCGCGGCGGCGAAGACCGCGACGACGCGGGAGGCGGCGAGGGGCCCGCCCGGAGCCGGCGCGGTGGCCGGCTCCGGGCGCGGGGGTGCGGTCAGCGTGGTCACACCGTGTAGGTCTTCACGAGCTGGTCGATGTACTGCTTGCCGGAGAGCGGGCCGCCGAAGGTCCAGATGCCGTCGGGCATGCGGTGCACGTGGCCCTGCTGGACGAAGGGCAGCGACTTCCAGATGGCGTTGGCGGCGAGGCCGTCGGCGAAGACGTCCGCGTCGTCGGAGGCGTTGTAGAAGAAGTGCAGGTTCGGGTCCTTCAGGACGGTGAGCCCCTCGACGTCGGTCTGGCCCAGGCCCCACGCCTCGTCGACCTTGCCGGTCCAGGCGTTGGTGAGGCCGAGCTGGATGCCGATCTGGGAGACGAGGGCGCCCTGGCCGAACATGCGGATGCTGACGGTGCTGCCCTCCTTCCAGCCGTCGGCGATGACGAACGGGCGGCCGGCGGCGCCGGCGTCGGCGATCTTCTTCCTGCCGTCGGCGAGGGCCGCGTCGAAGTCCGCGAGCAGCTTGTCGGCCTCGGCCGTCTTGCCGACCGCCTTGGCGATCATCTGGAGGTCGGCGCGCATGCGACCGAGGTTGTCCTTCGCGTCGCTGCCCTTGGTGACCAGCACGGGGACGTACTTCTCCAGCTGGGCGACGAGGGCGCCGCCCCGGTCGTCCTCCATCACCACCAGGTCGGGCTGGAGCGCGACGATGGAGTCCACGCTCGGCTCGCCGCGGGTGCCGACGTCCTTGACGCCCGGGCCCAGCTTGGCGGCGGTGACCCAGGTGCCGTAGCCCTTCGGATCGGCGACGCCGACGGGCTGGACGCCGAGGCCGACGAGCATCTCCACCTCGCCCCACTCCAGGCCGACGACCTTGGTCGCCGGGGCGTCGAGCATGATCTCCTTGCCCCGGCTGTCGGTGACGGTGACCGGGCCGGCCGAGGTGGCGGCGGCCTCCCCGGTGGCGGCGTTCTCGGTGGTACCGCAGGCGCTGAGCAGCAACGCGGCCGTCGCGGCGGCGACGATGGCGGTGAAACGGGTACGGGACATGGTCGTCTTTCTCGTGAGGTGCTGCCCGGTGTCAGACCGGGATGCGGGTGAGGTGGCGGCCCACGGGTCGGGTGGTGACCAGCCCGGTGAGCGGGTCGGCGGCCACCTCGATGCGGATGCCGTAGGTCTCGGTGAGGGCCGGCTCGGTGAAGACCTCGCCGGGGGTTCCGGTGGCGCGGACGCGGCCGCCGTGCAGCAGGACCACCTCGTCGGCCACCGCGGCGGCCTGGTTGAGGTCGTGCAGGACGACGCCGACCGCGACGTCGTGGTCGTCGGCGAGCTCCCGGACGAGGTCGAGGATCTCCACCTGGTAGCGAAGGTCGAGGAAGGTGGTGGGCTCGTCGAGCAGCAGCACCGGGGTGTCCTGGGCGAGGCACGTGGCGAGCCAGACGCGTTGCAGCTCACCGCCGGACAGCTCGTCGACCGGCCGGTCGGCCATCGCGGTGACGCCGGTGACGGCCATGGCGCGGTCGACGGCGGCCGGGCCCTCGGGGTCCTCGGCCCGCCACCGTCCCCGGTGGGGGTGGCGGCCGTAGCCGACGACGTCGCGGACGGTGACGCCGCTGGGGACCGGCCGGCTCTGGGCCAGCAGGGTGACCCGGCGGGCGAACTCACGGGGCGGCAGCTCGGCGGCCGCGACGTCGCCGGCGAGGTGCACCGCACCGCCGCTGACGGGGTGCAGCCGGGCGAGGGCGCGCAGCAGGGTGGACTTGCCGCTGCCGTTCGGGCCGACGAGGGCGGTGACGCGACCGGCGCGCAGGGTGATCGCGGCCTCGTGCACGACCGGAACGCCGTGGTAACCCAGGCGCAGGTCGCTCCCCCGCAGGCTCTGGTCGCCACGGGGCAGGTTCGGTCCCTCTGACATGAGGTTAGGCTAACCTAAGCTGATGATCTCGTGTCAAGACGGGTCCCCGACGCACCTGGTCACGGCGCACTCGACAGCCCGACGGCCGGCTCGCCCGCCCGCCACGCCCGATCGTCCAGCGGGTCCGTGGCCGGCCGCGCCGGGCGCCGGTGGCGCCGCTGGTGACCGACACCGAGCGCGACCCCGGCGGCGACCATCACGATGGACGCCACGGCGACTCCGGGGTAGCCGACCTGCTCCGCGGCGGCCAGCCCCAGCGAGGCCGCCACGAACGAGCAGATCAGGCCGAACGAGGAGAGGACGGTGAAGTCGGTGCCGCCGACGACCGGCCGGGAGTAGTCCATGTTCACCGTGTAGAGCACGACGTTGGCGGCGGTGTACGCGGCCAGGAAGAACCCCAGCGCGGCGACCGTGGCGCCCAGCGGCGCGTGACCGTTCAACAGCGGCAGCAGCGCGAGCGTCGACAGCGCCAGGGCCGTGCCGGAGGTCACCAGCATGCCGGCCCGGCCGAAGCGGCCGATCCCGAGCCCCGCGACCAGACCGGCCACGATGGCCGGCGCGCTGACCACCACCCCGGTCACCACGCCGATGCGGGCCAACGACCAGCCGGCGTCGACCAGGGCGGGCGTGACCAGGGCGTACGCCATCCCGGCCCCGACGTAGACGAGCGGCACGACGCCGAAGGTCCACCACCGACAGCCGGGCTGCCCGAACACGGACAGCAGGGCCCGGTAGGCGGTGCCGACGCGGGCGACCCGGTCGGTGCGGGGCGGTTCCCGGAACCGCCACACCACGACCAGGCCGACCGCGGTCAGCGCGGCCAGCAGCCCGACCGCCGGCACCCACCCGAAACGGTCGTAGACGAGCACGCACGCGCCGCCGCCGAGCAGGTTGCCGAGGTAGCTCGCCGCCACCTGGATGCCGTTGCCCGTGCCGCGCGCCCGCTCGGCGAGCAGCCGGACGGCGACCGCGTCCACGGCGATGTCCTGGGTCGCCGAGAGGAGGACGTACGCGGCACAGACCGCGACGACCGGACCGAGCCGGTCGGCGGGACGGTCGAACGGCAACAGCGCCAGCAGCGCCACGACCAGTCCCGTCTGGAGCACCAGCAGCCAGGAGCGGTAGTGGCCGCGACGCCGGGAGCCGTAGCGGTCGATGACCGGCGCCCAGAGGAACTTGACCGGCCAGATCAGTCCCACGATCTGCAGGACGGCCAGGGTGTCCAGCGAGGTGCCGCCGTCGCGCAGGATGGCGGTCAGCCCGACGGTGATGAATCCGATGCCGAGGTACTGCGTGACGTAGAGCGTGCTGAGGGTGCCGAGCCGTGCCCTCACCGGGCGCTCCAGTAGGCGAGGGAGGTCAGCTGGTGCCGGCCGACACCGAGGGTGCGCCGGACGTGGCGGGTGATCCGGCGGGTGCTGGCCGCCTCGCAAGCGACCCAGTAGTGCGCGGCGTCGCTGGCGGGCAGTGCCGCGCAGACGGTGTCGACGAGGTGCTGTCCGTCGTCCCGGCGGGGCACCCAGGTGACGTCGTGGTGCGCGCGGGCCCGTGGGGCGAGGGCCTTCTCGCCCTCGTGGGCGTACTCCAGCCAGACGGTGGCGGGGATGTCCGCGCCGGCGTCGAGCAGGCTGTTGACGGCGGGCAGGCTCGCGGCGTCACCGACGAGGTAGAGGTGTCCCGGCGCCGGGTCGGGCAGCTGGAAGCCGCTGCCCTGGAGGGTGGCCTCGATGGTGTCGCCGACCTTGGCCGTGGTCGCCCAGCGGGCGGCACACCCGTCGTGGAGGGCGAACTCGAGGGTGAACCGGCCGGTGGCCGGGTCGGGATCGACCAGCGTGTACGCGCGCTGGTGCGCCCGCCCGTGGTTGTCGAACCACAGCCGGATCCACATCGTCGGGTGCACGCCGCAGCTCTCCAGCAGCCCGCCGCCGTCCATGACCAGGCGCTGGTAGTGCCCGTCGACCGACTCGACGGCCAGCACGGTCAGCCGAAAGTCCCGGCCACCCATGGCCTTCAGGACCACGGCCTCCCAGTTCCGCTTCACGCGTCCTCCAGGTAAGGTCTGCCTTCCTTAGGTGAGGTTAACCTAAGTCACAGCGGGACGAAATCGAGGACCGAGGCGCCATGATCTACCAGGAGAAGCTCACCGGACTCGGCGTGCTGTCGCTCGTTCCGGTGCGGCCCGACCGGCACGCCGCGCTGCTGCACGGCTGGGTCACCCAACCCCGGAACTCGTTCTGGGGCATGGCATCGCACACTGTGGACGACGTCCGCGAGATCTACGCGTTCGTCGACAGCCTGCCGACGCACCACGCGTACCTGATCGAGATCGACGGCGAACCGGTCGGGCTGTTCCAGACCTACCAGCCCGAGGCCGATCCGGTCGGCGAGCGCTACCCGGTGCAGGCCGGCGACGTCGGCATGCACCTGCTGCTGCACCCCGGCCGGCGGTACGCGCGGGGCCTCACCAGCGCGGTCGGGCCCGCCCTGGCCCGCTTCCTGTTCCGCGATCCCGCGGCCCGGCGGATCGTCGTCGAGCCGGACGTCCGCAACCACTTCGCCCTGCGGCGGCTGGAGTCCGAGGGGTTCACCTTCGGCGACGCGGTCGACCTGCCGGACAAGCGGGCCCAGCTCGCCTTCCTGACCCGTGACCGGTTCGAGACGGACCACCCGGGGTAGCACAGAGATCAGGAAGACCCAGGCGACGAACCGTGAGGAGAGATCGCGATGAGCAACGCACCCGGAACGCCGACCGCGTCCATCGGTCTGCGGACGGCCGCCCACGTGGGAATCTCGGTGGGTGACCTCGACCGGTCGGTGGCCTTCTACCGGGCGCTGCTGGGCACCGAACCGGTGGTGCGGGACGAGACGATGCACGGCCCCGGCTTCGCACAGTCGCAGGGCCTGCCCGTGACGAAACTCCGGTACGCCACCTTCAACCTCGACAACCTCGGGATCGACCTGATCCAGTTCCTCGACCCGGCCGGCGAGCCGGCGCAGGGTGCGGCCAACCGGCCCGGCACCATGCACCTGTGCTTCCTGGTCGACGACGTGTACGCCGTCCACGCGCGGATGCGCGAGGCCGGCTTCGACTTCCTCGGCGAGCCGTACACGTTCGCCGAGGGTGAGGTGAACCCGGCCGACGCGCTCGGCACCCAGGTCGCGTACTTCAACGACCCCGACGGCACGAACCTGGAGATCATCGCTCCCCGGGGTGGGTTCGCCCGCCCGGAGTGAGCCGACGCTGACACCGTCGGGCAGCGGTCACGGGGACACTCAGAGAACCCCGGCCACCCGTCCGTCCCACCTGGCGAGCACCCGTCCCGGGTCGGTTTCCAGGACCCGCTCCAGCAATGTGGCATAGACGTCACGGAAGTCCACGCCGTACCTCAGATCACCGTCGTCGAGGTCGGTGAGGCTCGGCGGGGCGCCGTAGAGTCCACCGCGCACCCCCGATCCGAGCAGCAGCACGTCGGAAGCGGTTCCATGGTCCGTACCGTCCGAGGCGTTCGCCCGGACCCGCCTGCCGAACTCCGAGTAGACCGCCACCACCACCTTCCGGCCGGCGTCGGTGCGCGCCATCCGGTCGACGAAGGCGCTCAACGCGCGATCCACCTGCCCCAGCAGCACCTCCTGGAGCTGCCGCTCGTCCGCGTGGGTGTCGAACCCGCCGAGCGAGACGGAGAAGGCCCGGGTCGAAACCCCCGCTTCCACGCACTGGGCGACCATGTCCAGTTGGGCGTCGAGCGGGGTGCGGGCACCACCGGTCGGGGTGGCCGGGTCCGCCGCCCCGTCGGCCTCGGGCTCGTCCGCGCTCTCGCTTTCGCGTACGTCCCGGATCATCGCGTCGACCGAGCGCAGGTCCGCGAAGCACGCCGCGGCGCGGGCCCGGGCAGCCGTCTCCCCCGGCACCCGCGCGGCGAGCGCGGCCAGGGTCGCGTCGGGCAGCGCGCCGGCCTTCCGCCCGGACACCTGCACCGAGGCGCCGGCGCTGGACGCGCCGGCCAGCAGCGGGGGCAGTGCCGGCTCGAACGAGACCGCCAGTCGCGGATCGCCGCCCACCCCATCCAGCCATCGGCCGAGCCAACCGGTGGTGCCGGGGCGTTCGGGCTCGGCGGTGTGCCAGATGTCCATCGACCGGAAGTGGCTGCGGTCCGGCTTTGGGTAGCCGACACCTCGGATGACCGCCAGGCGGCCCGCTCCGTACAGGCGGTGCAGCCCGGCGAGCGCCGGATTGAGGGCGACCTTGTCGTCGAGGTGCCTGACCTCCTCCGGTTGGTACGCCAGCTCGGGTCGCGCGTCGTGATAGGCCGGATCGGCGTACGGAACGACCGTGTTGAGGCCGTCGTTGCCGCCGTAGAGCGTCACCAGCACCAGGGTCCGCGCCTCGGGATCGCGGTCGCCGGCCGTGGCGAACAGGTCCTCCAGACGGTAGGCGGCCGCTCCAGCGGCGAGGGCGGTCGCACCGACCACGCCGCTCGCCACCAGAAACCGCCGTCGGGTCAAGACGTCCATCACGCTGTCTCCTCAGCTGACCGCGTATTCGGGGCTGACCAGGCCGGCCACGAGCAGTCGATGGGGCGCGCCGGCCAACGGCGCCAGGGCGGCGCGGGTGCGGTCGCTCCAGCGGTCGACCACGAGCATCCGGGCCAGGGCTTCGGGACGCCCGTCGCGCGGCGCGGCCGACAGCCGGGCGAGCACGGCCGGTGCCGCGGCATCGGCCAGCACGCCGGCGATGCGCAGCTTGGCCTGCAGCGATGACGTGGTCAGCCAGGCCGTGCCCGCCGGCCAACCGCCGACGCTGGGTGGACGCAACGGCACCTGGTCCAGGGCGTCGAGCCCGGCCAGCAGTCGTCGCCGCTGCTCCGCCGGCAGCGCCGACGGGCGCACCCCGAGCTGCCGCGCCGCACCGACCATCCACTCCACCGGTTGCTTGACCAGGGTGTCGCGGGTCTGCGCGAAGGCCGGCCGGGTGAAGATCCGGCGCAGGGTGGCAACCGTGTCCGGCCCGGCGAGGTCCGCCGGTGGCGGGACCTGCCCGCCGGCGAACCGGAACCAGAGCCGTCCGGCGACGAAACGCGCCGCCTCGGGGCGACCGGCGAGCAGCCGCGCGTACGCTCCGGCGTCGAACGCGCCCCGCCGGCCGAGGATGGTCTTCGGACCGGGGTCGTGGCGGCGTGGTGCGAACCGTGCCGCCCCGGTCCGTCGGTCCACCGTCCAGCCGGTCAGCGCCCGGGCGCCCTCCTTCACGTCCGTCTCGGTGTAGCCACCGTCGAGGCCCAGGGTGAACAGCTCCATCAGCTCTCGGGCGAGGTTCTCGTTGGGCGCCGTGCGGGTGTTCTTCTGCCCGTCCAGCCACAGGATCAGAGCCGGGTCCTGGACCATTCCCTCGACGAGCGGCGCCAGTGGACCACGTCCCAGCCGCCGCAGTGTGTCAAGCTGCCGAAGCATCAGTGGGGCGGAGCGGACCTTCTGCACACTGGTCGCCCAGTGCCCGTGCCAGAAGAACAGGGTCTTCTCGGTCAGCTGGTGCTCGGCGGCCACCATCCGACCCAGCCACCACTCGGTCAGACCGGTCACCTGCTCCCGGCGGCGCTGGTTGGCCTCCTGACGCTGCTCCCGGGTCGCGTCCCCGCCCAGCTTCGCCGCCGGATCAGGCCCGAGCCTCGGTGTCGGCGTCGCCGCCACGCCCGGGTCGGACGCCGCGGGATTGAGCAGCCGATCGAGCGTACGGGCGAGTCCCTCGTGTTCAGCCGCGTCCACCTCGTCGGCGGTCGGCCCGAACGTCGCCCGACGCAGCAGGTGCGCTACCGCCTCGCGCTCAGTCATGTGCGCCGACGCTAGGGCATCGATGTTCGAGGACGGTAAGAACGGTGTCCGGGCGACGTCCGAGGCTCGACCAGCCCGCTTACGGGCCGGTGACCTCGTTGTGGGGTCGCGGCCGGCCCGGCTGGGTCGGCAGCCGGGTGATCGGCGGCAGGACCAGGGCGACGAGGGCCACCACCGCGATGACGGTGAACGGCAGGGTGTAGCTGTTGCCGCTCGCCTCGTAGAGCACGGCCGTGACCAGGGGGCCGACCACTCCGCCGATGCTCCAGGCCACGATCATCGCGCCGTAGACGGCTCCGGCGTTGGGCGTGCCGAAGTAGTCGGCGGCGGTGGCCGGCATGGTGCCGAACCCGCCGCCGTACGCCAGGTAGACCAGCGCGGCGAGCACCGCGAACACCGCGAACGCCGTGGCGTGCGGCAGGATGAAGAAGCAGATCGCCTGGAGCAGCAGCATCCCGAGGAACGCCGTCATCCGGCTGATGCGGTCCGACAGCCAGGCCCACGCCACCCGCCCGGCGCCGTTGAACAGGCCGAGGACGCCGACCAGCGTGGCGGCGCTCGCCGCGCTCACCCCGGTGATCGCCTCGGCGGCGTCGGACGCCTGGGAGATCAGCGCGATGCCGCAGGCGACGTTGAGGGTGAGGATGGCGGTCAGCAGATACCACTGGCGGGTCCGCAGGGCCTCGCCGAGGGTGTAGACGCGGGTGCCGGCCACGGCACGGCCACCGACCGCGGGCGTGAACCCGGGGACCTGGTATCCGCGCGGCGGGTTACGGAAGAACGACGCCCCGAGCAGGACCGCGATCAGGTACGCGATGCCCAGCGGCAGGAACACGCTGGTCTTGTCACTGGTGCCGTTGAGCAGCGCCTTCGCGACGGGCGCGACGATGACCGCGCCGAAGCCGAACCCGGCGACCGCGATGCCGGTGATGAGGCCCCGGCGGTCCGGGAACCACTTGGCCAACATCGCGATGGGTGTGATGTAGACGGCGCCGAGACCGATGCCGCCGAGCACCCCGTACGTGAGCACGAGCAGCCAGAGCTGGTCCGCCGACGAGGTGAGCGACGCCAGGATGTTGCCGATGCCGTAGAGCACGCCGCCGCCCAGGGCCACCGGCCGCGGGCCGCGCCGGTCCTGGATGCGCCCGCCGATCAGGCTGCCGATGAAGATGGTGCCGATCGCCACCTCGAACGGCAGCACGGCCTCGGTCTTGCTCCACCCGAACTGCTGCTGCAGCGGCTTGTTGAACACGCTCCACGCGTACACGGCGCCGAGTGCCAGTTGGACGAGCACCGCGGCACCGACCAGCCCCCAACGGCCGCGGGTCGACGCGGACACGGGTGCGGAGTGGGCCATGAGCTGAACCCCTTCGTCGCTCAGGCGACGGACGGCGCCTGGTGCACGCCGCCGTGCGGACGGCAGCCGGTCACGCGGGACCGGCTGTCGGGTCGCCCATGGAGCCCGGGGTATCGCGTGCGAAACATGAACAAGTCTGACAATAGAGGACCTGCCGGCCACCCCGCAGCGCGATGCCGACAGCGCCCCGTCCGCCTCGTGACCTGGTGCGCTGCCCGCCACACCATGATGATCTTGGTGGGGTGGGTGTGGCATCGTGGCGGGGATGGAGCCGCAGGGAGAAGCCGAGGCACGCCTGCCCGAGCCGGTCCGCGTCGGCGTGCGGGTGTTGCGCGAGTACCGCCCCACCGTGGCGCGGATCCGGGCGCTGCTGCGCAGCATGGTGACCTCGTTCGCGGTGCTCGCCACCACGCTGTGGCTGCTGCCCGGGGTCACCGCCAGCGGTCTGGTGGCGATGCTGTGGCTGGTCGCCCTGGTCACCGGCGTCGGCGCGGTGCTGCGCCCGCTGCTGCTCGCGCTGGCCACCGTGCTGGGCGGGCTCAGCGCACTGGCCATCGGCGTGGTCGTGCAGGCCGTGGTCATGTACGTGGCGCTGCGGTTGGACCCGGAGGCGCACGTCGCCGGGTTCGCCGTCGCGTTCGTCGCCGCGTGGCTGGCCGTCGCGCTCGCCGCGATCGTGAACTGGCTGGCGGACGCCGGCACGGACGACACCTTCGTGAGCGAGCTGCTGCGGCTGATGACCCGGGTGCGGCGGGCCCCGGACGGCCGACGGGGACGGTTCTGGAGCCGACGCGACGGCACCGGAGAGGCGCCCCAGTCACCCGAAGGGCTGCTCGTCATCCAACTCGACGGCGTTGCCGCGCCCCTGGTGCAGTGGGCGGTGCGGGCCGGGAACCTGCCCACCATCGGCCGGTGGCTGCGTTCCCGCAGCCACCGGATGACCCGCTGGCACACCGGGCTGCCGGCCACCACCCCGGCCGCCCAGGCGGGTCTGCTGCACGGCGACGCCCTCCGGGTGCCGGCCTACCGGTGGTACGAGAAGGCGACGGTGGACGAGGACGGCACGCCCGTCGCCGGGCGACTCGTCGTCACCAGCCGCCCCCGCGACGCCGCCGAGATCGAGCGGCGCCTGTCCACCGGACGGGGGTTGCTGCGCGACGGTGGCGTCAGCATCAGCACCGCCTTCTCCGGCGATGCGCCCACCAGCCTGTTGACGGTGAGCCGCGCGGCCCTTCCCGGCCGGTCCAACCCCGGGTACGCGGCGTTCATGACCAGCCCGTACGGCTTCGCCCGCGCCGTCACCATCGGCGCCGGCCAGGTGCTGCGCGAGCTGCACCAGGCGCGGCGGCAGCGGAGGCGCGGCGTCCAGCCCCGGGGCGGCCGGGGCGGCTCCTACCTGGCGCTGCGCCCCCTGGCCAGCATGCTGAACGACCTCAACGTGTCGCTGATCGCCGAACAGATGGCCCGCGGCGCACCGGTGATCTTCTGCGACTTCGTCGACTATGACGAGGTGGCCCACCACGCCGGCCCGGCCCGGCCGGAGGCGATGGCCGCCCTCGAAGCCCTCGACCACACGCTCGGCATCCTCGAACGGCTGGCGGCCCAGGCGGCCCGCCACTACCACCTCGTCGTGCTCAGCGACCACGGGCAGAGCCAGGGCGCCACCTTCCGCCAGCGCTACGGCGAGTCGCTGGCCCAGGTGGTCGCCCGGCTCGCCGCACCGGCACGGGTCCCCTCCCCCCGTGACGCGCCGGTGGACGCCGCACCGGCCGCCGTCGGCGCCGAGGCCGCCGACGGTGTGGAACAGTGGGGCCGGGTCAACCTGCTGCTCACCGAGGTGGCGGGCCGGGGTGGCGTGACCGGCGCGGCGACCCGCGCGGCCGTCCGCGCCCGGTCGGACGGGCACGAGGTCGCCCTCGGTCCGGCCGACCGGGAGGCGGAGGCCGCCAGCCGCACCGACCCGGAGACCGTGGTCGTGGCGTCCGGCAACCTCGCGATGATCTACCTGCCGCGGCATCCCGGGCGGCTCAGCCGGGAGCGGATCGACGCCGCCGCCCCCGGCCTCGTCGACGGCCTGACCGCCCACCCGGGCGTCGGAGTGGTCGTGGTCGACACCGCCGCCGGGCCGGTGGCCGTCGGGCGCGACGGTCGGCACCGGCTGCGGGACGGGCACGTCGACGGCGACGACCCGCTCGCCGCGTACGGGCCGCGCGCGCGGTGGGACCTGCTGCGGCACCAGGAGATGGACCACGTCGGGGACCTGGTGGTGATCAGCGCCGTCGACCCGAGTCTGGACGAGGTGACGGCCTTCGAGGAGCTTGTCGGCAGCCACGGCGGCCTGGGCGGCTGGCAGACCGACGCGCTGCTCATCCACCCCGCCGGCTGGCCGCAGGACGAGGTGCTGGTGGGCCCGGAGGCCGTACACGGTCAGCTGCTCGCGTGGCTGCGCCGGCTCGGACTCCGCCAGCCCGACCAGGACGGCGGCCCGGCCGACGCCGGCACCGCGCCGGATCCGACGGTGCCCGCGCCGACGGACGCGGGGCCCGACGACCTCGACGCGGGCGGGCCGGCCGGGCGCCCGGACGGTCAACCGGCGCGCCCGCCGATGCCGGTCATGGCGTCGCGGGCGGACGGACCGGCGCGGCCCGCCGCCGGTGCGCCCAGCTGACCAGCTGACTCACCAGCACGACGAGCAGGATCGCGGCGACGACGCTCTGCCACGGCTCCGGGAAGACGGCACGCCCGACGACGCCGATCGCGGCGTAGAGGGCCGACCAGGCGACGGTGGCCGGCGCGTTGGCCACGGCGAAGCGCCGCCGGGTCAGCCCGGTCACCGCCGCCGCGAGCAGCACCGGCACCCGGCCACCGGGGATCAGCCGGGACACCAGCAGCATCGACACCCGGCCCTCGCGTACCCGCGCCGATACCCGGTCGAGCCGCTGCGGCTCGCGCAGCCACCGCAGCCGGCGGGCGATGCGCTCGCCACCCCAGCCGAGCACCAGGTAGGTCGCCAGGTCCCCCACGTACGCGCCGACGGCCCCGGCCAGCACGACCAGCACCACGGTCAGCGGCTGCTGGTGCGCGGCGAGCGCGGCCGCGCCGCTGACCGCCGCACCGGTCGGCACCACCGGGACGACGGCGCCGAACATCACCACCAACGCCAGCCAACCCAGCGCGCCCAGGGTCGCCGTCACGAGCGGTGCACCGTCAGCGACCCGCCCGGGTCCAGCACGTGCACCACGGTGCCTGGGGCGACCGTTGTCGCGTGGTGCGCGAACGCGTCACCCGGGGGCAGGAACAGGCCGGGGCGGAGGCGCTCACAGCCGACCGGCCAGAAGGTGCCGAAGTGGATCGGGACGGCGTGGGCCGCCGCCGCGCGCCGCACCGCCTCGGCCGCGTCGGCCGGGTCCAGATGGCCCGCGCCCAGCGTCGGACCCCAGCCACCGACGGGCACCAGGGCGAGGTCGACCGGGCCCAGCTTGGCCATCTCCTCGAAGAGTCCCGTGTCGCCGGCGAACCACGTGCTGGACCGGCCACTGATCAGGTAACCCACGGCGGGCGCACGGTGGCGGGACCAGGGGCCCCGGCCGGGGTCGTGGGCGGCCGGCACGGCGGTGACGGTGAGCTGCCCGATCGTGGTCCGCTCCCCCACCGCGAGCTCGACGCAGGGAACGGCGGGGCCCAGCGCACGACGGACCAGACGCCCCGCTCCGGCCGGCACGACCAGTGGGGTGTGCGCGGGCAGCAGGCGCAGGGAGGCGAAGTCCAGGTGGTCGGCGTGCAGGTGGGACACGAGCACGGCGTCCGGGGCGTCGCGCAGCCGCGGCACCGGCCCGCGACGCCGACGCAGGTGGGCGAGCCGGTCCCGCAGCAGCGGGTCGGTCAGCAGCCGGGTGCCGGAGTCCTCGATCCACACCGTGCTGTGGCCGTACCAGGTCAGCTCGACCACACCGCCACCCGCACCGCGTCCGTCACCCTGCCACCGTATCGGGCCGGCCCGGGACCGCCCACCGGGGCCGCGTGCCGGCCGGCCGGCTCCGGGGCGGACCGGTCGGTGAGCCGGAGACCGTAGATTGCGGAAGCAGGACGGCCGCCCCCAGGAGGAGGTACAGGAATGACGGAGCGACATCCCGCGTTGGCGCGGCTCGACGTGCTCGTCGGCCGGTGGACGGTGCAGCCGGAGGTCGACGGTCTCGGCACCGGGTGGACGGAGTTCTCCTGGGTGGAGGGCGGCGCCTTCCTGCGGCAGTTCTCCGACGCGGAGCCGCTGCCGCCCGACGCGCCGCAGGCGTGGCGGGAGAACAACCCGCTGCCGGTGACCGCGCTGATCGGGCTGGACGACGCGGGCGAGGAGTTCACCATGCTGTACGCCGACGCGCGCGGCGTCCACCGGGTCTACCGGATGGCGTTCGCGGACGGGGTGTGGCGGCTGGAGCGGAACGCTCCCGGGTTCCACCAGCGCTTCACCGGCGAGCTGAGCCCGGACCGCGGCACCGTCCACGGGCGCTGGGAGGGGTCGCCGGACGGCGTCGACTGGCGGCTCGACTTCGCGATCACCTACCGCCGCTGACCGCGGACCCGTCAGCGTGGTCGCCGGGGCCGAACGGGCGTCGCCGTGTCCACGACCCATTAGCACACACGACGACACGCCCGCACAGCATCTGGTGTTGCCAACTCGCCCCGGCGCCCATATATGGTGTCTCCCGCAGCTGGTTCGGCCGCCGGTCCACGGTGGTCGAGGCAAGAGGGAACCCGGTGGAACTCCGGGACTGCCCCGCAGCGGTGAGTGGGAACGACCGCCGTCAACGAAGCACTGGGCCGCGAGGCCTGGGAAGCGACGGCCAGTAGGCGACCGAGTGTCACGCCCGCGAGTCCGAAGACCTGCCAGCGCGCCGCACGCGTCGTGTGCGGCGGTCGGAGGCCGCGCGGGACGGCCGACGCCGTGAGCCGGCCCGTCACGCCGGCGTGCCGTCCGCCGGCCACTGGCGTTGCCCTGCGCGTTCGTCGACCTCGTGGACAGGCATGAGGAGGGGACATGGCGGCGACACGGAGCCATGCGGTGGCCGAGCAGGACGTGCCGGAGCAGCGTCGGCAGGTGATGCGGGTCCGCAAGCGCGACGGCGACACCGAACCGGTGGACGTCAACAGGATCGTCCGGGCGGTGCAGCGGTGGGTCGCCGACCTGGACGAGGTCGACCCGCTGCGGGTCGCCACGAAGACGATCAGCGGGCTGTACGACGGCGCGACCACGGAAGAGCTCGACAAGCTGTCGATCCAGACGGCGGCGGAGCTGATCGGTGAGGAGCCGCAGTACTCGAAGCTGGCGGCGCGGCTGCTGGCGGCCTTCGTGGACGAGGAGGTACGCGGGCAGGGCGTGGCGAGCTTCAGCCGGTCGATCACGTACGCGCACGGTCTGGGCCTGATCGGCGACGCCACCGCCGCGTTCGTGGCGCGCCACGCCCGCCAACTCGACGACGCCGTCGACCCGGGCGGTGACCTGCGGTTCGAGTACTTCGGCCTGCGTACGGTCGCGGACCGGTACCTGCTGCGGCACCCCGAGTCCCGCCTGGTGGTGGAGACCCCGCAGTACTGGCTGCTGCGGGTCGCGTGCGGGCTGTCGCAGACCCCGGACGAGGCGATCGGCTTCTACCGGCTGATGTCCAGCCTCGCGTACCTGCCGAGCTCGCCCACGCTGTTCAACTCCGGGACCCGCCACACGCAGATGTCGTCGTGCTTCCTGGTGGACTCCCCCCGCGACGAGCTGGACTCCATCTACGAGCGTTACCACCAGGTCGCGAAGCTGTCGAAGTTCTCCGGCGGCATCGGCATCTCCTGGTCGCGCGTCCGCGGCCGGGGCGCGCTGATCCGGGGCACGAACGGCCGGTCCAACGGCATCGTGCCGTTCCTGAAGACCCTCGACGCCGGGGTGGCGGCGGTCAACCAGGGCGGCCGGCGCAAGGGCGCCGCCTGCGTCTACCTGGAACCCTGGCACCCGGACATCGAGGAGTTCCTCGAACTGCGCGACAACACCGGCGAGGAGTCCCGCCGCACCCACAACCTGAACCTGGCGAACTGGATCCCGGACGAGTTCATGCGCCGGGTCGAGGCGGACGGCGACTGGTCACTGGTCGACCCGTCGGACGCCCCGGAGCTGCCGGACCTGTTCGGTGAGGCGTTCGACGAGGCGTACCGGGCGGCGGAGAAGAAGGCCGTCCGGACCGTCAAGGCCCGCGACCTGTACGGCCGGATGATGCGGGCGCTCGCGCAGACCGGCAACGGGTGGATGACGTTCAAGGACGCGTCGAACCGGCTGTCCAACCAGACCGGTGGCGAGGGGAACACCATCCACCTGTCGAACCTGTGCACCGAGATCCTGGAGGTGAACAGCGACGCCGAGACCGCCGTCTGCAACCTGGGCTCGATCAACCTCGGCGCGCACGTCGGCGCCGACGGCGTCGACTGGGAGAAGCTGCGGGCGACCGTCCGCACGGCGGTGGTGTTCCTCGACCGCGTGATCGACATCAACTACTACCCGTCGGAGCAGGCCGCGGCGTCGAACCCGCGCTGGCGTCCCGTCGGGCTGGGGCTGATGGGCCTGCAGGACGCGTTCTTCACCCTGCGCCTGCCGTTCGACTCCGCGCCGGCCCGGGAGCTGTCCACCCGGGTGCAGGAGGAGATCTTCCTGACCGCGCTGGAGACGTCGGCCGGGCTCGCCGAACGGTTCGGCCCGCATCCGGCGTACGCCGAGACGCGCGCCGCGAAGGGTGAGCTGCACCCGGACCTGTGGGGCGCGCAGCCCACCCAGACGAAGCGGTGGGCGGCGCTGCGGGCGACGATCGAGGCGCACGGGCTGCGGAACTCGCTGCTCGTGGCGATCGCCCCGACCGCCACGATCGCCTCGATCGCCGGCTGCTACGAGTGCATCGAGCCGCAGGTGTCCAACCTGTTCAAGCGCGAGACCATGTCCGGCGAGTTCCTCCAGATCAACACGTACCTGGTGCGGGAGCTGAAGGCGCGGGGATTGTGGACGCCGGCGGTTCGCGAGCAGATCAAGCGCGCCGAGGGGTCGGTGCAGGGGATCGCGGAGCTACCCGAGGACGTGCGGGCCCTGTTCCGTACCGCGTGGGAGCTGCCGCAGCGGGCGCTGATCGACCTGGCCGCCGCCCGCGCACCCTACATCGACCAGTCGCAGTCGCTGAACCTGTTCCTGGGCGCGCCGACCATCGGCAAGCTCTCCTCGATGTACCTGTACGCCTGGAAGTCCGGGCTGAAGACCACCTACTACCTGCGGTCGCGTCCCGCGACCCGGATCCAGCAGGCCACCGTCGGCGTCACGCCGGCGCTCGCGCCGATCGTCGCGGTGCGCGACGCCGAGGCGCTGGCCTGCTCCCTGGAGAACCCCGAGAGCTGCGAGGCCTGCCAGTGACCACCCTTCCCGACACCCGTACCGCCACCGACCCGACCGGGCGGCACCTGCTGCTCGACCCCGGCATGGACCTCACGCTGCGGCCGATGCGCTACCCGCACTTCTTCGACCGGTTCAAGGACGCCATCAAGAACACCTGGACCGTCGAGGAGGTCGACCTGCACTCCGACCTCGCCGACCTGGGCAAGCTGTCGCCCGCCGAGCAGCACCTGGTGTCGCGACTCGTGGCGTTCTTCGCGACCGGCGACACCATCGTCGCCAACAACCTCGTGCTCAACCTCTACCAGCACGTCAACTCCCCGGAGGGCCGGCTCTACCTCTCCCGGCAACTGTTCGAGGAGGCCGTGCACGTCCAGTTCTACCTGAACCTGCTCGACACGTACGTCCCGGACGAGAAGGAGCGGTTCGCCGCCTTCGCGGCCGTCGAGAACATCCCCTCGATCGCCCGCAAGGCCGAGTTCTGCTTCCGGTGGATCGACTCCATCTTCGAGCTGCGGGAGTTGCGGACCCGGGCGGACCGGCGGGCGTTCCTGCTCAACCTGATCTGCTTCGCCGCCTGCATCGAGGGGCTGTTCTTCTACGGCGCCTTCGCCTACGTGTACTACCTGCGCTCCCGGGGCCTGCTGCACGGCCTCGCGTCGGGCACCAACTGGGTGTTCCGCGACGAGTCCATGCACATGGCGTTCGCGTTCGACGTGGTCGAGACCGTCCGCGCCGAGGAGCCGGACCTGTTCGACGCGGAGATGGAGCAGCAGGTCAAGGCGATGCTGGCCGAGGCCGTGGAGTGCGAGGTCCAGTTCGCCGAGGACCTCCTCGAACAGGGCGTCTCCGGGATGTCGCTGGCTGACATGCGGGAGTACCTCCAGCACGTGGCCGACCGCCGGCTCGCCCTGCTCGGCATCGCGCCGATGTACGGCAGCCGCAACCCGTTCGCGTTCATGGAGCTGCAGGACGTGCAGGAGTTGTCCAACTTCTTCGAGCGGCGGGTGTCGGCGTACCAGGTGGGGGTGACCGGCACGGTCAGCTTCGACGACGACTTCTAGGACGACGGGCCGCCGTCCCCGGGCGCCGTCCGGGGCGGCGGCCCGACCCGCACCGCCGATCGTGCGCGGGCCGCCGCCACGGTGGATCAGTCGGTCGGGAGGGCCCGGAAGTTCCCGGGGTCGTCCGAACGGCTGCTTTCCGCTGCGGCGGCACGGCGGCCGGAACCGACCAGCGGAGTCGCCCGACTACCGCTGTCGACGCCCTGCACCCCGAGGAGATCGGACGGCCCGCATGACCGCCACGACTGACCGACCCATCGCGCCGGATCCCCGACCCTCGGCCTCGGCGACCTCCGCCTGGGGCGGCCTGCTGCTGCGCCTGCACTTCTACGCCGGGATCCTGGTCGCGCCGCTGCTGGTGCTGGCGGCGCTGACCGGGCTGGCGTACACGGTGACGCCGCAACTGGACCGCGCCGTCCACGGCGAGCAGCTGTTCGTCGACGCGACCGGCGGGCCGGCGCGGCCGCTCGCCGAGCAGGTCGCGGCGGCCCGGGCCGCCCACCCGGACGGCACACTGGCGACGGTGTCGCCCGGCGAGGGCTCGACGACCACGCGGGTCGTCTTCGACGTGCCGGGCCTGGGCGAGAAGCAGCACACGGTCTACGTGGATCCGTACACCGGACGGGTGACGGGCACCCTGACCACGTGGTTCGGGTCGACACCCGTCACCACCTGGCTGGACGACCTGCACCGCAACCTGCACCTGGGCGTGGTGGGACGCTACTACTCGGAGATCGCGGCGAGTTGGCTGTGGGTGCTCGTCCTCGGCGGCGTCGTGCTGTGGTGGCGCCGCCAGCGACCCGGCGCCGGCCGGCTGCGGCGGCTGGTCGCGCCGGACCTGACCGCCCGCCGCGGTGTCCGCCGCACCCGGGGCTGGCACGCGACAACCGGACTGTGGCTGGCCGTCGGGCTGCTGTTCCTGTCGGCGACCGGGCTGACCTGGTCGCGCCACGCGGGTGAACGCTTCGGCACCGCCCTGGACGCGCTCGACTCGCGCAGCCCGGAGCTGTCCGTCGCACTGCCGGACGGCCCCGCTCCGACACCCGGGGGCGGCCACCACGGCGGCACCGGCACCACGGCCGGCGACCCGACGCCCGTGGACCCCGCGCTCACCGACCGGGTGTTCGCCGTCGCTCGCGACGCCGGCCTGCACGGCCCGGTCGAGATCACTCCCGGGGCCGACGCGCGTACGGCGTGGACGGTGACCCAGGTGGACAACACCTGGCCCGTACGCAAGGACCGGGTGGCGGTCGACCCGGTGGCGGGCGTGGTGACCGCCCGCAGCGACTTCGCCTCCTGGCCGCTGCTCGCGCAGCTGAGCGGCCTCGGCGTCCAGGCACACATGGGGATCCTGTTCGGCCCGGTCAACCAGGTGCTGCTCGCCGCCCTCGCGGTCGGCCTGCTCTGCGTGATCGTCTGGGGCTACCGCATGTGGTGGCAGCGCCGGCCCACCCGGACCGACCGGCGTGCGCCGGTGGGGGCGGCACCGGCCCGGGGAGCGTGGCAGGGCCTGCCGAGCTGGGGCATCGCCCTCGGGGTGCCGGTGGTCTTCGCCCTCTGCTGGGCGCTACCCCTGTTCGGGTTGACCCTGCTGGCCTTCCTCGCCCTGGACCTCGCCGTCGGCGCCTGGTCGAGGCGGTCGCGGACGCAGGTGAGTTGAACCACGTTTGCCCCGGAACTTTCCTTTCGCGACGGCCGACCAACCGGGGCAGAGGATCCGACACCGAAGGGACCACCATGTTGTCGAGCACCGTCGTCGCGCGTCGCCGCCGCGCCCTCCTGCTCCTCGCCACGGCGACCTGCCTCGCGGTCGGCACCGTCGGCTGCGGGCAGTCGTCCCCGTCGGCGGCGCCGAACCCGGCTCCGACGGCGAGCACCGCGGCCGGCGTCCTGGAGATCCGCGACCCCTGGGTGAAGGCGGCCGACAGCGGGATGACGGCGGCGTTCGCCACCCTCGTCAACCCGGGCGACAGCGACGTCACGATCACCGGCGCCGCCACCGACGTGTCCCCCATGGAACTGCACGAGATGGCCATGCAGGACGGAAAGATGGTCATGCGGGCCAAGGCGGGTGGCATCGTGGTGAAGGCGCACGGCAGCACGACGCTGGAGCCCGGCGGCGACCACCTGATGATGATGGACCTGAAGCAGCCGGTGAAGGCCGGTGACGAGGTCGGCTTCACGCTCCGCTTCGCCGACGGGAAGACCCAGACCTTCCAGGCGGTGGCGAAGCCGTTCACCGGCGCCCAGGAGAGCTACGCGCCCGGCCACGGCGAGCCGATGCCGGGCATGTCCGCCACGGCCGGGACGAGCCCGAGCCCGGCCGCATGAGCGACACCCCCGTACGACCGGTGAGCAGGCGTGGCCTGCTCACCGGCGGGGCCCTGGCCGCCGGTGGCGCACTCGCCGGCGCCGGCGCGGCCCGCGCCACCGCCGCGGACGACAGGCGACCCGGCGAGCCCGAACCGGCGGCGGGGATCGGCCGTGCGGTGGAGCCCTTCCACGGGCCCCGGCAGGCCGGGGTGACCACCGAACCCCAGGCGCACGCGGCGTTCGTCGCGTTCACCCTCGCCCCGGGCACCGACCGGGCCGCGCTGGGGCGTCTGCTGCGCCTGCTCTCCGACGACGCCGCCCGGCTGACCCGGGGCCGGCCCGCCCTGGCCGACACCGAACCGGAACTCGGGCTGCTGCCCGCCCGACTGACCGTCACGTTCGGTTTCGGCCCCGGCCTCTACGCCGCCGCCGGTCTCGACGAGCGGCGACCGCCGTCCGTCGCCGACCTGCCCGCCTTCCGCGTCGACCGGCTCCAACCGGCCTGGTCCGGCGGGGACCTGCTGCTGCAGATCTGCGCCGACGACCCGCTCACCGTCGCGCACGCCCAGCGGGTGCTGGTCAAGGACAGCCGGCCGTTCGCCACCGTCCGCTGGGTGCAGCGGGGCTTCCGGCGCGCCGCCGGCGCCGAACCCGGCCGCACGCAACGGAACCTGTTCGGGCAGCTCGACGGCACCGCCAACCCCACACCGGGCGCGGGGCTCGACGCCGCGGTGTGGGTGCCCGACGGGCCGGCCTGGCTACGCGACAGCACCACCCTGGTCGTACGCCGGATCAGCATGAACCTGGAGACCTGGGACCTGCTCGGCCGCACCGACCGGGAGCTCGCCGTCGGCCGGCGCCTCGACACCGGGGCCCCGCTCACCGGATCCGCCGAGCACGACGAGCCGGACTTCGCGGCGACCGGGCCGGACGGGTTGACCGTCATCCCCGACTTCTCCCACCTGACCCGCGCGCACGTCACCGACGACCGGCAGAAGATCCTGCGCCGCCCCTACAACTACGACGGCGCGCCGACCGCCGACGGGCACGCCGACAGCGGCTTGATTTTCGCCTCCTACCAGGCGGACGTCGCCCGCCAGTTCGTGCCCATCCAACGGCGGCTGGCCGAACGGGACCTGCTCAACGAGTGGACCACCCCGATCGGCTCCGCCGTCTTCGCGATCCCACCCGGCTGCACCGAGGGCGGCTGGGTCGGCCAGCAGTTGATCGACTGACCACCGGAGAAGCGATGTTCACCCGTACCCGCCGCCACACCCTGCTCGCCGCCGCGTCGGCGACGCTGGCCGCCGTGGCGCCGCTGCTGGCGCCGGCCGCGCCGGCCGCCGCACACAACTCGCTGCGCGCGTCCGAGCCCGCCGCGTCCGCCCGCCTGCCCACGCCGCCGGCGCGGATCAGCCTGACGTTCCAGCAGGAGCTGGACCCGACCTTCACCACGATCGTGCTCAGCGACGCCGGGCGACGGAGGATCCCGACCGGCGTGCCCGCCGTCACCGGCGCGACCGGGACGGCGACGATCGACCAGCCCCTGCCCGACGGCACCTACACCGTCGCCTACCGCGTCGTCTCCGCCGACGGCCACCCGGTGCAGGGCTCCTACGCCTTCACCGTCGGTGATCCGCCCGCCGGCGACGTGGCCGCCGGACCGGTCGGCAGCACGACCGTCGCCCCGGCCGCGGCCTCCCGGGACGACGGCGGGACGGGACCGTGGCCGGTGGCGGCCGGCGGCCTCCTGCTGGCCCTCGCCGCCGGGAGTGTGGTGCTACTGCGACGGCGCCGCGCCACCACCTGACCCTCGCCCCGACTCCCACCACCAAGGTCGACCGCACATGCCCGAGATCCGTCCACCCGAGACCCCGCCGTCCCGCGCTCCGGATGCCGCGCCCGCCGCCACGACCGGGCCTGACCTGCCCCGCGCCGAGGCGACCGGGGCGGGGCACCGGCTCGCGGCGGCCCTGCTCCCGGTCGCCGCCGCGGTGGCCGGCGCGGTGGCGCTGGTGAGCGCGCTCCGGGTCGGAGGCGCGCTCGCCGCCGCGATCCCGGGACTCCCGGACCCCGGACCCGTCACCACTTGGGCCCTGCCCGCGGTGCGCCTGTTCGGCGACGCGCTGGCGACGCTCACCGTCGGTGCGCTGGTCACCGCCGCGTTCCTGCTGCCCGGGGACGGACCGAGCGTCTCGCCCCACGGCTGGCTGCTGCTGCGGCGCGCCGGGCTGCTCTCGGCCGGGTGGGCCGCCGCTGCGCTGACCCTGATCGTGCTGACGGTCTCGGATCTGCTCGGCCTACCGCCGCGGCGGCTGAGCGGGGCGACGGTGCTGAGCTTCGCGACCTCGATCTCGCAGGGACGGGCGCTGCTGCTGCAGGTCGCACTGGCCCTGGTGGTGACCGCGCTGGCCCGGGTCGGGGTCTCCCGAGGGCTCGCCACCACGGCGGCCGCGCTCGCCCTGGTCGCGCTGACGCCGCCGGCGTTCACCGGGCACGCCGCCGGTGCCGGCAACCACCAGACCGCGGTGAGCAGCCTCGTGCTGCACGTGCTCGCCGCGGCCCTGTGGGCCGGCGGGCTCGCCGCGCTGCTGATGGTCCGCCGAAGCCCAGGGATCGCCGACGCGGCCGGGCGCTACAGCCGCCTCGCGCTGGGCTGCCTCGTGACCGTCGCGGTGAGCGGCCTGGCCAACGCGGCCGTACGACTGGGCGCGATCGAGCAGCTGTGGCAGTCCCGGTACGGGTGGCTGGTCTGCGCCAAGCTCGTCGCGCTGATGGTCCTGGGGGTCGTGGGTGCCGCACACCGGTCCCGGACCCTGCCGGCGCTGCGTGCCCGTCGACCGGGCGCGTTCCGCCGGCTGGCCGCCGGTGAACTGGTGGTGTTCGCGGCCACCGTCGCCGTGGCCGTGGCGCTGTCCCGCAGCCCCACCCCCGTGGCGACCGACCCGGTCGAGCCCGACCCGATCACCGAACTGCTCGGCTTCCCCCTGCCGGCGGCCCCCACGCCGGGCAACCTGCTGGGGGAGCCGCTTCCCGACCTGTTCTTCCTGACCGCGAGCGTCGTCGGGGCGTACGCCTACCTGGCCGGCGTGCGACGGCTGCGTCGGGCCGGTCACCGCTGGCCGCCGGCGCGGACGCTCAGCTGGCTCGCCGGCCTGCTGGTGTTCGCCGCGTTCACCGGCCTGGGTGTCGCCCGCTACGCGTACGTCCTGTTCAGCGTCCACATGGCACAGCACATGGTGCTCTCGATGCTGGTGCCGATCCTGCTCGTCGGCGGCGCCCCGGTGACCCTCGCCCTGCGCGCGCTGCGGCGGCCCACCGACCCGCAGGTCCGGGGCGCCCGCGAGTGGCTGCTGCGCGTCCTGCACGGTCGACCGGCCCGGCTGCTGACCCATCCGGTGGTGGCGCTCGGCGGGTACGCCGGCGGCCTCTTCGCGCTGTACTTCGGTGACCTGCTCGGCGCCCTGATGCGCACCCACCTCGGGCACCTGGCCATGGTGGCCCACTTCGTGGTCTCCGGGTACCTGCTGTTCTGGGTGCTCATCGGCGTCGACCCGGGCCGCCGCCGGGTCCCCCACCCCGTCCTGGTGCTCCTCCACCTGATCGCGATGATGCTCCACGGCTTCTTCGGGCTCGCGCTCCTGCAGACCCCGACGGTGATCGCCCCCGACTGGTACCCCGCGGTCCACCCACCCTGGGCGTCGTCGGTGCTGGAGGATCAGCGGTTGGGCGCCGGCATCGCCTGGGCGTTCGGCGAGATCCCGGCCGTGTTCGTCATGGTGCTGCTCGTCCGTCAGTGGATCACCGCCGACCGGCGCGAACAGGCTCGCCTCGACCGCGCCGCCGACCGGGCCGAGGCGACCGGCGAGGAAGACGACCTGGCCCGGTACAACGCGTTCCTCGCCGAAGCCGCCCGAGCCGACACCGCCAAAGATTGAGCAACACCATCGGTGTACTGACACCGTTCCACCAACCGATCGATGCTTTCGGTGGGACCATAGCGAACGTGGCAACTGCTAAAACCGCTGCTCCCGCTATCTCGCCCCTGTCCGGCGACCCGATCAAGCCTGCAGACGCCGAACGGCTCGCCGGGGTGTTGAAGGCCTTCGCGGATCCGGCTCGCCTGCGGCTGCTCAGCCTGATCCAGTCCGCCCCGCAGGGCGAGGCGTCCGTCACGGACCTCACCGCCCCGCTCGGCCTCTCCCAGCCGACCGTGAGCCATCACCTTCGGATCCTCACCGAAGCCGGTCTCCTGGAGCGCGACAAGCGCGGGGTCTGGGTCTACTACAAGATCGTGCCGTCCGCCATCGCAGCGATCGCCGATCTGCTGACGCCGCCCCGTAAGCGGGCGACGAAGCGGACCCGCTGACCGCCTCTCGCTGATCAGCTGCCCACGCCGCGCGGCCTCTCCGCCGCGCGGCCCGCCGGCATCGGCGATCTGCCCCAGAAGGGCAGGGGTAGCGGGACCAGCCCTCCGGCGGGCGCCGGCGGCGGTAGCGGTCAGCCCGGCGTAGCCTTCCCTTCCTGATGGCGGCGCAGCCCGACGATCAGTAGCTCCACCAGCCGCCGGGCGTCGTAGCGGGGGTCACGGCCGGCACCGATGCAGAGGTTGCCGACCCCGCGCATCACCTCGTAGGCCGTCACGTCCGGGCGGATCTCGCCCGCCGCGGCCGCCGCGTCGAGCAGCCCCGCACACACCGGGACGAGACGGTCCAGGAAGTAGGCGTGCAGCGTCTGGAAGGTGGCGTCGTCGGACTGCAGCGCCTCGGCGAGACCGTGCTTGGTGACGAGGAAGTCGACGAAGAGGTCGATCCACCGCGCCAGCGCCACGTGCGGCGAGTCGCTGGTCGCGAGCAGGGTCGGCCCCGCCTCGGCACAGGCCTCGACCTGGTGTCGGTACACGGCGACGATGAGGTCGGCCCGGGTCGGGAAGTGCCGGTAGATGGTGGCGACGCCCACGCCGGCCCGGGCGGCGATGTCGCGCACCGGCACGTCGACACCGGAGGCGACGAAGGCGGCTCCGGCCGCGTTCAGCAGGGCCTGCTCGTTGCGCCGGGCGTCGGCCCGTTTCCGGGACGTCGGCGCGTCCGTTCCGCCGTCGATGTCACCCATGCCGCCGTTACCCCCGTCACACTCTTTGTCAAACGGAACGCTGTTCCGTATCGTCGTAACGGAACGCGGTTCCGCTTCTCCATCATGCCAAGCGGGTGCCGTGCCATCAACCTGCCGGTCCCCTCCAAGGAGAACCCATGCTTCACGACAACCACGCCGACTCGCCGACCCCGGTCGTCTCGGTCGCCCCGCTCACCCTGCCGGCTCCGGGTCGCGGCGACGACCTCCAGGTACGGGTGTCGGCCCCGGCGAGCGGGCACCGGTTGCCTGTCGTGCTCTTCTCGCACGGCTACGGCTGGTCGATGAACGGCTACGCACCACTGGTCGACCACTGGGCGGCCCACGGGTTCGTCGTCGTCCAACCCACCCACCTCGACTCACGGACGCTGGACATCGCGCCGGAGGACCCACGCCACCCGGAGATCTGGCGGATCCGGGTGGCCGACCTGACGCACGTCCTCGACCACCTCGATCTCGTCGAGAACGCCGTCCCCGGTCTCGCGGGACGCGTCGACCGGGACCGCGTCGCCGTCGTCGGCCACTCCTGGGGCGGCCAGACGGTGAGCATGCTGCTCGGCGCCCGCGTCCTCGACGCGGCGGGCGTCCCCGGCGAGGACCTGTCCGACCCACGCGTCACGGCCGGCGTGCTGCTGGCCACGACCGGCACCGGCGGCGCCGACCTGACCCCGTTCGCGGCCGAGCACTTCCCCTTCATGAACCCGACCTTCGCCGAGATGACCACCCCGGCCCTCGTGGTCGCGGGCGACCGGGACCAGTCGGCGCTCAGCGTCCGCGGACCGGACTGGTTCACCGACCCGTACCACCTGAGCCCCGGCCCGAAGAGCCTGCTTACCCTCTTCGGCGCCGAGCACGGCCTCGGCGGCATCGCCGGTCACCTGGTGGCCGAGACCACTGACGAGAACCCCGCCCGGGTCGCGCTGCTCCAACGGCTCACGACGGCCTACCTGCGCAGCGCACTCGACCCCGCCGACGACAGCTGGGCCACGGCGAGCGCCGAACTGACGACGAGCCCCGACCCGCTGGGCCGCCTCGAATCCAAGTAGGCACCATCCGCCCCGATGGCGTTGATCATGAAGTTGTCGCCGCGACACGCCGGCCCATCGCGCGAAAACTTCATGATCAACCCGCGGGTCGAGGCGGGGGTCAGGCGCGGGCATGGTAGGCGAGCACGCCCCGGTTGACCGCGGCGATCGCCTGGCGGGCGGTGGAGCGCAGCTCCACCGACGCGCCGCCGGAGTCGGCGAGCTGCCCGAGCAGGTCGACCACCTGGCGGGCCCACCGCACGAAGTCACCGGCCGGCATCTCGCCGTCGATCTCGTGGCCGCTGGCGAGCACCTTGGCGAGCGCCTCGCCCCGCGCCCACCGGAAGATCGGCCAGGCGAAGCCCAGATCCGGCTCACGGGTCACCGCCAACCCGCGCGCGGCCTCGTCCGCCTCGATGTCGCTCCACAGCTTCAGGGTCTCGTCGACCGCGTCCGCGACGGGTCCGCGCGGCAGCGACGCGCGTTCGTCGACGTCGCGGCGGGCCTCGAACACCACCACCGACACGGCGGCGGCCAGCTCCGCCGGGGACAACCCGTCCCAGACGCCCCGGCGCAGGCACTCGGCGACGAGCAGGTCGGCCTCGGTCCAGATCCGGCCGAGCATTCGCCCGGCGTCGGTGACCTCGCCCTCCGCCGTCAGGTAGCCGCGGCTGGTCAGCAGCGCGACGATCCGGTCGAACGTACGCGCCAGCGAGCCGGTGCGCCCGGCCACCCGCTGCCGCAGCTCCTCCGTGTCCCGCTCCAACCGGCGGCGACGCTCCGCCCAGCGGGCGTGCTCCTCCCGGTCCGGGCAGGCGTGGCAGGGGTGCCGGCGCAGCTCACCGCGCAGTTGGGTGAGCTGGTGGTCCTCCCCCACGGCCTGCCGGGACCGCCCGCCCCGGCGGCCGCCGTGCCGGTCGAGCCCGGTGCCGCTCACCGCGGCGGCGAGGTCGCGGCGGGCGGCGGGCGAGCGGTGGTTGAAGTGCTTCGGCACCCGGATCCGGGCGAGCACCTCCGCGGGCGTGGTGAAGTCGCCCGGGGTGACCCGGCCCGCCCACCGGTCCTGGGTGAGCACCAGCGGGCGCGGCTCCCCGAACCCGCCGGTGGCCGGGTCCAGCACCACCGCCAGGCCGGCCCGCCGGCCCGAGGGCACCCGGATGACGTCACCGACCCGCAGCCGTTCCAGCGACGCGACGGCCGCGGCCTTACGCTGCGTCTGCCCCTGCCGGGCGATTGCCCGCTCCCGGTCGGCGATCGCCACCCGCAGCGCGAAGTACTCGTCGAAGTCGCCGTGGTGGCAGGCCGCCTCCGCGCCGTACGCCTCGATGGTCTCGGTGTTGCGCTGCACCTGCCGGGCCAGGCCGACCACCGACCGGTCCGCCTGGAACTGGGCGAACGAGGACTCCAGCAGCGCCCGGGCCGGCTCCGCGCCGACGGAGCCGACGAGGTTCACCGCCATGTTGTACGAGGGCCGGAAGCTGGACCGCAGCGGGTAGGTGCGGGTCGACGCCAGACCGGCCACGTGCCGGGGGTCGGTCTCGGGTGACCACACCACCACGGCGTGTCCCTCGACGTCGATGCCGCGCCGCCCGGCTCGCCCAGTGAGCTGCGTGTACTCCCCCGGCGTCAGGTCGACGTGCGCCTCGCCGTTGTACTTGACCAGCCGCTCCAGCACCACGCAGCGAGCGGGCATGTTGATGCCCAGCGCGAGGGTCTCGGTGGCGAAGACGGCCTTCACCAGGCCCCGCACGAACAGCTCCTCGACGACCTCCTTGAAGGCCGGCAGCATGCCCGCGTGGTGGGCGGCGAGGCCGCGTTCGAGGCCGTCGAGCCACTCCCAGTAGCCGAGCACCGACAGGTCCTCGCCGGGGATCGCGGTCACCCGCGACTCGACCACCCGGCGGATCTCCGCCCGCTCCTCGGGCGAGGTGAGCCGCAGCCCGGCCGCGAGGCACTGCTGCACGGCCGCGTCGCAGCCGGCCCGGCTGAAGATGAACAGGATCGCGGGGAGCAGCCCCTCCCGGTCCAGCCGCTCGACGATGTCCGGCCGCATCGGGCCGCGCCAGCGGGGGCCGCGCCGCCCGGAACCCGGCCCGGCGCTGCGCCCCTCGCCCAGCTCCAGCCGGCGCATCGTGTCCCGGGTGTAGCGCAGCAGCTCCGGGTGCACGTCGTGCTTGCGGGCCGCGTCGGCGTCGTGGAACAGGTCGAACATCCGCTTGCCGACCAGCATGTGCTGCCACAGCGGCACCGGCCGGTGCTCGCTGACCACCACCGCCGTCTCGCCGCGCACGGTGACCAGCCAGTCGGCGAACTCCTCGGCGTTCGAGACGGTCGCCGACAGGGAGACCAGGGTGACCGAGGCGGGCAGGTGGATGATCACCTCTTCCCACACGCCGCCCCGGAACCGGTCGGCGAGGTAGTGCACCTCGTCCATCACCACGTACGCCAGGCCTTCCAGGGTGCTGGAGCCGGCGTAGAGCATGTTGCGCAGCACCTCGGTGGTCATGACCACCACGGGCGCGTCGCCGTTGATCGCGTTGTCGCCGGTGAGCAGGCCGACCTGCTCGGCGCCGTAGCGGTCGACCAGGTCGTGGTACTTCTGGTTGGACAGCGCCTTGATCGGCGTCGTGTAGAAGCACTTGCGCCGAGCGCCCGGCTCCGCGTCGGCGGCCGGCGCCTTCGCCCCACCGCGCAGGGCCAGGTGGACGGCGAACTCACCCACCACGGTCTTGCCCGCGCCGGTGGGCGCGCAGACCAACACGCCGCTGCCACGTTCCAACGACTGGCACGCCTCGCGCTGGAAGTCGTCGAGATCGAACCCCAGGTCAAGGGCGAACTCGTCCAGCGCCGGAAACTCGGAGGCCTGCGCGGCCCGGCGGCGCGCCGCGGCGTACCGCTCGGCGGGGCTCGACATGGAACCAAGATTAATGCGTGCCCGGGCACGGCACCGGACAAGGCCGACCGGTCGGGCCGTCGGGGGCGGTCGGTAGGGTGCACGACGTGCCGGACCAACCCGAACCGCCCCAGACCCCTGCCGTGGGCCACGTCGGCGGCGGCCCGCTCCCCCGACCGTCCCGCCGGCCGGTCAAGGCCGTCCTCTTCGACTTCCACGGCACCCTCGCGCAGGTCGAGGAGCCCCGCGAGTGGGTGCTGAAGGCCGCCGCGGCCTGCGGGACGACCCTGGACCCGATCCGCGCCACCTCCCTGGCCGACCGGCTGCTCACCGCCGGGCGGGCGGGCGGCCCGCTGCCCGCCCGGGTGCCGGCCCCGCTCGCCGAGCTGTGGTCGGCACGCGACCTCTACCCGCACGCGCACCGGGCGGCCTACACCGGGCTCGCCGAGCAGGTCGACGCCGGCATCGAGGGCTTCGCCGACGCCCTCTACGAGCGGCTGCTGGTCCCGGACGGCTGGGTCCCCTATCCGGACACGGCGCCGACCATCGCCGCGCTGCGCGACGCGGGCATCCGGGTGGCCGTGGTCAGCAACATCGGCTTCGACCTGCGGCCCATGTTCGACGCGTGGCAGCTCACCGACCTGATCGACGCGTTCGTGCTGTCGTACGAGGTGGGGCGCTGCAAGCCCGACCCGGCGATCTTCTGGCGTGCCTGCGGGATGCTCGGCGTCGACCCGGAGCAGACGCTGATGGTGGGCGACACGCCGGCCGACGCGGGGGCCGCCGCGGCGGGTTGCGCCGTGCTGGTGCTGCCGGCGGCCGACCCGGGCCGCGAGAACGGCCTCGGCGCGGTCCTCGACCTGGCCCTGTCGGCCTGACCGTCGGCGGCCACCGACGGCAGTCGGCCCGCGACCACCGTCGTCAGCCCCGCACCACCTCCTGCGCGAGGGCGACCAGGTCCGGCACCGCCGGGTGACTCGGCGGCTGACGCCAGGCCAGCAGCACGGTCACCTCGGGCGTGTCGGTGAGCGGCACGTACGCGACCGCCGGTGTGGGGTACATGGCGGCGGTCGCCGTGGTGGTCACGCCGACGGCCCGGCCGGCACCGATCGCCGCGAGCCAGTCGTCCGTGTTGGCCACCGACACGACCGTCGCCGGGGCGGCGTGTGGCGGCCACAGCCCGAGGGTGGTCGTGCCCGTCTCGGCGTTCAGGGCGATCGGTTGGTCGACGAGGTCGGCCAGGGTGAGCGCGTCCCGGCCGGCGAGCGGGCTGTCCGCCGGCACGGTGGCCAGCCGCGCCTCGGCGAGCAGCCGCACCGACCGCACGTCGGGCAGGTCCACCGGCTGGCGCAGCAGGGCCGCGTCGACCGCCCCGCGGGCCAGGCCGGCCGTGCGGTCGTCGATCCGCAGCAGCTCCAGTGGCGTGCCCGGGTGGGCCTGTCGCCAGCGGCGTTGCAGCGTGACGGTGTGGCGGCCGAGCGCCGACCAGGCGTGCCCCAGCCGCACCGGCCAGCCTGCCCCCTGCCCAGGAGTCAGGACGTCGTCCACGGCGGCCACCGCCGCGGCGGCCCGGTCGCGGAACGAGCGGCCGGCCTCGGTGAGCGCCAGGTGGTGGGTGGACCGGTCCACCAGCCGTACGCCGAGGTGGTCCTCCAACTGGCGCAGCGTCCGCGAGAGCGCCGGCTGGGTCACCCGCAGCCGCACGGCGGCACGGGTGATGGTGCCCTCGTCCGCGATGGCGAGGAAGGCGCGCAGGTGCCGCAGCTCGACGGTCATAACCAGGAAGCATAAGCACAGGGGGACCGGCATTTCCCGGCCGCCGCCCCGCCTCCTACCGTTTCAGGCGTGACCGACATCCTGCTCCCCGACCGTGCCACGACCGCCGCGCCGCCGGCCCGCCGGGGCGACATCGGTGCCGTCGGGCTGGTCCTCGGCGGGGCGCTGTCGGTCCAGTTCGGCTCCGCCGTGGCGGCGTTGCTCTTCCCCCGCACCGGCGTGTTCGGCGCGGTCACCCTCCGGCTCACCATCTCGGCCGTCCTGCTGCTGGTCGTGTGCCGGCCCCGGCTGCGTGGGCGCGACCGGGGCGACTGGTTGGCCGCTGGAGCGTTCGGGCTGGCTCTGGCCGGCATGAACTCGATCTTCTACCAGGCCATCGACCGGATCCCGCTCGGCCCGGCCGTCACCCTGGAGGTGCTCGGCCCGCTCGCGCTGTCGGTGTTCACCGGCCGCCGGGCCGCGAGCTGGGCGTGCGCGGGGGTCGCGCTGGCCGGCGTGGCCCTGCTCGGGCAGGGCGGCTTCGACCGCCTCGACCCGCTCGGCGCCGGGCTCGCCCTCGCCGCCGGGGCTACGTGGGCGGCGTACATCGTGCTCAGCGCCCGGGTCGGAGCCCGCTTCCAGGGCGCCGACGGGCTGGCCGTGGCCCTCACCGTCGCCGCGCTGGTCACCCTGCCGCCGGGGCTCGCGACCACCGGAACGGTCCTGCTGGACCCGTCGGTGCTGGCGCTCGGGGCGGTCCTCGCCGTCATGGCGTCCGGGCTGCCGTACACCCTCGAACTGCTCGCCCTGCGCCGGTTGCCCACCGCCACCTTCGCGGTGCTGATGAGCCTCGGCCCGGCGGTCGCCGCCCTCGCTGGCTACCTGGTGCTCGGGCAGGAGCTGCACGCCACGGAGGTGTTGGCCATCGCTCTGGTCATCGCGGCCAGCGTCGGCGCGGTCCAGGTCAACGCAGCAGCCGCAGCGCGCCCGGGACGGCGGTGACCGTCACCGGCAGGTCCAGGGAACGCTCCCCGTCGGCGTACGTGGTGATGCCCTCGGCGGCCAGCTCGACGCTGCGCACCCGGTAGCTGTGCACGAGCGGGTGCCGCACGTGGGTGCCCTGGTAGATGCTCGGCTTGACCCGGACCAGGGTGCGCCGGTCGAGTCGCCCGCCGACGACCACGTCGAGCAGCCCGTCGGTCGGGTCGGCGTCGGGGCAGATCCGCATGCCGCCGCCGTAGCTGGGGCAGTTGCCCACCGCCACCAGCACCGCGTCCACCTCGTGCGGCTCGCCGTCGAGGCGCAGCTTGTAGCGGCGGGGCCGCAGCCGCGCCAGCTCCACGAGGATCGCCAGGTCGTACCGGCGGCGGCCGCGCGGCCAGCGCATCCGGTTCGCCCGCTCGTTGACGATCGCGTCGAAGCCGGCGGCGAGCACCGCGCCGTACCAGCGGGGTGGGCCGGTCGGGCTGGTCAGGCGGGCGAGGTCCACCGGGTGGCTGCGGCCGGCGCGCAGCGCGCCGGCGATCACCTCCGCGGCGGCGAGCGGGTCGGGCGGGTAGCCGGTGTCGGCCGCGAAGTCGTTGCCGGTACCCGCCGGGACGGGACCGAACGGGATCCCGGTGCCCGCGACCGCCTGCAGCGCGCGGTGCACCGTGCCGTCGCCGCCCACCGCGACCAGGGCCGCGGCTCCCTCGGCCACCGCGGCGTGGCAGGCCGCCTCCGCCCCGTCGGCGCTGCCCGCCTCCAGCAGCCGCACCGGCCGGCCGCCGGTGGCGAGCCGCGACAGCAGCGGCGCCAGCAGACCCCGGTGCCGGCCCCGTCCCGCGGTCGGGTTGGCCAGCACGGCGACGGGACCGTCGGGGGTGGCGGAGGGGTGATCTTCTGCGGTCACGGCGAGGAACCTACCGTGACGACGAAGGCCGCCCGGTCCGGGCGGCCTTCGTCGTTTCAGCGTGTCGTGCCGGCGTGTCGCGTGGTGCCGGCCCGGTTACCGTCCGTCAGGTCATGTCGTCGTAGCGGCGCTCGATCGGCGCCGGCGCGGCGACCGGCTCCGGTGCCTCGATGGGCCCGCTCGCGTCGACCCGCTGCCCGGCCTCGACCGGTTCCCGGTCGAACTCCAGCGGCGACACCTCGTCGTCGGCGACCCCGGCGTACATCTCCTTGCCCCGCCCCCGACGCCTGTCGTTGATGAACGCCACCCCGACCGCGGCGAAGTAGAGCGCGCAGAGGCAGACCGCCAGGGCGGTCATGCCGAACGGGTCCGGGGTGGGGGTGACCACCGCCGAGAAGGCGAAGAAGACGAAGACCGCCACCCGCCACCAACTCAGCAGACGCTTGGCGCTGGCCAGGCCGACGAAGTTGAGCATCAGCACGATCAGCGGGAACTCGAACGCCACCCCGAACAGCAGGATCAGGTTGGTGACGAACGAGATGTAGCGGGTCACCTCGAGGGTGGTCGCGATGTCCGGCCCGGAGATGTTGAGCAGGAACTCGAGGCCCTTGGTGGTCACGAAGAAAGCCAGCACCGCGCCGGCCGCGAACAGCGGCGCCGCGAGCGCGGTGAAGATGTACGCGTAGCGACGCTCGTGCCGGTGCAGGCCCGGGGCGATGAACGCCCAGAGCTGGTAGAGCCAGATCGGAGCGGCGACGATGAGCCCCACCCAGAGCGCGATCTTCAGGTTGAGCAGGAAGACGTCCGCCACGCCCAGCTGCACGAACTTGCACAGGCCGGTGTCGGGGTCGATCGACTGCGGCAGGTCGCAGTAGGGCTTGGAGAGCAACACCCGGACGCGCTCCGCCAGCGCGAAGCCGACCCCGAAGCCGACCAGGATCGCCAGCGAGGCGCGGAACAGGCGGTTGCGCAGCTCCCGAATATGCTCGATGAGCGTCATCGAGCCGTCGGCGGCCCGCTCGAAGTTGCTCGGGCCGCGCTTACGCAGTGCGAAGGCCACCGTTCTCGGGCCCGTCGGTCAGTTGTCGCGGACGCGCTGCACCGGGTCGACGACCGGCTGCTGCGGGGCGGCCTGGTACGGCGCCTGCTGCGGCTGCCCGGTGTAGGGGGCCTGCTGCCCGGCGTGCGGCGGCAGCGGCTGGTAGCCGGCCTGCGCGTCGGCCTTCTCGGCCAGGTCGCGGTCGTCGTCCTGCAGGCTCTTGGTCTCGGCCTTGATGATCCGCAGCGAGCGGCCGAGCGAGCGGGCCGCGTCGGGGAGCCGCTTGGCGCCGAAGAGCAGGATGAGCACGACCACGAGGACGGCGATGTGCCACGGCTTGAGGGCACCCATGGGAAGCTCCAGTCGCTTGTCAGACAGCAGGGGTGGTGTCGGAGCCCATCGTACGTGCGTATCGGCCCGTTGCCACCGGCCGGGCGGGGGTGGTTCCTCCCGGCCGGTGAAGTCTTGACCAACGCGGGATGTTCCGTCAACCACCCGGTCCGGATCGTCCGCGCGGGCGCTGACGACGGTCGATCAGCCCTGCCGCTTGGCCTTGATCAGCTCCATCCGGTGCTGGGCGGTGAGGAGCTGCTCCTGGAGCGACTCGGCCCGCGCCTGCAGCGCCTGGGCCGACCCGGCGAGCGCCTCCGCGTCGGCCTGCCGGCGCTGCAGCGCCACGGCGGCACGGCGCAGCTGGGGCAGCCGGGCCAGCACCGTCCGGACGGCCAACGCGAGCACGAGGAGCGCGAACAGCACCAGCCCGAGCACGATCCACTTCACCACGGCGGTCAGCCTACCGGGGGCCGGCGGCCACCGCCGGGTCGCCGCCGGGCGTGGGCGCGTCGGCCGCCGGGTCGCGGCGGGCGGCGGGCGCCGGTCGGGCGTACGCGTCCAGCGCGGCCGTCGCCGTCGCCCGCACCTGCTCGGCCAGCTCGACCGGGGACACCACGGTCACGTCGGGGCCGAGGCCGAGCACGAACCGGCGCGCCCAGTTGAGGTCGGTCACCCGCAACGAGACCAGCCACTGGTCGCCGTCGCCGGGCTCGACGCGCTCGCACGGGTAGTACTCGGTGATCCACCGCTCGCCCCGACCCACCCGCAGGGTGATCAGCGGCAGGTCGGGTGAGGGGCGGAACACCCCGTCGCTGAGATCGTGCGGGCGGGCCTGCGGCGGCACCGCGGCCGGCTCGTCCAGCTCGGTGACCGCGTCGATCCGGTCGGCCCGGAACAGCCGGACGGCCTCGGCGCGGCGGCACCACGCCTCCACGTACGCCCGCCCACCCACCATGAGCATCCGCAGCGGGTCGATGGTGCGTTCGGTGGTCTCGTCCCGGGCCGCCGTGTAGTAGGTGATGCGCAGCGCCCGACCGCCGTCGACGGCGGTGCGCAGCGACTCCACCCGCCGGGTGTCGGCCGGCAGCCGCACCTCCACCGGGGCGCCGACCAGGTCACCGGCCGCGTCCTCGATCTTCGCGAGGGCCCGCTCGACCGCCTCCCGGTTACTCACCCCGGGCGTCTCGGCGAGCATCCGCAGCGCCACCACCAGGGCCAGCGCCTCGTCCGGGGTGAGCCGCAGCGGCCGGTCGATGCCGGCGTCGTAGGTGATGGTCACCCGGTCGCCGTCGAACGCCATGTCGATCAGGTCGCCCGGCCCGTACCCGGGCAGCCCGCACACCCAGAGCAGCTCCAGGTCCTCCCGCAGCTGGCGCTCGGTGACACCGAGGTCACCGGCCGCCTCGGCGATCTCGATGCCGGGGCGGGCCAGCAGGTAGGGCACCAGATTGAGCAGCCGGGCGAGCCGGTCGGCGGAGGCGCGGGAGCCGCCGCGGGCGGCGGGACGCGTCATCGGGGTCCTCCCGCGCCGGCGAGCTCGTCGTGCCGCACGGCGATCTCCTTCAGCCGCTGGATGACGGCCTCGCGGACCTCCGGCGGGTCGAGCACCCGCACGTCCGGGCCGTAACCGACGAGCTGGCCGGCGAGGTAGTCGGCGTCCGCGTACGGCAGGACCAGCCGGTCGCCGTCGGGACCGGCCGCGCACTCCACCGCCCAGCGGCGCAACCCGGCGGCCCGACCCGGGGTGGCCAGCACGGTCGCCCGCCCCGGCCGCTCCACCGGCCCGGACCAGCGGGCGACGTGGCTGATCAGGTCGACCCCGACGGGCGGCTCGTAGGCACCCGGGGCGCCGGTGAGCCGCACCTGACCCACCACGCGGGACAGCCGGAAGCAGCGGGTCGCGTCCCGGTCCAGGTCGTGGCCGACCACGTACCACCGGCCGCGCCAGCAGACCACGCCCCACGGTTGGAGCCGGCGGCGGCTGGGGGCGTCGCGGTCGGGCACCCGGTAGTCGAAGCCGACCTCGCGGCGGTCGCGGGCGGCGGCCGCCAGCGGCGCGAAGGCCGGGTCGACGGTGACCATCGGCTCCAGACCGAGGGTGGCCTGCGGGTCGACGTCCACCCCCGCGGCCCGCAGCTTGGCCAGGCCGGAGGAGGCCGCGGCCGCCAGGCCGGCGTGCTGCCAGAGCCGCGCGGCGATGCCCACCGCCGCCGCCTCGTCCGGTTCGAGGGGGATGTCGGGCAGGGCGTACTCGCGGGGGGCGATGCGGTAGCCGGGCTCCGCGTCGAACACGCTCGCGGTGCCGGTCTCCAGCGGGACGCCCAGCTCACGCAGCTCGGCCTTGTCCCGCTCGAACTTGCGCTGGAACGCCTCGTGGTCACGCGCGTCGTCCGGGTCGTGCTCGTAGCCGGGCACGGTCGCGGCGATCTGCGCGGCGGTGAGGAACCGACGCGTGGACAGCAGACAGATCACCAGGTTGACCAGGCGTTCGGTACGGGTCCGGGACACGGGTAGACGCTAGCAGCCGCCGCGCCGCGCGCGTGCACCCGCGCGGGCGCGGCGCGGGCACGGACACCCGCGGTGACCTGTCGCGTCCACGGGCGGGACGGTAACGACGGCCATAGGGTTGCCCCATGGCCCAACCGGAGGTCAAGTCCGAGAGCGTCGGCACGGTCGTCGTCGCGGGCGCGGCGAACCTCGCCATCGCGGCGGCCAAGCTGGTCGCCGGCCTGATCTCCGGTTCCGCGGCGATGCTCTCCGAGGCCGCGCACTCGGTCGCCGACACCACCACCGAGGTGCTGCTCTTCGTGGCGCTGCGCCGGGGGGCCCGGCCGGCGGACGCGCGGCACCCGTTCGGCTACGGCAAGGAGAGCTACGTCTGGGCCTTCTTCGCGGCCCTGTTCACCTTCGTCGCCGGCGCCGGCTTCGCGATCACGCACGGCGTGACCACCATCCTGGTCCACGAGCACAGCGGCGACTACCTGGTCTCGTACGTGGTGCTCGTGGTCTCCTTCGTCATCGAGTCGATCTCCCTCGCCCGGGCGGTACGCCAGGTCCGCCGGGAGTCCCGGCGGTGGCGGACCACTCCCCTGCGGTACCTGCGGCTGACCGCCGACACCACGGTGAAGGCGGTGGTCCTGGAGGACAGCGCGGCGCTGGTCGGCCTGCTCCTGGCCGGGCTGGGCGTCGGCCTGTCGGAGCTCACCGGCGACGAGCTGTGGGACGGCGTCGCCTCGGTGCTGATCGGCCTGCTGCTGCTGGTGGTGGCGGCGACCCTGGCGTACAGCAACCTGTCGCTGCTGGTCGGCCGCGGGGTGCCCGACCGGCTGCGCAGGGAGATCGAACGGTCGCTGGCCGGGCTGCCCGAGGTGCAGCGGATCGACACGCTGCTCACCATGCAGCTCGGCCCGGTCGACATCCTCGTCGCCGCCAAGGTCGACTTCGACGACGAGGCAACCGGGGCGGCCATCGAGGCGGCCGCCGACGAGGCGGAGCGGCGGCTGCGGTCCCGGTTCCCCGAGATCCGCTTCCTCTTCCTCGACCCGACCCGGTCACTGCCCGGCGCGACCCTGCGGTCCCGCCCCGCACCGGAGCCGCCCACCGGCGACCCACCCACCGACCCCGGCGCGGGCTGACCGGCCGCGCACCCGCCCGTCCGACGTCCCGGCCCGGTCGCCCCCCGGCGGCGACGCGGACCGGCCCCGCCGATAGCGTGCCGGGCATGGTGCGATGGCGGTCCGGGACGGTGACGGCGCTGCGGCGAAGGTGGGCCGGGGCGGTGGAGCTGGACGTGGACCTGCCCGACGGATCGACCATGCGGGCGCTCGCCTACCCCCACCTGGTGGGCACGCCCGAACCGGGCGACCGGGTGCTGCTCAACGCCGGCGCACTGCTGATGGGGCTGGGCACCGGCGGGTACGCCCACGTGGTGGCGCTGCCGGACCGCCTGCCGCCGGACCCGCCGCAGGCCGGCGACACCCGCGACGCCGGCCACCTCGTGAAGGCCCGCTACACGCCACTTCAGCCCATCCTGCTCGGCGTGGACGAGGAGGCGTCACCGCACCGCTCGGTGCTGGAGACGGCCGACGACCTGGGCGGCCTGCCGGTGGTCACCGCCGACCTGCACTCGGCGCTGCCGGCGATCCTGGCGGGCGTACGGGCGGACGCGCCGACGGCCCGGGTGGCGTACGTGCTGACCGACGGCGGGGCGCTGCCGGCCTGGTTCTCCCGCACCCTCGCCGGGCTGCGCGAGCACCTGGTCGGCACGGTCAGCGTCGGTCAGGCCTTCGGCGGCGACCTGGAGGCGACCACCCTGCACACCGGCCTGCTCGCCGCCCGGCACGTGCTCCACGCCGACGTGGCGGTCGTCGCGCAGGGACCGGGCAACCTGGGCACCGGCACCCGGTGGGGGTTCTCCGGCGTCGCGGTCGGCGAGGCGGTCAACGCGATCGCCACGCTGGGCGGGCGCCCGGTCGGATCGTTGCGCATCTCCGCCGCCGACGCCCGCCCCCGGCACCAGGGCGTGTCGCACCACAGCCTCACCGCGTACGGCCGGGTGGCGCTGGCCCCCGCCGAGCTGGTGGTGCCCGACGGTCTCGACCCGGGCCTGGCCGCCGAGGTAGACGCGGCGCTGGCCCCCCTCGCCGCGCGGCACCGGATCGTGCGGGTGGCCACCGACGGGCTGGACGCCGCGCTGCGGTCCAGCGCGGTGCCGCTGTCCACGATGGGGCGCGGCCTGGACGGCGACCACGCCTACTTCCTCGCCGCCGCGGCCGCCGGCCGGCACGCGACGACGCTGCTCGGCTGACCCTCCCCCAGGGTCAGCGGACCACTGGACGCTTCTCCTTCGGCAGCGCCTCGATCATCTCGCGCGGCAGGTTGAGCGTGTCCGCGATGATCTCGGCAGGGGTGTTCGCCATCCACTGGGACAGGGAGATGTCGGCGAAGCGCGGCTTGCGGAACATCTCCAGGAACACCAGCGGCTCGTCGCCGAGGTTCTCGATGTAGTGGCCGTACGCGAACGGCACGTACCCGACGTCGCCGGCCCGGAAGTCGAAGGTCCGCGCCACGCCGGTGCTGGCGAAGACGCCCATCCGCCCCCGCCCCGAGATGTAGTACTGCCACTCGTCGTCGGTGGGGTGCCAGTGCAGCTCGCGCAGGCCGCCCGGTTGGATCTCGACCCGGGCGGCGCAGATGTCGGTCGCCGCGGCGAAGTTGGTCACGTCGGCGATCCGGACCGTGCCGCCCGGGAACCGCTTCGGCTCCTGGTCCATCAGCCGGTGGCTGAACGTACGCGGCACCTCCCCGCTGGGGCTGACCACCCGGTCCTGGTCCAGGGGCGGTGGCACCTGGCCGGCGAAGATGTACTTCTCCCGCTCGGGCAGGCTCTCCAGTTGCTCCGGCGCCCAGCCGAAGTTCTTCGCGATCACGTCCCGCGGGGTGTGCGCGAAGAAGTCGCTGATCAGGAACGTGCCGTTCTCGGAGAAGGCGCCGTCGTCGAAGACGAGCAGGAACTCCACACCCTCGTCCAGCGCCTGGATGTGGTGCGGCACGCCGTGCGGGAAGAACCAGAGGTCACCGGCCCGCACGTCGTCGAGGAAGTTGCGGCCCTCGTGGTCCACGGCGCTGATCCGGCAGCTGCCCCGCAGCACGTACGCCCACTCGGCCTGCTGGTGCCAGTGCAGCTCGCGGTAGGCGCCCGGCTCCAACGCCATGTCCACGCCGGCGAGCTTCGTGGCGACCGGCAGCTCTCGCTGGGTGATCTCGCGTGTCCAGCCGCCCCGTTCGATGCGCTGGTGCGCGTCGGCGAAGGAGAACCGGAGGTTCGGCACAGTGCCCGCGTCGGTGGCCGGCGGCACCAGCAGGTCGGGGTTCTCCCGGTCCCGCGTCACGTCCCGCGGCCCGGGGTCCTGCCAGCCCTTGCCGGCCCGCTGTGGCTGGGGCACCGTCGAGTCGTCCGCCATGATCGCCTCCCGCGTCGTCGTCTCCCCGCGCGCGCCGACCGGCTGGGCGTCGACGGGACGCGGGCCGCGGCGGCGGGAGGCGGTTACCCGACCCCGCGACCCGACCGGGCCAAGGCCTGGCCCGCGTGGGCCACGGACGGAAGGCGGGACGGCGACCCCGCGCGGCCGGCGGGCGGGTGACCGGCGGGTCAGGCGAGGAAGATCAGGGCGAGCCAACCGCCCACGATGAGCACCAGCGCGAGCGCCAGCACCCAGGTGGGCACCGTGTACTCGCCGCGCCGGTTGCGCTCGATCTCGGCGCGGATCTTCTCCCGCCGGCGCTCGACCCAGTTCTGTCGCTGGCGGCCGCTGTCGCCGGGCTCCTGGCTCGGCTGGGGACTCGGGGACGTCGTCATGGCCCGGTCAGCCTACCGGGCCGGTCGGGCCGGCGGCGTTCGCCACCGCCGACCCGACCCGACGCCGTCACATGCTGGCGATCAGCCGCTCGACCCGCTCGTCGTACGCCCGGAACGGGTCCTTGCAGAGCACGGTGCGCTGCGCCTGGTCGTTGAGCTTGAGGTGCACCCAGTCGACGGTGAAGTCGCGCCGCTTCTCCTGCGCGTGCCGGATGAACTCGCCGCGCAGCCGGGCGCGGGTCGTCTGCGGCGGAGTCTCCTTCGCCTCGAAGATCTCCGGGTCGGTCGCCACCCGGTCGACCTCGCCGCGCCGCTCCAACAGCCCGTAGAGGCCGCGACCGCGCCGCAGGTCGTGGTAGGCGAGGTCCATCTGGGCGACCCGGGGGTGCGACAGCGGCAGGTCGTGCTTGCGCTGGTAACGCTCGATCAGCCGCAGCTTCGTCACCCAGTCGATTTCCCGCGACACGGGCTCCAGGTCACCGGTCTCGACGGCGCGCAGCACCCGGCCCCACAGCTCGACCACCCGCTTGGCGGTCTGGTCGCCGCCACGACGCTCGACGAACTCGGTGGCCTTCGCCAGGTATTCCTGCTGGATCTCCAGCGCGCTGACCTCCTTGCCGGAGGCGAGCCGCACCTTGCGCCGGCCGGTGATGTCGTGCGACACCTCGCGGATCGCCCGGATCGGGTTCTCCAGGGTGAGGTCGCGCATCACCACGCCCGCCTCGATCATCCGCAGCACGATGTCGGCCGTGCCGACCTTGAGCAGCGTGGTGACCTCGTTCATGTTGGAGTCGCCGACGATCACGTGCAGCCGGCGGTAGCGCTCGGCGTCGGCGTGCGGCTCGTCCCGGGTGTTGATGATCGGCCGGCTGCGGGTGGTGGCCGAGGAGACGCCCTCCCAGATGTGCTCGGCCCGCTGGGAGAGGCAGTAGACCGCCCCGCGCGGGGTCTGCAGCACCTTGCCCGCCCCGCAGATCAACTGGCGGGTGACCAGGAACGGGATCAGCACGTCGGCCAGCCGGCCGAACTCGCCGTGCCGGGAGACGAGGTAGTTCTCGTGGCAGCCGTACGAGTTGCCGGCCGAGTCGGTGTTGTTCTTGAACAGGTAGATCTCACCCGCGATGCCCTCGTCGTGCAGCCGCTTCTCCGCGTCGACGAGCAGCCCCTCCAGGATCCGCTCGCCGGCCCGGTCGTGGGCGACCAGGTCGACGACCGAGTCACACTCGGGGGTGGCGTACTCCGGGTGGGAACCGACGTCCAGGTAGAGCCGGGCCCCGTTGCGCAGGAACACGTTGCTGGACCGACCCCAGGACACCACACGACGGAAGAGGTAACGGGCGACCTCGTCGGGGGACAGCCGCCGCTGACCCCGATAGGTGCAGGTGACGCCGTACTCGGTCTCGAGGCCGAAGATTCGCCGCTCCATGGTGTGACATTAGCCGCCCGAAGGGCCCGTTCGTCACTGTCACACCACAGGTCGTACGCGCGGGACGGGTCAAACCCCGTCCGACTGCGACATTCCGTCCGGGCCCAGCGTCGCCACGTACGCCCGGCAGGCCGCGTAGTCGGGAAGCAGGCCCGACTCCCGGGCCTCCGCGAGGGTCGGGGCGGCGGCGTCCCGGGCCGACAACTGCGGGACGTCGGCCGGCCACTCGATACCCAGCTCCTCGTCCAGCGGGTGCACCGCGTGCTCGCCGGTCGGGTTGTAGGTGGCCGAGCAGAGGTAGCTCAGGGTGGCGTCGTCGGTCAGCGCGCAGAACCCGTGCCCCAGTCCCTCGGCGAGGTAGACCGCCCGGCGCTCCGCGTCGTCCAGCCGCACGCCCTCCCAACGGCCGAAGGTGGGCGAGCCGACCCGCAGGTCGACCACCACGTCGAGCACCGCGCCGCGGACGCAGGTGACGTACTTGGCCTGGCCCGGAGGGACGTCGGCGAAGTGGATGCCGCGTACCACGCCCCGGCCGGAGACGGACAGGTTCGCCTGCGCCAGCCGCAGCGGGTGACCGACGGCCTCGGCGAGCCGGTCGAACCGGTACCACTCCATGAACATGCCGCGCGGGTCGCCGTGCTGCTGCGGGGTGATCTCCCAGGCGCCCTCGATGCTCAACGGCCGGATCTTCATCGCGGCACCCCCTCGCCGTGCTTCTCCGCCAGCAGGCCGAGCAGGTAGTCCCCGTAACCGCTCTTGGTCAGCGGCTCGGCGAGCGCCCGCAGCTGGTCGTCGTCGAGCAGGCCGGCCCGCCAGGCCACCTCCTCCACACAGCCGATCTTGAGGCCCTGGCGCTCCTCGATGACCCGGACGAACTCGGCCGCCTGCATCATCGACGTGAAGGTGCCGGTGTCCAGCCAGGCCGTGCCCCGGTCCAGGACGGTCACCGACAGCTCGCCCATCTCCCGGTACGCCTCGTTCACCGCGGTGATCTCCAGCTCGCCCCGTGCGCTCGGGGTGAGCTTGCTGGCGATCTCGACCACCCGGTTGTCGTAGAAGTACAGCCCCGGCACCGCGTAGCGGGACTTCGGCTGGGCCGGCTTCTCCTCGATCGAGAGGACCCGGCCGTCGGCGTCGAAGTCGACCACGCCGTACGCCTCCGGGTTCGCCACCGGGTAGGCGAACACCCGGCCGCCGACCTGGTCGCCGTGCGCGGTGAGCTGCCGACCCAGGCCGACGCCGTGGAAGATGTTGTCGCCGAGGATCAGCGCCACCGTCTCGTCACCGATGAAGTCCGCGCCGAGCACGAACGCCTGCGCGATGCCCTCCGGACGGGCCTGGGCCACGTACTCCAGCCGGAGCCCCCACTGGCTGCCGTCGCCGAGCAGCCGGCGGAACTGGTCCTGGTCCTCGGGGGTCGTGATCACCAGGATCTCCCGCACGCCCGACATCACCAGCGTGGAGAGGGGGTAGTAGATCATCGGCTTGTCGAAGACCGGCATCAGCTGCTTCGACACCGCCCGGGTGACCGGCCAGAGCCGCGAGCCGGTGCCACCGGCGAGTAGGATTCCGCGCACCCGAGGGAGGGTACCGGGCGACGCCGTGCCCGGCGAGCGGGGTCGGCGGACGCGATCTCCCGCACGTTTGGCGTACACTTCCGGACCCGTGAGGATCCTCGTCACCGGCGGAGCCGGGTTTATCGGGTCGGAGTACGTGCGACTGCTGTTGGGCAAGCCCCTGGGCAGTGGTGTCGGCGTGCCGTCGATCGAACCGTCGGTGGTGACGGTGTTGGACAAACTGACCTATTCGGGGAACCTGGCGAACCTGGATCCGGTGCGTGCCGACGGTCGGCTGCGGTTCGTGCGGGGTGACATCTGTGACCCGGTGGTGGTCGACGAGGTGATGGCCGGCCAGGACGTGGTGGTGCACTTCGCGGCGGAGTCGCACGTCGACCGGTCGATCGCGGGGGCGGCGCCGTTCGTGACCACGAACGTGTTGGGTACGCAGACGCTGCTGGACGCGGCGTTGCGGCACGGGGTGGGTCGGTTCGTGCACGTGTCCACCGACGAGGTGTACGGGTCGATCGAGTCCGGGTCGTGGACCGAGACGTGGCCGCTGGCGCCGAACTCGCCGTACTCGGCGTCGAAGGCCGGCTCGGACCTGCTCGCCCTGGCCTATCACCGCACCCACGGCATGGACGTGGTGGTGACCCGCTGCTCCAACAACTACGGGCCGTACCAGTTCCCGGAGAAGGTCATCCCGCTGTTCGTGACGAACCTGCTCGACGGGGGCACGGTGCCGCTGTACGGCGACGGCGGGAACGTGCGGGACTGGCTGCACGTGCACGACCACTGCCGGGGCATCGCCCTGGTGCAGCAGAAGGGCCGCCCCGGTGAGGTCTACAACATCGGTGGCGGCACCGAGCTGACCAACAAGGAACTCACCGGCCGGCTCCTGGACGCCTGCGGTGCCGGCTGGGACCGGGTCGTGCCCGTCGCCGACCGCAAGGGCCACGACCGCCGCTACTCCCTGGACATCACCAAGATCCACGAGGAGCTCGGCTACACCCCCAGCATCGACCTCGACCACGGCCTGGCCGAGACCGTCGCCTGGTACCGCGACAACCGGACCTGGTGGGAACCCCTCAAGCCCAACGCGACCGCATGACCCGCCTGCTCGTCACCGGCGCCGCCGGCATGCTCGGGCGTGACCTGCTCGACGTGCTCGGCGGGCGGCCCGACCTGAAGGCGACCGCGGCCACCCGCGCCGAACTCGACATCACCGAGGCCACCGCGGTCCAGGCCGCCGTGGCGGGTCACGACGTGGTGATCAACTGCGCGGCGTGGACCGATGTCGACGGCGCCGAGACCCACGAGGACGCGGCGACCGCGGTCAACGGACACGCCGTGGCGCACCTCGCCCGGGCCTGCGCCGAGACCGGCGCGCGCCTGATCCAGATCTCCACCGACTACGTGTTCCCCGGCGACGCCGACTACCCGTACCCGGAGGAGGCGCCGACCGCGCCGATCAACGCGTACGGCCGCGGCAAGCTCGTAGGCGAGCAGGCCGTCACCCGGCTGCTCCCCGACACCGGCTACGTCGTCCGTACCGCATGGCTCTACGGCGCGCACGGGCCGAACTTCGTCGCGACCATGCTCCGGCTCGCCGAGCAGCGTGATCACCTCGACGTCGTCGACGACCAGCAGGGGCAGCCCACCTGGTCGTACGCCCTCGCGTCCCGCCTGGTCGAGCTCGCCGACGCGGCCCTCGCCGGCCGCGCCCCGGCGGGCGTCTACCACGGCACCTGCGCCGGCCGCACCACCTGGTACGGCCTGGCCCGCGCCGCCTTCGCGCTGCGCGGTCTCGATCCGGACCGGATCCGACCCACGACCAGTGACCGGTTTCCGCGTCCCGCACCACGACCGGCGTACAGTGTGCTAGGGCACCACCGTTGGACCGCTGCGGGCCTGACACCGTTGCCGGACTGGCATGACACCCTTCGTGCCGCGTTCGCATCCTCCGCTCCCCCGTGGAAGGTCTCATGAAGCTCACCCTCGTGACCGGTCTGACCGGTCTGATACTGCTGGGCACGATCATCGAGCTGCTGCGTCGCCGGCAGCTCCGCGAGAAGTACGGCATGCTGTGGCTCGGCGTGCTGGTGATCGTCATCCCGCTGTCGCTGTTCCCCCGACTGCTCGACAGCGTCGCCGAACTCCTCGGCGTCGCCTCCGGCGTCAGCCTCGTCCTCTTCCTCGGCATCGTCTTCCTGCTGCTGGTCTGCGTGCACCTGAGCTGGGAGGTCAGCGCCCTGGAGGAGGAGACCCGCACCCTCGCCGAAGACTTCGCCCTGCTCCGCGCCGAGATCGACGCCGAGCGCGCCGCCCGGAACGAACTGGTGTCTCACGATGGTTAACGGCAAGCGTGTCCTGATCATCATCCCGGCCCTGAACGAGTCGGGATCCATCGGCGACGTGGTGAACGAGGTCCGGGGCGAGCTGCCCGGCGTCACCGTCCTCGTGGTCGACGACGGCTCCAGCGACCGCACCGCCGCCGTCGCCGCCGCCGCCGGCGCCCGGGTCGCCAAGCTGCCCTACAACCTCGGCGTGGGCGGCGCCATGCGGCTCGGCTACCGGTACGCCTGGGAGCACGACTTCGACGTCGCGATCCAGATCGACGCCGACGGCCAGCACGACCCCCGCTACGTGCCCAAGCTCGTCGACCTGCTCGACGACAACGACCTGGTGATCGGTGCCCGGTTCGCCGGCGAGGGTGACTACAGCGTCCGCGGCCCCCGCCGCTGGGCCATGGTGATGCTCTCGGCGGTGCTCTCCCGGGTCGCCCGCACCAAGCTCACCGACACCACCTCCGGTTTCCGGGCCGCCAACCGCCGCGTCATCGAGATGTTCGCCCGGTGGTACCCGGTGGAGTACCTCGGCGACACGGTCGAGACCCTCGTGCACACGGCCCGCCGCGGCTACAAGATCCGGCAGGTCCCGGTCGCGATGCGCAAGCGCATGGCCGGCACACCCAGCCACTCCCCCGCCAAGGCGATGATCTACCTGGGCCGGGCGTTCGCGGTGCTCACGCTGGCGCTCATCCGCCGGTGATCCGACGGCTGTTGAGTCTGGTCCCGCCCGGCACCATCGCCATCGGTGCCGGGCTGGGCCTTCTCGGGCTCGCCTCCTACGTCCACCTCGCGGTGGCGGGGCACAACCTCACCGAGGCGGACTACTCGTCGCTCTCCGTCCTCTGGTCGATCGTCTTCACCCTCGGCATCGGCGTGTTCATGCCGGTCGAGCAGGAGGTCGCCCGGATCGTGGCCGCCCGGCGTACGCAGGGGCTGCCGCCCGGGCCGGTGCTGGCCCGCGGCGCGGCCCTCGCCGCCGCCGTGCTCGCCGTCATGGTCGTCCTCATCCTCGCCGCCCGCGGGGTGCTGACCGACCGGCTGTTCGCCGGCGACTCCGCCATGGTGACGGTGCTGATCGGCTCCCTCGCCGCACTCGCCGTCGCCCACACCACCCGCGGCGTCCTCTCCGGCCTCCAGCTCTTCCCCTGGTACGGCACGCAACTCGGCGTCGACGGCGGACTGCGGATCGGGCTGGTCGCCCTGCTCGGCCTCGCGGGCGTCACCTCGCCCGTCTGGTACGGCGCCGTGCTGGTCGCCGCGCCGCTCATCGGCGTCGCCGTGACCCTGCCACCGGTGCTGCGGGCGGCGGGGCAGGGCGGCGTGCCGGTCGCCTGGCGGGTGCTGCTGCGCGGCCTGGGCCTGCTGACCGTCTCCAGCCTGCTCTCCCAGGTCGTGGTCAACATCGGCGTGATCAACGTGCGGGTGCTCGCACCGTCCGACGTGGCAACCGCGGGCGCCCTGCTCTCCGCGCTCGTCCTGGTGCGGATCCCACTGTTCGTCTTCGCCTCGCTCCAGGCGTCGCTGCTGCCCGGTCTGGCCACCGCCGCCAGCACCGGCGACCTGGCTACCTTCCGCGGTCTGCTGCGCCGCACGCTCGGCGTCGTCACCGCCCTCGGCCTCGTGGGCGCGCTCGGCGCCGTCCTGCTCGGCCCCTGGCTGGTGCGCACCCTCTTCGACGCGCCGGACGTGCTCGGGCACGGCGACTTCGCCGTGCTCGGTGCCGCCACCCTCGCGTACCTCTGGGCGATGGTGCTGGGCCAGACGCTGCTCGCCCTCGACCGGCACCGGGCGCAGGCGGTGGCGTGGATCGCCGGCGTGGTGGTGCTCGCCGCAGTGACGCTCGTCCCCCTCCCGGTCGACCTCCGCGTCGAACTCGCCTACGCGACCGGTTCACTCGTCACCGCCGCTGTCATGGCCGCCCTGCTCCGCGGTGCCACCGGTGCCGTGTCCGCCCCCGCCCCGGCGCGGCATGCCGTCGCCGTCGGCCCCTCCGGAGGCAACCGATGACCCGACCCCGGGTGAGCGCCGTCATGCTCGCCTACGGCCCGGAGCCCTACCTCGCCGACGCGGCCCGCGCCGTGCTCGCCAGCAGCGACGTGGACGTCGAGCTGATCGTGGTCGACAACGGCTGCACCGGGGACGGCATCGACGTCGTCAAGGGCTTCCCCGGGGTGCGGGTGGTCCGGCCCGAGGAGAACACCGGTTACGCCGGCGGCTGCCGGGTCGGTGCCGCCGAGGCCACCGGTGACTGGCTCGTGTTCGTCAACTCCGACGCGGAGGTCGCCCCCGACGCGCTCGCGAAGATCACCGCGGTCGCCGCCGAGCCCGGCGTCGGCGCCGCCATGGCCTCCATCCGGCTGGCCGACGACCCCGACCTGATGAACACCGCCGGGAACCCGCTGCACTACACCGGCCTGTCCTGGGCGGGCGGCAACGGCGAACCCGCCAGCGCCCACGCCACGCGCCAGGTCGTACCGACCCTCAGCGGGTGCTGCTTCGTCATCAGCCAGCGGCTCTGGCGGGAGCTGGACGGCTTCGCCGCCGAGTACTTCGCCTACCACGAGGACACCGAGCTCAGCCTCCGGCTGTGGCAGCGCGGCCTCCGCCTGGAGTACGTGCCGGACGCGGTGGTGCGCCACCACTACGAGTTCTCCCGCAACACGCTGAAGCTCTACCTGGTCGAGCGGAACCGACTGGTCACCCTCCTCACCACATACGAGGCGCGGTCGCTCGCCCTGCTCGCCCCGGCGCTGCTGCTGACCGAGGTCTCCATGTTCACCGCCGCCGTCCTCGGCGGCTGGTCGCGCCAGAAGGTCCAGGGCTGGCAGTGGCTGTGGCGCAACCGCGCCTGGCTGCGCGCCCGGCGGCGACAGCTGCAGACGGAGCGGAGCGTGCCGGACGGGGTGATCGCCGACCTCATGACCGGGCGTGTCACCCCCTCCGGGGTGCCGACCGCGCCCGGACTCGGTGCCTTCAACGTCGTGGCGGGCGGCTACTGGGCGCTCACCAGGCCGCTGCTTCGACGCCGCTGACCGGCGGCCGGCGGTCGCCGACGCGCGTGTTCACGTCCGGGTCGTGGACCGGCGGCCGGGTAAACAACGCGAGCCGGAGCCCGGACGGGTCCGGACTCCGGCTCGCGCGACGTGCCGTGCTACTCGGCCTGGTTGCCGGGCTTGTCCTCAAGGTCGGCGGACCCGGCCGACGTGGTGGGCTTCTGTGCCTCCTCCGTCGGCGTCGCCGGCGTCTCGGGCCCGGCCGCCACCGACTTCTCCGCCTTCTCGGCGTCGCCGTCGAGCAGGGCGGTCAGGGCGGCGCCGGTGATCCGGCGGAACGTCCGCCCGACCCGACGGCGGTCCAGGACGGCCACCTCCAGCTGGTTCGCGGCGATGGTGCGGGCGGCGCCGCCTTCCCCACCGACGCTACCCAGCGCCCGTACGGCCACCTGCACCGCCTCGGCGAGCGTCATGTCCGCCCGATGCTCCGCCTTGAGCACGCCGGTGATGGCCTCGGCCTGACCGCCCATGGCCATCCGGCCCGGCTCGTCGTTCACCGACCCGTCGTAGGTGAGCCGGTAGAGCTCGTCGGCGTCGGCCGTCGCACCGACCTCGGCGACGCAGATCTCCACCTCGAACGGCTTCGACTGCTCCGTGAAGATGGCGCCCAGGGTCTGCGCGAACGCGTTCGCCAGCGCCCGACCGGTCACGTCCCGCCGGTCGTAGCTCAGCCCGTTCAGGTCGGCCATCCGGACGCCGGCCCGGCGCAGGTTCTCGAACTCGTTGTAGCGGCCGACCGCGGCGAAGCCGATCCGGTCGTAGATCTCACTGACCTTGTGCAGGGCGCTGGAGAGGTTCTCGGCGACGAAGAGCACCCCGTCGGCGTAGCTCAGGACCACCGCGCTGCGCCCCCGGGCGATGCCCTTGCGGGCCAGCTCGGAGCGGTCGCGCATGATCTGCTCGGGCGAGGCGTAGAACTGCATGGCCACGGCGGCTGGTTCTCCTTAGCGCTGTGCGGAAGACTGCTGACGGTGGACGGCTCAGCCGCCCGGGTTCTCCATGCGGCCGGAGACCACGCTCTCGGCGATCGCCGCCGTCTCGGCGTCGCTGAGGCGCTGGGTGCCCTCCGCGGTCGCGGTCATCACGACCGGGTAGATGCGGCGGGTCAGGTCGGGTCCGCCGGTGGCCGTGTCGTCGTCAGCGGCGTCGTAGAGGGCCTCGACCGCGAGCCGGACGGCGTCGTCGAGCGACAGCCCCGTCCGGAACCGCTTCTTGAGCGCGGACTTCGCGAAGAGCGAACCGGAGCCGATGGCGTCGTAGCCGGTCTCCTCGTAGGGCCCGCCCGTCACGTCGAAGCTGAAGATCCGCCCGGCCCGGGCCGGGTCGCTCGCCGCGAGGTCGAACCCGGCGAAGAGCGGGATCACGGCGAGGCCCTGCATCGCCGCGCCCAGGTTGCCGCGGATCATCGCGGCGAGCCGGTTGGCCTTGCCGTCGAGCGAGAGCATCGCGCCCTCGATCTTCTCGTAGTGCTCGAGTTCCACCTGGAACAGTCGCATCAGCTCGATGCCGATGCCGGCGGTGCCCGCGATGCCGACCAACGAGTACGCGTCGGCCGGGTGCACCTTCTCGATGTCGCGCTGCGCGATGAGGTTGCCCATGGTGGCCCGCCGGTCCCCCGCCATCACCACACCGCCGGCGGCGGAGATGGCCACGATGGTCGTGGCGTGCGGTGCCAGGTCGGCGGCCATGCCCGGCGGCAGCGGGCGACGGCCGGGAAGCATCTCGGGGGCCACCTTGCTCAGGAACGAGGTGAAGGAGGACGTCCCCGCGTTGGTGAACACATCTGGTAGACGCCCGGATGGATCAAAACCCGCTGCCACGTGGTTCCTCTCAGGTACGTGATCGCCCTGGCCAGCCTCGCGGGACTGTCACGGAACTGGCCAAGACCACCGTTGCAGTTGAAGCAGAGTATCCCGCGCACCCATCCGGTGCGATGATCGTGGTCCACATGTTCCGGATCGGGGCCCCCGCAGACCGCGCAGACCCCGCCCTGCTCCGTAAGAAGCTCCTGGAACTCCTTCTCCCCCACGCCGTGGCGCCGGCGCAGGTGGGACTCGCGGCCGCTGCCACAGAGTCGCTGACCGCGGTCTCCCTGCCCCTCGTTGCGCCAATCCGAACAACGGCGAAGCCGTGCGCGCACCGCGGAGAGGTCAGGCCGCGCCCGAATTGCCCCTATGCGTTCTACTGACCGCCCTTTTGTACGTAGCCGCGCACGAACTCTTCGGCGTTCTCCTCGAGGACGGAGTCGATCTCGTCGAGCAGGTCGTCGACGTCCTCGGTGATCTCGGCGTGCCGTTCGGCGACCTCCGGGTTCGCCTCGGTGGTGACGTCCTCGATCTCCTCGCCCTGGCGGGACTTGCCCGACTGGGACTGACCGCCGCTGTCACGAGTGGCCATCTCGCTGCCTCCTCCACGATCGTCTGGCACGAATCTACCCCGCGGGGGCGACGGGAAGCGTCGTCGTCCGCCGTGTTCGCCACGAGCGGACGCGACACGGGACGCGCTCCGCCCCCACGGAGGAGCCGGAGCGAGGCTCAGCCGCGACCCGTCGTGGCGTCCAGCGGCACCCGGGCCGGCTCCGGGCCGGCGGCCCGGTCCTCGGCGCGGGCGTCCGCCGGCGCGGTGGCCGTCCGGCGCGGCAGTCGAGGTGTCCAGTCCTTGAGCCGCAGCGCCGGCTTCTCCACGAGGTGCCACGACAGGAACGCCAGGATGCCCGTGAAGACCATCGTGAGGGCGAAGTAGCCCACGAAACCCCACGCGGCCAGACCGAGCCAGGCGAGCGTCTGCTGGACCACGAACGAGTAGATGTAGACGCCGTACGAGTAGTCGTTGGTCTGGCCGACCCGGTGCAACAGCCGGGGCAGCCGCACGGCGAGGTAGAGGATCGCGTACTCGTAGGCGAGCAGGGCGGGGCCGAACAGGTGCCCCTCCAGCGTCTGCCAGCCGACGAGCACCAGGGACAGCGCGCCCAGCAGGTCGCTGATCGGCAGCTTGTCGCTGTACAGCTCGGCGACCGCGCCGACGAGGAACATGAAGCCGAACCGGAGGAACCAGATCTTGCTCAGACCGCCGAGCAGCGGCAGCGGGCCGAGGCTTCCGCTGGTCCAGACGGGCGCGCCGCCCGAGCGGAGCATCGCGTACTGGTTCCAGCAGAGCAGGCCGAAGACGACGACGCCAGCGGCCAGCACCAGCCAGCGGACGCGGCGCAGCACACCGACGACCGCGAGAGCCGCGACGATCAGGTAGCAGGTGATCTCGTAGCTGAGCGTCCACAGCGACCCGTCGAGGACACTGCGCCGCACCAGTTCGCCGTAGGGGGTGTCCCGGAAGACGGAGACGATGCCCTGCTGGCGGTAGCCGCCCCACCAGTTCGCCTGGAGGAAGTTGATGACGCCGCTCGGGTGCCGCCACAGGCCGTCGAGGTGACCCCGGTCGGCGTACCACACCGCCGGCGCCACGACCAGGCCGATGAACAGCAGGCACACCCACAGCCCCGGCCAGATGCGCAACGCCCGGTGCCACAGGTAGCGGGGCAGGCTGCTGCGCCGCGCGCTGCGGGTGATGAGGAATCCGGAGATGCCGAAGAAGCCGGCCACACCCAGGCCCGCCACGTCCACGACCTCGGTCAGGGGCCGGGCGTACCCGATCACCGCCGTGTGGGCGAGGACGACGGCCACCGCGAAGCAGAGCCGCAGGAACCCGAAGCTGTTGGCGCGACCGGTGTACGCGTTGGAGAGCGGGACGGTAGCGACGGCACGCCGACCGGCCTGCCGGACGTACGAGGGCATGGAACCACCATCAGGTCGAGGGAGAGGACGGCCCAGCATGCCACAGGACGGGCCGCCGGGATGGTACCAGCGGTCAGCCGCCGGTCAGCACCTCAAGCAGGTCCTTGGCGCTCTCACAACGGTCGAACAGCGCCCCGACGTGTTTGCGGGTGCCCCGCTCCGGCTCCATCATCGGCACCCGGACCAGCGACTCCCGGCCCACGTCGAAGATGACCGAGTCCCAGCTGGCGGCGACCACCTCGGAGGCGTACTGGGCGAGGCAGCGACCGCGGAAGTAGGCCCGGGTGTCCTCCGGCGGCTCGGTCATGGCCGTGCCGGTCTGCTCGTCGGTGAGCAGCGTCTTCATGGCGCCACGGGAGACCAGACGGTGATAGAGGCCCTTCTCCGGCCGGACGTCGGAGTACTGGAGGTCGACGAGCTGGAGCTTGTGCGAACCCCAGCCGAGCTTCTCCCGCTCCCGGTAGCCCTCCAGCAGGCGCAGCTTGGCGACCCAGTCCAGCTCGTCGGCGCAGAGGAAGGCGTCGCGGCCGAGCCGGTCCAGGACGCTCTCCCAGCGGTCGAGCACGTCGGCGGTCTGGTCGTCCACGTCGGCGCCGTAACGGTCGTCGACAAAGGACCGGGCCCGTTCGAGGTACGCCCACTGCACGTCCAGCGCGGTGAGCCGGCGTCCGTCGCGCAGCCGCATGAGGTGGCTCAGGGACGGGTCGTGGCTGACCGCGCGCAGCTCGTTGACCGGATCGGCGATGCCGAGGTCCGGGCCGAGCGCCTTCTCCTCGATCATCGTGAGGATCAGCGCGGTGGTGCCGAGCTTGAGGTAGGTGGAGATCTCGGAGAGGTTGGCGTCGCCGATGATGACGTGCAGACGCCGGTACTTGTCGGCGTCGGCGTGCGGCTCGTCGCGGGTGTTGATGATCGGCCGCTTCAGGGTCGTCTCCAGGCCCACCTCGACCTCGAAGAAGTCGGCGCGCTGGGAGATCTGGAATCCGTTCTGCCCGCCGTCCTGGCCGATGCCGACGCGGCCGGCGCCGCAGACGATCTGCCGGGTGACGAAGAAGGGGGTCAGGAAGGCGACGATGTCGGCGAAGGGGGTCTGCCGCCGCATCAGGTAGTTCTCGTGGGCGCCGTAGCTGGCGCCCTTGTTGTCGGTGTTGTTCTTGTAGAGGTGGATCGGCTGGGTGCCGGGGATCGTGGCGGCGCGCCGGGACGCCTCGGCCATCACCCGCTCGCCGGCCTTGTCCCAGCGCACCAGGTCCAGCGGGTTGGTCACCTCGGGCGTGGAGTATTCCGGGTGCGCGTGGTCGACATAGAGGCGGGCGCCGTTGGTGAGTATCACGTTGGCGAGCCCGAGGTCCTCGTCGGCCAACGCCTCCGCCGGGTCGTACGCGGCACCGGAGTAGGTGAAGCCGCGGGCGTCGCGCAGCGGCGACTCCTCCTCGTAGTCCCAGCGTGCCCGGCCCCCACGGTTGAGTTCCGGGCGCGCCCCGTAGGCGTTGACCACCTGTGAGGAGGTGACCATCGGGTTGGCGCCGGCCTGGCCGGGCACGGAGATGCCGTACTCGACCTCGGTGCCCATGATCCGTCTCACGCTCATCGATTTACCCGCTCCGCTCGCCCGCCCGGTCTCCCGTCCACGTCGAGCGTAGTCCGCCGGCGGCCGGCTGCGGTTGCAGGCGCGGCGTGCCGAGTGGCTCGCCGCTCCCGTTCCGGTCCGCGTACGCGGTCGGCGCGGCGGCCGAAGTGTCGTCGGCCGGGGCGTCCGTGTCCCGCGCGGCGGTCCAGGCGAGCCAGCCGAACAGCGCCAGCCCGAGGGTGGCGGCGAGCAGCGGCGTGGCCGAACCGACGACCGGGTGCCAGTCGCCCTTGAGCGGGTTGAGGCTGCTCAGCCCGATGTTCTTGGGCAGGCCGTTCTGCCAGCGCACCATCGTGAAGGCGAGGCAGAACAGCTGGATGGGCAGCAGCGCGAGCACGGCGAGCCGGGTGTACGAGCGGGCCTGGGCCGGGGCGATGCCCCGCTGCTCGGCGACCCAGGCGGCGTAGAGCAGGACACCGGTCATCAGGGGCAGCATGTACCGGCCCTGGGTGATGAAGCCGGTCTCGTTGACCTTGGCCACCTGCAGCGCGGAGGGAATGAGCACCGCGCCGGCCAGGAGGACCAGCAGGCGGACCCGGTCGAGCACGCGGCCCCAGAGCACGCCGATCACCAGCAGCGCGCCGGCGACGAGGTGCCAGATGAGGTACGGCGGGTAGGGCATCCTGGTGTCCAGCCACGAGGTGACCCCGACGATCTGGTCGAGGTACCCGCGCCAGCGGTCGCTCTCGATGAGCAGCGCCTGGCCCTTGGTGAGGCTGTCCCGCGAGTAGTCGCCCAGGTAGTTCGTCTGCTGGCGGACGCCCCAGGCGAGCGCCGCGAGGGTGGCCAGGATGATGCCGCCGGCCCAGGCGAGGACGGCGGGCCGGCGGATCAGGGCCCGCAGGTTGCTGTGCCGCAGCGGGAAGGCGAAGGCGAGGAAGGCGGTGCCCACCAGGAGCGGGCCGGTCTGGCGCAGCACCGCGAGCAGCAGGCCGCTGAGCCCGGCGAGCAGGAGCAGGCCGCGTATGCTGCCGCCGTGCCTGCCGAGCAGCAGCGGAATGATCGCGCTGAAGAACGCGACGCCGGCCGCGATCTCCAGGCCGTTGGGGTTGACGGCGCTGGCCATGTGCATGGCCATCGGGGTGGCGGCGGCGACCAGCGCGCCCACCAGCAGGCCGGTGCGGGTGCGGTTGCGCAGGGCCACGTACGCCCCGGCGAGCAGGGCCGCGCCGAGCAGGGCGCTGATGCCGCGGGCGAGGAGCACGCCCGGCCAGCCGGGCCACAGGGCCAGGGGTCCGCCGACGAGCGCGTAGTAGGCGGGGAAGTAGCGGCCCGCGCCGGTGCCGGTGCGGGTGGGGGTGTCGTCGCTGCCCGGCGGCTGGGCGCAGGCGGCGGAGACCTCGGGCTTGAACTGCCAGCACTGGTCCCGAACGAGTCCGCCGGGCACGGTCTGGAACGCGCCGGTGCCCTTCTTCGCCGCCGCGGGCGGCGGTGCGATCTGGCCCTCGGCGACACCGGCGGCGCGGACGATGTGCTCGCGTTCGTCCGGTGTGCCGTCGTAGGGTGCGGCCATCGACCAGGCGAAGATGACGAGGAAGAACGCGACCAGGGCGAGAGCCCAGTGTTTCGCTCCGTACCGGGTGCGCTCGGTGCCGTCCGCCCGGGGCGGGTTCGGGATACCAGTCACTTTCACCCTCGCTGCTCGTGCGGGCGCGCCCCGCTGACCGGACGGGCAGACGATAGACTCCGTCGTCGTCGCTCGCACCTCCGCCCCCCTCGTTGGAGCTCACTTGCAGTCACCTGTTGCCGAGTCCGTGCGTGTCCTGTCGAGGCACAGCGCGGTCCGGTTCCTCGTTGTCGGAGGTCTGAGCGTCGGGGTCGACACCGGCTCGCTCTTCATCTACCACGGTGTCCTGGACATCCCGATTCCGGTGGCGGCGGCGCTGTCGTTCCTGACCTCGTTCTGGTTCAACTTCGCGCTCAACCGGGCCTGGTCGTTCGGGTCCGGCGGTCAGATGTTCCCGCAGGTCGGGCGCTACCTGGCGCTGGTGCTGGCGAACCTCTGCGTGAACGTCGCGCTGGTCTCGACGCTGACCTGGGCGGGCACCCCGTACCTGCTCGCCAAGGTGCTCACCACCGCGTGCCTGTCGGTGATCAACTACCTCGTGTCGAAGCGGTGGATCTTCGCCGGCTGACGTCCGCCGGCGTGCCCCGCGCCTGACGGACGGCCGCCGCCGTCCGATGGACACGAACGGGCCCGCGACGCACGCGTCGCGGGCCCGTTTCCTGCGGTCAGAGGTACTGGCCGGTGTTGCTCGCGGTCTCGATGGACCGGCCGGCCTCGGCGCCCTTGCCGCCGGAGACGAGCGTGCGGATGTAGACGATCCGCTCGCCCTTCTTGCCGGAGATCCGGGCCCAGTCGTCCGGGTTGGTGGTGTTGGGAAGGTCCTCGTTCTCCCGGAACTCGTCGACGCACGCGTCGAGCAGGTGCTGCAGGCGCAGCCCCTTGCGGCCGGAGGTGAGGAACTCCTTGATGGCCATCTTCTTGCCCCGGTCGACGATGTTCTGGATCATCGCGCCGGAGTTGAAGTCCTTGAAGTAGAGGACTTCCTTGTCGCCGTTGGCGTAGGTGACCTCGAGGAAGCGGTTCTCCTCGGTCTCCGAGTACATCCGCAGCACCACGGCATCGATCATGGCGGCGACGGTGGCCTGCGGGTCGCCGCCGTGCTCGGCCAGGTCGTCGGGGTGCAGTGGCAGGCCGGACAGGATGTACTTGGAGAAGATGTCCTTGGCCGCCTCGGCGTCGGGGCGCTCGATCTTGATCTTCACGTCGAGCCGGCCGGGGCGCAGGATGGCCGGATCGATCATGTCCTCCCGGTTGGAGGCGCCGATGACGATGACGTTCTCCAGCCCCTCGACGCCGTCGATCTCGCTGAGCAGCTGGGGGACGATCGTGTTCTCCACGTCGGAGGAGACGCCGGAGCCGCGGGTGCGGAAGACCGAGTCCATCTCGTCGAAGAACACGATCACGGGCGTGCCCTCGCCGGCCTTCTCCCGAGCACGCTGGAAGATCAGCCGGATGTGCCGCTCGGTCTCGCCGACGTACTTGTTGAGCAGCTCCGGGCCCTTGATGTTGAGGAAGAAGCTGGTGTGCTTCTCCTCGCCCCGCCGCTCGGCGATCTTCTTCGCCAGCGAGTTGGCGACGGCCTTGGCGATCAGCGTCTTGCCGCAGCCGGGCGGGCCGTAGAGCAGGATGCCCTTCGGCGGCCGGAGCTGGTGCTCGCGGAACAGGTCGGCGTGCAGGAAGGGCAGCTCGACCGCGTCGCGGATCTGCTCGATCTGGGAGTGCAGGCCACCGATGTCGGAGTAGTCGACGTCGGGCACCTCCTCCAGGACGAGCTCCTCGACCTCGCTCTTCGGGATCCGCTCGTAGGCGTAGGCCGAGCGGGGCTCGATCATGAGCGAGTCGCCGGCCCGGATCGCGCTGCCGATCAGGGTCTCGGCGAGGTGCACGATGCGCTCCTCGTCGGAGTGGGAGACCACCAGCGCCCGGTCACCCGAGGCGCCGTCGGGCCCGGCCAGCACCTCCTTGAGCATGACCACCTCGCCGACCCGCTCGTAGCCGAACGCGTCGACGATGTTGAGTGCGTCGTTGAGCAGGACCTCCTGGCCCCGCCGCAGCTCGCCGACGTCGAGCGACGGCGACACGGCGACCCGCAGCTTGCGGCCGCCGGTGAAGACGTCGACAGTGCCGTCGTCGTGCCGGGCGAGGAAGACGCCGTAGCCACTCGGTGGCTGGGCGAGGCGGTCGATCTCCTCCTTGAGCGTCACGATCTGCGCGCGAGCCTCCTTGAGGGTGCTCACGAGCCGGTCGTTGTTCTCGGTCAGCCGCGCCAACTGCGCCTGGGTGGCTGCCAGCCGCTCTTCGAGCTGCCGGACGTGTCGGGGGCTTTCGGTCAACTTGCGCCGCACCAGAGCGAGTTCCTCTTGCAGGAACGCGACCTGCGTGGAGAGATCGTGGGCCTCCTTCTCCCACCGTGCGGCGCGCGAGTCCGCGTCGTCGCTGCGTGCCACGTCCCACCTCCCCGGGGGGCTTGAACGTTCTGCCCTAACACTAGCCGCTATGAGCGCGATTCGGTCCCACGCAACGCCCTCGTCACCGAACCTTGATCGCCAAGGGTGGCCGGAGGGGCCGGTACGGGCATTCGGGTACCGTCGGGGCGTGGGACGGGAGAACATGGGGGGTGCTCCGGTGGCGGAGGTCGCGACGGACCAGCTGGAGGTCTGGGTCGACCAGGACCTGTGCACGGGCGACGGTCTCTGCGTGCAGTACGCGCCGGAGGTCTTCGAGTTCGACGTCGACGGCCTGGCCTACGTCAAGGGCGCCGACGGTGAGCTGCGGCTGGCCCCGGGCAGCCGGGTCGACGTGCCCGCCCACCTGCGACTCGAGGTGATCGACTCCGCGAAGGAGTGCCCGGGCGAGTGCATCCACGTGGTGCGCGCCGGCGACGGCCGCGAGGTGGCCGGCCCGGCCGCCGAGGACGGCTGACCGGCACCACCGGCGACGGCCCCGGCACGGCCGCGGCGGCGACCGGTGCGGCTCAGAGCATCGGACGGCCGACGACCGAGGCGACCAGCCGGGCGAACTCCTCCAGCCGCGCGATCTGCCCGGCGCCCCCGTCGTCGAGGGTCTTGCCGAAGCGCAGCGCGTCGTGCCGGGGCGCGCCCGCCGCCTCCTCCGGTGGCGGCGCCTCGTCCAGCGAGGTGAGCAGCAGGTAGACGTCGATGCTGTCGACCCGGATCGCGCCGCTGTCGCTGCGGGTGAGCCGGCGCCGGCAGCCGACCTCGGTGACCGTGGAGACCGGCACGACCCGCAGCGACGAGGTCATCGCGCCGGGCGGCCCCTCCCCCGGCGGCACGTCCTCGCCGTGCCAGAGGATCAGCCGGCTGCCGTCGCAGACCACGACCTCCTGCCATACCCCGTTGACCTCGTTGACGAACCGTTCCAGGGTGAAGCCGAGCACGGACGCGCCCCGCAGCACCCCACCGAGCGCCTCCAGGGCGACGTCCGGGTCCCGCAGGTAGGCCCGCGCGGCCGACTCGAGGTCCTGGTACGGCGACCAGTCCGGGAAGACCGCGGGCAGGTCGCCTCCGCCGTAGCCCGGGCTGCTCATGCCGTCGACTCCTCCCGCTCGACGTCGTGCTGGGTCTGGTCCGCACCGCCGGTGCGTACGCTCATGCCGGGCCGCCCGTTCCCGTCACGGCGTGTCCGCCTCCGTCGGCTCGGCCGGCGCGGCGGCGGCCTGCGCGGCCGCGGCCTGGCGGGCCTCCGCCTCGCGCAGCACCTGGCGACGCTGCACGTACGCCTCGGCGCCCTTGCTGGGCTTGCGCCGCCGCGGCGGGGCGGTGACCCCGGGGGCGAGCTTGCGGGCCGAGACGAGGAACGCGGTGTGCGCGATCATCCGGTGGTCCGGGCGGACCGCGAGACCCTCGGCGTGCCAGTCGCGCACCAGCGACTCCCAGGCGCGCGGCTCGGTCCAGCCGCCCCGCTCGCGCAGCGCCTCGACCAGCTCGGACAGCTGGGGCGTGGTCGCGACGTAGCCGATGAACACGCCGCCGGGCACCAGCGCCCGCTCGACCATGTCGAGGTTGTCCCACGGGGTGAGCATGTCGAGGATGATCCGGTCGAACCCGGTCTCCTGGCACTGGCCCACGTCGCCGACGTGCAGGTGCCAGGCCGGGTGGGGTCCGTTGAAGAAGGCCTCGACGTTGCGCTTGGCGATGTGGGCGAAGTCCTCACGCAGCTCGTACGAGTGCAGCTCCCCCTCGGTGCCGACGGCGCGCAGCAGCGAGCAGCTCAGCGCGCCGGAGCCGGCGCCGGCCTCCAGGACCTTCGCGCCGGGGAAGATGTCACCCATGGCGACGATCTGCGCGGAGTCCTTCGGGTAGATCACCTGCGCGCCGCGCGGCATGGAGAGCACGTAGTCGGAGAGCAGCGGACGCAGGGCGAGGAAGGCCGTGCCGCCGCCGGTGGTGGTGACGACGCTGCCGTCGGGCTGACCGATCAGCGCGTCGTGCTCCAGGATGCCGCGGTGGGTGTGGAACGCCTTGCCGGGCTCCAGGGTCACCGTGTGCATGCGCCCCTTCGGGTCGGTCAGCTGCACCCGGTCGCCGACGCGGAACGGGCCCCGGTGCACCGGTGTCAGACCGGGTCGATCGGCGGGGGCGGCGTCGGCCGGCACGGCGGAGGGAGTTGCGGTCACGTGTTCATCTTCCGGTCGGGTTCGAGGAGCTGGGCGAGATCCGCTATGTGCAGAACGCCGACGACATCTTCGCCTGCCGTCACGACGTACTGCGCGCCCGGGTGGGTCTGCACGCTGTCCATGACCCGTTCCCCGTCCAGCTCCACCGGCAGGGTCGGCAGGCCGGCCAGGGGCCGGGACACCGCGTCGACCGCCAGCCAGGGCCGACGCTCGGCGGGCACCGCCGCGGCGGCGGTCGGGTCGACCAGCGCGACCGGCCGTCCGGCACCGTCGGTGACGAGCAGCGCGGCGCCGGGCGGGCCGTCCTCGGTGCCGCGCCGCTGCGCCTCGGCGAGGGGGGTGCCGGTCGGCACCGGCCAGACCGGTCGGGCGAGCCGGGACAGGTCGACCAGGGGGAACCGGCGGCTGATCCGGGCGTACCGGATCGACTGGCCGGCGCCGCGCCACAGGGTGAACGCGACCAGCAGCATCAGCGGCAGCGCCGGCAGGGCCAGCCGGCGGGTGAGGGTGAGCGCGGCGACCAGCAGGGTGGTGCCGACGGCGACGACGCGACCGACCCAGCCGGCCACCTCGGTGCCTCGGTGCCGGTCCCGGGTCAGCGCCCAGACGGCGGCGCGCAGCGCCCGGCCCCCGTCGAGCGGGAGCCCGGGCAGGATGTTGAACACCGCGACGATGACATTGCTGGCCGCGAGTTGGAAGGCGAGCTGGTTGGCGACGGTGCCGTCGGGCAGGGCGAGGGTCGCGACGACCGCGAGGACGCCGAGCACCGCCGACACCGCCGGCCCGGCCAGCGACACGAGCAGGTCGACGCGGGGCGACGGGGCGTCGCGGTCCATCTCGGTGTAGCCGCCGAGCAGTTCGAGGGTGATCCCGCGCACACCGATGCCGAACCGGCGGGCGGTCAGCGCGTGGCCGAGCTCGTGCAGCAGCACCGACCCGAGCAGGGACACCACGAACCCGATGCCGATCACGTAGGCGCTGAGCTGGGACAGGGCGAGCTGGTTGCGGGCGAACTCGGCGTAGAGCACGGTCACCAGCACGGTGAGCAGGAGCATCGACGCGTTCAGGTGCAGCGGTACGCCGAACACCCGGCCGATGGTCAGGCCGGGGTTGCGGCCGGGCCGGCGTTTCGGCCGGGACGTCTGCTCCACCGGGTCGATGCTACGGACCGATCGTGGGGCGGCGCGCGGGCGGCGGGGGCCGATGCTGTCACAGGGGTCGCCTAGTGTTCCGGACATGACGGCGGAACCGGTGACGACCCAGCAGCCCGCGGCCCCGGCGGACGTGCCGCCGGCGGTCCCGCCGACGGTGCGGGCGTCGCTCTCGCCGTCGCGGGCGGCGGATTTCAAGACCTGCCCGCTGCTCTACCGGTTCCGCAGTATCGACCGGCTGCCCGAGCGGCCCACCGTCGAGCAGGCCCGGGGCACGCTGGTGCACGCCGTGCTGGAGCGGCTGTTCGACCTGCCGGCCGACGGGCGCACCCCGTCGGCGGCCGGCGACCTCGTCGCCCCGCAGTGGGACCGGTTGGTCACCGAGCAGCCGGAGCTCGGCGGGATCTTCCCCGACGACGACCCGGCGGGCGCGGCCGAGTTCCTCCGCTCCGCGGCGGCGCTGCTCGAGGGCTACTTCACCGTGGAGGATCCGCGCCGGCTGGAGCCGGCCGAGCGGGAGAGCCTGATCTCCGCGGTGGTCGACGACGAGTTGCTCATCCGGGGCTACCTCGACCGCCTCGACGTGGCGCCGGACGGCGCGCTGCGGGTCGTCGACTACAAGACCGGCGGCGCGCCGCGCGAGGCGTTCGAGGCGCGGGCGCTGTTCCAGCTGAAGTTCTACGCGCTGGTGCTGTGGCGCACCCGCGGGGTGGTGCCCCGGGTGCTGCGGCTGCTCTACCTGCGCGACGCCGAGGTCCTCGACTACGCCCCCGACGCCGACGAGCTGCTGCGCTTCGAGCGGACGGTGGTGGCGTTGTGGCGGGCGATCGAGCAGGCCACGCAGCGGCAGGATTTCCGGCCCCGGCCGAGCCGGCTCTGCGACTGGTGCAGCCACCAGGCGCTGTGCCCGAGCTTCGGGGGCACCCCGCCGCCGTTCCCGGTCGGTGTCACCGGCGCCGACCCGCTGCGCGACGCCCGCACCCGCCCGGCCGCGCCGGGCGCCGACGAGTGACCCTCCTCCTCGGGGAGGACACCGGGCTCACCCTCGGCGACGATCATCGAGGCGTGACGGCGGCTAGCGTCGCGTCAGTGTCAGGGTGGGTGCTGCCGCTGCTTGCGGTGGTTGGGATCCTGGCCGTCGATGATCTGGCTCGTAGCGTCGGTGCCGCCTGGTGGGGTTGGCTTTCATCCGTTGTGCCGGTCATCGATGGTCAGGGCCGACCGGCGTGACTTGATAGGAGCGTGGCATCGCCCCCACTGAGGTGTGTCCGCCGGCCGGCCCAGCCGTCCCCGTCTCCTGCGAAGAGAGGTGACGTCACCCATGGTGGTGGTGCTGGGAGTTGATGTCCACAAGGACACTCACACGGTCGTCGGTGCCGATCAGGCTGCTCGCAAGGTCGGTGAACGTGTGGTCCGGGCGACCGATGCCGGGCATCGGCAGCTGCTCGGATGGGCCAGGCGGCAGTTCCCCGATGAGCGGGTCTGGGCGGTCGAGGACTGCCGGCATGTGTCGGCTCGGCTGGAACGGGCTCTGCTGGCCGCGGGGGAACGGGTGGTGCGGGTGCCGCCGAAGCTGATGGCTGGTGTCCGTGGCAGCGCTCGCACCCGCGGCAAGTCCGACCCGATCGACGCGCTCGCGATCGCTCGGGCGGCGCTGCGGGAACCGGACCTGCCGGTCGCCGAGCACGACGATGTGTCCCGGGACCTGCGGCTGCTGGTGGATCACCGGGAGGATCTGGTCGGTGAACGGACCCGGATACAGAACCGGCTGCGGTGGCACCTGCACGAACTCGACCCGGAACTCGATATCCCGGCGCGGGGCCTGGACCGGCTCGTCGTGCTGGACCGGCTCACCGACTGGCTCACCGAACAGCCGACCACGGTGGTGACCCGGCTGGCTGGCGAGTTGCTGGCCGACATCCGCGCGCTTACCGCCCGGATCAACGCCCTCGAAGCCGAGATCACCACCAGGGTCCGACGCATCGCGCCCGCGTTGCTCGCCTTGCCCGGCGCGGGGGCCTTGACGGCGGCGAAGATCGTGGGGGAAACCGCGAACGTCACCCGGTTCCGGTCCGAGGCGTGTTTCGCGATGCACGCTGGCGCCGCTCCGATCCCTGCCAGCTCGGGACGCATCAACCGGCACCGACTGGCTCGCGGTGGCAACCGGCAACTCAACGCCGCCCTGCACCGCATCGCGGTCACCCAGATCCGTCTCGACGGCCTGGGCCGGGCCTACTACCAGCAACGACGCGAGAACGGCGACACCACCATGGAAGCCCTCAGAGCACTGAAACGCCGACTCGCCCGCATCGTCTTCAACCTACTCAAAGATCAACAACCAGTCACGCCGGACGTGCTTCCGGCAGCGGCTTGACATAGGAGCAACGTATGACCGAGGGCCCGATCGGGTTGCTGCGCCGGCACCCGCTGGCCGCCGACGCGTTGCTCGCCGCCGGCCTGGTGGCTCTGGAGCTGGTGTTCGTCCTGCTCACCCCGCGCGAGCTGTGGCCGCGAGGGCTGCCGGCGATGCTCGGCTGGAGCGCGCTCAGCGCGGTCCCGGTGGCGCTGCGCCGGGTGGCGCCCTGGCCGGCGGTCGGCGTGGCGGTGGCGACGTTGGCGGTGCCGGCGCTGACCGGCACCGGCACGACGGCGCAGGGGCTCGCGTTCGCCGTGCTGACGTACACGCTGGCGGCGGGCCGGCCGGCCCGGTCGGCGGCGCTGGCCGCGGCGCTGCTGTGGCTGCCGGTCCTGGTGGCCAGCCTGCTCGCCCCGCCGGACGGGGCGCTCGCGGTCGCCCCCGGCTACCTGGTGCTGAACAACCTGCTGATCGGTCTGCTGTCGTACGCGGTGGGCCGGATCGTGCACGCCCGTCGGGCGGCGACCCGGGCGCTGCGGGAGCGGGCCCGGGTGGCGGAGGAGCGGCAGCGCGCGCTGGCCGCTCAGGCGGTCGCGGACGAGCGTCGCCGCATCGCGCGGGAGTTGCACGACGTGGTGGCGCACCACGTGAGCGTGATGGGGGTGCTGGCCACCGGGGCGCGTCGGGTGCTGCGCCGTGACCCGGACGCCGCGGAGGAGGTCATCGCCACCGTCGAGGAGACCGGTCGGGCGGCGCTGCGGGAACTGCGCCGGCTGCTGGACGTGCTGCGTACCGACACCGAGCCGGTCGACGACCTCGCCCCGCAGCCGGGGCTCGCCGGCATCGACGGCCTCACCGAGCAGGTACGCGAGGCGGGCCTGCCGGTGACGCTGCACGTCGAGGGCACACCCGGCGTGCTGGAGGAGGGCGTGGCGCTCGCCGTCTACCGGATCGTGCAGGAGGCGCTGACCAACGCGCTCAAGCACGCGGGGACGGCGACGGCCGAGGTGCGGCTGACGTACGGGCCCGCGGCGCTGGAGGTGGAGGTGACCGACACCGGGCGGGGGCCGCGGCCGGACGGGGAGCGGGTGGGTCACGGCCTGGTGGGCATGCGGGAGCGGGTGGCGCTCTACGGTGGTGTCCTGCGGACCGGCGCGCGGGCCGGCGGGGGCTTCCGGGTGTACGCGAGGATCCCGGTGGAGGAGCAGCCGGGGCCGGTCGTGGCGGGACCGGCGGGACGGGAGACGAGATGACCGATCGGGCGGCACGGCCGGTGCGCGTCCTACTCGCCGACGACCAGCCGCTGCTGCGCACCGGTTTCCGGATGGTCCTCGGGGCGGAGGAGGACCTGGACATCGTGGCGGAGGCCGGTGACGGGGTGGAGGCGGTGGACCTGTCCCGCCGGCTGCTGCCCGACGTGGTGCTGATGGACATCCGGATGCCGCGGATGGACGGGGTGACCGCCACGCGCGCGATCGTCGACGCCCGGCTGCCCGTGCGGGTGCTGATCCTGACCACCTTCGACCTCGACGAGTACGTGGTGGGGGCGCTGCGCGCCGGGGCGAGCGGGTTCCTGGCGAAGGACGTCCCGGCGGAGGACCTGGTGACCGCGATCCGGACCGTCGCCGCCGGGGAGGCGGTGGTGGCCCCGCGCATCCTGAAGCGCCTGCTGGACCGCTTCGCCGACGTGCTGCCCGACCCGGCGGCGGCACCGCCGAGGTCGCTCGGTGTGCTGACCGAGCGGGAGCGGGAGGTGCTGGTGCAGGTGGCCCGTGGGCTGTCCAACGCCGAGATCGCCGCCGCCCTGTCGGTGAGCGAGACCACCATCAAGACCCACGTGGGACATGTGCTCACCAAGCTCGGGCTGCGCGACCGCGTGCAGGCGGTCGTGCTCGCGTACGAGACGGGTCTGGTCCGCCCCGGGGCGTAGCGGGACGGTCCCGGCTACCTCCCCGGGCGTACGCGTGGATCCCTCCGTGGTCCGACGGCGCGGTTGCCGTCGTCACCTACCGTGACCGCAGACGGCCTGACGCGGTTGACCCTCACGTGGCGTCAGCTCCTAGCGTCGGGCCAGGGGTGTCTGTCCGGTGGCCGAAATAACCGGTCGACGGGGTGCCGGTCAGGGTCAACCCTGAGCCGGGATGGGGGGCACCCGCAGCGCGGAAATCCGCACCGGTTCCGCCCGAAGGCGGAGGGAACCGGGCCGGGGAGCACGGACGATGGGTGAGGTCGCGCCGGACCAGCGGGGGCGGTGCGGATTCGGACAGACGGAAGAGGAGACGACGTGACCGCGACGGTAGGCCAGCAGGCGCAGGCCGCGGCCCGGGCGAGCGACGTGTGGAAGGTGTACGGCAGCGGTGAGGCGCAGGTCGTCGCGCTGCGGGGGGTGACCGCGGAGTTCGAGCGGGGCCGGTTCACCGCGATCATGGGCCCGTCCGGGTCCGGCAAGTCGACGCTCATGCACTGCCTGGCGGGTCTGGACACGGTGACGCGGGGGACGGTGTCGATCGGCGAGACCGCGGTCACCGGCCTCGGCGACGCCGGGCTGACCAAGCTGCGCCGGGACAAGGTGGGCTTCATCTTCCAGCAGTTCAACCTGCTGCCGACGCTGACGGCGAAGGAGAACATCCTGCTCCCCCTGTCGATCGCCGGGCGCAAGCCGGACCCGGCGTGGTACGACACGGTGATCGACACGGTCGGCCTGCGGGACCGGCTGGACCACCGGCCGGCGCAGCTCTCCGGCGGGCAGCAGCAGCGCGTCGCCTGCGCGCGGGCGCTGGTCTCCCGCCCCGAGGTGATCTTCGCCGACGAGCCGACCGGCAACCTGGACTCCCGCTCCGGCGCGGAGGTGCTCAACTTCCTGCGCAACTCGGTGCGCGAGCACGGCCAGACGATCGTCATGGTCACCCACGACCCGACCGCCGCCGCGTACGCCGACCGGGTGGTCTTCCTCGCCGACGGGCAGATCGTGTCGGAGCTGATCGAGCCGACGGCCGAGACGGTGCTGGACACGATGAAGAAGCTGGACGCCCCGGCCGAGGTGAACGGCTGATGTTCCGGGCGACCCTGAAGAGCCTGCTGGCCCGTAAGCTGCGGCTCGTCCTCTCCGGACTGGCGGTCGTGCTGGGGGTCATGTTCGTCTCCGGCGCGTTCGTGCTCACCGACACGCTGGGCCGCTCGTTCGACGCGATCTTCGCCGACGCGTACGAGGGCGTGGACGTGAACGTCGCCGCCAAGCCGAAGATCGCGCTGTCGGAGATGGAGGGCGAGCAGACCGCGCCGCCGTTCGCCGCGGCCACGGTGGAGAAGGTCCGGGCGGTGCCCGGGGTGGCCGAGGCCACCGGTGTGGTCGCCGCCGACGGTGCGCGGTTGATCGGCAGCAACGGCAAGGCCGTCGCCTCGTTCGGTCCGCCGCAGCTGGGCGAGAACTGGACCGGCGAGTCGGACCTGGTGCGGCTGCGCGAGGGGCGGGAGCCGCGGGCCGACAACGAGATCGTGATCAACAAGGGGCTGGCGACCGCCGGGAAGGTGGCGCTCGGCGAGCGCGTGGGCGTGCTGACGCCGATGTCGCCGAAGCAGGACTTCACGATCGTCGGGATCTTCGGCTACAGCGGCGACCGGGACTCGATCGGCGGCGCCAACGAGATCATGTTCACCACGCCGGTGGCGCAGCGGCTGATGCTGGGCGAGCCGGACACGTTCAACAGCGTGACCGTGAAGGCCGCCGGTGGGGTGTCCGACGACTCGCTGCGGGACGCGGTGGCCGGCGCGGTGGGCGACGGGTTCGTGGTGAAGACCGGCGAGCAGCTCTCCACGGAGGCGGCCGAGGGTTTCAAGGAGGCGCTGTCCTTCTTCAACCGGATCCTGCTGGGCTTCGCCGCGGTCGCGCTGCTGGTCGGCACGTTCCTGATCCTCAACACCTTCTCCATCGTCGTGGCGCAGCGCACCCGTGAGCTGGCGCTGATGCGGTCGATCGGCGCCAGCCGTCGGCAGATCATCGGTTCGGTGGTGCTGGAGGCCATCGCGGTCGGCCTGATCGCCTCGGTGCTCGGCCTCGCCGCTGGCATCGGCATCGGCGCGCTGCTGGCGTGGCTGTTCGGCAAGTTCGCCGGCGGCCTCAGCCTCGCGGGTCTCGGCGTACCGGCCGCCGCGGTCGTCGGCGCGTTCGCCGTCGGCCTGATCATCACGGTGGTGGCGGCGCTGCTGCCGGCGCTACGGGCGTCGCGGATCCCGCCGATCGCGGCGATGCAGGACGTGGCCACCCCGGACCGGCCACTCACCAAGATCACGGTGGCGGGCGGGCTGGTCACCGCGGTCGGGGCGGTGCTGCTCTTCCTCGGCCTGAGCGGCAACGCCGGGGACAACACCCTCGTGACGATCCTGGCCGGGGTGCTGTTCGCCTTCATCGGGGTGGCGCTGCTGACCCCGCTGATCAGCAAGCCGGTGGTGAGCCTGCTCGGCGCGATCTTCGCCTGGTCGGTGCCGGGCAAGCTGGGCCGGCTGAACTCGGGTCGCAACCCGCGCCGGACGGCGATCACCGCGGCCGCGCTGATGGTCGGCATCGCCCTGGTCACCGGCGTGACGGTGATCCTCGACTCGGCGAAGGGCAGTATCGGCAAGCTCGCCCAGGACACCATCAAGGCGGAGCTGGTCATCTCCGGGGTGCAGAGCGGTCCACGTCCGCCGAGCTTCGACCCGGCGGTGCTGCAGCGGGCGGCGGCGATCCCCGGCGTCCGACTGGTCGACGGCGAGTACGGCGACATGGCCGTGGTCGGCGGGGAACGCACCTGGGTAGCGTCCAGCAGCAACGTGGCCGCGCTGCGGCAGATCTTCGGGGCGCGACCCACGGCCGGCGACATCGACCGGCTCGCCCCGGACCAGATGCTGCTCAGCTCGGACACGGCGAAGGCCCGCGGGCTGTCCGTCGGCTCCACCGTGCCGGTGCAGCTGTCCCGGGGTGACGCGCGGACCTACACGGTCAGCGGCATCTACGAGAGCACCCAGCTGACCAACCCGGTGGTGCTCCCGCCGGAGGCGGCCCGCGACTTCAGCATCCCGCAGCCGATCCAGGGCTTCATCCAGCTGGCCCCGGGCGCGTCCGTCGCGGCCGTGCAGCCGCAGGTGGAGTCGCTGCTCGCCGACTCCCCCGAGGTGTCGGTGGCCGACCGGGACGCGTTCATCGACCAGCAGACCGGGCAGCTCGACGGGCTGCTCACGATGATCCAGATCCTGTTGGCGCTGGCCATCGTGATCGCGGTGCTCGGCATCATCAACACGCTGGCGCTGTCGGTGCTGGAACGCACCCGCGAGCTGGGTCTGCTGCGGGCGATCGGCCTGCGTCGGGCGCAGACCATGCGGATGATCACCGTGGAGGCGGTGGTGATCTCGGTGTTCGGGGCGCTGCTCGGCGTCGCCGTAGGCACCGGCCTCGGCGCCGCGGTGGTCGAGGCGCTCAAGGACGAGGGGATCACCGACCTGATCCTGCCCTGGTCGCAGATGGGGATCTTCCTCGGTCTCGCCGCGCTCGTCGGCGTGATCGCGGCGGTCCTGCCCGCGATCCGGGCCGCCCGGATCAACGTCCTGGGCGCCATCGCCCACGACTGACCGGCGAAGCGGTCACGAGGGGTCCCGCCGTCCGGCGGGGCCCCTCGCCGCGTCTCAGCGGGCGGCCGAGCGCCGGTCCAGCAGCGCGGCGAGCAACTCCAGGTCCGCCGCGGTGAGGCTCTCCAACTGGTGTACGCCCTCCGTGACCGGCAGCGGCACCTCGGCCGGTACGGCCAGCACGGCGGCACCGGCGGCGACGGCGCTGGCCACCCCGGTCGCCGAGTCCTCGATCGCCACGCACCGCTCGATCGGCACGCCCAGCAGCCGGGCGGCGGTCAGGTACGGCTCGGGGTGCGGCTTGCCCGCCTCCACCTCGTCGCCGCACACCACGACGTCGAAGCTGTCCCGGCCCAGCGTGTCCAGGGCGACCTCCACCAGGGGTCGGCCGCTGGACGTGACGAGGGCGGTGGGGATGGCCGCGTCGCGGACCGCCTGCAGCAGCGCCAGCGCGCCGGGGCGCCAGCTCAGCCCGGTGCGGAACAGCTCCAGGATGCGGGCGTTGATCCAGGCCGCGCTCACCGCCGGGTCCCGCTCCGGCTGGCCCAGGGCGTCGTGCAGCATCCGCATCGAGTCGGCCATGCTGGTACCGATGATCGCCTTGCGGGTCTCCTCGGACAGCGCCCCGCCGTACCGGGCGGCCAACTCCCGCAGCGCCACCGCCCACAGCTTCTCGCTGTCGACGAGCGTGCCGTCCATGTCGAACAACACGGCGGCGGGGTGACGGCGCTGCAACTGGTCCGCGAGTGTGGTGGCCTGCATGGGCGGATCCTCTCAGGGCCGGGTCGGGCCGCTCACCCCGGCGTCGGCCGGGGTGACCCACGCCAACGTCAGCCGAGGCCGCACACCGCCAGCGACTGCTCGTACCCGCGGAAGAACGAGTCCGTGCGCTGCTCGGCGGTGCCGTGCGACCCCTCCGCGAACCACGGCTGGTCCGGGTCGTCCCCCACCGCGGCCAGCCCCTCCCGGAACTCCTCCAGGTCGCCGTCCTCCAGCGTCAGGTCGCCGGAGCGCACCGAGTCCCCCAGGTAGGCGCCGGCCATGCAGTCGGCCTGCAACTCCTGCTGGATGGTGAAGTCGTAGCGGATGCCGAGGCGCACCTGGATGCCGTGTGCGTACTCGTGGCCGAGCAGGTAGAACACGAACGCATCACCGACCTGCCGGAACGCGGCCACCGACCAGGTGACGTCGTAGGCGATGAAGTCGCCCTGCGAGCAGTAGACCGCGTTGTTGCGCGGCAGCGGCTGCCCACCGCAGGAGACCTCCCCGGACCGCTGGTAGGGGGTGATCCGCCGGATCGGCTGGAACCGCTGCCCCGACTCCCGGAACCGGGCCGCCCAGTAGCGCTCGGCCACTGCCTGCGCGGCGGCGACGTCGTCGGCGAACTCCGCCACGCTGGTGGTGCCGTCGGCCCGGGTCACCGACGGGTCGGCCGAGCGCGCCGGGCGGTCCGCCCCCGGTTCGGGCCCCGACGGCTCGGACACCCCGCCGACGAAGCAGCCGGCCGAGACGAGCAGCGCCGCCAGCAGACCGGCGAGTGACGCACGAGAATGACGTACCGAGCGTGTCCCCACAGTTGCCCTCCCCGGCTCCCGGCGCTGCCCGACGCTCTACCCCGTCGGCGCGTACGCCATGCGATCTTCCCTACGGCCGCACGGACCGGCCGGTTCAGCCCCCGGCCCCGCCGGTCGGCTCAGAAGCCACCCTCGTTGCGGCCGGACTGCCACGTGTCGGCCTGCGACTGGTGCCGCTGGATCTCGTGCCGCTGCTGGGCGGCCCGGGCGTCGCGGGCGGCCAGGTCGTCGTCACGGGACGACAGCCGGTCGCGGTCGCGCCAGCCGACGTACGCGAACCCGCCGACCAGAAGCAGGGCCACGATCCCGAGCACCATCCACGCGGACATGTGCCCACGGTAGAAGGGGCGCGCTCGCCGGAGCGGTGCGACTAGGGTCGCCGGGCATGACGAGCTTCGACGAACACGAGCGGCGCCGGTGGGCGGGACGCGCCGAGGCGTACGTGGGCAGTTTCGCGCGGCTGTGCGCGTACCCGGCGGACGCGCTGCTGGACGCGGCGGGCGCGCGGGCCGGCGCGCGGCTGCTGGACGTGGGCACCGGGCCCGGCACGGTCGCGGCGCTGGCGGCGGGGCGCGGCGCGGCGGTGACCGCCGTCGACGCGGAGCCCAGCATGGTCTCGTGGGCGCGCAAGTCGGGCCTGGAGGGGCGGTGTGCGCTGGCCGCGCTGCCCCGGCTGCCGTTCCCGGCCGCCGCCTTCGACGCGGCGGTGGCGAACTTCGTGGTGAACCACGTCGGCGATCCGGCCGCCGCGGTGGCCGAACTGCGCCGGGTCGTCCGCCCGGGCGGGCACGTCGCCGTGACGCTCTGGCCGCACCCGCAGCCGCCGCTGCAGCAGCTCTGGGGCCGGGTCTACGAAGCCGCCGGCGGGCCGCCGCGACCGGACCTGCCCCGGGTGGCCGACGCGAAGAACGTGGCCCGCACGCCGGACGGGATCGTCGGTCTGCTGCGGGGCGCGGGATTGGACGCCGTTCGGTGCGAGACCCTTTCCTGGGTGCACCGCGCCGATCCGGAGGACTGGTGGGCCGGGCCGGCCAACGGCATCGGGCACCTCGGGCACCTGCTGGCGGACGCGCCGGACGCGCTGTGTCGGCGGGTCCGTGAGGAGTACGACCGGCTGACCGCCGACCACCTCGACGCGGACGGGTTGCTGGCCCTGCCCACCGCCGCCCTGCTCGGCTGGGGCCGGGTCGGGTGCCCCTGACTCGTTCGCGCCGCGACACGTCGGCGGCCCGGACGACCGTCGTCTACGGCTCCCGCATCCAGGTCTTCGGATCGGTCACGAAGACACCCTTGCCCTGCTGCCGTCGGATCACCCGCAACGCCTCCAGCCGGGCGTAGGCCATCTGGACAGTGCCGTGGCTGACGTCGTAGCGCTGTCGTAGCTCGGCGATCGAGGGCAGCCTGTCCCCCGGCTTCACCTTCTTGGTCCTGACGTCGGCGATCACATCATCGGCGATGCGCCAGTAATCCGGCACTTCTCGCATGGCACTCCTCGCGTGGCGATCCGATTCGATCACACCGCGACGCGCCTAACAAGCCACGTTGACTCATCTGACATATCTAGCTATGTTGGTTCCGGGCCGCTCCTCGCGTGGCAACGAGTTCGGCTCAATCCCCTGGTCGGGACGGGTGCGTGTGCCCGTCCCGACCGACCGGACCGCGCTGCTCTCGTACCGCTGGAAGGGGTCGTCGTGGCTCAGGTGTATCGAGGCGGCCAGCCCTACCCGGCCGGTTACCCGGGGCGGTTGACGCCGCACGAGGTGCGGACCCGCGAGTTCGCCGCGCGCCGGCGCGGCGTCGACCCCGACGAGGTACGCGAGTTCCAGGCCCGCGTCGCCGACGAACTGACCACGCTCACCGAGACCGTACGGCTGCTCAGCCAGGAGAACGACCGCATCAAGCGGGCCCTGCGCGACTGGCAGACCAGGCACGCGCGGGAGTGCCGGCCACCGCAGCAGCACCACAACACCGGTCACTGGTGACCGCGCTGCCCACCCCCGGCGACCTGGTGATCGTCGACGGCCGCGCCTCGGTGCAGTTCGCCGGGGACCGCGCCCTGACCGTCCGCGTCGTGTCGGTCGGCGACCGGCCGACGTACCCCGGCTGGATCTGGCTGACCGGCTACGTGCTCAACCGTCGCGGCGAGGCGACCGCCAAGCGCGACCTCTACGTCCGACCGGAGGGTCTCCGGCACCACGCCGGCCCGCCCGGGCGACGTTCTTCTCGACCCTGACCGGCGACGTGCTGGACTAGGGTCGCGGGATGTCCGGAATCGTCGGGCGGCCTCGACGTCCCCGGTGAGCGGCGCCGCCGGCGCCGGCGAGGAGGGGAAGACCGTGAAGTACATGATCCTGCTGTACGGCTCGCAACGGGACTACGACGCGCTGTCCGGGCAGCCCGGTGACCGGCCGGCCATGACGCCCGAGCAGGTCGCGGCGATGCACGCGCACATGGAGAAGACGCACCAGGCGTTGGTGGAGTCCGGTGAGCTGGTCGACGCGCAGGGGCTGGCGGCGCCCGCCCACGCGCGGCGGGTGCAGCTGACCGGCGGCGCTCCGGTGGTGACCGACGGCCCCTACCCGGAGACCCAGGAGGTGCTCGCCGGCTACACAATCGTGGAGTGCGCCAGCTTCGACCGGGCCACCGAGATCGCCGCCGGGTTCGTCAACCCGGACGCGCCCGGCGAGTACGTCGACGTGCGGCCGGTCGTCGACGGCATCGAGGACCTGGCCGGCTGAGGGTGAGCGGGGAGAGCGTCGAGGAGCTGCTGCGCGGTCTCGCGCCGCGGGTCCTCGGCGCCCTCGTCCGCCGCTACGGGCACTTCGACACCGCCGAGGACGCCACCCAGGAGGCGCTGATCGCCGCCGCGACGGCCTGGCCGCGCGACGGCGTACCGGACGATCCCCGGGCCTGGCTGGTGGCGGTCGCGGCCAGGCGGCTGACCGACCTGCTCCGCCGGGAGCAGGCGCGGGCCCGGCGGGAGGACCGGGTCGCCCGGTGGGTGCTGCCGGCCGACCGGGTGGCGCCCGGCGCCGACGCGCCGCCGGCCGACGGCGACGACAGCCTCATCCTGCTGTTCCTCTGCTGCCATCCGGCGCTCTCCCCCGCCTCGCAGATCGCGTTGACCCTGCGCGCGGTGGGCGGGCTGAGCACGGCCGAGGTGGCCCGGGCGTTCCTCGTGCCGGAGGCCACGATGACCCGGCGGATCAGCCGCGGCAAGCAGCGCATCCGGGACAGCGGGCTGCCGTTCCGACTGCCGGCCGCGGCAGAACTCCCGGCGCGGCTCGCGGCCGTGCTGCACGTGCTCTACCTGATCTTCAACGAGGGGTACGCGCGGACGTCCGGGCCGGGTCTGCTCCGCGCCGACCTGGCGGCCGAGGCGATCCGGTTGGCGCGGCTGGTGCACCGGCTGCTGCCCGACGATCCGGAGGTCACCGGGTTGTTGGCGCTCATGCTGCTCACCGACGCGCGGGCGCCCGCCCGGCTCGGCCCGCACGGTGAGCTGGTGCCGATGGCCGAGCAGGACCGCCGCCGGTGGAAGGCCGACCAGATCGCCGAAGGGGTCGCGCTGGTGACCGCCGCGCTGCCCGAGGGGCCGGTCGGGCCGTACCAGGTGCAGGCGGCCGTCGCCGCCGTCCACGACGAGGCGCCCAGCGCCGCCGAGACGGACTGGGCCCAGATCACCGCCCTCTACGAGGTGCTGCGCGAGATCGCCGACAGTCCGGTGGTGGCGCTGAACCATGCCGTCGCGGTGGCCATGAGCCGGGGCGCGCCGGCGGGGTTGGCGCTGCTCGACGGGTTGACCGCCGACGGCCGGCTCGCCGACGACCCGCGGCTGCCCGCCGCCCGGGCGCACCTGCTGGAGCTGGTCGGTGACCACGCCGCCGCACGGGACGCGTACCGGATGGCGGCCGGTCGGTCGACGAACCTGGCGCAGCAGCGCTACCTGCACGCCCGCGCGGACCGGCTGGCCGACTGACCGGCGTGCGGTCGGCCGCTCGTGCGTCAGTCGCGGCGCCCGGAGCAGCGCCGCCTGCCGCGTCAGGGGCTGGCGGCGAGGAAGACGAACGACGCGAGCAGCACCAGGTGGGCGCCGGCCTGCAACAGGGTGGCCCGCCCGGGCACCACCGTGAGCACACCGGTGATGGCGGTGAGCGTAAGGAGGACCAGTTGCGTGCCGCCGAGGCCGAGCATCAGCGGGCCGTCCAGCCAGATCGAGGCCAGCGCGATGGCGGGGATGGTCAGGCCGATGCTGGCCATCGCCGAGCCGAGGGCCAGGTTCAGGCTGATCTGCACCCGGTCGCGGCGGGCCGCCCGGCCCGCGGCGAGGGTCTCGGGTAGCAGCACCAGCAGCGCGATGACCACACCGACGAACGACTGCGGCAGGTTCGCGGCGGCGACGCCCGCCTCGATCGCCGGGGAGACGGTCTTGGCGTCGCCGACCACGGCCACCAGCGCGACCAGCAGCAGGCCGAGGCTGAGCAGGGCGGCCCGGCCCGACGGGGGCTTGGCGTGCTCCTCGTGTTCGATGACCCGGCCCTGGCTGTCGACGGGCAGGAAGTAGTCGCGGTGCCGGCCGGTCTGCACGAGGACGAACAGCCCGTAGAGGGCGAGCGACGCCGCCGCGGCGAAGCCCAACTGGGCGGGGCTGAACTCCGGGCCGGGCCGGCTGGTGGTGAAGGTCGGCAGGACGAGGCTGAGCGCGGCGAGGGTGATCACGGTGGCCAGGGCACCGCCGGTGCCCTCCGGGTTGAAGCTCGCCACCTGCCGGCGCAGCGTGCCGATGAGCAGGGACAACCCGAGGATGCCGTTACAGGTGATCATGACGGCGGCGAAGACGGTGTCCCGGGCCAGCGCCTGGGTCTTGTCCCCGCCGCTGATCATGAGTGTGACGATCAGCGCCACCTCGATGACGGTGACCGCGACGGCCAGCACCAGGGACCCGTACGGCTCGCCCACCCGGTGGGCCACGACCTCCGCGTGGTGCACGGCGGCGAGCACCGCGCCGGCCAGGAAGGCGGCCACCACGAACGTGCCGACCGCCGGAAGTTCGCGTCCCCAGGTGAAGGCCAGGATCAGCACGGCCACCAGGGGTACGGAGACGGTCCAATCGGTCAGTCGGGATCGGAGCAGCGCGGCCATCTACCAACCCTGCCAGAAAATTCGATCATGTGACCAGTGCCCGCCGGAGTCAGTTCCGTACCGATCGTGACCAGGGCAGGCCGCCGCGCCGCCACCGGCGTACCTCGGCCGGCGGCGGCGCGGACGGATGGATCAGGAGTACGGCAGGCGGAGCACCGACTGGTTGCCGACGCCCAGCGTGCTGGGGTTGCTGCCGATCGCCGACCACACCTCGACCCGGACCGTGCCGTTGCTCAGCGCGCCCAGCGTGCCGGTGGCCGAGGCCAGGCCGGCGCTCTGCGTGTAGTGCTCGTAGCCGGGAACCGGGTCGGTGGCGAAGTAGCGCCACGTCTCGACCCGTTCCCAACTGCCGTTGCCGGTCAGGTCGTAAGAGACCCGCAGCTGCACACCGTTGCCGACCGCCCGGTCGGCGTCGAGGAACAGGTCGAACGCGGTCTGCCCCCCGGCGTAGGCCAGGTTCAGGCCGGTCGCCGTGAAGACCTGGGCGTTGGTGGGCGTACCGTCGTGGTTTCCGTTGGCCGCCGCGACGGTGACCGTGGCCGCGCCGCCCGCGGCGCCCAGCCCGCCGCCGGGCAGCAGGTAGCGGGTCGGGTTGCCCGGGGTCGGCGGCGGGGTGGTGGGCGGCGGCGTCGTGGGCGGCGTGCCGCCCGTCGCGTTGCCGCCGCTCCAGGTGTACGCCCCGGTGGTGGCCGTCCGCCCGGCCCCGACGGTGAGCGTGGTGCCGTTGGAGAACGTCACCGTGACCGGCGCGGCGGTCGGGTTCGACGCCACGTACGTGCGCGCCCCGTTGCGGGAGAAGACCGCAGACAGCGGGTGGTTGCCGGTCACCGACGTGTCGACGGTGCCCAGCGCGGCCAGGTTGCGGATCCAGTGGAAGGTGTGCGCCCGGCTCTCGCCCTCCTCCGGGGTGTAGCCGGGGTTTGCGCGCAGGTTCGCCAACGCCGCGTCCCCGTCGCCGAGGGCCTGGAACTGCCACAGGATGTCCTGCCACACCGTCGGCGGGCCGCCGTTGTTGCGGACCAGTTCGGCGTAGTTGGTCCGCACGTAGGCCGGGTTGTTGCCCAGGTACAGGTGACCGCCGGTGACGGGCAGCAGGTTGATGCCCTGGATCATCTCCGGCTCGCCGCTGAACCAGGTCGCGTACGCGCCGCCGTCACCCCAGACCATCCCGACCGTGGAGTGGCCGAACGCGGACGGGAAGTTCTGGTCGCTGGAGTCGAACCAGTACTCCTGGATGGCCGCCGCCTGCGTGGTGTAGAGGAAGATGCCGGCGTCGCGGACGGCCGTGTCGCCGGTCACCTGCCCCCACTGGATGAGGGCGTTGGCGAAGTTCATCCCCTCCGACGAGGACTCCTGGTTGTTGCCGGCGCCGAACGAGCCGTGCCCGGACGCCCAGTCGTGGCCCGCGTAGATGTCGAAGTCCCGCAGGTAGGGGAAGCGGGTGTCGTCGCGGCGGTAGTTGTTGGCGTCGCGGATCAGCAGGTCCACCATGCCGCCGTAGCGGCTGGCGGAGGCCCAGGTCGGGTCGAACTTCGCCAACGTCGCGGCCGCGGCGATGTAGTAGCCGTAGTGGAAGTGGTGGTCGTTGAGCTCCTGGTCGGAGCCGTACGACGCCGGGTAGCCGATCAGGGTGCCCCAGTTGGCGTCGTAGTAGAAGACCCGGGACGTCTTGCCGCTGGACGCGGTGAACCAGTCGGTCAGCGTGGTACGGATCGCGTTCAGCGCGCTGTCCCGCGTCGCGGTGTCGTTGACCAGGTCGGCCACCTCGGCGAGCCGGGCGGCGCGGCCGAGGCCCTTGCCCGTCCAGTAGGTGTCGTTGCCGCGCTGGTCCATCGGGTTGCCCCGGGCGGCGGCCAGGTGACCCGTGAGGGTCGCCAGGTCGGCGCCGCTGCCGTCACCCACCGCCGGCAGCTCCGGGAGCACACCCTGGAACTTCATCGCCGTACGGAACTGGGTGACGCCGGTGAGCACCTTCATCCGTCCCCGGGCCGACGGGTAGGTCGGCGTGATCGGGGTGGAGCCGGTCAGGGACTTCCACTGGTGCGGGTAGAGGCTGACCACGGTCTGCGTCGCGGTGCCCTCCCGGGCGGTCGTCGTGAACGCGTACGTCGTGGTCAGACCGCTGGTCGCCGGGTCGTAGACGTACGAGACCCGGGTGCCGGTGACGTGGGCGTGCGCGTACTGGGCGTAGGTGGCGGCCAGGCTCGCCCGCTCCGCGGCGCTGCCGGTCGGCGGCAGCAGCGCGACGGAGAAGTAGCCCCGCCCGGCCAGCGTGGAGGAGATCCGGCTCCCGCCGACGGTCCAGCTGGCGCCGCTCGGGGCGAACGCGACGTAGTCGTGGCCGTTGACCCGGAACCCGAGGGTGGCCCCGCTGCTCGACCACACCTCGGGAGCCCCGGAGGTGTTGATCACCGCGTCGCCGCCGCTGCTCTGGAAGTACGCGAACGGCAGGCCGTGGCCGATCGTGGCGCGCAGGGTGCGGGCGCCGTCGCTCCAGTACGGGCTGACCGTCCAGTCGGACCAGCCGTCGACCCGGACCACGGGGGCGGCGAGCCCGGCCACACCGACCCGGATGTCCTGCACGTACGGGAAGTGGAACTCCCCCACGCCGGTCGCCGTGCCGCTGATCGCGGGCGTGGAGTTGGCGGAGAAGCCGAGGCCGTCGCCGAAGGTGTCGTACGAGATCGGGTGCGCGTGCAGGGGCTCACTGTAGGCGCAGTCGAGGCGCTTCCAGAGCAGCGACGACCACCAGTCGTTGGTGGGGACCGCGCCGGCGGGCGCGTTGGCCGTGACGAACTGGCGGGGGTTGGTCGACATCTGGCCGCAGCCGCTGGGGAGTGGGCCGACCGGCGTGGTGGTGTAGCTGCCGGCGCCGACGGGCGCGGCCTCGGCGGCGCGGGTGAGGGGGATCGTGAGGCCGCCGACGAGCAGGGCCAGCGCGGTGCCGGCGACCAGGGCCCATCGGCGGTACGGGACGGGAGGTTTCATGGTGCCTCCATCGCGGGCCGGACCGGGGCGGGGGCGGCCCGGCGCCGGCACTCCTTGGTTCGGTATGGACGGGAACGTCGGCTGAGAGAGCGCTCTCTCGCCCGCACGGTAATCGAGCACTGAGAGCATCGTCAATGTTTCCAAGGGGTTCCGCGCTGATGTCGCAATTCGAAACGCGCGTCGGCGGGAGTGGTGACGGTGGCGTTGGCACCGGCGGTCCGTCACGCACGCCCGTGACCTCCACCGACGCCCGGGCACCGGCCTGACGCGGTGCTCAGAGTGCCGGGCATACGCCGGCGCCATAGTCTTCGTACCGGCCCACCACGAGCTGCTCCCCGGCGGGACCTGGAAGAAACCGGAGCGGAGTCGGGCATACCGGAGCGAGACGCGACTCCTGGACCGCCTCGACCGACTGGTACGCCGAGACGAGTGGCCGCCCCGCGCCGACCATTAGCTCCGCCCCCGCCCGGTGGTCGTTTCCGGCCTGCCTACTATGGATGGCGCCTTGGACTCGCGAGGTCGCCCTACATGCGACGGCCCGCCCCTCATGTGGACGCCCGCCGCCTTCGCTAGACCGCACGCAGAAGCGCGCGTCTCAGAGCGTGTTTGAGATGGGGATGTTCAGGTGCCGGTGAAGGTGCGGCGGGCTTGACGGCGTGCGGGTTGGCCGCGGGTGATGCGGCGTGTCGTGCCGGCGATCGCGGCCCAGCGGATCAGCGCTGCGGGGACGGCGGGGCCGACAGCATCGCCGCGGCGTAACTGATGCGGATCCCTTTTCGCGCCTTGCTCAGTCGCCGTCCTGCCACCTGCGCAGATCCGTCTGGTCATGATAGGGCATGCGGTCCGGCGTGGTTATAAATTCCATCGTCGCGCCCCAAGGCATGCGGCAGTAGCAGACCTTGTTTCCAGGACCTTTCTCGGTTGCATAGGGAATATCGCGAGGCGCCGCGAGTGGGGTGCCTCCGGCCCTTTCGAAGCGCTCAACCGATGCGTCGATGTCGTCGTTGTAGAGAGCGAAGTGCGTGATGCCGAAGTCGCTCGCTCGGATCGGCTGGGCTTGTTCGGGGCCGTGCATCTCGAACAGCTCGAGATCGGGTCCGGTCCCGATCTTGAACATCGCCTGCGCGCGCACGACCGTTCCCGGGAAAGCGCCAACGGCCCGCTCGAACTCGGGTCCCTGCCGCGGTGGATCCTGCGGTCCGAAGGACCGATAGATCACCTGGCCGCCGAAAGCTTCCAGCAGGAACGATATTGCGGCTTCGATGTCGGGCACCGTGATGCCGATATGATTGACGCCGCGAATGACAGGTGCGGTCATGACAGTTTCCCTTTTTATCTCATCGATCGATCGGGATAGGTGCGCACGCAACTCGCCCGTAGTGCCGCGAACCGCCCGGCCCACGGCGGCGGGGTCGCAGAGTCTCACCTGGCCTTGAGGAAATCGATCAGAGCGGCCGCGACCTCACCCGGCCGTTCGTCCGCGACATAGTGGCTGCACCGCGCAATCGAGCCGCCCGTCACATTGCTGGCGAACTCTTTGAGCATCGGCACCATCTGCGCACCGAAGCGCTGATCCCCGCCGAGACCTAGCACCGGCATCTCGAGCGGTTGCTTCTTGTACTCGAGCGCGGCCGCATGGTCGGCGGTGAGGGTCCGAAACCATTCCATGCCGCCGCGGGTGCGGCCAGGAAGCGCCATCGCTTTCGCGTAGATCTCGATGTCTGCCGGATTGAAGGTGCTGTGGTCGTAGAACCGCTCAGACATGAAGGTCGAGACATAGTCATATTCACGGCCATGGATTATGCGCTCGGGTAGATCCCGGTTCATATGGAAGCTGTACTGCCAGAGTTTTGCGATCGCCGCCTCCCATCCGGTCCAGCCGGGAAGCGGAACGTCGAGGACGGCCAGGTGGGTAACAGCCTCCCGATAGATGGCGGCCTGCGGCAGGGCGACCATCCCGCCGATGTCATGTCCGCACACGGCGTAGCGCTCATGCCCAAGGGCAATCATGACTTCGTGCGCGTCGCGCGCCATCGTCGCCTTGTCATAGCCGTCGAGCGGGCAGTCAGAAAAGCCCGCGCCGCGCAGATCGATGGCCACCACGCTGAAATGCTCGGCCAGCAACGGCATCACATTATGCCATTCCCACCATGTTTCCGGCCACCCGTGAGACAGAAGGATCGGCGGGCCCGAGCCTCCCGCGACAGCGTTGATCTTGATGCCATTCACCGGCACCAGCTGCTGGGTAAACCCCTTCAAAGCTGCGATCATGATCGCTTTCCAGTCAGATGTTGACGTTCAAACAGAGCTCGCGGCCAACGCTCAGGGCTGGTCGAAATCGGTGGCGATCGTGATGTCGCGCCAGGCGTCGATATCGCCGCGGAAGGCAGCCAGCGTCTGAGACCAAGCTACCGCGACCAGGTAGGTTCCGGGCACGTAACTGGTCAGGTCCCGTGAGAGCGTGTTTGCGAAGGGCCCTTGTGGACGGCGTGGCGGCAAGACATCGGCGATCCGGACCGGCGGGGTGGCGCGGTGTCTGGGCATCGTGGCTACCCCTCGGACCTGACAGATGCCCAGTGGGCGCGGCGTCCGTCATAGTTATGACGCAAAGTCATAGACCTCATCGGACAACCGGCTCCCGCCGCCGCCACCCCGGCCTACTCAGCGCTCAACTGCTGCGCGAGCCTCTCCACGCCACCCTTGATGAGTTGGCCGTAGTCGTCATCGCCGAGCGCGCCGATCCCCGCGTGCGCTCGCTCAAGACACTCCCGAGCCCGGGCGAGATCGCCAAGCCTGCGGTAGCACTCACCCAGGTTGAGATGCAACGACGGATACAGGCTGGCCACCGACATCGGCACCCCGGCCTGCGCAACCCGCGCATCGGTGAGCAGGTCGGCCGCCGCCAGCGCCCGCCGGTCCCAGACCAACTCCTGGTGGACGTCGTCCTGCACGTCGGCCATCGAGTGCGCGAGGACGCACACGTGCAAGGGATCGCCTCGTTCCCCGCCGATCTCATCCCAGATCTGGGCGAACACGTCGCGGGCGGCCGCGCGCCGGCCCTGCTGATGATGCAACTGCACACCCTCGTTGATACGGGCGAGCGTCGCATCGCTGATCATCGGTTGCTCCTGCACGGCCACGTCGCGACAGCGTCGTTGATCGTACTCCGCCCGGCGGCGGCCGCGCCGGCGACGAGGGCGGCAGTCCGCTTCGAGGACCGCCCGAGTGGCCGACTCAACATCGTGGGGAGGGTTTTCCCAGCAGTCGTCCGGACTCTAGATGCCACCGAGCCATCGCTGGGCGCTGTTTCAAAAATGAAATCTGCCTGGCAGCCCGCCGGTTGGGCAGCACCGGACCCGCGCCGGCGCGTCGGTGATCGATGGACGGTCACGAGGCAGGTGGACCACCGAACCGCGCCTGGCCTGTGAACAGGGCCGAGCGGCGGCCGACCGTCCACGCGGCGAATCCCCGCTCCCACAGTGGGCCACGCGGGGTGCCGGCTGTCGTCCGGCACCGAGAGGCGACCTCATCGCCGGCCGCTGCCGCCAGGCGGTCAATCAGCGCGCGGCGGGTGGTTCGCTCGTGCGCCCAGGCCACTCACGGCGCGTCGTCGCGTCGTCGCGTCGTCGGCCGATGGACTCACGTAACGGCTACCGTGACCAGACAGAACATTCACCGCTGAGTGCCGGCAATGGAGGGTGCCCGTGGATCAATTAGTTCGATCGACACTCTCCAACACCATGGCCTGGATGGGCGGCGAGCTCAAGCTGATGCCGCTCAGCCGCTGGAACGAGTCGATCTTTCGCTACTTCTTCTGTCGGCAACTCGCAAGTACAAAGCCGAGCGTGAGTCAGTTCGTAGAGTGCGACCACATCGACCTTGTGTTGCACAGCGCAGAGGAGAAGGCGTTCGTCGAGTTCAAGTTCTACCTGCACCCGCGCAAGTTCGATCCCTACACGGGCAACTCGCTGGGGTTCAAAGGCGGCCCGAGCCTTCAAAACCTGGCGGAGTTTCGGAGATGCGTCGATCACCTCCACGGGCGGAATCTGACACCCGGCCTGTCCAAGTACCTCATCCTCGTCTACGCCGATCCGGCCGACGGAGGTAGCCCCGGGAACAGGTACTCGGTCCACTACGACAACTATCTCCATTCCGACGGGAAGATCATCCTTGACCTCCTGGCGGCCGAAGGGCCCGTCGAGTCGGATGAGGGCCACGTGCGGGCCAGACTCTTCGCCGTCCGTTGACCGCACGTTCCGCAGCGGCTCGCGCATTGGTCGAATTGATGGTCCCCGTTAGCTGGCCGTCCACGTCGCGTGCGAACGCCCGCACTCCGCGCCATCGTGCTACCTGGGACTTCCGGACTGACTCACCCCGGGCCGATCAAGCGTCGTCAGGCAGGCGGAGAGCCGGCGGCCGCTCGCGCGCCACCCGGTTCAGTCGAGCGGGTTGGGCCATTCGGTGCGCGGAAGCAGATCTCGCAGACGGGCTGAGCTGGTCCGGCTGAGCACCACTTCGGGGTCGAGATTCGCGGGGCCGATCTGACGGATGAACTCCCGGCAACGCCCGCAGGGCGGGAGTACATACAGAACCCCCTCGTCATCACACCACACAGCGACGATCTTGGCGATCTTGTGTTCGCGGGCCGTGACCATGGCGACGGACGGCCGCGTGCTCCGCGCAGAATCCGGTGCCCGAGCCGGTGTCGATGCAGACGCCGGAGGAAGAGGTTGCCCGTCGCGGTGACCAACATGGACGCTACCTGGCCGACGCGCCGGCTCGACGCGCCGTAGCCCGGCGCAGTGGCGGGTCGAGCACCGCCTGGGCGGAGGCGATCAGCGCGTCGTTCGAGATGACCTTCACCGGGCGGAACCCGTCAGCACTCCGCATCCGGCGGACGCCCCGACGGCAGGTGCCGCGACCACACACGCATCGACCGTGAGGATTGCCCGAGCGGCCGATTCGCCGTCACACCGATCCGCAGGAGGGTAAGGGCCTGACCATCATCGAACGGTCGGCAGCGACGGAGGGCGCCGTGATGGACTCAACGAGGCGGACGGCACTGGTCGCGGGCGGCTTCTACGTCCTCACCTTCGTGTCGATTCCGACCGTCGCCCTGTACGGCCCGGTGCACGACGCCGACTACATCCTGGGCACCACGTCGGAGACCCCCGTCGTCATCGGCGGCGTCCTCGAGGTGATCGTCGCGCTCGCCTGCATCGGCACCGCCGTCGCGCTGTACCCGGTGCTCAAGCGACACGGCGAAACCCGAGCCCTGGGATTCGTCAGCGCCCGGATCCTCGAAGCCGCCGGCATCTTCGTCGGCGTCGCGAGCCTCCTGACGCTCGTGACACTGCGGCGGGCCGACGCCGGAGCGGACGCGCTGGTCACCGGGCAGACGCTGGTCGCCTTCTACGACTCGATCTTCCTGCTCAGCCAAGGCTTTCTTCCGGCCGTGAACGCCCTGTTGCTCGGATCGCTGCTGTACCAGGCACGCCTCGTGCCGCGCCTGCTCCCCGTACTCGGGCTCGTCGGAGCGCCCCTGCTCGTCGTGTCCGACCTCGGCACACTGTTCGGGCTCTGGGACCGGCTGTCCCCGGTGGCGGCTGTTGCGGCCCTCCCGATCGCGGTGTGGGAGTTCTCGCTGGGCGTCTACCTGATCGTCAGGGGCTTCAGGCCCACCGCGCTCACCGCGGGAGTGGTCACCATCAGCGCGCGGCCCGCCCAGGACGCCCCGGTTTGAGCGCCGAGGTTACGGCCAGCCCGCCACAGTCCGGCGACTATCCACAACCACGGTGAGAACCGCGGTCAACCACCGGCGCCCAGGGCCCCTCGACCCCATGCCCCAAGATGCCCTGACAGTGAGGGATGTAGGTGATCCCGCACCGGTCGGTCTGACCCTTGCCCTGACTGACTTCGGGTGTTCAACCGGATCTGTAGACCGTGCCGGTACGGGACTCACGTGCACTCACTGGACGCGGCGGTTGTGACTTCATAGGAGCCTGGCCAGAGGCCCCGTCACTGTCTTGTCCATCCTCGCCCGGCTGGTGCGTGCCGCCCCATTCCGGTCGACGGCACAGGACGGACATCTCCACCATGAAACAGCAACTCCTCGAAATCACCGGCGGTGTGGACACTCACCGCGACACGCACACGGCGGCAGCGGTCGATCCTGCGGGGCGAGTGCTCGGTTGCGCTCAGTTCGAAGCCACCCCGGCGGGATACGTGGCGTTGTTGGGGTGGCTGCGTTCGTTCGGCGCGCTGGGCTGGTCGGCGTCGAGGGCACCGGCGCCTACGGCGCGGGCCTGGCCCGGCACCTGCTTAGCGCAGGCGTGCGTCTGGTCGAGGTCGACCGGCCGGATCGTAAGACTCGCCGCTGGCAGGGCAAAAGTGACCCGGTCGACGCTGAGGCCGCCGCCCGCGCCGCCTTGACGGCCCGCCGCACGGTGATCGCCGAGGTTGTGCGGCCTACTGGTACGTCAGCGGCAGATACCGTTCCCGGCCGCTCTGCTCAGTCGTCTGCGTGAACCCGGCCGCCTCCAGGATCGCGGCGAACTTGGCCCGTCTGCGTCGACGAATGGAGACCAGAAAAAGGGTGACAGACATCAGCGCCGCCCAGGCGACGGCGGCGACAGCCGCCGCGGCGGTGGGGGACGTCCCTCCTAGCCCGAGCCGCACACCGAGGATCGCGCACAGCACGGTGAGTACGACATAGAGGAGCCACGTTCGTTGCTTGTCGTCGTTCCAGCCCTCGAGGTCGTAGCTGATACGGGCCTTGAACAGATCCAGCACGTCGGCAGGCACGGGGGGCAGTGCGCCCCCGGTGGAAGCATCCGGGTACCGCACTCGGTTCCGCTCGGCCCTTTCGCGGGCTTGCGGACGGGGGTCGGGTACGAAGAACAGCTGCGGTCCGTTGCGGTGTCGCTGCCGTGTGTCCGTGTACGCGTAACCGAATTGCTCGGCAACAGCGGCCATAAGGGCGAGTGAGCGCAACGTGGCCACCTTCTCGACCTCCACCGGCTGCCCGCCGGCCATCTTCCGCAACATTTTCCGCACGTGCCGCTGTCCCACCAGCGATCCCCCATCACATCGTTGATGAGACTTGCACAGCCTCTCGCCCGGAAAAGGCCGGAGGTCCGTCCACCAGTGCCACGGTCCCGGTTGAGCTAAGCCACCGTAGCGGGTTCGAGACATGCCGCAGGGAAGCGGGCCGCCGCTCGGCCCCCCATGTCAAGCGGGCCTTGACGGCTCGTGCGGGCGCTGCCGAGACAGACTGGGTCGGCTCTCGTGTCACGGAGCGTACCCCCGGCGGACACCGCCACGGTGGCGCAGTTGACCCAACCTCGCCCGGCACGAACGCGGCTCCCAGGGTCGGAGCTGGCCACCGGCGGCCTCCCCCTCCCCCTCCCAGGTGAGCAGTTGACCTGACACTGAGCGGCTGCGGAACCGGCTCCTGGACGACCGGCATGCCTTAGGGGGAACCCCAACCGGAGAGCGGACGACCGTCCGGCCCTACCTGACGATGCTCGATGGCGAGCCGCTCAGCCGGTCGAAGTTCAACCCGGGCGTCTGGACGCGTGCGATCCGCGCGACCGACGTACCGGACGACCGGCGCAACGGGATGCACGTGCTGCGGCACACCTACGCCTCGGTACTTCTGGACGCCGGGGAGAGCATCAAGGCCCTCTCGTCCTACCTCGGTCACGCAGATCCCGGGTTCACCTCCGGGCCGACACCCACCTCCTGCCCAGCAGTGAGGACCGTACCCGTCGGGCCATCGACAAGGCGTTCGGTGAGGTCCAGGCCGCCGACGACGGTCCGGGAGCCGGTGGCGGCCTGGAGACGGCATGATCATGGTTCAGCGGCCGTCAGAGGACGTTACGGCGCAGGCCAGGGTACTTGCGCCGACTATTTGGCGTTGAAGTAGCTCGCCTCCGGGTGGTGGACCACGATCGCGTCGGTGGCCTGCTCCGGGACCAGCTGGAACTCCTCCGACAGCTGCACGCCGATGCGCTCGGCGCCGAGCAGGTCGACCATCTTCGCCCGGTCCTCCAGGTCCGGGCAGGCCGGGTAGCCGAACGCGTAGCGGCAGCCCCGGTAGTCGGTGCGCAGCAGGCCGGCCAGGTCGGCCGGGTCGTCGTCGGCCACCGTACGGCCACCGGGCAGGGTCAGCTCGCCCCGGACCCGCCGGTGCCAGTACTCGGCGAGGGCCTCGGTGAGCTGCACGGACAGGCCGTGCACCTCGAGGTAGTCGCGGTACTCGTTGCGGGCGAACAGCTTCGCGGTGTACTCGCTGATCGGCTGGCCCACCGTGACCAGCTGCAACGCCACCACGTCCAGCTCCTCGCCGCGGGGCCGGAAGAAGTCGGCCAGGCAGAGTCGGCGCTCCTGCCGCTGCCGGGGGAACGAGAACCGGGCCCGCTCGCTCTGCCCGTTCTCGTCCAGCACCACCAGGTCGTTGCCCTCGCTGTAGGCGGGGAAGTAGCCGTACACGACGGCTGCTTCGAGCACCTGGTCGGAGATGAGCCGGTCCAGCCAGTAGCGCAGCCGAGGCCGGCCCTCGGTCTCCACGAGCTCCTCGTACGACGGGCCCTGCCCACCACGGGAGCCGCGCAGCCCCCACTGGCCGAGGAACGTGGCCCGCTCGTCGAGCAGCGAGGCGTAGTCGGCGAGGGGTACTCCCTTGACGACCCGGGTGCCGAAGAACGGCGGGGCGGGCACCTCCACGTCCCGGGCGACGTCCGAGCGCACCGAGGCGTCGGACAGCTCCGGCAGCGCCTCGGTGACCATGGCGCGCTGCCGCTCGCGGCGGGCCCGCCGCGCGGCCAGGGCCGCCTCCCGCTCCGGGTCGATGACCGGCGCGCCGCCCCGCTTGGCGGTCATCACCTTGTCCATCAGGGACAGCCCCTCGAAGGCGTCCCGCGCGTAGTGGACCTGCCCGGGGAACATCGACCGCAGGTCGTCCTCCACGTACGCCCGGGTGAGCGCGGCGCCGCCGAGCAGGACCGGCCAGCGGTCCGCGACCCCGCGACTGGCCATCTCGGCCAGGTTCTCCTTCATGATGACCGTGCTCTTGACGAGCAGGCCGGACATGCCGATCGCGTCGGCGCGGTGCTCCTCGGCGGCGTCGAGGATCGCGTTGATCGGCTGCTTGATGCCGATGTTCACGACCTCGTAGCCGTTGTTGGACAGGATGATGTCCACCAGGTTCTTGCCGATGTCGTGCACGTCGCCGCGCACCGTCGCCAGGACGATGCGGCCCTTGCCGCCGTCCTCGACGGCCTCCATGTGCGGTTCCAGGTACGCCACGGCGCTCTTCATCACTTCGGCGGACTGGAGCACGAACGGCAGCTGCATCTGGCCGGAGCCGAACAGCTCGCCGACGACCTTCATCCCGTCGAGCAGGATGTCATTGATGATCGACAGTGGTGAGCGGCCGCCGGCCATCGCCGCGTCCAGGTCGGCCTCCAGGCCGGTGCGCTCACCGTCGATGATGCGCCGCTTGAGCCGCTCGTCCAGCGGCAGCGCGGCCAGCTCCTCGGCCCGCCCGGCCCGGGCGGACGCCGCGTCGACGCCCTCGAACAGCTCGATGAACCGTTGCACGGGGTCGTAGCCCTCGCGGCGCCGGTCGTAGACCAGGTCCAGCGCCACCTCGCGCTGCTCCTGCGGGATCTTCGACATCGGCAGGATCTTGCTGGCGTGCACGATCGCCGACGTCAGACCGGCCTGGACGCACTCGTGCAGGAACACCGAGTTGAGCACCTGCCGCGCGGCGGGGTTGAGGCCGAAGGAGATGTTCGAGATGCCGAGGGTGAAATTGACCCCCGGGTAGCGCTGGGCGATCTCCCGGATCGCCTCGATGGTCTCGATGCCGTCCCGGCGGGTCTCCTCCTGGCCGGTGGCGATCGGGAAGGTCAGCGCGTCGATCAGGATGTCCGACCGGTCCAGCCCCCACCGCCCGGTCAGGTCCTCGATCAACCGGACCGCGACGCGGACCTTCCACTCCCGGGTGCGCGCCTGCCCCTCCTCGTCGATGAGCAGCGCCACCACGGCCGCGCCGTGCTCCTTGACGACCGGCATCACCCGGGCGTACCGGGACTCGGGGCCGTCGCCGTCCTCGAAGTTCACCGAGTTGACCACGCAACGGCCGCCGAGCATCTCCAACCCGGCCTCGATGACCGCCGGCTCGGTGGAGTCCAACATGATGGGCAGCGTCGACGCGGTGGCGAACCGGCCCGCCAGCTCCCGCATGTCACGGGTGCCGTCGCGGCCCACGTAGTCGACGCAGAGGTCCAGCAGGTGCGAGCCGTCCCGGGCCTGGCTGCGGGCGATCTCCACGCAGGCCCGCCAGTCCTCGGCGAGCATCGCCTCGCGGAACGCCTTGGAGCCGTTGGCGTTGGTCCGCTCCCCCACCATCAGGACGGAGGCGTCCTGGGCGAACGGCACCGGGTGGTAGACCGACGAGACACCCGCCTCGTGCCGGGGCGTACGCGGCGCCGGGGCGGCGTCGTGCAGCCGCTCGGCCAGCACCCGGATGTGCTCCGGGGTGGTGCCGCAGCACCCGCCGACGAGACCGACGCCGTACTCGGTGACGAAACGCTCCAGCGCGTCGGCCAACTCGACCGGGGTGAGCGGGAAGTACGCCCCGTCGGCGGTCAGCACCGGCAGGCCGGCGTTCGGCATCACCGACACCGGGATCCGCGAGTGCTGGGCGAGGTAGCGCAGGTGCTCGCCCATCTCGGCCGGGCCGGTCGAGCAGTTCAACCCGATCAGGTCCACGCCGAGGGGCTCGATCGCCGCCAGGGCCGCCCCGATCTCGCTGCCCACCAGCATCGTGCCGGTGGTCTCCACGGCCACGTGGCAGATGATCGGCACCACCCGGTCGAGCTCGGCCATCGCCCGCTTCGACCCGACGATGGCCGCCTTGACCTGAAGCAGGTCCTGGCAGGTCTCGATGATGAGCGCGTCCGCGCCGCCCTCGATCAGACCGGCCGCGTTCTCCTGGTACGCGTCCCGCAGCTCCGCGTACGGGGCGTGGCCGAGGGTGGGCAGCTTCGTGCCCGGGCCGATCGAGCCGAGCACGAAGCGGGGCCGCTCGGGCGTGCTGTACGCGTCGGCGGCCTCCCGGGCGAGCCGGGCGCCGGCCTCGGACAACTCCCGGATCCGGTGCGGGATGTCGTACTCGCCGAGGTTCGGCAGGTTGGCGCCGAACGTGTTCGTCTCCACGCAGTCCGCGCCGGCGGCCAGGTAGGCCTCGTGCACCCCCCGCACCACGTCCGGTCGGGTCACGTTGAGGATCTCGTTGCAGCCCTCAAGCCCGTCGAAGTCGTCCAGGCCGAGGTCGGCGGCCTGCAACATCGTGCCCATCGCCCCATCGGCGATGAGGATCCGATCGGCCAGCACGTCGAGCAAGGAAGTCCGCACGGGTTCAGGTTAGTGCGGCGCCGGCCGCTCGTTCGCCGCCCGACGCGCCTTCCCACATTGTGTCAGCGGGATCACCTTGTCCGGTTGGACCCCCTCTGCCGGGTTGTCCCGGGCGCCGTCCGGCGCGGCCGACGGGCCCCGTCCCGGCCCGGCACGTAGGCTGACGGACGTGAAGGACTACAGGGACGCCACGGTGCACCGGGGGCGGACGGCCGGGCCCCGCCCCGACGGTGTCCGCCACGAGCAGGGCGAGGTGACGGCGTGACCGAGTTCGACGGGCTGCCGGTGCTGCGGTCTCCGGTGGCCATCGCCGCGTTCGAGGGTTGGAACGACGCCGCGGACGCCTCCACCGCCGCGGTGGAGCATCTGGAGCAGGTCTGGAACGCCCGACAGGTCGCCGAGCTCGACCCGGAGGACTTCTACGACTTCCAGGTGAGCCGACCGACGATCACGATGGCCGAGGGCGAGACCCGCCGGGTCGAGTGGCCGACCACCCGGTTCATGGTCGCGAGCCCCGAGGGCACCGAACGCGACGTGGTGCTGATCCGCGGCATCGAGCCGAGCATGCGCTGGCGCACGTTCTGCGAGCAGGTGCTGGAGATCTGCCACAGCCTGGAGGTGGAGCGGGTGGTGCTGCTCGGCGCGCTGCTGGCCGACGTGCCCTACACCCGCCCGTTGCCGATCAGCGGCAGCGCCTCCGACGCGAAGGCCGCCGAACGCTACCAGCTGACCCCCACCCGTTACGACGGCCCGACCGGCATCGTCGGCGTGCTGCACGACGCGTGCGCCCGCGCCGAGGTGGATGCGGTGTCGTTCTGGGTCCACGTGCCGCACTACGCGAACAACCCGCCGTGCCCGAAGGCGACGCTGGCCCTGCTGCACCGGGTCGAGGAGGTGCTCGACCTGCCGGTGCCGATGGCCGACCTCGCCGAGGAGGCCGCCGAGTGGGAGCAGCGGGTGCGCAACGCCGCCGAGCAGGACGCGGAGCTCGGCGAGTACGTGCGCGAGTTGGAGGAACGGGTCGGCGACGCGGGCATCACCCCGCTGACCGGCGACGAGATCGCCCAGGAGTTCGAGAAGTACCTGCGCCGCCGTGGCGGGTCGGCCGGCCCGACCGCCGGCTCCTGGTAGCGCGCTCCCCCTGTCACAGCCGGGCCCCGGGACGGATCTCCGTCCCGGGGCCCGTTGTCTGCGTGTCGGGGTGGCGCAGGACACACCCTCTACGCCATCCTAGGAACCTAGATGTGATCAAGGAGGCGGGTGTGCAGATCAATCCGGGTGCCGCCGAGTTCCCGCACCGGCAGATCGCCGCGCAACTCAAGGCGCAGGTGCGGCGCGGCGACTGGGGGCCGGGCGAGCGGCTGCCGTCCATCCCGGCCATCGCCGAGATGTTCGGCGTCGCGAAGCAGACCGTGCAACGCGCCGTCGACCAGCTGCGGGTCGAGGGCGTCCTCATCACCAAACCCGGCTCCGGCACGTACGTCCGAGGCACCCGGCGCCGACTCAACCGCCTCGCCCGCGGGCGGTACGGCGGTTTCCGCGGCTACCACACCGACCTCGCCGCCCGGTACCGGCAGCAACTCGTCTCCGTCGGCCGCGCCCCCGCCCCGCCGGAGGTGGCCGACGCGTTCGGCGTGCCCGACGGCACCGACCTGCTGTGCCGGCGCCACCTCGTACGCACCGAGGACTCCCCGGTCGAGGTGGGCGCCTCCTGGTTCCTGCCCGCCGACACGGCGGGCACGTCGCTGGAGCGGGCCGAGGCGTTCGGCCGGCCGCTCTACCAGGAGGCCGAGGAGGCGACCGGCCGGCGGTACGTCTCGGCGACCGACACGATCAGCGCCCGCCAGCCCAGCCGGGAGGAGGCGGAGACCCTGCAGATCCGCCCGGACACGCCGGTGCTGCACCTGCTGCACGTCGCGTACGACGGGTCGCGTAAGCCGATCGAGGTCGCCCAGGCCACCTGGCCCGGCCCCATGACGACCCTGACCGAGGAGTACCAGATCCCCGCCCCAACCCCGGAACCCGACCCCGACCCCGGCCTGGTCCTAGGCTGACCACCCTCGTCGCCCCCCCGGTGCTCTACCGCCCCGCGATCTTGCACTTTCGGCCCCGGCACATCGGACATTCCGAGCACCCGAGGGGCACAAACTGCAAGATCGCGGGGAGGGAGGGGCGGGGAGGGGGAGGGCGGGGGCGGGGTTAGAGGCGGACGCCTAGGAGGGCGTCTGCGGTGTCGGTGAAGAGGGCGGGGGCGGCGGGGTCGTCACCACCGTCGGCGAGGGTCCGGGCGGCCCAGTCGTCGAGGATCGCCAGCGCGCCCGGGGTGTCGAGGTCGTCGGCGAGTCGTGCGCGTACGCCGGCCAGCAGCTCCATCCCCGACGGCCCGGCGGGGGCGGCGGCGGCCTGCCGCCAGCGGTCCAGCCGCTTCTGCGCCTCGGTGAGCAGCTCGTCGGTCCAGGAGCGGTCGCTGCGGTAGTGCCCGGCCAGCAGGGCGAGCCGGATCGCCATCGGGTCGACCTTGTCGGCGCGCAGCCGGGACACGAAGACGAGGTTGCCCCGGGACTTGGACATCTTCTCGCCGTCCAGGCCGATCATGCCGGCGTGCACGTAGTGCCGCGCGAACGGCGCCTCACCGGTCAGCCGCTCGGCGTGGGCCGCGGAGTCCTCGTGGTGGGGGAAGATCAGGTCGTTGCCGCCGCCCTGCACGTCGATGGTGTCGCCGAGCAGGTTGAGCGCGATGACCGCGCACTCGATGTGCCAGCCGGGCCGGCCGGTCCCCAGGTCCCCGCCGGGCCAGGACGGCTCACCCTCGCGGGCGCCCCGCCACAGCAGCGGGTCGAGCGGGTCGCGCTTGCCCGCGCGGTCCGGGTCGCCACCGCGCTCCGGGAAGATCTTCAGCATCTCCTCGCGGCTGAGGTTGGACTCGTAGCCGAACCGGGGCGCGGTGGAGACGTCGAAGTAGACGTCGCCGGTGCCGTCGTCGAGTTGGTAGGCGGAGCCGTCCTTGAGCAGCTGCTGGACCTTGTCGGCGATGTCCGGGATCGACTCGACCGCGCCCACGTAGTGCTCCGGCGGGATGATCCGCAGCGCCTCCATGTCCTCGCGGAACAGCGCCGTCTCCCGCATCGCGAGGACCACCCAGTCCTCGCCGTCGCGCGCCGCGCGCTCCAGCAGCGGGTCGTCGATGTCGGTGACGTTCTGCACGTAGTGGACCGGCCGCCCGGCGTCCCGCCACATCCGCTGCACGAGGTCAAACGTGATCATGGTGGCGGCGTGACCGAGGTGGGTCGCGTCGTACGGGGTGATGCCGCAGACGTACATCTTCGCCGCGTCCGCCGGATCGCTCGGGTGGACACCCTGTCGCGCCGAGTCGTACAACGCCAGCGGGCCGCCCCTGCCGGGCAGCCGTGGCACCTCGTGTCCCGCCCACGCTTCCATGACCGCCAGCCTAACGAGCCGTACGACGGCAGGAGGCCGGCCCCACGGGTGATCAACATGACAGCCGGGGCCACGCGGGCCGGCGGTCAGGTCACATCGGCGGCCAGGGCACCGCCGGCCACTCCTCCGGCGGCAGCGGGAAGCGGCCGGTCTCCCGCAGCCGGTCGACCCGGGCGGCCAACTCGGCGATCTCACTGATCGTGAGGTGGTCGGCCAGCTCCGCGCCCAGCGGGCCGGCGACCTGCCCGGCGAGCCCGTCGAGCATCTCCACGGCGTCCGGCGGCAACTGGCGGCCGGCCCAGCCCCACAGCACCGTCCGGAGCTTCTCCTCCACGTGGAAGGTGACGCCGTGGTCGACGCCGTAGATCCGGTCGTCCGGGCCGACGAGCACGTGCCCGCCCTTGCGGTCCGCGTTGTTGATCACCGCGTCGAGCACCGCGAGCCGGGCCAGGCGGGGGTCGTCGGCGTGCGCCAGCGCGTACGCGGTGCCGTCGTCGTCCCGGGCCGCCGCGATCGGGAACCAGCGGGGCGGCAGCGCGTCGGCCGGGACGAACCCGACGAGCGGCTCGCCGTCGTCGGGCTCGTCGATCCACAGCTGGCAGGAGCCCGGCCCGAGAGGGCCGTCGCGCAGCACGGTCGGCGGCACCAGGTCCCAGCCGGTCGCCGCCGAGACCAGGTAGGCCGACACCTCCCGCCCGGCCAGCGTGCCGTCCGGGAAGTCCCACAGCGGCCGCTCGCCGCGCACCGGCTTGTAGACGCAGCGGGCGGTCATCCCGTCCAGCGTCAGCACCCCGCGCAGCGTGGTGTTGGACGCGTCGACCAGCCGGCCCTCCAGCTCCAGCTCACCGTCGCGGAGCAACCGGAGCGCGGCGCTGCCGTCCTGGCGGGGCTGGATGCCGGACGACGTCACCGGTGGTAACCGTTGTGCCGCGGGCAGAGGTGCCCGGCGGGGTCGAGCGGTTGGCCACAGAGCGGGCAGGGCGGACGGCCGGCGTTGACCACCCGGCGGGCCCGCTCGATGAACTCGCGGGTCGCCTGCGGGGTCAGGCGGACGCGCAGCCGGTCGAGGTCCTCGTCCGGCTCGTCGTCCTCGTCCTCATCCTCGTCGTCCAGCTCGACCTCGGCCTCGACCTCCCCGGCGGCGATCGCCTCGATCACCACGGTGGCGGAGTCGACGTCGAACGCGAGCCCGAGGGTGCCGACCCGGAACTCCTCGTCAACCGGTGTGTCCAGCGGCTCGTTGTCGCCCGCCGCGACCGGCGCCTCGGGCAACTCCACCCCGAACCGGCGCTGCGCCTCGGTGAGCAGCTCCTCGAGCTTCTCGGCGAGCAACGAGACCTGGACCTTCTCCAGCGCGACGCTGACCAGCCGGCCACCGCCGCGCGCCTGGAGGAAGAACGTGCGCTCCCCCGGCGGCCCGACGGTCCCGGCGACGAACCGCTCCGGCGGCTCGAAGGCGTGCACCTGGTGGGTCATACCCACGACCCTATCCGGCCCGCCGAGGCGCCGCGCACCCCACCGACCCGAATCGCCGCCCGGGCGGCGGCCCCGGTGTAGCGGGGCTCACGACACCGCAGGTGAGGGCGGTTCGCCGGGCCCGCGGCGGCGTCAGGCGGTGGCCCCGGCGCCGCCGCCCACGGCGGCGTCCGAGTCGGCCGGCCGGGCCGGCCGCCGACGCCGCTTGCGCGCCGGCGGAACCAGGCCCGCCAGGTCTCCGCCGGTGTCGTTCAACCGGACCAGGAACGGGCGCAGCGGCGTGTAGCGGATCGCGGTCACCGACGCCGGGTCCGCGACGATCCGCTGGAAAAGATCAAGGTGTACGCCGAGCGCGTCCGCCACGATGGCCTTGATCACATCGCCGTGGCTGCACGCCAGCCAGATCGCCTCCGGGCCGTGCTCGGCGGTGATCCGGGCGTCCCAGGAGCGGACGGCCGCGACCGCCCGCGCGGCCATCGCCGCCATCGACTCGCCGTCCGGGAAGACGGCCGCGCTCGGGTGCTGCTGGACCACCGGCCAGAGCGGCTCCTTGGCGAGCTTCTTCAGCGGCTGACCCTCCCAGCTGCCGTAGCCGCACTCGATCAGCCCCTCCTCGACCACCGGCTCGGCCTCGGGCAGCGCCAGTTCCAGGGTCTGCCGACAACGGATCAGAGGGCTTGTGACGACCGCCGCCAGCGGCAGCGCCCGCAGCCGTACGCCCACCGCGGCGGCCTGCGCCCGACCGGTCTCGTCCAGCTCGACCGGCTGCCGGCCGGCGAGCCCGCCGTCGGCGTTCGCGGTCGTCCGGCCGTGTCGCAGAAGCAGAAGGGTCGCCACAGTCCCCACCCTAGGGCCTCGCCGGCCGGCGTGACCGGCCCCGCCCGTCGGGCGCGCCATCGACCCGGTCGGGTGCGCCGGCCGCTGGGTCGGGCAGCCCACCGCGAGCCGTGGCCCTGATCGCCACGGCCGGCCGTTGCCCTGCGCCCGCGGTTCCGGTCCGTTGACGGTGCCCTTCCCCGGGCCTGGTGGCTGCGGGCGGCGGTTGCGTAGAGCGACGCGCGGCCGCGAGGCACCCGTCCGTGCTCCGGGCCGCCGTCGAGTGGAACCTCTCGATCCCGCATGGCTGCGTACGTGCCCGGAAGCCTGTCCTGCCCCGCAGGGCGATGTGTGGGCTCGGCTTGTCGAGCCGCATCGCGTCGTATGGGTGTCCGAGCCTGTCAAGCTGCCCCAGACCTGGGACGACGACGCGGTTCCGAGGTGCCGTGCGTGGAATGTCGGTCTCGGTGTTCACGGACGCTCCGAGACCCGCGCCCCTCAAGGCGTCGATCTTGACGCTCGATTGACCGCCGTCTGACCCGGTGAGCCTCCAACGCGTTCCGGGCTCCGATGATCGACTTTGTTCCGCGAGTTCGCCGAGCGACGGGCGACGGGCGACGGGCGACGGGCGACGGGCGTCGGGCGTCGGGCGTCGGGCGTCGGGCGTCGGGCGACCATGATCAACTCCGTTTCGGTGATGTCGCGGTATCTGATGGCGCCGGACACCGCGACATCACTGATGTCGAGTGGATCACGGTGGGATGGCACTTGCCCGACGGCCGACATGGCGCCCGACGGGGCGTTAGGTCCGGTTTATCCCGACCAGGCACCCAGCGCCGAGTGATCGCCGGGCCCGCCCACGGATCTTGGTGAGTTGTGGCCCCTCTGGGGGCCTCAATCGCCCAAGATCCGTGCGCGCCGCCGGTTCCGGCGGTGCCTGGTGGAGGGTTTGTCTGATTCGGGGTAGGCGCGGTGTCCGGGTTTGGGGGTTGGGGTCCTGTGGTCGGGGCCACTCGGTCGGCGGAATGGTGGCCTGGTCGGGGGCGTTGAATACCGCCTGACGGCCGAGGTAGGAGCCCGGCCTGCTGGCTCGTTCGGGTTGGCGGGTGTGGGTGAGGGCCCGGAATGACGGCCCGGCCCCGGTCGTTGAACATGAACCCCGGCGATCGGCTGGCCCCGGAATGATGGCGGGCCGGCGGTCGTTGGAGATGGACCCGGCGCGGTGAGCCCCCCGGCTCGACCCGGTCGCCGGAACCCCCGAAGACTTTCCCCCTTTTTTTTGCAGGGCGCCGGTTCCTCGGTGCCGCCCCGATACCGACCCACCCCCAGGGCTGGTGTGGGGCTCCACCCCCGAACATTGGAGCTTCTGACATGAACACGATCATGCGTAAGAGCGTTCTTGGTATCGCTGGTCTGGCTTTCGCCGGTGGCATCGCCGGTGGCCCGATCGCCGCCCACGCCGCCACCCCCGCGGTGGACGCCAAGCCCGTCGCCGTCGTGCAGACCGACAAGGTCGATAAGGGCAAGCTGATTCCGCACGGCACCCAGGGTGCGCAGTCGCGCATCGACCTGAACGACGAGCAGACCGCGAACGTGAAGGCGATCATCGCCGCGACGAAGAAGTCGGGTATGGACGAGCGGGCGGCGGTCATCTCGATCGCGACGAGCCTGCAGGAGTCGAAGCTGGAGAACCTGGGCCACCTGGGTGACCGCAACGACCACGACTCGCTGGGCCTGTTCCAGCAGCGCCCGTCCTCGGGTTGGGGTACGCCGGAGCAGATCACTGATCCGATCTACTCGACCCAGGCGTTCCTGAAGGGCCTCAAGCAGGTCGACGGCTGGCAGGACATGCCGCTGACCGAAGCCGCGCAGACGGTGCAGGTGTCGGCCTACCCGGACGCCTACGCCCAGTGGGAGCAGCAGGCCGCCGACCTCGTCGCCCAGCACTGGAACAGCTGACCACCACCACGAACGGCACAGCACGAACAGAAGCCGCTGGCCGGCACCCCGAACCCGGGGTGCCGGCCAGCGGCATGTTCGGCGACGGTCAGGTGGCGCTGATCGTGCCGGTCATGAGCAGGGCCAGGACCAGCGTGCCCAGCGCGACCCGGTAGAGCACGAAGACGTACAGGGTGTGGTGCGCGACGTAGCGCAGCAGCCAGGCGATGGCCGCGTACCCGACGCCGAAGGCGATGATCGTGGCCACGACCAGCATGGTGACGGTCGGGGCCGCCGTGCCGGGCGCCGCGGGCTCGAAGACATCGCCGAGGCTGAACACGCCGGACAGCACCACCGCCGGGATGGCCAGCAGGAACGAGTACCGCGCGGCCGTCTCGCGGGTGAGGTTCAGCAGCAGGCCGGCGGTGAGCGTCCCACCGGAGCGGGACACGCCGGGAATCAGCGCCATGGCCTGGGCGAAGCCCATGACGACGCCGTCGCGCATCCGGAAGTTCTCCAGGGTGCGGGTCTGCCGGCCCCAGTACTCGGCGAAGGCGAGCACGAACGCGAACACGATCAGCGTCGTGGCCACCAGCCAGAGGTTGCGGCCGGCGGTGCGGATCTGGTCCTTGAACAGGAAACCGAAGATGCCGATGGGGATGGTGCCGACGATGACGTACCAGCCCATTCGGTAGTCCAGGCTGCTGCGCACCGAGCGGTCCCACAGGCCCACCACCCAGATACGGGTGATCCGCCAGATGTCCTTCGCGAAGTAGATGAGCACCGCCGCCTCGGTGCCCAGCTGGGTCACCGCGGTGAACGACGCACCCGCGTCACGGCCGAAGAAGATCGCCGAGGTGATGCGCAGGTGCCCCGACGAGCTGATCGGCAGGAATTCCGTAAGCCCCTGCACCAGGCCCAGGACGATGGCCTCGATCCAGGTCACTCGCCCACTCCGGAGAGCTCGAGGGCCTCGGCGACGGTACGCAGGGTCTGCACACCACTGTCCCGGTCCGCCACGAACAGGGTCACCGACAGGGTGGTGACGCCCGCGGCGGCGTACTCCCGCATCCGCTCGGCGATGCGCTCCTTCGGGCCGAGCAGCGAGGTGCGGTCGATGAACTCCATCGGCACCGCCGCGGCCGCGTCGCGCTGCCGCTTGGCCAGGTAGAGGTCCTGCACCTCGCGGGCCGCGTCACCGTAGCCCATCCGGGTCGCGAGCTGGTTGTAGAAGTTCTGCTGGCGGCTGCCCATCCCGCCGACGTAGAGCGCGGCGTACCAGCGAACCAGCTCGGCGCAGGAGGCGACGTCGTCGCCCACCACCACCGGCACCGACGGCACCACGTCGAAACCGGCCAGCTCCTTGCCGGCCCGGGCGCGCCCGGCGCGCACCGAGTCGAGCTGCTCCTGGGCGAACTCCGGGGCGTAGAAGACGGCGAGCCAGCCGTCGGCGATCTCACCGGCCAGTTCGAGGTTCTTCGGGCCGACGGCGGCCAGGTAGATCGGGATGTGCTCGCGCGGAGGGTGGAAACCGAGCCGCAGGGCCTTGCCCGGCCCGTCGGGCAGCGGCAGGGTGTAGAACTCGCCGTCGTACGCGACCTCCTTGCGGGCGATCGCCAGCTTCACGATGTCCACGAACTCCCGCGTACGCGCCAGGGGCTTGCCGAAGCGCACGCCGTGCCACCCCTCCGAGACCTGGGGGCCGGACACCCCGAGGCCGAGCCGAAACCGGCCGCCGGAGAGCGCGTCGATGGTCGCCGCCGTCATCGCGGTCATCGCCGGGGTGCGGCCGGGGATCTGCATCACCGCGCTGCCCACGTCGATCCGCTCGGTCTGGCCCGCTATCCAGGCGAGCATGCTGGGCGAGTCGGAGCCGTACGCCTCCGCCGCCCACACCACCGAGTAGCCGAGCCGATCCGCTTCCTGAGCCAGCGCCAGATGATCGGCGGGTGTACTCCACGCCGTCTGGTAGCCGAGGCTGAGCCCGAGTCGCACTGGTCCTCCCCCATCCGCACCACAGGTCGCATCAGGTTACGCAATGGCGGCTGTGGACTCGATCACCGGCTCACCGTCGGCGCCGGGCGGGCCGGGCCGCGCGGAGAACCGGCAGAAGTCCAGACATGACGGGAGCGAGGATATCGGTTGCGGCGGGTTCGAAATAAGGTTCACCCATGCAACAGCGACCGCTCGGCCGAAGCGGGCTGGCGGTTTCGCGGCTCGCGCTCGGCACCATGACCTGGGGACGGGACACCGACGCCGACGATGCGGCCGCCCAGCTGAAGAGTTACCTCGACGCGGGCGGCAACCTGATCGACACGGCCGACGTCTACGGCGACGGTGACGCCGAGTCGGTGATCGGGTCGCTGCTCGGCACCCTCGTGCCCCGTGACGAGCTGCTGATCGCCACGAAGGCGGGGCTCCGGCCGGGCAACGGGCGGCGCCGCGACAACTCCCGGGGCCACCTGCTGCGTACGTTGGACGCCTCGCTACGCCGGCTCGGCACCGACCACGTCGACCTGTTCCAGGTGCACGGGTACGACCCGGACACGCCGCTGGAGGAGACCCTCGCCGCGCTCGACCACGCGGTGGCCAGCGGTCGGGTCCGCTACGTGGGTGTGTCGAACTTCTCCGGCTGGCAGACCGCGCGCGCCGCCGCCTGGCAGACCGCCTGGCCGGGGCGTGCGCCGGTGGTGGCCGCCCAGGTGGAGTACTCGCTGCTGGAGCGGGGCGTGGAGCGGGAGGTGCTGCCCGCCTGCGACGCGCTCGGCCTGGGCGTGCTGCCCTGGTCGCCGCTCGGGCGCGGGGTACTCACCGGCAAGTACCGGCACGGCCGGCCCGCGGACTCGCGGGCCGCGTCGCCGCACTTCGAGCGCTTCGTCGCCACGTACCTGGAGCCCCGCTGCTCCAGCATCGTCGAGGCGGTGGCCACGGCCGCCGGCGGGCTCGGCGTCTCCCCGCTGGAGGTGGCGCTGGCGTGGATCCGCGACCGGCCCGGCGTGACCGCCCCGATCCTGGGCGCCCGCACGGTCGGTCAGCTGCTGGGCGCGTTGCAGGTGGAGCGGATGACCCTGCCGGAGGAGATCATCACCGCGTTGGACGACGTGTCGGCGGTGCCGGTCGGCTACCCCGAGCGCGACAGCTGACCCGACGGCGGCCGGGCCGACGGGTCAGACCGTCGGCCGGCGCCCCGGGATCTCCCGGATCGCGGCGAGGAGACGGTAGTGGTCGTCGCGGATCGTCGGGTGCACCACCCGGATCCACGACCCGTCGTCGAAGACGATGGTGGACGGGAACTGCACCAGCCGGGCGTTGCCGTGCTCGGAGTCGATGCGGACCACCCGGGTGCGCTCCACGCTCCACAGGATCCGCGGCTGCCGCCGGTCGGGCTTGTCCGGCGGCGGGCGCAGCCCCATCCGCAGCAGGTAGAGGTGGGTGTCCGTCACCGCGAGCGGCGTGCCGGTGTAGCGCTCCAGGAACAGCAGGAGGCTGCCGGCGAGGCTGGCGAGGTCGCCGCTGAAGACGTACCGACGCCGGTAGGCGATCTCGGCGAGCTGGTCGGCCAGCGGCCGGTAGAGGCTGAGCCGGAACAGGGCCCGGAACGCCTCCTGCTCCGCGGTCAGCGGGATCGGCTCCCGCTGGGCCGGCAGGTGCGGCGGGCCCGACCGCGGCGCCGGTTCGTCGGCTGCGCCGGCGGCCACGGCTGCCGCCTTGCCGGGCAGCAGCAGCACCCCCGCGGCCATCCGCACCGGTGTCATCACCGCCTCGACCCAGGCCACCGGGTTGACGATGTTGAGCAGACCGAACAGCATCCGTGGGTCGAGCGAGTCGGCCAGCTCCCCGGCCACCTGGTCGGCGAGCTGGCTGCCCGCCCGGTGCGTCTCCGGCGTGCGGATCGGGATGACGCCCGCGTAGCGCAGCTCCTGCCCGGGCACCAGCGGCGCGACGAGCGCGCGCTCGGGCTCGTCGGTGCCGCGCAACTCCTCGCGCAGTTCACGGGCCTTGTCGCGCGCGGCGCGCGCGCCACCGACCACGGCGTCGGCGAACCGGCCCAGCCGGCTCCGCTCCCCAGACATCAGGCGTTACCCCCTCGACCGGTCAACGACCCGCGGGCTGCTCGGAGGGCGGCTGCCCGAAGACATTCTGGTCGACCCAGTCGGCGCCGTCCTGCACCGCCTGGCCGACCTGGTCGCTGACCAGGTCGGCGCCCGGCACGGACAGGCCGCTGACGAGGGCCACCGAGCCCCAGGTGACGCCGTGGACGACCGAGTTCGGCACGTTCCACGGCAGGTTGGTCGCCCAGTCCCGGGCGATGACCCGGGCGCCGTCGGTGACCCCGTGCGCGCGCAGGGCGGCGGCCCGGTCGAGGGTGCTCATGTCGAACGGCGAGCCGGACTTGCCCAGCTTGAAGGTGCCCTTGGCCGGGTCGGTGACCTTGTGGTACCACTTGTCGGCCTTGCCGGCGGCGCGCCGCTTGTCGACGGACTTCATGCCCCGGCGCAGCGCCCGCTGCTTGTCGACCAGCTTGTCGAGGTGGCTGCGCAGACGGTGCAGGTGGTGGAGCACCTTCTGCAGCAGCCGGATGACCTTCTGCAGGTGCATGGCGAGCGGCCGGATGAACTGGCCGAGCGCCCGCGTCACCGTGATCATGCCCCGGGTCACGGACATGGCCACGCCGGTCGCCCAGGACGCCCCCATCGTGAACGGCGCCATCAGCAGGGCGGTGACCAGCGTGACGAGCAGCCAGTTGACGAACTCGACGCACAGGTCGACGAGGACGTCGTGGGTGACCTGGAGGGCCTCGGCGACGTTGCGCAGGTACTCCGCCGTCGCGGCGAACTGGTCGGCGACCTCCAGCAGCTGCTGCTCGACCTCGTCGAGCCGCCGCCCGTACGCCTCGCCGGCCGGCGACCGCCACCCCACCTGGGCGGCCTCGCGGGTGCCGCGGTGGGTCTGCGCCAGGTCGCGCACCTGCGCGGCCAGCGCGTCCCACTCGGCGGCCTTGGCCTGCAGCGCGGCCGGCTCCCCGTCGACCATGTCGACCAGCTGGATCAGCGGCCAGGCGAGGGTGCGGCAGACGCTGTCGACCGCGGCCTCCACGCCGGAGAGCGCGTTGTCGAGGCCGTTCCAGAGTTGGACGGCGCTGCCGGCCGGCCCGCTCACCGGGGCATCCCCGACTGGATCGCCTTGAAGCCGGCGTCGATGTCCTGCTCGTTGCGCTCGTACGCCTCGACGGTGTCGGACAGCGCCGAGGCGACCCGCCCGAACGCGGCCTGCGCGGCGCGGAACAGGTCCGTCCCGCCGGTGACCTGCTCGGCGTACTTGGCGCGGAGCATGTCGCTGGCGAACGGCAGGTGACCGAAGGCGTCCGACGGCACGTCACCGGCCGAGGCGAGCTGCGCCTCCAGCGCGGCGAGCGTGCTGGTCACCTGCTTCGCGGCGGTCTCCAGCCGGCGGACCGCCTGCACGTCGACCTCGATGTCCGATGCCATGCCGTTCCTCCCCCGTGTGTCCGGCGCTCCGACGATACGATTCCCCGGCCACCGGGCACCACCCCGGTCCACCGTCCACGGGGGAGGGACCTCATGACTGATCCGATGTCCGCGTTCGACGCGCTCGCCGGGCGGATCGCCGACATCGAGCGCCGGTTCGCGGGCCTGCGCGACGACCTGACCGAGCTGTCCGCCACGGCGTCCGACGAGAGCGGGCTGGTGTCCGCGACGGTCGACGCCACCGGCGCCCTCACCGGCGTCACCTTCGCGCCGGCCGCGCTGCGCGCCGGCACCGAGGCGCTGGCGGAGCTGGTGCTGGAGGCGTACGGGCGGGCCCGGGCGAGCGCGACCGAACAGGTCGAGGAGCGCACCGAGGGGTTGGACGCCACCCTCGGGGCCGGGCTGGGCGAGCTGTTCGGCAAGCCCGGCGACTTCTCGGCCCTGGGCCGCCTGGAGGAGACCATCGGCCGGCTGGGGCGCCTCGACGGCCGCCTGCCGGGCTCGCCGGCATGACACCGACCTGGCCGGAGATCGTCACGCGGCTGCGGGACACCCTCGCCCGCTGTGACCGGGACACCGACCTGGAGCTGTCCAGCGGGGCGCGGGGGATGCGGCTGCTGGTGCGCCGCGACGTCATCCGGGTGACCTGCCCCGGCTACGACGAGGCACGCCTGGCCGCGCTCGGCTGGCACCGCCCGGCCGGCGGGACGCGGTGGTGGTACGAGACGCCGCGCGCCCCGGAACGGCTGGAACCGCTGAGCGTCCTCGTCGCCCGTACGGCCGCCGAGGTGCTGACCGACGATCCCGGCACGCTCTCCTGCCGGCCGGTGCCGCCGGCCGACCCGGCGACCGGCACGCCTGGGACCCGCGCCGGCTCGGCCGAGCCGGCGCCCGGGGGCGACACGGACGCCGCGGGATCGGTCGACCCGGCGGTGGCGGCGCTGCTCGCCGCCGCCGCCGACCGGCGGGACCTGCCCGGCTACCTCGGGGTGCTGGCCGGGGCCACGGTGTGCGTCCCGCTGGCGGGCGAGCCGACGCCGGGCGCCGACTTCCCCTGGACGGTCGCCGGCGACGCGACCGGCGGGCACCTGCTGCCGGTTTTCACGTCGCCGGCCGCGCTCACCGCCTTCGCCGGGGACGGGGTGCCGTTCGTCGCGCTGCCCTGCGCCGAGCTGTTCGAGGACTGGCCCGACCCGTCCTGGGGGCTGGCGGTGGACCCGGGCACCCCGCGCGCGGTCGCCCTGTCCGCACCGGCCCTGGCGGCCCTGATCGTGGCCAACGCCCCGACCGGCTGACGGGCCGCCGCACACCGCCGGCGAGCGGGCGGCACGTGGGCGGACGCGGCACGGAATCGACCGGCGGGCCCCAGGGTGGCACGAACCACCGCGACGGCGGCGTCGGTCACCCCGGCGGGGGTGGCAAACGGCCGCCGGGCTGGGCAGCATAGGGCCCATGGACTACGAATACGCGCCGCTGCGGTTGCCGCCGAACGTCGACCGGTTGACCGCCGCGGCGCAGCTGGCGATCCAGGCGGAGTTCTCCGGATGGGAGTTGGCCCGGGTGCGGCTGTTCCGGGACGGGACGCGGCAGGTGATGCTGCGCCGTCGGCGGGTCAACCAGCCGCAGCCGGGCCTGTCGTACTGAACGGCCCGTCCGGCGGACGCCGAGGGCCGGACCCCGGGGCCGGGCCGCGTCGGCCGGGCCCCGGGGCGTCGCGCCCTAGTGGGCGTGGTCGTGCTCCTCGTCGAGGTCGAGGAACGGGTGCTCGTCGAGGCGGCCGATGAGCCGGTCGTCGGCGGCGGGCTGGAACGGCCCCGCCGGGTCGTCGTCGTCGAACGACTCCAGATCGACGGGCGTGCCGACCTCGCTGACCATGACCACGCCGTCGAGCGGCTCCAGCTCGGGGACGTCGAGCGCGCTGAGCGAGCCGTCCCCGTTCTGCAGCAGCTCCAGCACGGCCTCGCCCACGCCCTCCACCGGCGCCGGCTCGTCGTCCTCCGGGGTGCCCTCGCGGCGGGCGACCTCGGCCACCCGAATCAGCGCCGCGACGCTGGGCACCCGGTAGTCCCGCCGCTGCCGCACTGAGATGACCCGCGGGTGCGGGTCGGTGGCCTCGACGCCCTCGCCGCCGCCGAAGCGCTCGTCGGCCTCGTCGGGGTCGATCGAGTCGACGTCCCACGGGGTGACCTCGCCGAAGGCGTCGAGGAGTTGCTCGTCGTACGCGTAGGACGCGTTGTTCAACGCGACGTACGCCTGCCAGACGTCGTCGTCGTCGATGCGGCCCTGCGCGGCGCGTACGGCGGCGAGGTGCCGGCGGGCCGCGTCGATCACCCGCTCGAGGGCGGCGTCCAGCTCACCGTGCTGGTCGGTCATGGGAGGGTGTCCCTTCACGATGGGGAGGTTCCGCGCCGGGTGCGGCTAACGGACACGGGCTAGCAGGTGCGGAGGAACCGGTCCAGAACCCGCACGCCGAACTGTAGCCCGTCGACCGGAACGCGCTCGTCGATGCCGTGGAACAACGCGGAGAAGTTCAGGTCGGCCGGCAGCCGCAACGGGGCGAAACCAAAGCAGCGTACGCCCATCTGGGAGAAGGCCTTCGCGTCGGTGCCGCCGGAGAGCATGTACGGCACCGGGCGCGCCCCCGGGTCCTCGGCGCGCAGGGCGGCCGACATCGCGTCGACCAGGTCGCCGTCGAAGGTGGTCTCCAGCGCCGGCTGCCGCTGGATGTACTCGATCGCGATGTCCGGGCCGACCAGCTCGCGCAGCTGCTGTTCGAGCAGCTCCGACTGGCCGGGCAGGCTGCGGCAGTCGATGGTGGCGGTGGCCCGGCCGGGGATGACGTTGTCCTTGTAGCCGGCGGCCAGGCGCGTGGGGTTGGCGGTGTTGCGGATCGTCGCGCCGATGAGGTTGGCGATCGGGCCGAGCTTGGCGATCGCGGTCTCCGGGTCGTCCGGGTCGAGCGCGACGCCGAGCAGGTCGGAGACCTCCTCCAGGAAGGCCCGCACGGTCGGGGTCACCACCACCGGGAACCGGTGCCGGCCGATCCGGGCGACCGCCTCGGCGAGCGCGGTGACGGCGTTGTCGTCGTGCACCATCGAGCCGTGCCCGGGGCGGCCCTTGGCGTGCAGGCGCAGCCAGTCCAGGCCCTTCTCGGCCGTCTCGATCAGATAGAGGCGCTGCGAGTCGTTGATGGAGTAGGAGAAGCCGCCGACCTCCCCGATCGCCTCCGTGCAGCCGTCGAAGAGGTCCCGGTGCCGCTGCACCAGGAAGTGGGCGCCGTAGTCGCTGCCCGCCTCCTCGTCGGCGGTGTAGGCCAGCACGATGTCGCGGGCGGGACGGACGCCGGTGCGCTGCCAGTGCCGCACCACGGCGAGCACCATCGCGTCGAAGTCCTTCATGTCGATGGCGCCGCGACCCCACAGGTAACCGTCGCGGAGCTCACCGGAGAACGGGTGCACCGACCACTCGTCGGCGTCGGCGGGGACGACGTCGAGGTGGCCGTGCACCAGCAGGGCCCCCCGGCTCGGGTCGGTGCCGGCGATCCGGGCGATCACGTTGGCCCGGCCCGGCGCGGACTCGTGGATCTCGGCCGCGATGCCGACCTCGGCCAGCTTCTCCGCCACGTACTCGGCCGCGCGGCGCTCCCCCACGCTGGTGTCGTTGTCGCCGGTGTTGGTCGTGTCGATCCGGAGCAGGTCGCGGCAGAGGTCGACGACCTCGTCGGTGGGATCGGGTCGGGCGGAGGCGGCGTCGCTCGTCATCGCTTCTTCATACCAGCACCGCCCGCGCCCGCCGGCCCCGACCGCCCGGCCCGCGTCGGTGCGGCGTCGCCGGGGCGTGCGCGCGTCCCGACCAGCGGACGGTTTCGCGGCGCGCCCGTCCGGGTACCGCCGCCCGCGACCGAACGTCCCCGCACCGCCCCCGCGCGAGGAGGGCAACCATGACCGTCCCCCTGCCGCCGCTGCCGCCGGTCCCCGACGAGGGTTACCGGCCCGGCGGACGCAACGTCGCCGACATCGTCGACCAGGAGCACCGGCAGCTGCTGGAGCTGGTCGCGCAGCTCACCGGCCCGGACGCGATCCCCGCCGAGGGCCTGCCGGTGCTGACCGCCGCGCTGTCGCGGCACCTGTCCGGCGAGGAGCAGTACGTGCTGCCGGCCGTCCGCTCGGCGCTGCCCGACCGGGCCGAGCGGGTGGAGCGGGAGATCGACGCCGACGCCGCCCTGCTCACCGCGTTGCAGGCGCTGACCGAGGACGGGCTGGCGGAGGTGGCGGAACGGGTCCGCCGCCACGTCGACGCAGTGGGCGCGCTGGTCCGGGAGCTGCGCGCGGTGGCCACCGAGGAGGAGCTGATCCGCCTCGGTAACCGGCTGGAGATCGCCGAGGAGGCGGCCCCGACGCGTCCGCACCCGGGCACCCCGGCCACCCCGCCCTGGAACCGGGTGGTGGAGCCGGTCGTGGGTGTCGTCGACAAGGTCCGGGACGCGGTGACCGGTCGTCCGACGTACCTCGCGGACCTGCCGGAGCCCCCGCGCGGCTGACGGCCCCGACGGCGGGTTCCGGTCCGTGCAGGTCGCGGGCGCCGGTCATCCATCATCACCGATCCATCCGGGCCCTTCCGCAGGTCCGGCTGTGGTCCTACCGTCACCGTATGAATCTGGAGCTGCGACACCTGCGGGTGGTTTGCGCGATCGCCGAGACCGGCAGCGTCACCAAGGCGGCCTCCACCCTCGGCCTGGCCCAGCCGGCGCTCACCGCCCAGCTCCAGCGGATCGAACGGACGCTCGGTGGCCCGCTCTTCGAGCGGGACCGCCGTGGCGCTCGGCCGACCGCGCTCGGTGAGCTGGTGCTCGCTCGGGCCCGGGTGCTGCTGCCGGCGATGAAGGGGCTGCAGGACGAGGCGGCCCGGCTGGCCGGCGCCGCCGACGCGCCGCGCCGGTACCGCTTCGGCGGGGTCAACAGCCCGATCCTCGGCCGGCTCGTGCACCGGCTCTCCGCCGAGCAGCCGCAGGCGCAGATCACCACGTACGCCTCGTGGTCGGTGGACGAGCTGGCGCAGCTCGTCGTGGGCGGACGGCTGGACTTCGTGCTGACCGGGGTCTGCGGCGACTCGAGCCCGTCGGCGGCGTTCGGGCTGAGCTGGCGGGAGGTCGCCGTCGACCCGGTGCTCGTGCTGCTGCCGGAGACGCACCCGCTGGCCGGTCAGGAGGAGGTACGCCTCGTCGACCTGCGGCACGAGCAGTGGGTGGCCGCCCCGGGCGACGGGTGCTTCGGCGACTGCTTCGCCGCCGCCTGCGCCCGCGCCGGTTTCACCCCTCGCAAGGTGTACGAGGCCGACATCCGCGCCTGCATGGACCTGGTGGACGCGGGCGCGGCGGTCGCGTTGTGCCAGGCCACGTTCCGTCCGGTGGCCGGCCTGGTCACCCGGCGGCTGTCCGGCGTGCCGCTGCGCTGGCGGCTGATGTTCGGCTGGCACCCCGACTCCCCCGCCGCCCGGGTCGCCGAGCTGGTGCTGGAGACGGCGAAGGCGGCGTACACCGATTCGTTGGCCGCGCACCCCGACTACCTCGCCTGGTTGACCCGCAATCCCGCGTTCGGGGTGCGGCGGCCGACGGCGACCGGCGCGGTCGGCGGCACCGGCGGGGTGCGAACCGCGTGACGCCGGGTATCACCGCCCCATGACCGACCCGAACAGCGCCTCCGACGACCGCCAGCTGCTGCGCCGGGCCGCCGCGGCCCACTCCGCCGCCGCCCAGGACGTGGAGGCGTTCCTCCGCCGGCTCCCCGACGTGCCCGGGCCCGCCGAGATCACCGAGTACGCGAACCTGCTCACCCGGGAGGAGCAGATGCGCAACGACCGGGCGACGGCCGCCGACGCCGCCGGCCTGACCATCGGCAGCCTGGAGTCCAACCAGGGCCAGTAACCCCCTCCCGCACCTGCCCGCCGCCCGCGCCGGACCCGGTGGGCCGGCGGCGGGCGACGTGGGTGGGCAGTCGGGGTCAGCGTTCGATCAGGATGTCGTGGCCCAGGTCGAGCAGGGAGTGGCGCCACTCGTCGTCGGCGTTGCCGCGCGGCGGCCGGGCGTCCACCAGGGACTGGATGCGGTCGACCGCCTCCCGCATCACGTCGATGTCCTCCGGCGTGAGGTCCACCTTGCGCTTCGTCAGCACCTGGAGGATCTGCCGGCCCGGCTCGGGCAGGCCGAGGTCCGGGTCCGCGCCGAACGCCTCCTCGCCGGAGCCCCGCGTCAGCAGCCACTGCCGCAGCTGCGCGGACGGTACGTTGACCTGGGCGTGGAAGTCCTCCCAGAGCACCTCCACCTCGGGATCGAGTCGCTGCTCGCGTGCCATCAGCCCTCCTCTCCGGGTGGCGGCCCGGAATCCTCCGGGTCCCCCTCGTGCTTCTTGCGTGGACCGTCCGCCGGCATCCGTACGCGAGACGGGTTGGCCGTCGGTCGGGCGTGGATCGGTTCGACGTGCTCGCCCTGCTGCGACTCCTCCGGCTCCCGGTGCTCCCGCTCCTGCGCCCCGCTCATCGCGGGTGCGTCGTCGTGGCGGCGCTGTAGCCGCGCTCACCGGCGCCCACGTCGATGGTCAGCTCCCCGTCCCGGGCGTCCACGGTGACCCGCTGCCCGGGCGAGACCTGCGACTCCAACAGCATCCGGGACAGCCGGTTGTCGACCTCGCGTTGGATGACGCGACGCAGCGGGCGGGCCCCGAACTCCGGCTGGTAGCCGTGCTCGGCGAGCCAGTCGATGCCGGCGGTCGTGAAGGTCACCTCGATGTCCTGGGCGTGCAGCCGTCGCCGCGTGTCCTCCAGCAGCAGTTCGGTGATCTGGCGCAGCTGCGCCGCCTCCAGCCGACGGAAGATGATCACCTCGTCGATGCGGTTGAGGAACTCGGGACGGAAGTTCTCCTGGAGCCGGCGCATGAGTCGTTCTCGCAGCTCGTCGCTCTCCTGCGCGCTGCCCGGCTCGCCGGCGCCGAAGCCGACGGAGCGCTGCGCGCCGGTGATCAGCTCGGAACCGAGGTTGCTCGTCATGATCAGTACGGTGTTCTTGAAGTTCACCGTCCGGCCCTGGCTGTCGGTGAGCCGCCCGTCGTCGAGCACCTGGAGCAGGATGTTGAACACGTCCGGGTGGGCCTTCTCGATCTCGTCCAGCAGCACCACCGCGTACGGGCGGCGGCGGACGGCCTCCGTCAGCTGTCCCGCCTCCTCGTAACCGACGTACCCGGGCGGCGCACCGACGAGGCGGCTGACCGTGTGCCGCTCCTGGAACTCGCTCATGTCCACCCGGACCATGCGGTCCGACTCGCCGAACAGCGCCTCGGCGAGGGCCCTCGCCAGCTCGGTCTTGCCGACCCCGGTGGGGCCGAGGAACAGGAAACTGCCCATCGGCCGGTTGGGGTCGGCGAGGCCGGTGCGGGAGCGGCGTACCGCCTCGGCGACCGCGGAGACCGCGTCGTCCTGACCGACCACCCGCTCGTGCAGGTGTCCCTCCAGCCGCAGCAGGCGGTCCCGCTCCTCCTCGGTGAGCTGGGCGACCGGGATGCCGGTGGCGCGGGAGACCACCTCGGCGATCTCCTGCGGCCCGACCTCGGGCACCTGCGAGCCGGTGCCGTCCTCCCCGTGCGCCCGGCGGATCTGCTGCTCCAGTTCGCTGATCCGGTCACGCAGGTCGGACGCCCGCTCGTACTTCTCGTCGGCGACGGCCTGCTCCTTGTCGCGGCGGACCTCGTCGAGCTGCCGCTCCAGGTCGCGTACGTCGGCGTCGGGGGTGCGGGTCCGCAGCCGCACCCGGGCGCCGGCCTGGTCGATCAGATCGATGGCCTTGTCCGGCAGGTACCGGTCGGTGATGTACCGGTCGGACAGCTCGGCCGCGGCGACCAGCGCCTCGTCGGTGAACCGCACCTGGTGGTGCGCCTCGTACCGGTCGCGCAGGCCGCGCAGGATGGCGATGGTGTCGTCCACGCCGGGCTCCGGGACCAGCACCGGCTGGAAGCGGCGGGCCAGCGCCGCGTCCTTCTCGATGCTCTTGCGGTACTCGTCCAGCGTGGTCGCGCCGATGACCCGCAGTTCGCCGCGGGCCAGCGCGGGCTTGAGCATGTTGGACGCGTCCATGCCGCCCTCGCTGCCGGCCCCACCGGCGCCGACGAGGGTGTGGATCTCGTCCAGGAAGATGATCAGCTCGTCGCGGTGCGCCCGGATCTCGTCGATGACCTTCTTCAGCCGTTCCTCGAAGTCGCCCCGGTAGCGGGTGCCGGCGACCAGGCCGGCCAGGTCGAGCTGGACCACCCGTTTGCCGAGCAGGGTCTGCGGCACGTCACCGTCGCAGATCCGCTCCGCCAGCCCCTCCACGATCGCGGTCTTGCCGACACCGGCCTCGCCGATGAGTACTGGGTTGTTCTTCGTCCGCCGGGAGAGGATCTCCACCGCCTGCTCGATCTCATCGGCCCGCCCGATGACCGGGTCGATCTGGTCGTTGCGGGCGAGGTCGGTGAGGTCCTGGCCGTACTGGTCGAGGGTCGGCGTGCCCCGGTCGGGCCGGGGGCCGCTCATCGGGCCCCGCTCGGCGTTGGCGGCCTGCAACGACTCCGGTTGGATGCGGCCCGCCGCGAGCATCCGACCGGCCGGCGACTCCGGGTTCAGCGGCAGCGCCATCAGGATGTGCTCGGGTCCGATGTAGTTCGCGCCCATCGCCCGGGAGAGCTGGTGGGCGTCGAGCAGGGCCCGCTTCGCCGCCGGGGTGAGCGACAGGTTCGGCGGCACCTCACCCCGTGGCGCGCCGTCGCCCTTGCCGCCCAGCGCGTTGAGCAGGGTGTCCGGGTCGGCCCCGGCACGCCGGACCAGGTCACGCAGCGGCTCGCGCTGCAGCGCCGCCCAGAGCAGGTGGTCGGTGTCCAGGTCGTTGCTCTGCTTCTGGGCCGCGCGTCGGGCCGCGTCGGCGAGCATCTCGCGCGCGTCGGCGGTCATCAGCCGGGTGATGTCGACCCGGTGCGCCGGCCGGCGCCCGCCCTCACCCCGGCCGAAGTACCGGGCCAGGAACTCGTCCCAGGGGTCGGTGCCGAAGTCGCCGGGTCCCATCATGCTGTCCTCCGCTGTCGGCGGCACGGTCGGCAGGGGCTACCCGGCGGTCGGCCCGACAAACGCCACCGGCCGCACGGCGGTGGGGATCCGACACACCGGGCGACCCGCCCGGAAGACCCCGCCAGCCACCTTTTCGCCCGCCGCGATGGCAGGCTGGAGGCCATGGACGTGCCGCCGCTGCTCATCGTGGACGCCGCCAACGTCGTCGGGTCGCGCCCGGACGGCTGGTGGCGGGACCGCCCCGGTGCCACCGCCCGCCTGCGCGACGCGATCGCCGGTGTGGCCGAGTCCGGGCTGCCGGAACTGCCGCCCCCGGTCGAGGTGGTGCTGGTGGTGGAGGGGGTCGCGCGGGACGTACCGGCCGGTCCCGGCGTCGCGGTGGTCGCCGCGCGCGGATCGGGCGACGACGCCATCGTCGACCTGGTCGCGGCCGCGCCGGACCGCCGGCGCCTGGTCGTCACGGCCGACCGTGAGCTGCGGGAACGCGTCACCGCGCAGGGCGCCGAGGTGTACGGGCCGCGCTGGCTGCGCGACGGCGCACGGGACCGCGAGCGGGCCGTACGGGAGTGAGGCAAATTGGCCGCCGGTCCCGCCAATCGGACTCGCGCCGCTTCGTGGTGACAAGCGGTCACCGGGGCAGGAACACTGACAGGGCGGATGTTCCCCCGCCGTCCGAATAGGCTCTAATGAAGGCCTCCCCGCCCCCAGGAGGTACGCCCCGTGGCGAGCGTCGCCGAGCTCAAGGCAGCCATCGACGTGGCACTGCAACAGATCGGCGACGGCCAGAGCGCCGTGCAGGCCGCCGGCGAGAAGCTCGCCGAGGCCCAGCAGACCCTGGCGGGCGCGCTGGAGGGCAGCGGGCACGAGACCGTCGAGGCGGCCCAGGCGTCGCTGACACAGGCCAGCCAGGAGTTGGAGGAGTGCCTCGCCGCCACACTCGTCGCGGTGGAGCAGGCGCAGCTCTACGTCTCCGCCCTCTGAGGCCGGCCGTGTCCATCGTCGAGGATGTGGCGGCACAGGTCCGCGCCGCCGCCGAGGAGCTGCCGGTGGGCCTGCTCGGGCAGGCGCTGGAGAAGTTCGGGCTGGCCAGCGAGCGACTGCGCTGGGTGCGGCAGGAGTCGGCCAACCCGATGGGCGTGCCGGAGCTGTCCGCCGCGACGGAGCACGCCGAGACCGCGGGCTACGCGCTGCGGCTGGCGCAGGAGCAGCTCGCCGCGTACCTGGCGGCGATCGGGATCGGCGCCGGCGGCGGGGCGCCGCCACCGCAGCAGCGCCGGGAGCCCCGGCACGACGCGCCACGCGAGGCGGCCCCGGTGGCCGTACCGGCCGAGCCCGCCGAGCAGGTGCGGCTGCGCCGTTGGTGGGCGGTGCGGGTGGCGGAGCTGACCGGGGGCGCCGAGGGCGCCGACGAGCCGGACGAGCGGATCGGCGACTCCGCCGAGCTGCTGCGCCGGGTCGTACGCGGGGTGCGCGGCGGCGACCGGGACCGGCTGCGGACCGAGTTGCGGCGGGCGCACGCGGACGTGGGGCTGGGCCTCGCCGCCATCGCCCCGCCGCTGCTGCGTGACCTGGCCGGTGAGGTGCTCGGCCACCCGCCACGCGCGGACGACCTGGGGCGACTGCGCGGCGCGGTGGACGCGCGGGTGCGGGACCTGCTGCCCGGTCTGCCGACGCCGGTGCTGGAGACGCTGCTGACCCGGGTGTGCCGGATGCCCCCGCCCCGGCGCTCCGGCGAGCCGCCGCACGCCGCCGACTCGGCCGTGACCGCCGGGGTGCTCACCGGTGTGCTGCTGGCCCGCCTCGGTCGGGACCTGCCCGCCGACGCCGGTCGGGCGGTCACCGGTGACGGCGGGGCCGCCCCGGGCGATGGCCGGGCCGCCGCGGGCGACGCCGGCCGGTCCGGACCGCGCGACGCCCGGGTGGGCGCGGTCGACAGCCGGACCGGGCCGACCGAGTCCCGGGCCAGGTCGGGCGGGACGGTGGGCGGCGCCGGGCGGGTCCCGCCACGGTCGGGCCCGTGGCACGACGCGCCGCGACGCCGGGGCTCCGATGGCTGACCGGCGCGCCCAGCTGGTCACCCGGGTCCGGGACACGCTCGCCGACGCCCTCGGCGCGACCCGCACCCGGCTGTCCGCCGCGCAGGCCGACCTGACCGCCGGGCGCGAGCGGCTGTCCCGGATCCGCCGCGCCGCGGCGGCCGTGCCGGAGCGGGTCGGCGCCGAACGGGACCGCCGGCTCGCCGAGATCGACGCGCGGCACGCGGCACGGCTCGCCGAGCTCGCCCGCCGGGCCGCTGCGGCCGCCGAGCGGGAGGCGCCGGGCGCGGCCAGCGAGCAGTGGCCACAGTGGAAGGCCACGCCCGCCGGGCGGGGTGAGCCGGCCGGCGCGCTGCGCATCGGCGCCGTCCGCATCCCCGGCGCCGAGCCGGTGCCGGCGCTGGTGCCGCTGCTCGACAGCGGGCACGTCCACCTGGGCGGCGACGACCGCGAGGGCTGCGACTCCGTGGTCTCGGCGCTGCTGCTGCGGGCCCTCGGCCGGGCCGAGCCGGGCGCGGTCCGCCTGATCGGGTACGACCCGGAGCACCTGGGCGGCGGGCTCGCCGGTTTCGCCCCGCTCGGCACCGCCGGGTTGCTCACCTTCGTCGGCCCGGGTGGCCTCGCCCGGCTCCTCGACGACCTGGTGGAGCAGATCCGCCGGATCAACGAGACGGTGCTGGCCGGCGAGCACGGCTCGCTGCGCGAGCTGGCCGCCGCGACGGGCCGCCGACCCGAGCCGTGGCGGGTGGCGGTGCTGCTCGGCGGCGACGAGCTGTCCCGGCACGAGCGCGGTCAACTCGACCGGGTGGTCCGCACCGGCGCGGCGTGCGGGGTGCACCTGGTCGTCCGCGGTGTGCCGCTGCCCGACGACCCGACCGTCACCCGGGTGGTCGCCGAGGCCGCCGGCGCCCGGGTGGGCGGCCCGCCGGGCCTGCCCGTACGGCTCGACCCGCCGCCGCCGGCCACCCTGGTCACCGAAACCTGCCGGGAGGTGGCGTCCCGGGTCAACGCCGGCCCGCCGCCGACGCCGTTCACCGACCTGCTGCCGCCGCCCGAGCGGATGTGGCAGGAGGATTCGGCCACCGGGCTCAGCGCGCCGATCGGCGAGGGTCCGCACGGCCGGCCGGTCCACCTCACCCTCGGCGACTATCCGCCGCACGCGCTGATCGGCGGGCCGTCGGGCACCGGCAAGACCAACCTCATCTTCGCCTGGATCGGCGCTCTGGCCGCCCGCTACTCCCCCGCCGAACTGGAGTTCTACCTGCTCGACTTCAAGGAGGGCGTGTCGTTCGCCCGGTTCGCGCAGGGTCGGCGCGACCCGAGCTGGCTGCCGCACATGCGCCTGGTCGGCATCAACGTCAACACCGACCGGGAGTTCGGTCTGGCGCTGCTGCGCTTCCTCGCCGAGGAGCTGCGCCGGCGCGCCGACGCGGCCAAGAAACACGAGGTCACCAAGCTCGCCGAGCTGCGTGCGGTGGACCCGACCGGGCGCTGGCCCCGGATCGTCGCGGTGGTGGACGAGTTCCAGATGCTGCTCGCCGGGCGGGACGTGGTGGCGCGGGAGGCCGCCGACCTGCTGGAGGACCTGGCCCGCCGGGGCCGTTCGCAGGGCATCCACCTGGTCCTCGCCTCGCAGGACGTCCGGGGCATCGAGGCGCTGTGGGGCCGCCCCGCGCTGGTCGCCCAGTTCACGCTCCGCATCGCCCTGCCGAAGGCGCTGCGCATCCTGGCCGAACGCAACGACGCCGCCCAGTCGCTGCCCCGCTGGCACGCGGTGGTGAACGCCGAGTCCGGTCTGCCGGAGGGCAACGAGGTCGCCCGGATCCCGTCGGCCAGCGACTGGGAGACGTGGAGCGGCCTGCAGCACCGGCTGTGGCGGATGCGCCCCCAGGACGCCGCACCGGCCCGGCTCTTCGACGGTGACGCCATCCCCCGGCTCGCCGACGCCCCGGACTTCCGGGCCCTGCGCCCCGAGGCCGGCACCCCGCGCGGCCCGGTCGCGCTGCTCGGCGAGATCATCGACGTGCAGGCCCGCTCGGCGGCGCTGCGGCTGCCCCGCGCGCCGGGCCGGAACCTGGCGGTCCTCGGCACCCGGGTCGACGAGGCGTGCGCCGTGCTCGACGCGGCGGCCCGGTCCCTCGCCCGGCAGCACCGGCCCGGCACCGCCCGGTTCTCCATCGCCTGCCTCGACCCGGACGCCGACCCGGTGGCGCGTGCCCTCTACGACGACCTCGCGGACGACGCCGCCTGGTACGACGAAGAGACCGTGTCGGAGCTGATGGCCGAGACGGCGGACGGGCTCACCGCCGCCGGTGACCCGCACTACCTGCTGCTCTTCGCGGTCGACGCGGCGGCCGGTTCGCTCGCCGCCCGGGTCGGCCGACGCACCGGCCTGGAGCAACTGCGCCGCATCCTCCACGACGGGCCGGAGCGGCGTACGCACGTGCTGGCCTGGTGGCGCGGCGTCGCCCGGATGCGCGCCGACCTGGGCGGGCCGGCGGCGCGCACCGACCAGATCGGGGCGTGGGTGGCGCTGGACACCCACGGCGGCGAGCTGGGCTCGTCCCTCTATCCCGGCACCGGCGGCCCGGACTGGTATCCGCGGCCGTGGCGCGGCCTGTTCTTCGACCGCGCGGTCCACCGCACCGGCCAGGTCATCATCCCCTATGGGCCGTCCCGATGAACGAACCGGTGACCAGCGAGACGTACGCGGCCCAGGTGCGCCGCCTGGCGGACCTGACGGCGCGGGTGCACGCCCAGCGGGAGGAGGCGCGCACCTGGTACGAGCGGCAGTGCGCGGCGGCCGAGCAGGCGGTGGCCGAGGCCGCCGAGCAGGTCCGACAGGCCGAGCAGGAGCTGGTCGACGCCCGTGAGCTGCAGGACCGCGTCGACGCGGAGGCGGCCCACCTGTGGCAGCAGTTGCGTGGCCGGCTCGGATCGGCGGGCCGGCGGCTCGGCGGGCCGCCGGCGCCGGCGACGGGTGTGGACGGTGACCCGCGTCCGCTGCTGGCCGGCGTACGGGATCTGCTGGACCGGACCCGCCAACGCGGTGAGCTGCCCGGGTCGGTGAACCCGCTGCTGGCGCTCTGCGGGGTCGTCGGCGCCGGTGTGGCGTACGCCCTCGGGGTGGGCGCCCGGGCGGCCGGTGTCGGCTACGGCGGCGACCTGGCCGTCGGGATGCCGGTGCTGGCGCTGGTCGTGACGCTGCTGGGCCCGCTGGCCGGCCTGGTGCCGGCGAAGGTGCTGGCCGACCGGCGGCACGCCGTGCTCGGCCCGCGGGCGATGACCGTGGTGCTGGCCGCCGGTCTGGTCACCACGGCCCTGCTGCTGGTGCTCGGCCGCTGACCCGGCCCGGGTCGGGACGGGACAGCGGCGTGGCGACGCGGACCCCGGCTCAGGCCGGGACCACGACCGCCTCCCGGAGCAGGCGGCGCGCGAGGACCAGCCGGTCGTCGTCGTCCGGCAGGCCGGGCAGGTCGCCGACGCGGGTGGCCGTGCCGGTGAGCAGCGCCCGAACGGCCGGCTCGCACTGGGCGGGCAGCGTGATCGTGCGGTCGAACAGGCGCAGCGCCACCCGGTCGTCGTCCCGCGGCACGAGCTGCCAGCGCAGGCCGGCGCGCGGGCTCAGCCGGGCGTCGGCGTCGAGGGCGGTCAGCGCGGCGGCCTGGGCGAGCGGCCGGATCGGCGCCGGCCGAGACGCCGGCCAGGCTCGCTGCCGCAGGCGGCCGGCCAGCGCCGCCGGGTCGGCCCGCAGCAGCCAGTCGCGCAGCGCCTCGACGGTCTCGGTGAGCTCCGGCTCGATGGCGTCCGGGTCGGCCACGTCGGTGCCGAACGGCAGGCTGGCCCGCAGCCGGGGATCCTCGGCCGCCAGCGCCAGCAGCTCCTCCACGAGCGCGTAGCGGGTCAGCGCGCGAACGCCCACCGTGAGGTGCAGCGAGCTGGACTCCTGAGCCTGCGCGCTGTGCAGCCAGCCCCGGGGCAGGTAGAGCGCGTCGCCGGGGGCGAGGACCACGTCGAGCGCGGCCGGCCCCTGCGCGGTCGCGGTGACCTCGTCGGCGCGGCCGCCCCAGGGTTGACGCTCCAGCGGGTCCGGCAGGACCGGCGGGTGGATCCGCCAGTGCTTGCGGCCGTCCACCTGGAGCACGAACACGTCGTGGGTGTCGTAGTGGGTGGCGAACCCCTGGTTGCCGGGCGGGGTGAGATAGGCGTTGACCTGCAGCGGCTGGGCGAGCGCGAGGCTCAGGTCGCGGGTGAAGTCGACCAGGGCCGGCCAGAGGCGGTGCAGGCCCTGCAGGACCAGCGTGGCGCCGCCCGCGTACTGCTCCAGCACCCGCTCGTCGAGCACCTGGTCGCCGATCTCGGCGCCGGCGCCGCCGCCGCCGGTCCAGCGGCCCGCCGGGACGAGCTCGCCGCCCTTCGCGATCCGCAGGAAGGGGGTACGCAGACCTCGCCGGCTGAGCAGCTCGTCGGCGTCGGCCGGGCTGAGCAGGTCGGTGAAGCCGGCCGGGTTGGGCAGCTCGTCGGCGCGGGACAGCAGTGGTGTCCGCCCCCAGTGCGCGGCGGCGAACTTCGCGGGTTCGACGGACACGCAGCGGGCGAGCGCCGCCGCCGGTTCGGCGGACGCGACCGCCGGACGGCCGTGGCCGCCCGGCGGGTCGAGGTGCGTCACGGCCCGCTACCGGGCGCTGCCGTCGGCGCCGCCGTCGTGCTGGCCGGGCGTGGCACCGCCGTCGGCCGGACCCTCCGCGCTGCCGTCCGCACCACCGTCGTGCTGACCCGGCGTGGCACCGCCGTCGGCCGGACCCTCCGCGCTGCCGTCCGCACCACCGTCGTGCTGACCCGGCGTCGCACCACCGTCGGCCGGACCCTCCGCGCTGCCGTCCGCACCACCGTCGTGCTGACCCGGCGTCGCACCACCGTCGGCCGGGCCTTCCGCGCCCCCGCCGCCGGTGGTCTGCATGTCGTCGTCGTTGAGTGGCATCGGTACTCCCTCGGATGTGCGCGCCCCGCCGTACGCGGGGGTCCGTCGTGCAGCGGGTGGTACCCCCCACGATCTTTCCTAACCCCACCGTAGGCGCCGGAACCTGCTGGCACGGGCGCTTTCCGCGGGCCCTCCGAGGACGTACGGGCCGGGCGACGGCCCGCCGGCGGGCGCGTGGGCGCCGACGGTGCCAGGATGAGGGGAATGATTCTGGTGGGCACGTCCGGCTGGCAGTACCGCGACTGGCGGGACCGGTTCTATCCGGCCGGTCTGCCCCAGCGGCGGTGGCTGGAACACTACGCCGAACGGTTCGCCACGGTGGAGGTCAACAACGCCTTCTACCGGCTGCCGGAGCGGGACACGTTCGCCGCGTGGCGGGCCCGGACACCGGACGACTTCTGCGTGGCGGTGAAGATGAGCCGCTACCTGACGCACGTCAAGCGGCTGCGGGAGCCGGCCGAACCGGTGGCGCGTTTCCTCGACCGGGCGACCGCGCTCGGCGACCGGCTCGGCCCGGTCCTGGTGCAGCTCCCGCCCAACCTGCGCGCCGACGTGCCGGCGTTGGACGCCACGCTGCGGCTCTTCCCGGAGCGGGTGCGGGTGGCGGTGGAGCCCCGCCACCCGTCCTGGTGGACGGCCGAGACCCGGGCGGTGCTGGAGCGGCACCGGGCGGCGCTGGTGTGGGCCGACCGGTTGGGCCGACCGGTCGCGCCGATGTGGCGTACCACCGACTTCGGCTACCTGCGGCTGCACGAGGGACGCGCCCGGCCGCACCCCCGCTACGGGCTTGCGGCGCTCGCCTCCTGGGTACGCCGGCTCGCCGACACGTTCGGCGACGCCACCGCGTACGTCTACTTCAACAACGACCCGGGCGGCGCCGCCGTCGTCGACGCGGTCGCGTTCGCCCGCCTCGCCCAGCGCGCCGGGCACCCGGCGAGCCGGGTCCCGACGGCGTGAGCGTCACCGCGGCCCGTCCCCTGGCACGGGCGGGCCGGCGGAGCGTCAGGGCATCATCCTCGCCAGGTCGCGCGGCATGGTGTCCTTGACCTCCTGCCACTCACCCTGGGTGACGTGCTTGCGCAGCGTGTCCAGGACCACCTGGGTGATCCGCTCCGGGCCGCCTTCGACGTCGTACGGGAAGCCCTGCCGGACCTCGTAGAGGAAGTCCTCGCGGTTCAGCTTCACCGGCACGTCGGACGGACGCCAGCCGTCGAAGTAGATGCCGCGTACCAGGATCGGCAACTGCTGCGCGAACTCGACGCTCTCCTGCACGGGCAGTCGGTCCCGCAGCAGGTGCAGTACCGTCCGCAACGCCGCGTAGGACTGGTTGCGCTGCGCCTTCGGCCAGCCGTAGGCGCTCTCGATGTCCTTCAGGATCAGGTTCGTCTTGTCCAGCGAGGACTCGAACGCCGATATCAACTGCTCAGCCATTTTCCCACCCCCGGTCCTGGGTCTCCCAGCGTCGGTCGTCGTCACGCCGTGGCGGGCCCGCCGGGCCGCCGCGCGCGCGTACCGGGCTCCGTCTCCCGGCGCGCTCGCCCCGCCGGGAGCCGTCGTTCGCACCGACCACCCGCAGGACGGCGCCCCGCCGGGGATCTGCCACCACCCGAGCCGTCATTCCCGGTCACCTCCTCGTGGTGCGCCGGCCGCGTCGGGCCGTACGCAACCTCCACGCTGCCCCGGAATCGGGTGAGCCGGCCTCACCCAGTGGGGGTGAGGGCGCGCTCAGTCCGCGTCGAGCAGACCGGCGAGGGTGGTGGCGTTGGTCTGGGCGTAGTCGCGGTAGCAGTTGTTCATGAGAACGTGGGTCTGCTCCGCCGAGTCGGCGAGCTCGCGCAGCCGGGGCGCCCAGTCCCGCAGCTCCCGGTCGGAGTAGCGGTAGCCGAACTTCTCGTGGATGTCCTTGCTCGTCCACTTGTCGCTGTGCCCGTGGAACCGCACGACCGCGAGGTCCGCGGTGGCGGCCAGCACCGGCGGCACCGACGAGCGGTGCCCCTGCGGCATGTCCACGCAGACGTACGGCAGCCGGTGCTCGCGCAGGAACGCGAGTGTCTCGTCGCGGTTGGCGCCGTCGAACCAGGACGCGTGGCGGAACTCGTAGACCGCCCGCAGGGGTGCGCAGCGCCGGGCCACCTCCAGCAGGTACTGCTTGTTGTCCCGCTTGATGGTGAACCACGGCGGGAACTGGAACAGCAGGGCGCCCAGCTTGCCCGCGTCGACCAGCGGGTCGAGCGCGGACAGGAAGCGCGTCCACACCTCCTCGTACGCCTGGGCGGGCAGCGCGTCGGGGTAGACAGTGCGCTTGTCCGTCTCCGGACGCAGGTCCTTGTAGAGGGCGCTGACCTTCGTCGGATGCCCGGTCAGGAGGCTGAACGCCTTGACGTTGAACGTGAAGCCGGCCGGTGTGCGCTCCGCCCACAGCCGTGCGGTGCGCTCGGCCGGCGGCGAGTAGTAGGTGGCGTCCACCTCGACCAGGGGGAACCGGCGGGCGTAGTACGCGAGGCGCTTCTCCGGCGTGTCGGCCGTCTGCGGATACCAGCCGGAGTCCAACAGGGTCCGGTCGGTCCAGGACGCGGTGCCCACCTTGATGTCACCCATGGGTGAAGTCCACCGCGCTCCGGACCGACCGGCAACCGCTGCGTCCGGTCAGGCCGCCCGACGTTCGCGGGTCTGCTTGCAGGACACGCACGTCGTGGCGGAGGGGAAGATCTCCAGACGCTCGACGGGGATGGGCTTCGTGCAGCCCTCGCAGAAGCCGTAGGTGCCCTCGTCGAGCCGGGTCAGCGCGTGCTCGTACTGGGCGCGGCGGTCGAGGATCGTGCGCAGCAGGGACTGGGCGGTGTCGCGCTCCGCGGTCTTCGTACCGCTGTCGGCCTGGTCGTCGCCGGCGGTGTCGCCGACCTCCACCAGCCGCAGCACCTGGCTCTGCAGCACGGCCTGCTCGTACTCGGCCGACAGCTCGTCGTAACGCGTCTGCAGGGACTGCCGGATCTGGTCGGTCTCCGCCTGCGAACGGGCCGTTCCGACCGTGTCATGGACGAGCATCGCTGCCTGCCTTTCTGGCATCTGGTCAACCGGCGGCCCGGTGCCCCCCGGCCCCGGTCACGGTCGCGTGCGGTACACGGGCGATCACCCGTGCTCTGTGAGCCGGGCGATTACCCGCCGGATGACTCGACCAAACCGGCGAATTCGGGGACACCTCACGCCGACGCGGACGGCTCCACGACGGCGGGGTGGCGGGGGTCGTCGACGCGTACCACGACGTCGGCGAAGGAGGCGGGATCGACCTCGTCGGCGTACCGGTCGAAGGCCGGCAGCGTCCACCGCTGCTCCGGTTCGGTGCGGCGGCGCAACGCGGACGGCGACAGGGCGAGGTGGACGGTCACGTCGAAGTCGAGAGCACCGCCGAGCAGCAGCGGCCCGCTGACGAGCACCACCCCGCCGGCGGGCAGGTCGACGTACGCGGCGCGGCTGGCCCGGTCGGTCGTGGCGTCCCACAGGGAGGGCAGCACCCGCCCGGAGCCGCCCGGACCGGCCGGGTCGAGCACCTCCCGCCGCAGTCCCGCCTCGTCCACCCAGCCCTCGTAGTACGCGTCGGGGTTGGTCCGGCCCTGCTCCAGCCGCACCGAGGCGGGGCGGAGGAAGTCCGTGGTGCGGACGTGCAACGCCGGCCGCCCCCGGGCGCGCAGCGGGTCGATCAACGCGGCCGCGAGGTCCTCGGGGCGCGCGGCGCTCGGGCCGTCCACGCCGACCCGCAGCCGGGCTTCGGCGACGTGGTCGGCCCGCTCGGTCAGGCGGTCGGTCAGCTCGGTGACGAGTCGTTCGGGTGTGATGGGGCGGATGTGCACCCGACCATCCTGCCGCGCCGGCCGGGCGGGCTGTCGGAGTCGGGCGGGCGGGTGCCCGTGACGGCGACGGTGTCAGGCGTTGCGGTCGACGGTGACCCGGGCGTCGTCGGCGAGCCGGTAACCGACGCCGTAGACCGTGGTGACCAGCGGCACGTCGACGCCGACCTTGCCGCGCAGGCGGCGGACGTGCACGTCCACGGTGCGGACACCGGCGTGCTCGTAGCCCCACACGGCGTTGAGCAGTTGCAGCCGGGTGAACACCCGGCGCGGGTGGGCGACGAGGTGCAGCAGGAGATCGAACTCCAACCGGGTGAGCGGCAGCGGCTCGCCGTCGCGCAGGACGGAGCGGGACGACGCGAGGATGTGCAGGGCGGGGATGGTCGGGGCGAGGGGGCGGGCCGGGCTGCGACCGGCCGGCAGCTGGTCGGGGCGCCGTTCCAGGGGGACGTTGCTGGCGACGACCCCCTCGCCGCGCTCGATCATCTCGCGGGCGGCCTCCAGCAGCCGACGGGCCGGCGGCGTCAGCGTCTCCTCGGCGGCGAGCGGGATGGAGAGTGTCACGGTGAGCACCGGCGCGGACGCCGTGTTCGCCGGGCGGCGCTGGCCGCCCGGGGGTCGACCGGGGACCGCGGGTTGGGACGTATGCCATCCGGCGCGCGACGAGGCGGGGCTGACCGACATGGTCCTCCTTGGCTGGTCCGGGTATCTCCCCACGGCCCGGGACGCCGCTTCATCGATGCTTCCCGGCGCCCGTGCGAGGGTCAAGAGGCGGCTGCGTTGCATGAATGTGACAATTGACGAACACATCGGAGCCGTCTGCTCGCTCTGCGTACGAAGCCTGATGATTACAGCAGAGTCGACGAGATGACCCGATACGGGGGGTGCCCGCCCGGTTCACGTTCGGTCCCGGACGCCACCCTCGGTGCCGGGCGCCGGCCCGGCGACCTCGGACGGTCGCGCTCCCATGTGGAGCCCACCGTCACGGGGACGGGACACGAAGCCGGGCCGGACACGCCCACCGGGGCGCACCGCCGCCCGGCGTGCCGCTCCCGGACACGCCGACGTGGCACGCCCGTTCTCCCGGGCGTGCCACGTCGGCCCGGCGGGTCAGCGGGTCGGGTCGACCGCGATCGGCGCGTCGTCGGCCAGCCGGTAGCCCACGCCGTAGACGGTGGTGACCACGGGCGTGTCCACGCCGAACTTGGCGCGCAGCCGCCGCACATGGACGTCGACCGTACGGGCTACGGCGTGCTCGTAGCCCCAGACGTTCGCGAGCAGCTGCAACCGGGTGAACACCCGCCGGGGTCGCTCGGCCAGGAACAGCAGCAGGTCGTACTCGATCCGGGTGAGCGGGACGGCACGGTCGCCGTGGCGTACGACCCGGGAGCCGGCCAGGATGCGGACCTCGTCCGGCCGCGCGGCGGGCGGGTCCACGGCGGCGCTTGGGCCGGCGGGGACGAACTCCGGAGTGCGGGGCGTCGGGACGGCGCCCCCGGCGCGCAGCCGCCCCTCCCCCGACTCGGCGAGTTCCCCGATCAGGTCGAGGAGGCGGGCCAGCCGCGGCGTCAGCGAACCCGACGCGAGGTCGACGGTGAGGGTGAGGGTGGCCGGGGACCGGGCCGGACCGGTGCGGTCGGTGCGGACCGGCGGGTGGGGCCGTGGAGAGATGGCGACGGCGGACATGGTGCCTCCTGTGACGGCGTACGCCCGCCACGCCCGGTCGAGCGTGACGGTCAGCGAAGCGCCCGGTCGGCGGTCACCGGGGGCGCGAGAGGGGACGGCCGCAGCGCGGTCGGGCCGAGGGCCGGAAGGCCGGCGATCCGCCAGGCGGCGAACCCGCCGATGACGTCGGTGGCCCGGTGCAACCCGAGGTCCTGGAGAGCGGCGGCGGCGAGCGAGGAGGTGTAGCCCTCCTGACAGATGATGATCACCTGGAGGTCGTAGCCGACCGCCTGGGGCAGTCGGGCCGACGAGCGGGGGTCGAACCGCCACTCCAGCACGTTGCGCTCCACGGCGAGGGAGCCCGGCACGGTGCCGTGGGCGGCCCGCTGGGCGGCCGGCCGGATGTCGACGAGCAGCGCGCCGGCGCGGTACGCCAGGTGCGCCTGCTCCGGGTCGAGCCGGGCGAGCCGGGCGCGGGCCGCGGCCAGGATCTCGTCGATGCCGCGGGAGCCCGGCGGCGGGACCGGGGCCGGACAGCGGGTGGCGCGGGACTGGTGCATGCGCGGTTCCTTCCGGGAACGATGGCGGACGGTGGGTCCGGGACAGCGGGAGGTCACCAGGCGACGCCGGCCTCGGCCACGTCGGCGGCCCGGAGCCGACCCTCGGTGATTGTGTAACGCGTCATGCGACGCAGGGCGGGGCGGTAGACGTGCACGCTGACGGCCGGCTCGGCGTCGCGGTTGGTGACCTGGTGCACGTGTCGGGCGCCGAAGCGGCGCCCGCTGCCGGCGGCGAGCCGGTGCGGGCGCAGCCGACCACCGCTGACCGTCTCCTCGGTCAACGTCCCGGAGACCACCAGGAACGCGCCCGCCGAGCCACCGTGGTCGTGCAGGTCGGTGCCCTGGCCGGGCAGCCAGCTCAGCGCCCACACCTCGTGGTCGGCGGCGGCGGCCAGGCGCGCGTACCAGCGCTCGGCGGGATCGAAACGCAGCGGCACCGGCCAGTCGGCGGGCTCGACCGCCCACCGGGCGGCGACGGCGAGCAGGTCGGGCTCCGGGCGGTCGCGGTTCATGAGGTCCTCGCGGGTCGGGCGGCGGGGTCGCCCTCCACTCTAGGCGGCAAACCCTATCGGTTTAGTAGGCATTCCGTATGCTGGGACGCGGGGCGAAGGCTCGACCGCCCCAGGTCAGCGCCGCACCGGCGGTCCCACCCGGTAGCCCGGGACCGACGGCCAGCGCACGGTCAGCACCACCGACTCGGTCTCCGCGTACCAACTGTGGTCGACGCCCCGACCCCACACCACGTAGTCACCGGGCTCACCGAGCACCACCGTGCGGTCCGGCAACTCGACCCGGAACCGGCCGCTGACCAGCACCAGCAGCGCCGTACGCCGCTCCCCGGTCGCCCACCGGGCCCGGGCCTCCCCCGCCGGGTGGACGCCCCACTTCACCTCGACCTCGGTGCTGTGCCGCGGGTCGCCCGGTGGCATGAAGTGCCCGAGCAGCCACCCCGCGTTGACCGCGCCGTCCGCGCCGGCGTTGCCCACGTACACCCGGTCGTCCATCGTCCTCCCCCACCGCCGGGCGAGGACCGTACCAGGCGGGGCCGCCACCGGTGGTGGGCGTGTGAGGTCTCACCCCTGCGGGAACGTGGGCGCACGCCTAACCTGGACCGGTGAGCGAGGAACTCGACGCCGCGACGCTGGCGTTCGCACACCGGATGTTCGACCTCGCCCGGGCGGGCGCCACCGAGGAACTCGCCGCGCAGGTCGACGCCGGCCTGCCGGTCAACCTGACCAACGACCGGGGCGACACCCTGCTGATCCTGGCCGCCTACCACGCCCGCCCGGACACCGTGGCCGCCCTGCTCGACCGGGGCGCCGACCACACCCGCACCAACGACCGGGGACAGAACGCGCTCGCCGCGGCGGTCTTCCGCAGCAGCGCCGACGCCGTACGGGCGCTGCTCGACGCCGGCGCCGACCCCGACCTGGGCACGCCGTCGGCCGTGGACACCGCCCGCTTCTTCGACCTGCCCGAGATGCTGGCCCTGCTCCGAGCGGAGTGACCGCCGGGCGGGCCGGGACGACAGCCGGTATACAGGGGCGGTGGAGGATCCCCTGCCCGAGCAGATGCGCGCCGCCGGCACGGCGCTGCTGGCCACACTGGACGAGCCGGCGCGCGCCGCCGCGGCGTACCGGTTCGACGACGAGAGCGCCCGGCGCTGGCTGGAGTATCGGCCACGCCCCCGTCCGGGGGTCTGCCTCGCCGACCTGGATGTCGCCGGCCGCAAGGCCGCCCACCGGTTGCTGGCGACGGCGCTGAGCCCGGCCGCGTACGCCCAGGCGATGGCGATCATCGCCCTGGAGGAGGTGCTCGACCGGGCCGAGGAGTGGCGCCGGGGCCGGCACAGCGGCGACTACTGGGTGGCGGTCTTCGGAGACCCGCACCGCGACGACCGCTGGGCGTGGCGGCTGGAGGGGCATCACCTGTCGGTCAGCATGACGGTGGTGGACGACCGGGTCTCCCCCGCACCGATCTTCTTCGGTGCCAACCCGGCCGCCGTCCGGCACGCGGGCCGCCCGGTGTCCCGCCCGCTGGGCGTCGAGGAGGACCTCGGCCGCGAGCTGCTGGCCGCGATGGGACCGGCCGCCCGCGCCGCCGCGATCATCGCCGACGAGGCGCCCGGCGACATCGTCAGCGCCACCCGACCCCGGGTGGACGCGCCCCTCGAACCGCTCGGCGTGCCCGCGGACCGCCTCGGCCCCACCGGCCGGGCGCTGCTCGACCAGCTCGTCGCCCTCTACCTGGACCGGCTCCCGCCCGAGCTGGCCGTCCGGGAGGCGCGCCGCCTCGACGGGCGGGAGCGGCACTTCGCGTGGGCCGGCCCGACCCGCCCCGGCCAGCGCCACTACTACCGGGTGCAGAGCGACGACCTGCTGATCGAGTACGACAACACCACCGAGGACGGCAACCACGCGCACACGGTGCTGCGCCGCCCGTCCAGCGACTTCGGCGAGGACGTCCTGGCCACCCACCACCAGTCCGCCCACCCCTGACCACCCCCTCCGCGCCACGCCCCCGGCCCGGCCCGGCCCGGTCCCGGCCCGGGGATCGCCGGGGGCAGGGGCGACCGGGGGCTCGTCAGCGGTGGGCTTCGATCAGGAAGCGGCGGGCGTGGGCCACGAAGGGACCCTCGGCCCGGATGCGGTGGTGCAGGGCGAGCAGTTCCGCCCGGTACCGGTCCACGGTGAAGCCGGGCACCGTCCAGACGACCTTCCGCAGGAACCAGACCACCGCGCCGATGTCGTGGAAGACGGTACGCAGCGTGGCCTCGCGCAGGTCGACCACGGTGAGCCCGGCGGCCCGGGCGGCCGCCACGGCCTGGTCCGGGTGCCGCTGGGTGGGCGGCGGCAGCGGGCCGAGGATCGCCTCGCTGACCTCACGTACGGTGCCCGCCCCGATCTGCTGCGACAGGAACGTGCCGCCGCGCCGCAGCACCCGGGCGGTCTCCGGCCAGTCCGTGCGCACGGGGTGCCGGCTGACCACCAGATCGAACGAGGCGTCCCGGAACGGCAGCGGGGCGTCCGGGGTGACCGCCACGACGGTGGCGCCGAGCGGGGCCAGGGTCCGGCGGGCGACCGCGACGTTCGGCGGCCAGCCCTCGGTGGCCACCAGCAGCCGGGGCGGTCGGGGCACCTCGGCGAGCACCTCCCCGCCGCCGGTGTCCACGTCCAGCGCGGCGTCGGCGCCGGCCATCCGGCTGGTCACCAACCGGGCGTACCCCCAGGGCGGCCGCTCCTCGGTGGCCCGGCCGGCGAGCCAGTCGAAGGCCCAGCCGTCGACGGGCGCGGCCGCGCCCTCGGCGATCAGCTTCGCGAAGTCCGGGTCGGTCGTCACCCGGGCGAGCCTGCCGGGCCGCCCGTGGCAGCGCAACGGAGTTCACGACGGCTCACGGTCGGGGTCGGACGATCTCCACGGTTGAGCCGGCGACGCCGGGCAGGGCGTCGAAGCTGGTCTCCTCGGCGCCGGACTCGTCGAACCGCTGGACGAGCCGCGCGCCGAGGCGTACGCCCACGGCGCCGACGGTCAGGGCGACCAGTTCGGTGACGAGCATCGGGACGGAGGCCCCACGCTGCGGAGCGTCGGACCGGATGAGGCAGGCCACCAGGAACAGCCCGGCCATCGCCAGGTTCACCAGGTTGAACGCGACGGCGGTGCGCCGGGTCCGGCCGCCGGGCACGTCCCACAGGTCGACCATGCCGGCCACCGCGGTCAGTCCGGCGGCGACCAGGGCGGCCACGGCCGTCCAGTAGCCGACCTCGCCGAGGAAGGCGGGTCCGCCGATCACGTCGGTCAGGTCGAAGACGACCGCGCTGACGAAGAGCCCGTACGGGAACGTCACCAGCATCGGTTGGATCGGGTGCCCCTGGACCCGCAGCCGGCTCTGCATCGTTCCCTCCCCCTGGTCGGCTCCGCTCTCTGAGCCCAGAGTGCTACCCGGGCGCACCCGGGACGAAACGACACGACGGGGACGGCTCAGCTCTCCCGGGGCCGGGCCACGGTGCGGACCAGCCGCTCGGCGACCTCGCGGAGCGGGATGTCGAGCGAGGAGGCGGCGGTGCGCAGGACGTCGAGGGCCTCCTCGGCGGGGCAGCCCCGCTGCGTCATGATCACGCCGACGGCCTGCCCGACGACGCCGTCGTGCAACAGCGCGGCGTCCCACTCGCCCGCCACCGCCAGCCGGTGGGCCCGGTCCCGGACGGCCGCCAGCAGCAGGCCGGCGTGCTCGGCGAGCAGCATCGCGGTGAGCTGGTGCTGGGTGCCCAGCCGGTCGGGGGCGTCGGCGTACAGGTTGATCGCGCCGAGCACGTGGTCGTCGACGTCGAGCGGTGCGGAGATCACCCCGTGGACGCCGAGGTCGACGGCGCGCGGTCGCCACTGCGGCCAGCGGCTCTCCCGGCCGAGGTTCTCCGACAGCACCATCTCCCGCCGGCGGATGGCCTCCATCGCCGGCGAGTCGGGCCCGCGCCGCGGGTCGTCCAGGTCGGCCAGCCGCGGCTCGGAGGCCGCGCCGCCGGACGGCTCACCGGCACGCAGGACGGTGAAGCCGGACCAGGTGACGCCGGCCACCGCGTCCCGCGTGATCCGCACGAGGGCGGCCAACGCCTCATCGAAATCGGTCACGGCGATGAGGCCGGCGGTCAGCTCGCGGAGCAGCGCGGCGGTCTCCAGCGCGCCGACGGTCTCCACCACCGGTTGCTGAGTGTCCAGGTTCACCGGGTCACAGCCCTCGCTTCGGGCCCCGCGGCGACGCGCCCGGCCGATGTCTTCACGTGCGTCATATCTGCTCTCCCGAGTCTCCGGACCCGCCCCTACTACCCCGGGAACATGGGTCGAAACGGACGTAACGGGGTCCCGTCCGGGCCAGGACGGTCGAACGGGACCCCGTTGACGTCAGCGGGGCGCGCCGGTGAGCCGCCGGCCCACCGCCGCGATCAACCGGTCCAGCTCGGAGCCGAACGGGTTGTCGTGGACGAGGTAGGTCCAGGTGGCGCTGGGGCGCACCAGGTCCGCCTCGTCCGGCTCCCAGTCGTCGTCGAATTCGGTCTCGGCGAAGGTGGCGAGCGTGCGTGCCTCGATCTCCGGAATGAGCGCGTTGAACGCCGGCACGGCGGCCCGGTGGAACTCGTCGAGCGGGTCGAGCCGGCCCAGCGCCCGCAGGTGCACACCCTCGCGGACCTCGGACAGCTCGGCCAGGTGCTCGGCCCATAGCCGGTCGAGGTGGAAGAGCGCGATCGAGCGGGCGACGCGGGCCAGCAGGTCCTCGTCCATCTCGCCGGCCTTCTCGGGCATCTTGTCCAGCAGCATGAGCGCGGCCACGTCGCTGGTGAGCAGGCGCTCGCGCCGCTCGGCGAGGGCCTTGCGCTGCTGCTCGATCACCACGCTGTAGCGCCAGGTGTTGCGGTGGATCTCGTGGTTGACGCCCTCGGCGACCCGCTGGGCGTGCTCCACCGCGTAGTCGACCTGCTCGTCGGTGACCAGACCGTCGGCGTTCATCCGCGGCGACGCGGGCACCGAGTCGGCCGCGTGCCGGACGACGAGGTCGTCCTCCAGACTGACGAAGAACACCGAGCCACCCGGGTCACCCTGCCGGCCGGCGCGGCCACGCAGCTGGTCGTCGACCCGGCGGCTGTCGTGCCGGCCGCTGCCGATCACGTAGAGCCCGCCGAGGTCGGCCACCCGGTCCCGGTCGGACTGGTCGCTGCCGCCGAGCCGGATGTCGACACCGCGACCGGCCATCTGGGTGGAGACCGTCACCGCGCCGTACGCGCCGGCCTCGGCGATGATCGAGGCCTCCTCGTCGTCGTTCTTGGCGTTGAGCACCACGCAGGGCACACCCGCCGCGTGCAGCCCGGCGGCCAGGCCCTCGGACTCCTTCACGTCCAGGGTGCCGACCAGCACCGGCCGGCCGGCGGAGTGGCAGCGGCGGATCTCGTCGATCAGCGCCTCCTCCTTCTCCGCCCGGGTCGCGTAGATCCGGTCCGGCTCGTCCTCGCGGACGCACGGCGTGTTCGGCGGGATCACCGCCACCTCGAGGCCGAAGAACTCGCGCAGCTGGTCGCCGACCAGCACCGCGGTCGCGGTCATCCCGCAGACCTTCGGGTAGAGCCCGATGAACGCCTGCACGGCGATCGTGCCCAGCACCTCGCCCTCGGCGGTGGCGTCGAGCCCCTCCTTGGCCTCCACGGCGGCCTGGAGACCGTCCGGCCAGCGGCGACGCTGGGCCACCCGGCCGCGCATCTCGTCGATCAACTCGACCGAGCCGTCGCGGACGATGTAGTCCACGTCACGGTGCAGCAGGGCGTGCGCGTGCAGCGCCACGTTGACCGCGGAGAGCTGCTCGACGTGCTCCTCGTCGTAGAGGTCGATGCCCAGCTTGGCCTCGACGGCGGCCAGGCCGGCGGAGGTGAAGGCCACGCTGCGGCCGTCCTCGGCCGCGGTGTAGTGCTTGCCCCGACGCAGGCCACGGACCAGCGCGGCGGCGGCGTGCACCGGGTCCTGCTCGCCGGGCACCGAGCCGGCGAGCACCATCGGCACCCGGGCCTCGTCGATCAGGATCGAGTCGGCCTCGTCGACGATCGCCGTGCGCAGCGGCGGCTGCACCCGATCCTCGATGTCGGTGACCAGCTGGTCGCGCAGGAAGTCGAAGCCGGCCTCGCTGACCGAGACGTAGGTGACGTCACAGGCGTACGCGTCGCGGCGCTCCTGCGGGGTGGAGGCCTCGTTGACCCAGCCCACGGTGAGACCGAGCAGGGTGTAGACCGGCTCCATCCACTGCGCGTCGCGGCGGGCCAGGTAGTCGTTGACGGTGAGCACGTGGACCGGGCCGTTGCCCATCCGGACGTGCCCGTAGGCGGCGACGGTCGCGGTCAGGGTCTTGCCCTCACCGGTGGCCATCTCGGCGACCTTGCCGGAGAGCAGCGACATCGCGCCGAGCAGCTGGACGTCGTAGGGCCGCTGGTCGAGCCCGCGGCGCGCGGCCTCCCGGCCGATCGCGCAGATCTCCTCGTAGCCGGTGGCCTTGCCGGCGGCCTCCGTGAGCTCGGCGTCGTCGAGCGCGGCGAGCTCCTCCTCGCGCGCCTCGATCGCCGGCAGCAGCTTCTCCAGCGGGGCGAGGTCCACCGTCGTCCCCGGGCGCTCGAGGAACCGCCGGAACCTGCTCTTCAACCGTTGCGACACACCCATGAGCGGCAACGGTACGCGAACCTGGGCCCGTTCCGCGTCCCACCCGGGCAGCATGTCGACCCGATCTGGTTCCGCCGGTGATCGCCTGCTCAGGGGGTGAACACGACCTGCAGTTCCTGCCGTCGGCGCTGGGCCAGGTCGGTGAGCAGGGCGGGCGCCTCGTCGAAGGGGACCCGCGCCGAGACCAGGTGCGCGCGGATCCTGTTCCCGTCCGCGCGCAGCAGGTCGACGGTCTCGGCGGACAGCCGCTCCCGGTCCCAGGTGGGAGCGAGCCCACGGGGGACCCGCCCGATCTGGGCGCACCGCAGCGACAGCCCGTTGTGGTGGAACTCCTCGCCCAGCCGGACCGCCTCCGCGCCGGACTGGTAGAAGGCCAGGTCGATCACCGTGCCCTGCGGCCGGAGCAGGCGCAGGGCCAGGTGCAGGGCCCAGTCCCGGCCCCGGCACTGGAACACCACGTCCGCGCCGCGGTCCCCGGCCTGGTGGGCCCAGCGGGTCTTGAGCACGACCGCCGGGTCGTCCGCGTCCGGGTCGAGGGTGTCCAGGCCGAGCGCCTCGGCGACCCGGCGGCGCGCGGCCGTCGGGTCGAGCACCACCACCGAGGCCGCACCGTGCCGGCGGGCGAACAGGGCGGTGAACAGGCCCACGACGCCGGCGCCGACCACCGCCACCCGACGTCCGCGCACCCCGTCGCCCAGCGACCGAACGTCCGTGCCGTGCAGGTCGGCGGCGGCGTGCAACAGCCCGTTCGCGCAGATCGGGCCCATGTGGGCGGCGTAGACGCCGAGCATCGGGTCCAGGTCGTCGGGCAGGGGCACGAACCGCTCGGCGAGTGGGTCGGCGACCCAGCCGGTGCGGTGGCCGTAGGTCATCGCGACGACGGCGCCGACGGCGACCGCCGGTGTCCGGCTCTCCACGACCCGGCCCACCTGCATGTAGCCGAGCCGCTCGACCGGATAGGGCGTCCCGGCCGTGCCGGGGCGGAACAGGCCGAGGTCGGCGTCCCAGGTGACGGTGAGGTAGGGATTGGTGCCCTTGACGTACGTCAGCTCGGTGCCGGCCGAGACACCGCTGAACAGCGTCTCCACCCGGAACGTGCCCGGGCGCACCGGTGCGGCCTCCCGCTCGACCAGCGCCACCCGGCCCGGTCCCTCGACCACCACCACCCGGTCACGCATCGACGGTCACCCCCGGGTCCGGCACCGCGGCGGTCGGCGTCGGCAGGCGTACGGGCGCCCCGGTGCGCGCCGAGTCGGCGAGCGCGAGGGCGAGGCGGTGGGTGGCCAGCCCCTCCGCGTACGGGACGCGCACGTCGTCGCCGACACCCCGGACGGCGTCCACGAACGCCCGGTCCACCGCCACCCGGGCGGCCTCCGGGTCGGCGGGCAGCCGGCGTTCGCCGTCGGCGTCGCGGACCAGCAGGCCCTCCTCGGTGACCGTCAGGGCCAGCCCGTCGGCCAGGATCTCCAGCCCGGCCCGGTGCTTCCAGCCGAGCACGCACGCGGCGCTCAGGGTGCCGACCGCGCCACTGTCGAACCGCAGGGCGGCGGCGGTCACCGAGTCGATGTCGGCACCGTCGACCGGCGGCGGGGTGCCGTCGCCGTACGCGGTCACCTCGGTGACCTCGCCGACCAGCGTCCGGACGAGGTCCAGCACGTGCGCGGCCTGCTCCACGACCTGCCCCCCGGAGCGGTCCCGCCGCGACCACCAGTCGACCGGCGGCAGCTTGTCCCACCAGGTGCCGTTGACCATCCGGACGTGGCGGCCGGCGAGCAGTTCCCGGGCCCGCTCCACGACCGGCAGGTAGCGCCAGTGGTGGCCGACCGCGGTCAACAGGCCGCGCCGCGCCACCAGGTCGGCGATCCGCTCGGCGGTGACCAGGTCCACCGCGACGGGTTTCTCGACGAACAGGGGCACCCCGGCGGCGACGATCGCCTCCTCCACCGGGCCGTGCGCGAACGGCGGCAGGCACACGTAGACGGCGTCCGGGGCGGCGGCGAGCAGGTCGTCGACGCCGGTGAAGGTTCGCGTGTCGTACGCGCCGGCCAGCGCCTCGGCCGCCGCCGGCCGCACGTCGGTCACCCCGACCAGCTCGGTGTCGCCGAAACCGGCGAGCACCCGCGCGTGCCGCTGCGCCACCCCGCCCGCCCCGACCAGTCCCACCCGGCACACCCGCATCCGACCAGCCCCCTTCGTCACGCTTCCCGTGCGAACACTCTCCCCGCAGCCATGCAATCAAACGTTCACTCCGGCGGAACGGGACGGTGGAAGCTACGTGATCAAGCTGTTAGGGATGATTCGGTTAACGCGAGGTCGGGACTGGGAAAACCTGGCAAGCGTTTCCGCGACGACCTGGGGGTGCCCGTGCGGGATGAAGAACCGGCCGTATCACCGGTGGTGGAGGCCTGGGCGACCTACCGGACCGGGTCCGCCGGCGACTGGACGCCGCGGCGACTGGTCCGGGCCAAGGGCGGAAGCCGCGTCAGCGTGGTCCTGCCGGCCCGCAACGAGGAGGCCACGGTCGGCGCGATCGTGGCGACCATCCGGGAACACCTCATGGACCGCGTGCCGCTCGTCGACGAGCTGATCGTGGTGGACTCGCGGTCCACCGACCGCACCGCGCAGGTGGCCCGGGCCGCCGGGGCGGAGGTGGTCGGCCAGGACGCGATGACCCGTGGGCTGCCGCGGCTGACCGGCAAGGGGGACGCGCTGTGGGCCGGGCTCGCGGCCGCCGAGGGGGACGTGGTCGCGTTCGTCGACGCCGACCTGCGGGAGTTCCGCCCGCACTTCGTGACCGGTCTGGTCGGCCCGCTGCTCACCGACGACTCGGTCGAGTTCGTCAAGGGCTTCTACCACCGGCCCCTGGTCGGGACGGCGGGCGTCGAGCAGGACGGCGGCGGCCGGGTCACGGAACTGATGGCCCGCCCACTGCTCAACCTGTTCTGGCCGGAGCTGGCCGGCTTCGTCCAGCCCCTCGCCGGGGAGTACGCCGGCCGGCGCGAGACGCTCTCGCGGGTGCCGTTCGTCTCCGGTTACGGGGTGGAGACGGCCATGCTCATCGACCTGCTGGAGCTGGTGGGGCTGGACGCGCTGGCGCAGGTCGACCTGGGCGAGCGCAAGCACCGCCACCAGGACACCGCGGCGCTCGGCCGGATGTCGGCGCAGATCATGCTCACCGTCTGGTCGCGGCTTCAGCGGCGCGGCTGGGCGGCCCCCGACGTCACGCCGGGAGCCCTGCTGACCCAGTTCCGCCGGGGCGGCTCGGAGTCCCTGCCCAACCTGGAGCGGGAGATCGTGGTGAGCGACGTCTCGATCGAGGAGCGCCCGCCGCTGGCGCACCTGCGGCACCGGCTGCCGCACCGCCGGGTGGCGGCGTGAGGACCGGCGAGGGAGGTCGGGACCGATGAGCCTCACCGTCCTGATGAACGCCGGGCCCTGGCTGTCCGTGCCGCCGCCGGGCTACGGCGGCATCGAGAACGTGGTCGCCACGCTGGTGCCGGAGCTGCGGCGGCTGGGCGTACGGGTGGTGCTGGCCTCGGTCGGCAGCAGCACCCTGCCGGTCGACGAGCGGGTGTCGGTCTTCCCCGACGGGCAGTTCGCGGCGCTGCAGCGCCCGTACAACCAGGTGTGCGGCATCTCCCAGGCGCACCTGTCCGGGGTGGTGCGCGAGCTGCACGCCCGCGACGACATCGACCTGGTGCACGACCACGTGGAGGCGGTCGGCCTCGCCACGCTGGCCGCGATGGGTCCGGACGCCCCGGCGGTGCTGCACACGCTGCACTGGGACCTGGCCAAGCACCCCGCGCTCTACGGCAACCTGGACGGCGGCGACCGGGTCCGGGTCAACGGCGTCTCCGCCTCCCAGCTGGCGCGCGCGCCGCAGGCGCTGCGGGACCACTCCGTCGGCCACGTGCACCTGTCGACGCCGCTGGCGGTGGGCGCCGACCGCCGACCGACGCCGGTCAAGGGCGACCACGTCGTCATCCTCGGCCGGATCAACCCGGGCAAGGGGCAGGACGTCGGCGCTCGGCTCGCCCACCGGGCGGGCTTCCGCCTGGTGCTGGCCGGCCCGGTAGGCCCGTACCACCGTCCGGAGGACCTGACGGCGGCCGGCGACGAGGCCCGGCAGAACCCGGACGCCCGGTTCTTCCTCGACGAGGTGGCGCCGTACGTGGACGGGGACCGGGTGCGCTGGCTGGGCACGGTCGCCGGGCAGGAACGCGACGACCTGCTCGCCGGGGCACGCGCGTCGCTGTTCCCGCTGCGCTGGGAGGAGCCCGGCGGTACCGCGGTGGTCGAGTCCCTGGCGTTGGGCACCCCGGTGGTCGCGACCGCGCGGGGCTGCCTGCCCGAGCTGGTGGAACACGGCCGGACCGGGCTGCTCACCGCCGACGAGGAGGAGCTGGGCGACCTCGTCCGGGAGGCGAGTCTGGTCGACCCGGCCGAGTGCCGACGCGAGGCGGCCCTCCGGTTCACCCCGGAGGTGATGGCGCAGCGGTACGTCGCCCTGTACGAGCACGTCCGCCGGACCGCCGCCGCGCGCCGCCTCCAGGCCGCCTGAGCACCGCCGCCACGCGCCGCCAGGGCGACCGAACCCGCCGCCGGGCCGCCTGAGCCCCTCGACGGGACGACGGCGGCCGGCGCCGCCCGGGCCGACGTCCGGTTTGCCCGGGCGGACGGTGGGTAGCCGCGCCTTCTCAGCTCCGGCTGGTGCGGACGGGTGGCGACGCACCACCGGACGGCGGGTGCGGGGAGGAGGCCGTGGTGACCGGACCGATGGCGCACGCCCGGGCCCGGGCCAACCCGGCCGACGGGAAGCCTCCGGTCCGGCGGGGCGCCGGCGTCGTCGCCGTGGTGTTCCTGCTCCTCGGCCTGCTCGGTTTCCTGCCCGGGGTCACCAGCGACTTTCCGGCGCTGCGGTTCGCCGGCCACCACTCCGACGCGATGCTGTTCGGCGCGCTCCAGGTCTCGGTCCTGCACAACCTCGTCCACCTGCTCACCGGGGTGGGCGGGCTGGTCCTGGCGCGCACCGCCACCGGCGCCCGGGCCTTCCTGGTCGGCGGCGGCACGTTCTATCTGGTCCTCTGGCTCTACGGGGTGGTCGTGGACCGGGACAGCGGGGCGAACTTCCTTCCGCTCAACCCCGCCGGCGACTGGCTGCACCTCGGACTCGGTCTCGTCATGCTCGCGTTCGGGCTGCTCAGCGCGCGGTCCCACCGTTGACCGCCGCCTACGCTGCCGGCACCGCGTTCGGTTTGCCCGACCGGTTCGGCGGGTAGTTCCCGCAGTCCCACCGACGAGACGCGGAGAGGGCGCTGATGGCGAGCGGGATCACCTACCAGGTGTGCGACGGCTCCCCGGTCACGGTCGTCCGCCTCGCCGGACCGCTGGACCTGGGCACCATGCGCTCGGTGTACGAGGTGCTCGACGACTGCCTGGCGGCTCAGCCCGAGGCGCTGGTGGTCGACCTCGCGGGGATCACCGTCCGGGACCGGTTGGCGCTGTCCGTGTTCGCCGCCGCGGCCCGGCGTGCGGAGGAGTGGCCGGCCGTGCCGGTGGTGCTGTGCGACCCGCCGCCGGACGCCGAGCGGTGGCTGGCGGAGTCCACGGCGTGTCGGGCGGTGCCGGTACGGCGGGACCGGGCCGAGGCGAGCCGGGTGGCCGGAGCCGCCAGCGCGCCACGGCTGCGGGCCCGGCTGGAGCCGGTGGCGGAGGCCTGCCGCCGCGCCCGGGACCTGGTGGCGGACGCGTGCGCGCGCTGGAACCTGCCGGAGGCGGTCGGCCCGGCCTCGGTCGTGCTCACCGAGCTGGTCGCCAACGCGGTCCGGCACGCCGGCACGCCGATGCAGGTCACCCTGACCCTGCGCCGCCCCTACCTGCACCTGGCCGTGGTCGACGGGAGCCGGGCGGGGGTCCGCCCCCGTGACCCGGGTCTGGGTGGCGAGGGCGGGCGAGGGCTGCTGCTGGTGCGGGAGTTGGCCCAACGCTGGGGCAGCGTCGAGGCGGGCAGCGGTAAGGCCGTCTGGGCCATGCTGCGTACGAACGCACCGGGATTGGCAAACTGACCTGATTCGCCAGATTCGCCCCGTCAGCCTGGTTACATGGGAGAAGGGGCGGGTAGGCCCCGCCCTGTCCGCTTCACTGACATGACGGGGTGGGATGCCACATGGCCAGACGAGCCGCCACGCAATCGGGCCGCGACCGGGGACCGGCGATCCTGGCCCCCGCCCGGTTCGGCGGTTACCCCGGGCCGCTGCGCAAATCCGTCCCCGGCAACTCGCTGATCAAGTTCCTCGCGACGACCGACCACAAGCAGATCGGCGTCCTCTACCTGCTCACCTCGTTCGGTTTCTTCCTGGTGGCCGGGATCGAGGCCATGATCATGCGCGCCGAACTCGCCCGGCCCGGGCTGCAGTTCCTCGCCCCGGAGCAGTACAACCAGCTCTTCACCTCGCACGGCGCGGTGATGCTGCTGCTGTTCGCCACGCCCGCCGCCTTCGGTTTCGCCAACTTCATCGTGCCGATCCAGATCGGCGCGCCGGACGTGTCCTTTCCCCGGCTCAACGCCCTCGCGTACTGGCTCTATCTGTTCGGCGGCCTGATGGTGATCGCCGGGTTCGCCACGCCCGGCGGGTCGGCGGACTTCGGCTGGACGGCCTACACGCCGCTCAGCGATGTGGAGCACTCCCCCGGCGTCGGCGCCAACATGTGGGTGATCGGCCTGGTGGTCTCCGGTCTCGGCACCATCCTCGGCGCGGTCAACCTGATCACCACGATCCTGACGCTGCGCGCGCCCGGCATGACGATGTTCCGGATGCCGATCTTCACCTGGAACATGCTCTTCACGAGTGTCCTGGTGATCCTGGTCTTCCCGCTGCTGGCGGCCGCGCTGCTGGCCCTGGCGGCGGACCGCCTGCTCAACGCGCACGTGTACGACGCCGCGACCGGCGGGCCGATGCTCTGGCAACACCTGTTCTGGTTCTTCGGCCATCCCGAGGTCTACATCATCGCGCTGCCGTTCTTCGGCATCATCACCGAGATCATCCCGGTCTTCTCGCGCAAGCCGATCTTCGGCTACACCGGTCTGGTGCTCGCCACCATCGCGATCACGATCCTGTCGATGACCGTGTGGGCGCACCACATGTTCGCCACCGGCCAGGTGCTCCTGCCGTTCTTCAGCATCCTGAGCTACCTCATCGCGGTGCCGACCGGCGTGAAGTTCTTCAACTGGATCGGCACCATGTGGAAGGGTCAGCTCACCTTCGAGACGCCCATGCTGTTCGCCATCGGCTTCCTGGTCACGTTCCTGCTCGGCGGGCTGACCGGGGTGCTGCTGGCCAGCCCGCCGGTCGACTGGCACACCCACGACTCCTACTTCGTGGTGGCGCACTTCCACTACGTCGTCTTCGGCACGGTGGTCTTCGCGCTGTTCGGCGGCTACTACTTCTGGTGGCCCAAGTTCACCGGACGGCTGCTCGACGAGCGCCTCGGCAAGGTGCACTTCTGGATGATGTTCCTGGGCTTCCACGGCACGTTCCTGGTGCACCACTGGCTCGGCAACATGGGCATGCCCCGTCGCTACGTCGACTACCTGCCCAGCGACGGGTTCACCACCCTGAACACCGTCTCCACCATCGCCTCCTTCGTGCTGGGCGCGTCCACTCTGGTCTTCATCTACAACGCCTGGAAGTCCTGGCGCTACGGGGCGATGGTCACCGTCGACGACCCCTGGGGCTTCGGCAACTCGCTGGAGTGGGCCACCACCTGCCCGCCGCCGCTGCGCAACTTCGACCGGATGCCCCGCATCCGCTCCGAGCGCCCCGCCTTCGACGCCAAGTACGGCCCACTCGTCGCCGACCTCGGCCGGGACCTGCCGCAGCGCACCACGCGACCGCCCCAGGAATTCGGTGAGGAACTGCGGCACGTCACCCAGGTGCGGGAATCACCGGCCGCCGAGGGCGCGCACGGTCCCCGGGTGGTCGCCGAGTACGAACCGCCGCCGCAGTCGGGCGCGCGTCCGGTGGACGTGCCGGACCCGACGCAGGTCCGCCGGCCGAGCTTCGAGGAGACCGACGAGCCGGAGGAGACCCACCTGGGTGCCCAGCGCGGGCCGCAGGACCAGGAGTGGCGGCACCCGCGCAGTCACGGCGACCCGCCGGAGCACGAAGAGGAGCGCTGACGGCGTACACGAGGAAGGGCCGGCACCGGTGACGGTGCCGGCCCTGTCGTGTCTCCCGTGCCCGCGTGTGGTGAGTGGACCCGCGGCCGGGGACGAGCGCCCGGCGGCCTCAGTCCCGGGCCGGGGCCAGACCGGCGGCGGTGAGCGAGCGGCGCACCGCCGGCTGCACCCGGGTCAGCCGCAGCGGCACCCCGGTGCGGGCCGCGGCGTCGCGACCGGCCATCAGCGCGGCGATGCCACCGGCGTCGAAGCCGCCCGCGCCGACCAGGTCCACGACGACCTCGCTCGGCTGGCCGGTCACCGCCTCCAGCATCGCCCGGCGCAGTTGGTTGGCGCCGTCGCGGTCCACCTCGCCACCGACCTCCACCACCACGCGGTCGCCGTTGTGCCGCACCGAGATCCGGGCCTTCGCCGGCTCGGACTCGGCCGCGCCGTTCTGCCACGGCGGCGGAGCGTCGGCGAGCATCGCCTGGCGCAGCCAGGTGAGCGCCCGGGACAGCAGCCGGGACACGTGCATCTGGGAGATGCCGAACCGGGCCGCGATCTCCGCCTGGGTCTGGTTGCCGTAGAAGCGCATCGCCAGGATCCGCCGCTCGCGCCAGGGCAGCCGGTGCAGCAGGCCGCTGACCGTGACCCGGTCGTCCACGGACTCCAGCGCGTTGTCCGACTCGCCGACCAGGTCACCGAACTCGGCGGAGCTCTCACCGCCCACCGGGGCGTTCAGCGACGCGGGGCTGTAGCCGGCCGCCGACTCCAGCGCGGCGAGGATCTCCTCCTCCGGCGTCTCCAGCCGCTCGGCCAACTCGGCCACCGAGGGCGCCCGGGACAGCTCGCTGGTCAACGCGGCGGTCGCCTGCCCCACCTCCAGGATCAGGTCGCGCAGCCGGCGGGGCACGTGCACGCCCCAGGTCCGGTCCCGGAAGTGCCGCTTGATCTCACCGACGATGGTGATCGCCGCGTACGCGGTGAAGGAGCCCCGTTCCGGGTCGTACCGGTCGACGGCGTTCACCAGCCCCAGCCGGGCCACCTGCTCCAGGTCCTCCAGCGGCTCACCCCGCCCCCGGTACCGGCGGGCCAGCCGGCCGGCGAACGGCAGCGCGAAGCGGACCAGGTCGTCACGGGCCTCCTGCCGCCGTTCGGGTGGCAACCCGGCGATCCGCGCCGCGTATGCCAGAGCGGCCGCGTCGAGGTCCTCCAGGCCCCGTTCAGTGGGTGGAGGTGTGCTTGTGGTGGTCTGTCCGAACATCCGCGCCTCCCTCAGGAAGGTCCCCCGCCCGGATTTGGGAAACCGGTCGTGCGCGTGGTCAGGCCACGCACCGGGCCGGAAGTGGGTTACGTGACTGGGACGCCAACGGGCGACGACACCGCAGGGCTGCAGGGCGTGATCAGGCCGTAGCAGCCAGCGATGTTCCCGCTCCGTAGGTACTCAATCACGGGATCCCGGGTTCGCGAGGATGTTTCGGTGTGCTGCCCTCAAGAGACGAGCAACCCCTGGTGGGTGCCGCTGTCGCGGAGCACCTCGACGGCCTCGGCGGGGGCCATCGGAGGCGGTACGGGCAGGTCGTACGGCTGGGCGCGGAGGACCTCCGTGGCCCGGCGGGTGGGCACCGAGGTCACCGGGTAGCCGCGCGCCGCGGTGCGGTCCAGGGCCCGACGCCGGCCGCCGAAGCCTGCCACCGCCAGCCACTGCGGCAGCCCGGCGAGCGCGGGCGAGCGGACCCCGGGCGGCTCGGGCAGCACGTCCACGGAGGTGAACGGCTCGCTGCCGGCGAGCCACCACTCGACCCCCTCGACGCTGCGCCGCGTCGCGTTCTCACACCAGTACGGCACCAGCCCCGCGCGCACCACCTGCCACGGGTCCAACAGCCGGCCGCACTCCACCACCAGCCGGTCGCCGGTCTTGCCGGCCGCCCGCAGCCACCGCCGGTAGAGGTCGGCGACGGCCGCGCTCAGCGCCTCGGGCCGGGGCGAGAGCACCCGGTGCAGCCGGCGGCCCGCCCGCGCGGCCCAGTCCCGGGCGCTGAGTTCGAAACCGGACTCCACGCCGTGTTCGGCGTAACCCGCCGCGGAGGAGACCTGCGGCGCCTCCCACCGGGCGGCGTCCCCGCCGGCCGAGCGGAGCACCTGCCGCAGGGCGTGGCTGTCCGGGTGGAAGTCCACCGGGTCCAGCCCGCTGCCCGGGCAGCCGACCTGGAAGCTGTGCCCCGGCCCGGAGTCGAGCACCGGCCAGGTCCGCGCGTCCCGCAGCAGCAGCACCGGCGCGCCGGGCGTGAGGCGGTCGGCCAGGAACCGTCGGTACGCGGCCGGCAGGGCCCGCCAGCGGGCCGTCAGGGACACCGTGACGCCGGCGAGCGCGCCCCGGCTGGCCGGGCAGTGCACCTGGCGTACGTGCAGGTCGTCGTTGCCGGCGAGCAGCCGCCCGGTGAGCGCCGCCCCGTGGTCCAGCGCGCCGCCGGGGCGGTCGACCCCGCCCTGGGCCCAGTGCACCGTCATCTCGAAGCCCGCCGGCAGCCAGGGCATCCCCAGGGCGACCGCCAGGTGTGCCGCCGCGCCGTGCGGCGAGCCCAGCACCACGCCCGGGTAGCTGCCACGCCCGTACTGGTCGACGAACCAGCGGGCCACCCGCTCGGCGTCGACCTCGGCGGTCTGCCCGGGGGTCAGCGCCACCCGGCCGGCCGCCCGGGTGACCGCCGCGCGGCGAACCGGCTCGGGAGCGCCGGGAAACCGGGACACCGGCCCGGTGTGCCCCAGGTCGGCGCAGTCGGCGCCACGCAGCGCACGGGCCGTGGCGGCGACCAGGACGCGGGCCGTGCTGCCGGCCGACACGACCCGGTCGCCGGCCAGACCGGCGCCGTCGGCCATGAGCCCCTCGCGCACCGTGTGCACCGGCTCCACCTTGCCTCGATCGCTCACCACGCGGCCCGGCTTCCCGTCCCGATGCGGTTCAAACGGGCCGTCACCCACCCGGCGGGATCATTCCGCAGGTCGGCGGCCCTTCGCCGGTCCCGGGCGGTGGCGGTGCCCCTGCCCGCCTCGGGGTCCGCCGTCCCGCCCGGCCCGGATTCGCCCCGCCTGCCCCGGACCCGGGCGGCGCCCTCGGACGGACGTGGCGGCGCCCCTGTAGGGGCACCGCCACGTCACGCCGGTGGTCCGGTCAGATGAGCTCCTCCGCCGCCAGCGACAGCCGGCGCTCCAACTGCTCCCGGACCCGCTGGCTCGGGTCGCCCTCGGCGAACACGCTCCGCAGGTCCGCGAAGGCCGGCTCCGGCGGCGACAGCGGCACGGCCGGGTCCACCACCGCCTCCACCACCGACGGCCGGTCCGCGGCCAGCGCCTCGTCCCACGCCGCACCCACCAGCTCCGGCCGGTCGACCCGGACGCCGTGCAGGCCCAGCAGCCGCGCCCAGCCGGCGTACGGCACGTCGGGGCGGCGCTGCGACGCGTCGGTGACCGGCTGCCGCCCGCCGCCCGTCCCGGAGTGGTCGCGGTTGTTGAGCACGAGCACCACCAGCCGTGGATCCCGCCATCGGGACCAGTGGTGCGACACGGTGATCAGCTCGGCGAGGCCGTTGAGCTGCATCGCGCCATCCCCGACCAGTGCGATGACCGGCTGGTCCGGCGCGGCGAGTTTCGCCGCGACCGCGTACGGGAGGGCGCAGCCCATCGAGCCCAGCGTGCCGCAGAGCTGCGCGTTGACCCCGGGTGGCAGCTCCAGGTGGCGGGCGTACCAGTAGAGGACCGAGCCGACGTCCACCGCGAGCGCCCCGGTGCGCGGTACCCGGCTGGACAGCTCCTGGAGGACCAGTTGCGGGTTCACCGGCTCGGCCGGCGCGGCGGCCCGATCGGTCACCTCGCCTCGCGAACGGTCCACCGCGTTCTCGACGGTGGCCCGCCATCGCGGGTTCGGCCGGTCGGGCACTCGGTCCAGCAGCGCGCGCAGCGTCTCGGCGGCGTCGCCCACGAGCGGGACGTCGACCGGATAGCGGCTGCCGATCCGGCGGCCGTCGATGTCGATCTGCACGGTCCGGACCTGGCCCGGCATCGGCAGGTAGTCGGTCCACGGGTCGTTCGTGCCCACCAGCAGCAGCGTGTCGCAGCCGCCCATCAGCTCCGCCGCGGCGCGCGTGCCCACCTCGCCGACCACGCCCGCGTGGTACGGCAGGCGCTCGTCCAGGACTGGCTTGCCGAGCAGCGAGCAGGCCACCCCGGCCCCCAGCCGGTCGGCCAGGGCGATGATCTCGTCCTCGGCGCCGCGCCCGCCCTGCCCGACCAGGATCGCCAGGCGTTGGCCGGCGCCCAGCAGTTGGGCGGCGGCCGCCAGGTCCACGTCGTGCGGCAGCACCCGGGCCAGCGGCTCGCCGGGGGTCGCGGTGATGACGCCCCCGGCGTACGTCTCCAGCGCCGGCACGGAGGCCTCCTGGAGCTCCCGCGGCAGCACCACGCAGACCGGGCTGCGGGTCGCGGCGGCGGTGCGGAACGCCTGGTCCAGCAGCGCCGGCACCTGGCCGGGGCTGCGGCCGTACCGGACGAACTGGTTGCACACGTCGGCGAACAGGCGGCTCAGCCCGATCTCCTGGTGCGCGCCGCCGAGCGGGCCGGAGATGTCCTCGCCGACGATCGCCACCACCGGCTTGCTGTCCAGCTTGGCGTCGTAGAGGCCGTTGAGCAGCTGCACCGCGCTCGGCCCCTGGGTGGCGAGGCACACCCCGATGCCGCCGGTGAACTTCGCGTGCCCGGTGGCCATGAACGAGGCGGCCTCCACGTGCCGGGCCGGAATGAACGCCGGCTCCCCGCCGGTGCGGTCCAGCGCCGCGACGATCGGGGCGATCGCCTCCCCCGGGTAGCCGAACGCCCGGGGCACCCGCCAGGCGAGCAGCCGGTCGACCACCAGGTCGGCCACGGTCCGGTCAGCCATTGCCGCGCCCGGGCGTGCTCGCGTCCGCGTAGCGCAGCACCGCGCCCACCCCGTCGACGAGGTCGGGCGCCTCGTCCGGGCCGAGCACCGCCAGCTCGCAGTCGGTGCCGACAAGCGCCCGCACCAGGGCCGCGTCGGCACGGACCCGCTGCGGGTCGGCCACCGACATGGCGGCCAACTGCCCCGGGTCGACGGCGATCTCGGTGGCCTCGGGGCCGATCCACAGCTCACCGTCGGCGGACGGGTCGTCGACGATCAGCATCGTCTCGACCTGGCCGCGCTGGAGGGCGTCGACCACGGCGTCCAGCCCGGCGCCGATGTCCTCCTGCATGCCGAACCGGTCCAACGCCGCCGTGATCCGCTGGTCGGCGACCTCGGCGATGGTCTGCACGGTGAGGTCGTCGAGCGCGGTCTGATCGGCCCCGCCGGCGCGGGATCCGGCGTCCGTACGCACCACCAGGTCCTGCCAGCGCTCCGGCATCTGGGCGGCGATCATGCCGGTGGCGCGAACGTCGCCGGCCACCACCACCACGTCGGCGCCGACCTTCTCGGCCAGCTCGACGGTGGCCGCGGTGACGTCGCCGGCGTTGTGGTGCCACGCCTCCATGGCCGCGCGCTGGTAGCGCGACTGCGACCAGCCGCCGGGCTGCACCCGGCGCAGCTGGAAGTCCTCGCGCCCGACGATGTGCGCCCGGCGCGGCACGCCCCCGGCGCTGACCGCCATCGCGTCGGCGCCGGTGCGGTCGGCCACCACCCGCACCCAGGCCACCTGTTCGCCGCGCTGGGCCAGCATCGGCATCACGTGCGGCAGCGGCCCGTACGAGGCGAGGTCGCGCAGCGGCGGCGCGGACAGGTACTCGGTCAGCACCACGCGGCCGGCGGTGGCGAACGCGGCGAGGCCGTAGTCCCCCGCGATCGGATCGTGGCCGCGGATCACCCGGTCCAGTGCGGCGACCGTCGGTTCGTCGGCGCCCTGGTCGACCAGTTGGCCCTGGAGGGCCCGCCAGCGCAGGTCCAGCGCCGGGTGGGCGTCGTGCGTGTCGGCGGACGCGTCGAGGTACACCGAGCACCACGGCCCGGGGCGGTCGTAGAGCGGGCGCAGGAAGGACAGCTGCATGCTCGACCCCTTTCCAGCTCGGCCCCCCGCTTACCCGTGCCGTCCCGGAGTTCACCTCGCCGTACGTGAGGGCGTGACCAGGTTTCATTCACGCCGTTCGACGCCTGCCGCCGATACCATCAGTGAACGGATCAGGACTCTCGGTGGTGGTCATGGACAGCGGACTCGATACCCGGCGGATCGTGCATCCCTCGGAGCGCATCGTCACCGGCCGGGTCGTCCGGCTGCTCGACGGCTACTCCCGCGAGGTCTCGGTCGGCCAGCCGGTGCTGGTCGCCGTCCTCGCCGCGGCGGGGGTGGCGGGGCTGCTGATGATGCTGGTGCGCGCGGTGCTGCCCGGCCTCTCCGCCGGCAACCGGCGGCGTTGGAAGGACCTGAAGAAGGGCCCGGAATATCTGGTGACCCCGCTGCGGCTACGCGACAACGCGGGCCGGCTCTGCGAGGTCGAGCTGCACGGTCACCTGCCGCAGAGCGCCCTGCACCCGGCCGACCACGTGCAGATCACGGTGCGCCCGCAGCGGGACCCGGAGCTGCCACCCCGAATCGAGCGGATCGTCAATCTCACCACGGGGCAGTTGCTCACGCCGCGTACCGCGACGCTCTGGTCGCACCTGGGCCCGCCGCTGCTGCTCCAGGCCGTGCTCGGCGCGCTGCTGCTGCTCGTCGTCGCCGCCTGGTCCGCGCTGAGCTGAGGCGGGGGGCGCCCGTCAGCCGACGGGGGTGGGTTCGCGTCGCGCCGGGGCGCTCGTCGCGCCGAGCATGCCCCGCCGGCTGGCCCACCGCTCGAAGACCAGGGTGGCGAACGGGGGCACCGCGCAGGCCAGCGCGACGACGGTCGCGAGCAGGCTCCACCGGTGCCGGCGGGCCACCGCGAGGACCAGCACCAGGTACACGACGAAGAGACCGCCGTGGACCGGCCCGAAGATCTTGACGCCGAGCTCGTTGGCGGGCGGGCCGTACTTGACGGCCATGCCGACGAGCAGACCCAGCCAGGAACAGGCCTCGGCGATCGCCGCCCCGACGAACAGCCTCGTCACCTTGTCGCGCATCGGCACCCCCACCACCTCTCGGGCGGCCATGGTAGCGAAGCCGTCGGCGCGTACCGGCGGGAACCGGCACGAGGCGAGGGGGATCACCCGGGCCCCGGCTGGGTAGAGAAGGGGCCGACGGCTCTTCCCCCACTTGCGCCAGCGTGCGAGGTTTAGGGGAACCAGCGGTGACAGGGTGGTGACCATGGGCGAAGAAGTGGGCGCGCGGACCTTCAGCCGTGAGGACCGGGCCCGCTACCGGGACAAGGTGCGCCGCTGTCTGGACGTCTTCGCCGAGATGCTGCGGGAGTCCCGCTTCGACGTGGACCGCCCCATGACGGGCCTGGAGATCGAGCTCAACCTGGTCGACGACGCGTCGCAGCCGACCATGCGCAACGCGGACGTGCTGGCCGCGGTCGCCGACCCGAGTTTCCAGACCGAGCTGGGCCAGTTCAACGTGGAGATCAACGTGGCGCCCCGCCGGCTGACCGGCACCGGCACCGCCGAGTTCGAGGAGCACGTCCGCGCCAGCCTCAACGCCGCCGAGGAGAAGGCCCGCACCATCGGCGCGCACATGGTGATGATCGGCATCCTCCCGACGCTGCGGGCGGAGCACCTGACCGCCGGCACGCTCTCCGCCAACCCGCGCTACGAGCTGCTCAACCAACAGATCTTCGCCGCCCGGGGCGAGGACCTGCGGATCGCGATCAACGGGGTGGAGCGGCTGGCCGTCACCGCCGACACGATCACGCCGGAGGCCGCGTGCACGAGCACCCAGTTCCACCTGCAGGTGAGTCCCGCCCAGTTCGCCGACTACTGGAACGCGGCGCAGGCCGTCGCCGGTGTGCAGGTGGCCCTGGGCGCCAACTCGCCGCTGCTGTTCGGTCGGGAGTTGTGGCGGGAGACCCGCATCCCCCTGTTCCAGCAGGCCACCGACACCCGCTCGGAGGAGATCAAGGCGCAGGGCGTCCGGCCGCGGGTCTGGTTCGGCGAACGCTGGATCACCAACGTCTTCGACCTGTTCGAGGAGAACGTGCGCTACTTCCCGGCGCTGCTGCCGGTCTGCGACCCGGAGGACCCGGCCGAGGCGCTCGCCTCCGGCGGGGTGCCCAAGCTAGCCGAGCTGCGCCTGCACAACGGCACGGTCTACCGCTGGAACCGGCCGGTCTACGACGTGTGGCGCGGCCGTCCGCACCTGCGGGTGGAGAACCGGGTGCTGCCGGCGGGGCCGACGGTGCTCGACACCATCGCCAACGGCGCCTTCTACTTCGGGCTGGTCCGGGCGTTGGCCGAGTCCGACCGGCCACTGTGGTCGCAGATGTCGTTCAGCGCCGCCGAGGAGAACTTCACCAGCTGCGCGCGGCACGGCATCGACGCCCAGGTCTACTGGCCGGGCCTCGGCTACCTGCCGGTCACCGAGCTGGTGCTGCGCCGGCTGCTGCCGATGGCCCACCACGGGCTGGACCGCTGGGGAGTTGACCCGCAGGAGCGTGACCGCCTGCTCGGCGTCATCGAACAGCGCTGCCTGACCGGGCGCAACGGCGCGACCTGGCAGGTGGGGACGCTGCACCGACTGGAGTCGGCGGACCACCTGGACCGGCCGGCCGCGCTGGCCGAGGTGGTCCGGCACTACGTGACCCTGATGCACAGCAACCGCCCGGTCCACGAGTGGCCGCTGCCGTGACGGCCGGTGGGGTGGTCAGTGGCGCGACGGTCGCCCGGCCGCCCCGTGCCGGGCGTGCCCGTCCTCCCGGTCGATGCGCAGTTCCCGTTCCAGTTCGGCGATGACGGCCCGCAGGTCGTCCAGTCGTTGGGTCAGCGCGATGCGGTCCACCTCGTCGGGCACGCCGTCGCCGTCGGCGTCGTAGCCCGGGGCCAGCCGCTCGGTCATCTCCAACCGGCGCGCCTCCTCCATCGAGTTCACGATGACCGCGATGAGGATGTTGAGCAGCAGGTTGACCGTGATGATCACGTAGCTGACGTAGTAGAGCAGGGTCCACGGCGACACCTCCATGCCCTGCGCGATCAGGTCCGGCAGCGTCTCCAGGGACAGCAGCACGAAGAGCGTGAGCAGGGACCGTCCGATGTCGCCGTACTGCTCGGGGTTGCTCTCGGCGAAGATCAGCCAGCCGGCCATGCCGTAGACGTAGAGCGTCACCACGGCCAGGGCGAGGAAGCCGGCGACCCCGGGGAGGCTGCGCAGCAGCGCCGCCACGATCGTCCGCAGGCCCGGCGAGAAGCGGACCAGCCGCAGCACCCGAGCCACGCGCACCACGCGCAGCAGCGCGGGGTCGCCGTGCAGGCCGGGAATGAAGATCGCCACGGTGACGAGGAAGTCGAAGACGTTCCAGCCGTGCCGGAAGAAGTCCTGTGGACGCCGCCCGTGCGCCAGCACGCGGACCACGATCTCGACCACGAACGCGGCCCGGAACGCCAACTCCAGCGCGTGCAGGACCGGCCCGGCCGACGCCAGGTGCCGGTACGTCTCCAACCCCAGGACGATGCCGTTGGCCAGGATCAGGACGATGATCGCGATCTCGAACGGTCGGGAGCGGACGGTGCGGGCGCACCACTGCGGCAGACCCGGCCGCCCGGACGCCGACGCCTCGCCCCGCCGCGGAGCGGGCACGAACGGACGCCTCACCGGCCCGCGCGCCCCGCCATCGGAACCCCGGTCCCGCGGCGTCCCGCCCGCGACGTCACCGACGAGGGCTCGGCGGGCATCGGGCCCCGGGGTACGACGCGCATCGTGACAGCCTATCGACTGCGCCGGTCAGACGGTGAGCACGACCTTGCTGCACTCGTCCTGCTTCTTCTGGAAGATCTTGTAGCCCTTCGCGGCGTCCTTCAGCGGCATGCGGTGACTGATGATGAACGACGGGTCGATCTCGCCGCGCTGGATCCGCTCCAGCAGCGGGCGTGTGTAGCGCTGCACGTGGCACTGCCCGGTCCGCATGGTCAGCGACCGGTTCATGAACGAGCCCATCGGGAACTTGTCGACGAAGCCCCCGTACGCGCCGATCACCGAGACCACACCGCCGCTGCGGCAGGCCAGGATCGCCTGGCGCAGCGCGAAGGGCCGCTCCGTCTCCGCGCGGACCGCCTGCTTCGCCCGGTCGTACGCGTAGATCGCGGAGTTGCCGTGGTGCCCCTCCAGGCCGACCGCGTCGATGCACGCGTCCGGTCCACGGCCGGCGGTCATCTCGTTGAGCGCGTCCAGCACGTCGGTGTCCTCGTAGTTGATGGTCTCCGCGCCGGTGTGTTCCCGGGCCAGCGCCAGCCGGTACGGGTACCGGTCGATGACGATCACCCGGTCGGCGCCGAGGAGGCGGGCGCTGGCGGCGGCGAGCAGACCGACCGGTCCGGCGCCCCAGATCGCGACCACGTCGCCGGGCATGATGTCGCACATCTCGGCGCCCATGTACCCGGTCGGCAGGACGTCGGCGAGCAGCACGGCCTGCTCGTCGGGCACCTCGTCGGGCACCTTCACCGGGCCGACGTCGGCGAACGGGACCCGGGCGTACTCGGCCTGGCCGCCGGCGTACCCGCCGAGCAGGTGGGAGTAGCCGAAGATGCCGCCCGGCGAGTGGCCCATGATCTTCTCGGCGACACCGGCGTTCGGGTTGGAGTTCTCGCACACCGAGTAGAGGCCCCGCTGGCAGGAGTTGCAGTGCCCGCAGGCAATCGGGAAGGGCACCACCACGCGGTCACCGGGGCGCAGGTTACGCACCTGCGGGCCGACCTCGACCACCTCGCCCATGAACTCGTGACCGAGGATGTCGCCCTTGCGCATGGCGGGGATGTAACCGTGGTAGAGGTGCAGGTCGGAGCCGCAGATCGCGGTCGTGGTGACGCGCACGATCGCGTCACGGGCGTTCATGATCTTCGGCTCGGGCACGTCGACGACCTTGACGCTGTCCTTGCCCATCCAGGCGGTGGCCCTCATCGTCCGTCCTCTCGTCCGGTCAACGCCGGTGGCCGTTCGGCAGCGGCTGGGCGGGGCGCTGCATGACCTGCTGCCGCACCGAGATGCCCTCCGGGCTGCCCTCGGAGCGGACCACCTCGCCGGTCTCCAGCACCTGCTTGAAGCGCCGCAGGTCGTCGCGGACCTGCTGCTCGGGCTCCTCGCCGAAGAGCTTGGCGACCGCCCGGCCCAGTGCGCCGGCCGGCGGCGCGTAGCCGAGCTGCACGCGTACCTCCGTGCCCCGGTCGCCGGGCGCGGGCACGAACCGGACCCGACCGGCGTTCGCCACGCGGGTGCCGGGCAGCGAGCGCCAGGCGATGGAGCGGTTGGGCTGGTCGTCGACGATCTCGGCGTCCCACTCGATCCGCCGTCCGGCCGGCCCCCGGGCGGTCCACCGGGACCGCCGCAGATCCTCGGCGCGGACCGACTCCAGGTGCGACATGAACCGGGGCAGGTTCTCCACGTCGCGCCAGAAGCGGTACGCCTCGGCCGGTGACCGGTTCACGGTCACCGCGAGGTCGATGCGGATCATGCGGTCCCGGGCCCGACGGGCACGTACCGCGGCGACGGCGGCGAGCACGTCGATCGCGGTGATGCCGGCGATCGCGGCCGTCGTGACGGCGACCCGGCGGCGCCGCTCGCCCCGGCGGTCGGCGAGCGCGCGGGCGAGCAGGGTCAGGTCCATGGCGTCGCCGGCGACCCGGGTCCACGCCCAGCCGGCGGTCCGGCGGCCGGCGACGAGGCCGGCGCCGTGGGCCAGTTCGCGGGCGCCGACGGCCGGGATGATCGTGCGGGCGGCGGGCGAGTCGTCCACCCCGGCGAGGCGGGCGAGCGGCCCGGTCGCGGCGATCGCGCCCGCCCCGAGGGCGAGGCTGACCCAGCCGAGCGCGCGGGCGAGCCAGGGTTCGCCGCTCGGGTCGTCCAGCTCTGGCAGCAGCACTCCGTCGATGCGGTTCACGTGATCCCTCCGCTGCGGGCGGGGCCGCCGGTCCCCCGGCGACCTGGCGGTGGCGCCGCCACCGTGACGCTATGCCGTACGGCGGGCCGACGTGCCCGGTTCTGGGGAGAACATCCCGGTCGGGCGGGGCGGGTCGGCACGCGCGTCCGGGTGACGACGCCGAAGATGAGGTCGATACCGGTCCAGGCTCGCGTTCGGCTGCCCTAGCATTCGCCGCAGGTGCCCGGCTTGTCCGACTGTCGGTCACTTTCATGTGTGGAGGGCAGATGGCACGCACCCGTACCCTTCGGACCCTGGTGTCCGTGGTCGCCGCCGGCGTGGTCGCCCTCGGCGCGATCGGACCGAACTCGGCCGGCGCCCCACCGGACTCCCGGCCGACCGGGGCGGACGACACCGCGCCGGCGGGGTCCGTGACCCACGGCGAACGGCCCACGCCACCCCGGCCGCCGGAGGAGCCCCGACCGCCGCTGATCCCGGCGGACTTCCGCGCCACCGGCCGGTACGTCGTCCGGGATCTCGGGGTCGACGTCCCGTTCACCTGGCAGGGACGCGGCGGCGACAGCCAGATGACCGCGGGCGGCCCGGACCACCCGATCTGGTTCACCAACCTGATCTACCGGAACACGCTCTACACCCTCACCTACAAGTGGCCCAACATCCCTCTGGAGCCGCCGCGCTCCTGCGACCGGGTCGGTTTCCTCAACCGACAGATGCTCAACGACTTCCTGAAGACCTCCCGCTACGTCGGGCCGGAGATCCTTCAGGGCGACCGCGACCGCCAGGTCGACCACTGGCGGGTCGGCGTCGTCGGCGGCTCCACCGTGCCGGGCGAGCAGTTCCGGTTCCCCATCGCGCTGGGCGACGTCTACGTCGACCGGTCGGATCCGAGCCGGTGGTGGCAGGGATTGCAGTTCGGCTTCCAGAACCTCTTCGACCCCGCGCTGGACGAGTGGTTCACCCTGTCGACGTTCACCCACCAGCCGGGCCTGGTCACGCTGCCCGACCGGTGCCCGCCACCGCTGTGAGCGCCCCGGGTCCTCAGATCTCCTCGCGGGCCATCCGGATCAACCGGTCGAGGACGCGGCCACCGCTGGACCGCAGGCCCTCGTGCTCGTACTCGTTGGTGATCCACGTGCGCAGGCCGCGCACCGCGCCGGCGGTGGCCAGCGAGTCGGCGGTGTCGACGTACATGTCGTCGTGGTAGACGGCGGCGACCACCGGCACCTCGTTGCGGGCCAACTGCGCCGGGTCGTACAGGTCCGGCCAGTCCTCGCGCCGCGCCAACAGGTCCGCGACCTCCCGCAACGGGGCCAGCGCCGGGTCGGTCGTGAACATCCAGGGGTAGATCATCTCGCCGGTCAGCAGCACCGGCCGGTCCTCCGCCAGCGCCGCGTCGACGTCGAAGCGCGGGAACTCGGCACGCACCGCCTCGGCCGCCCAGCCGGTGGCCGCCGGGGACGCCGAACGCTGGCCGTAGATCGACTCGTGCAGGACCGCGTAGAGCGGGGCGCTCGCGTACGAGAGGTGACCCTGGACCTGGGCGAGGAACGTGTCGGACAGCTCGTCGCCGGCCAGGAAGGCGTCCTCGACGAGGTAGTGCAGCGTGTGTGAACCGTTGCTGGTGCCCAGCATGTTGCCCAGCGCCTGGAACGCCTCGGCGGTCAGCAGCCCGCCCCCGGGCAGCCGCACCTCCCGCTCGCGCAGGTGCCGCACGACGGCGCGGACCGTCTCGACGTCTTCCGGGTAGCGGGCGTAGTGGGCCTCGACCTTCCGCTGCACCCGGGGGTACGCGGCCCGGTACACGTCCGTCGCCGTGCTGCGCAGCCCGGCGAGGCCCCCGGTCACGAAGGCCTCGCGGAGCCCCTGCGGCGCGTACGACAGGTAGGTGAGGGTGCAGAAGCCGCCGTAGCTCTGCCCGAGCACGCTCCACTTCTCGTCCTCGCCGAGCAGCTCCCGCCGGATCAGCTCCGCGTCCCGCACGATCGAGTCGGCCCGGAAGTGCGCCAGGTAGTCGGCCTGCGCCGCCGCGTCCCCGCGCCGCGGCAGTGTCTGCCGGTTCGCCGGGGTGGAGCGGCCGGTGCCCCGCTGGTCCAGCAGCAGCACCCGGTACCCGTCCAGCGCCCGACCCAGCCAGCCGCCCCGGCCCTCCGGGCGCGGTGACCGATTACCGGGACCGCCCTGGAGGAACAGCAGCCAGGGCAGTTCGTCGTGCTCCCGACCGACGGCCACGACCTCCCGGGCGTACACCTCGATCTGTTCGCCGCCGGGGTCGGCGTGGTCGAGCGGCACCGTGAAGCGGTAGTCGGTGAGGACGGTGCCGGGCTGGCGGTAGGTGGGCACGGGTCGCCTTTCGGACGTGCTGGCCTGGAACGTGGTCGGATCGCCGTGACGGATCAGGCCGGGAAGACCTCCACGTGGGTCAGCCCCGCATCGCCGTGCCGCCAGTCGCCTACCGCGATCGCCACATAGCGCCCGGCGGCCTGGACGGCGATGTCGGTCTCCGGGCGCGGACGCGGGACGGAGGCGACCTCGACGTAGTCGAGACCGTCGGCGGAGACCGCCACGGTGACCGGCCGCCGCCGACCGGGGGTCCAGGTCAGGTGGAGCGAGGCGAGCTCCCGTTGCGTTCCGAGGTCGACCACCATCCGGCCGGTGGGGCCGGGCTCCCAGGAGGTACGCGGGTCGCCGTCGACGGCGGCCGAGGGGTCGGTCATCCCGGCCGGCAGCGGCGACGTCGGGTAGGTCGTCCGGGACCGGGCGAGGTCGCGGCTCGGCGTCACCGGCGCGCCGGCGAACTCGACGTCGCGGCTGTGGCCCGCCGGTACGGTCACCCGACGGGTGGCACCGCCGGCGACGCACTGCACCTGCACCTGCACCTTGCTCGCGGCGGGTGCGGTGACGGTGAGGTGGTGGGAGTCGGTGACGTCGAAGCGGGTCCCGCTGGGGATCACCTTCGTGGGCGCTACCGGGGTCACGGTGAACCGGGGCGGCTCGACGCGTGCGGTGGCGGCGGCGACGTCGACCTGGTAGTCGGTGGTGCCCGATCCGGTGACCTGGCTGCCGTGGTACAGGCGCAGCGTCGTGGGCTGCGGGAGCGTGACGGGAGCCGCCGTGATGTCGTCGTCGGACAGGTTGAACAGGCTGAGGTATCCGTCCGCGTCACTGACCCGCAACGCCTCGGGCCCGCCGCTGGGCAGCGCACGGGACGCCGCCGCGGCCAGGGCCGACCGGTTCGCGTCCGCGTACCCCTCGACGATCAGCCGAGTGCTGCCGGCGGCCGGTCCGCTGGAGAGGGTGACGTTGGTGGCGGTCACGGTGATCGGGTTCTGGCCGTTGTGGACCACCAGGCCGGCTCGCCCGTCGACGTCCAGCCAGGAGCCGGCGATGGTCGGGCGGTCGGGCACCACCGCCGCGTCGCTCCAGGTGGCGCCGTCGAGCGAGGTCTGGACGACGTACCGGGTGCCGTAGGCGGCCTCCCAGTCGAGGCGTACGCCGCTGATGTCCGTCGGCGCGCCCAGGTCGACGGCGAGCCAACTGTCCGGGCGGGCGCGTTCCTCACGGGCCACGGCCCAGCGGGTTCCGGCGCTGCCGTCGGTGGCGTTCCGTGCGGGGTAGGCCGGGTCCGCCGACGAGGCGGTGGTGGGTCGGCCGACGGCAAGGTCGACGCCCCGCGCGTCGAGCACGGCGAGCGCGAACAGTGAGTAGCCGTACTGCGTGGCGGGGGTCTGGCCGAGCATCCGCACCCACCGGGCCGACCGGGACGGGAAGCTGATCTGGTCGGTTCCGCCGTCGCCGAGGCCCTGTTGCCCGGCCAGGGTGACCGACCCCTGCTCGCCGGTGAAGGTACGGGTGCCGGTCAGCCCGGGCACGCCGGGCATGTCCAGGTTGAACAGCGTGAGGACGCCCTCGTCGGCGGCGATGCCGGTGGTGGCGTACACGACCGTGCCGGTGGGGAGCGTGACGTATCCGGCGGTTCCGCCGGCGACGCGCAGGACGGTGGCGGTGGCGTCGACACCGTCGCGGGCCACGGTGTACGCGGCGGAGGTGCGGCCGAGGACGGGCGCGGACTGCCTCGGCAGCAGCGACGCGGCCCGAGTGTCGAACAACCAGTTGTCGTGGGCGGGGGCCCACAGGAACGACACGAACCCGGTCTTGCTGACCGCCGCGGCGAAGGCGGTGGCGGTCTGCTGGGCGGTCAGGCCGGCCTGGGCCCCGAAATCCCGGGTGCCGGCGGCCGCGGTGAAGAACGTGGTGCTGTCGACCGGCTCGACGACGCCGCCGTTGGCTGCCCGCCAGGCGTGGAAGAGGTAACTGATCGCGACCTCGGCCCGCGCCTCCGGCTCGTACTTCGGTTCGCCGCTGAACTTGGTGAGCCGGTCCTCGGGCGGGTAGTTCAGGTAGGGCATGAGACGGTCGGCCAGGTCCGCCTCGGCCCGGGCCGCGTGCCGGTCGCCCTGGACCTGCGCGAGGAAGGCCAGCGGCAGGACGTCGCGGCCGTACAGGTGGTAGCGGTCCGCGACCATCGGCATGAATGGTTCGCCGGCGTCGCTGGCCATCAGTCGCATGGTCCGCCACAGCTCAGCGCCGTTGGGCTGCCGGGTGAGGGCCTCGGGAAGTGGTTGGCCGGCGGTCAGGAAGTGCGCGGCGGTACGGCCCGCCGTACGCCAGAGTTCCTCCTGGTAGTGCGGCCCGAAGGAGCCGTGGTTCTCGACCAGGAAGGAGTCGTGGATGTTGTGGGCGGTGTTCCACTCCGCGACGGCCCGCCCGTCGACGACGGCGGGGTTGGCGCGGTCGGCGGGGGGCAGTCCGGTCGCGTTGATCGTCCACGTCAGGAACCGCTCGCGCCACCCGGCGGCGCGGTCGTCGTCCGCCGCCCAGGCCAGGCCGGGCGCGATCGCCTGGGCGTAGACGCCCATCTCTTCGAGCTTGGTGTCACCGATCCAGCCACCGGTGAGGCCGTTCGGCGTCCAGTCACCACTGAGGGGGTCGTTACCCGTGCCCAGGTCGGACGCGTAGGCGGCCTGCCCGCGGGCGATGCGGTCGACGTTGGTGCGGGTCGCCTCGTCCAGGTCGGCCCAGAGCAGCCGGGCGGCCAGGATGAAGTACAGCTCGAAGGTGCTGTCCCAGAAGAGCCGCTGGCCCCACTCGGTGCCGCCGGCGAGGCGGTTGGTGGCCGCGTACCGTCGGATGGTGGCGACGGTACGGCTGTGCAGGGTGTCCCGATCGACGCCGGCGGCTGCCGCGTCGTATCCGGGTGAGGTGAGCAGGACCGCGTTGCCGAGGACGACGGCGAAGCGGAAGTCCGCGAGGCGGTAGGCGTTGAGCGCCGGATCCCACTGCTGCTCCGACCATCGTGTGTGGGCGAGCAGCAGCGCGTGGTAGGTGGCGGCGACCGGGTCGGTGGCCGCGACGGGCGGCGTGGGCGCGACCGGCGCGGCCTGAGCGCGGCCGGCGGGCGAGGCGATGGCGAGGCCGCCGCCGAGGGCACCGGCGAGGATGAGGAGTCGCCTGCGACTCAACTCGAAATCGGACATGTGCTGGCCTCGCTCCCAGTTGACAACGTTGTCTCGCCCTCCACAGGCTCCGATGATCTTCCCCGGATGTCAAGGGGCGGGGCCACCCGTCGCCGCGCGGTCGGCGCCAACGGGGTCGGGTTCGGCTCACGACGGCCGCCAGACACATTCTGCAAGGGATCCTCGCGTGATCGTCGAACTGCGCCGCTACACCCTGCGTGAGGGACACCGCGACGAGCTGATCGACCTGTTCGACCGCGAATTCGTGGAGAGCCAGGAGCAGTTGGGAATCGCCGTGCTGGGCCAGTTCCGCGACCTCGACCGACCCGACCAGTTCGTGTGGCTACGCGGATTCCCGGACGTGCCATCGCGCCGGACCAGCCTGACGGCCTTCCAGCCTGCACTGAGACGACGCCCGTCACGCCGACCCGGACAGACGACGGCCGCACACCGGCGTCACCCGTGTCGTACCGGGTCGCCTGCCTTGATCGTTCCGCCGACGACCACCCGGGCGTTGAGACCGCGTAGTCGCAGCCGCTTCCCCTCCTCGGTCCAGACGATCTTGTGGGCGTCACGTCCGAACCGGGCGGCGAACTTGGCGCAGCCGTTGTGCGGCTGGTCGGTCACCTCGATGACGGCCCGGTCACCGATTGCCAGGCGTGAACCGGCCGGCAGGGCGTCGAAGCTCAGGTCGAGATCGACGTAGAGCTGATCCCCGGCGAGGGCCCAGGCGTCCCGATCGGGCCCGGCGATCAGCTCGACGAAACGGGAGTTGATGACGTTCAGCTGCATGTCGGGGTGCGGCGTCCGGTCGGTCGTCCGTGAGCTGGGCCGTTGACTCCAGCTGTCGCCGACCAGCCCGGCGGCGGGGTCCAGCTCGGCAACGGCCAGCACCTCGCGGGCGTCGACGGCGGGCCGGCGTACGGCCAGCGCCAGGGTGCCGGCACCCCGTGGGGAGCGCCGCACGAGGTGCAGCCCCTCCGTGATCTCGTCCATGGAGCGATGGCGCACGGTGATGGGATCGTCCATGGGTCCGACTGTGCTCCACGCACGCCAGCCGGGTCCAAACAGTTCCCGGGACCCGGGATCCGGCGTTCGTCGCGGGCAGCGACCCTAGAGCGCCACGATCGCCGCCGTCTCCGCCGGCAGCTGGATGCGGTCGCGCATCACGGTGACCCCCTCGCCGGTGGCGAGCAGCACCCGCCGCGCCATCCCCGGCAGCGAGATCCCCTGGCCCCGGCCGGCCAGGTTGGCCACGACGAGCGTGTCCCCGCGACGCATCACCAGGAACTGGTCGCCGCTCTGCACGCTCACCTCGGTCAGCCGGGGGTCGGACAGGTCGGGCCGGCTCTTGCGCAGCGCGATCAGCCGCCGGTAGAACTCCAGCATCTCCCGGTGGTCGGGCTTGCCCAGCTCGGCCCAGTCGAGCCGGGACCGGGCGAACGTCTGCGGGTCCTGCGGGTCGGGCACGTCGCCCTCGGGCCAGCCGTGCGCGGCGAACTCCCGCCGCCGCCCAGTGGCCACCGCGGCGGCCAGCTCCGGCTCGGGGTGCGAGGTGAAGAACTGCCACGGTGTGCTGGCCGCCCACTCCTCCCCCATGAACAGCATCGGGGTGAAGGGCGCGGTGAGCAGCAGGACGGCTCCCACCCGCAGCAGCGCGGGAGAGAGGGTGGCGGAGATGCGGTCGCCGGTGGCGCGGTTGCCGATCTGGTCGTGGTTCTGCAGGTAGGCCACGAACCGGTGGCCGGGGGTGCGCTGCCGGTCGACGGGGCGGCCGTGGTGCCGGTTGCGGAAGCTGGACCAGGTGCCGGCGTGGAAGAAGCCGCCCGTGAGCACCTCGGCGAGGGTCTCCAGGGAGCCGAAGTCACCGTAGTAGCCCTGCCGTTCGCCGGTGAGCAGCGTGTGCAGGGCGTGGTGGGCGTCGTCGTTCCACTGGGCGTGCAGGCCGTAGCCGCCCGCCTCGCGCGGGGTGATCAGGCGGGGGTCGTTGAGGTCGGACTCGGCGATCAGCGACAGCGGGCGGCCGAGGTGCGTGGAGAGCGCCTCGACCTCGATCGCCAGCTCCTCCAGCAGCGGCACCGCCCGGGTGTCCGGCAGGGAGTGCACGGCGTCGAGCCGCAGCCCGTCGACGTGGTAGTCGCGCAGCCACATGAGCACGCTGTCGATGATGTAGCGGCGGACCTCGTCGGAGTGCGGGCCGTCGAGGTTGACCGAGCGGCCCCACGTGTTGCTCTGCTCGGCCAGGTAGGGGCCGAACCGCGGCGCGTAGGCCCCGGAGGGCCCGAAATGGTTGTAGACGACGTCGAGGATCACCCCCAGCCCCTTGGCGTGTGCCGCGTCGACCAGGCGTTTCAGGCCGTCGGGGCCGCCGTAGGGCTGGTGCGGCGCATACCAGCAGACGCCGTCGTAGCCCCAGTTGTGCTCACCGTTGAAGGCGTTGACCGGCAACAGCTCGACGAGGTCGACGCCGAGCGCGACCAGGTGGTCGAGGCGTTCGATGGCCGCGTCGAAGGTGCCCTCCGGCGTGAAGGTGCCGATGTGCAGCTCGTAGAGGACGCTGCCGGGCAGCTGCCGGCCGGTCCACCCGTCGTCGGTCCACCCGAAGGCGGCGTGGTCGTAGAGCCGGCTCGGCCCGTGCACGCCGTGCGGCTGCCAGGCCGAGCGGGGGTCGGGCAGCGGACGGTCGTCGTCGTCCAGCAGGAAGGCGTAGTCGGTGCCGGGGGCGGCCTCGGGCACCTCGGCCCGCCACCATCCGCCCGGGGCGGCGGTCATCTCGTGGTCGGCGGCACCGGCGAGCCGGAGCCGGACCCGGGCGGCATCGGGCGCCCACACCGTGAACTCGGTCATGACGCAGCCTCCACGGACTCGGTGGTGGGAGCCAGCAGCGCGACGGGGTAGGTGGCCAGCAGGTCGGCCAGACGAGTCTCCCCGCCACTGTAGACCCGCCCGGTGAACAGGTCGGTCAGGTTGTGAACAGGAAGCGACAGGATCGTGTCGCGCCAGCCACCGTCGCGGGCCAGCCCCAGCGGTAGCCGAGTGGCGACCGCGACGGCGCCGCCCCGGTCGAACGCGACCACGTGCGGCCCGGCCGGGCCCCGCGCCGCCACCGGCCGGTAGCCGGTGAACAGGTCGGGCCGGTCGCGGCGCAGCCGCAGCGTCCGGGAGACCACGAGCAGCTTCGCCGCCCCGCCGGCGTCGACCGGGGGCCGCCAGCCCGCGTCGAGCCGGGCCAGCAGCTCCCGGCGTACGGCGAAGTCGACCGGCCGGCGGTTGTCCGGGTCGACCAGGGAGTTGTCCCACAGCTCGGTGCCCTGGTAGGTGTCGGGCACGCCCGGCATGGCGAGCTGCACGAGCTTCTGGCCGAGGGCGTTGGACCAGCCGGCGGGGGCTATCTCGTCGGCGAACTTGGTCAGCTCGGCATGCAGCCGGGGGTCGTCGTACAGGCGGTCGACCAGGGCGTGCATCGCCCGCTCGAAGACCGGGTCGGGGTCGGCCCAACTGGTGGAGACCGACGCCTCCCGGGCGGCCTTCTCCACGTACGCGTGCAGCCGCTCCCGAGGTATCGGCCAGGCGCCGACGGCGGTCTGGAACAGCAGGTGCGCCAACGCCGGGTCGGGCAGCTCGGTGGCGGCCATCCACCCGGTGACCCGCTCCGTCCACTCCCCCGGCAGCTCGCTGAGCACGGCCAGCCGGGCCCGGACGTCCTCGCCACGTTTGGTGTCGTGGGTGGACAGGGTGGTCATCGCGGCGGGCCAGCGCACCGCGCGGGCGGTGACGAAGCGGTGGAACTCCGCCGGCGGCACGCCGAAGTGGGCGGGGCTGCCGCCCACCTCGTTGAGGGCGACGAACCGGCTCCACCGGTAGAAGGCGGTGTCCTCCACACCCTTGGCCATGACCGCGCCGGTGAGCTGGGGGAAACGTCGGGCCAGCTCGTCGTCGGGGTCACGCAGGCGGCGGGTGACCGCGTCCAGCGCAGCGGCCAGGTCGGGGCGGCGCCGGCCGGCCTCGGAGCGGGCCGCCGCCAGGTGCCGGGCGCCGTGCGGCGGGTAGCCCCGGTAGACGGGGAAGGCGGCGGCCAGCTCGGCCAGCGCGGCCCGGGCGGCCGGCGGGTCCACCTCGGGGGCCAGCGCGGCGAGCCGGGTCAGCTCGGTGGCGAGCAGCCGCGTGGCGGCGGCCAGCTTGGTGTCGTGGGTCAGGTCCTCCCAGGACGTGTGGTGCCCGACCAGCCGGGCGTCCAGGGCGGTGAAGTCGCCCTCCGCGGCCGGGTCGACGAAGAGCCCGGAGACCGCGGCCAGGGCCTCGTAGCCGGTGGTGCCGTCCACCGGCCAGTCGGGCAGCTCCTCGCCGTACTCCAGGATCTTCTCCACGACCAGCCACCGACCCGGCGCGGCCGCCCGCAGCCGGGCCAGGTAGCCGGCGGGGTCGCGGAGCCCGTCGGGGTGGTCGACGCGGATGCCGTCGACGTCGCCGGCCTCGACCCAGCGCAGGATCTCCGCGTGGGTGGCGGCGAAGACCGCCGGGTCCTCCACGCGCAGCCCGGCCAGGTCGGAGACGGCGAAGAACCGGCGGTACGTCAGCTCGGTGTCGCCCCGCCGCCAGGAGACCAGCTCGTAGTGCTGCCGGTCGTGGACGTCGCGGGCGGTACCGCCGTCGGTGCCGTCGGCGATCGGGAAGCGGTGCTCGTGGTAGCGCAGCTCCCCGTCGACGACCTTCAGGTCGGCCAGGGCGTCGTCGGTGTCGGCGAGCACCGGCAGCAGCAGCCGGCCCCGGTCCCAGTCGATGTCGAACCAGTCCGCGTACGCCGAGGACCGCCCCCGGCGCAGCACGTCCCACCAGGCCGGGTTCGCCGCCGGCACGGCCACCCCGGCGTGGTTGGGCACGATGTCCACGACCAGGCCGAGCCCGACGGTGCGCAGCGCCCGCAGCAGCCGCTGCCGGCCCGCCTCGCCGCCGAGCTCCGGGTTGACCGCCCGGTGGTCCACGACGTCGTAGCCGTGCGCGGACCCGGGAGTGGCGGTGAGCAGCGGCGCGCTGTAGAGGTGGGTGACGCCGAGGTCGGCGAGGTAGCCGGCGAGGCCGGCGGTGGCGTCCAGGTCGAAGCCGGGGCGGACCTGGACCCGGTAGGTGGCGCCGACCCCGGCCGCCGTCGTCGTGTCGTCGGAGTGAGGGGGCACCGACATGTCTCAGACCGTCCTCTCCAGGACCACCAGGGAGCGGTCCGGCACCCGGATGGTGCCGCCCGCGCTGAGCACGGTGACCTCGTCCGGCTCCGGCTCGGCGGTGGTGATCACCCGTTCCCACTTCTGGCCGTATTCGCCGCCGGGCAGGGTGAAGTCCAGGGGCGCGTCGTGGGCGTTGAAGAAGAGCAGGAACGAGCTGTCGTGGTGGCGCTGGCCGTACTGGCCGCGCTCGGGGATGCCCTCGCCGTTGACGAACAGCGCGACCGAGCGGCCGAAGTCGTTGCCCCAGTCCTCGCCGGTCATCTCCCGGCCGTCCGGGGTGTACCAGGCGAGGTCGGGCAGCGGGGCGTCGACGTCGCGCCCACCGACGGGCAGGCCGGTGAAGAAGCGGCGGCGGCGGAACACCTGGTGCCGGCGGCGGAACGCCACCAGTGTCCGGACGAACTCCAGCAGCTGCTCGTCGGCGTCGTCCCAGTCGACCCAGGACAGCTCGCTGTCCTGGCAGTAGGCGTTGTTGTTGCCGTGCTGGGTGCGGCCCAGCTCGTCGCCGTGGCCGATCATCGGCACGCCCTGGGAGAGGATCAGCGTGGCCAGGAAGTTGCGCCGTTGCCGGGCGCGCAGGGCGAGCACCCCCTCGTCGTCGGTGGGCCCCTCCACCCCGCAGTTCCACGACCGGTTGTGGCTCTCCCCGTCGCGGTTCTCCTCGCCGTTGGCCTCGTTGTGCTTGTCGTTGTACGACACCAGGTCGTGCAGGGTGAAACCGTCGTGGCAGGTGACGAAGTTGATGCTGTGGAACGGGCGGCGCCCGTCGTCCTGGTAGAGGTCGGCGGAGCCGGAGATCCGGGACGCGAACTCGGCGAGGGTGGCCGGCTCGCCGCGCCAGAAGTCGCGCACGGTGTCGCGGTACTTGCCGTTCCACTCGGTCCACACCGGCGGGAAGTTGCCCACCTGGTAGCCGCCGGGGCCGACGTCCCACGGCTCGGCGATCAGCTTCACGCGGCTGACCACCGGGTCCTGCTGCACCACCTCGAAGAAGGTGGAGAGGCGGTCGACCTCGTAGAACTCGCGGGCCAGGGTGGCCGCCAGGTCGAACCGGAACCCGTCGACGTGCATCTCCTGCACCCAGTACCGCAGCGAATCCATGATCAGTTGCAGCGAGTGCGGGCTGCGGACGTTGAGGCTGTTGCCGGTGCCGGTGTAGTCGACGAAGTAGCGCCGGTCCTCTTCGCTGAGCCGGTAGTAGCTGGGGGTGTCGATGCCCTTGAAGCTGAGGGTGGGGCCGAGGTGGTTGCCCTCCGCGGTGTGGTTGTAGACCACGTCGAGGATCACCTCGATGCCCGCGGAGTGCAGGGCCTTGACCATGCCGCGGAACTCCTGCACCTGCTGGCCGAGGCGGCCCAGCGCGGAGTAGCCGTGGTGCGGGGCGAAGAAGCCGATGGTGTTGTAGCCCCAGTAGTTGCGCAACCCCAGGTCGGCCAGCCGGTGGTCGTGCACGAACTGGTGCACCGGCATCAGCTCGATCGCGGTCACCCCGAGCCGCGTCAGGTGCTCGATCATCGGCGGTGAGGCGATCCCCGCGTACGTGCCGCGCAGCTCCTCCGGGATGCCCGGGTGCCGCATGGTCAGCCCGCGCACGTGCGCCTCGTAGATGACCGAGTGGTGGTAGGGGGTGCGTGGGGGCTTGTCGTTGCCCCAGTCGAAGTACGGGTTGACCACCACCGACTTGGGAACGAACGGCGCCGAGTCGGTCTCCGACATGCGCTCCGGGTGGCCGAGCTCGTAGTCGTAGACCGCCGGGTCCCAGACCACGTCGCCGTCGACGGCCTTCGCGTACGGGTCGAGCAGGAGCTTGTTGGGGTTGCAGCGCAGCCCGTTCGCCGGGTCGTACGGCCCGTGCACCCGGTAGCCGTAGCGCTGCCCCGGCTCGATTCCGGGCAGGTAGGCGTGCCAGACGTACGCGTCGACCTCGCGCAGCTCGACGCGGCGCTCCAGGCCGGTGTCCCACTCGTCGAACAGGCACAGCTCGACCCTGTCGGCCACCTCGGAGAAGATCGCGAAGTTGGTGCCCATCCCGTCGTACGTGGCGCCCAGGGGATAGCGCTCGCCTGGCCAGACCTGCATGTCGCTCCCTCGATTCAGATCATGAGCGCACCGCGCCATGAGCGCACCGCCCGGCGGGCCGCGCGGTGTGCACGGCGGTATTGCCCCACGCCCGGCTCGGCCAATCCATCCTCCCAGCCGGTGCGGCGAATCGACCCGTGTCGCCCGGGCTGGGGGTTCTGGTGTCTTCCGTCACCCTGACGGCTTTTCGGGATGCGGGATGCGGCTCGATGGCTTTTCCTGGTTCGGGGACGCGCGCGTGCGCGTCCCGAGGCCCTCGGCCGCCCACCCACCTTCGTTCCTGCCGCCACCGCTGTCGGCGGTTCCTCCCTGCCTGGACGGAGATCGACGTGACCACCACGCGGCTCGGCGAGCAGCTCGCCACCGCCCCGGACCGCACCTGCCGGCCCACCCTGACCCGCCCCCAGCTCCCGCAGCCCGCCGCGACGGCCGTCCCGCCGCCGGCCTCACGGATCCTGATGCTGTCCTGGGAGTACCCGCCGGTGCTCGTCGGCGGGCTCGGACGCCACGTCCACGCCCTCTCCGTCGCCCTCGCCGCCGCCGGCCACGACGTCACCGTCGTCACCCGCCACGCCGACGGCGCACCCCTGGAGGAATACGCTGACGGCGTCCGCATCATCCGCGCCGCCGAAGACCCCGTCACCTTCCCCCTCGCCACCAACAGCCTCCTGGCCTGGACCATGGCCTTCAACCACACCCTCACCCGCGCCGCCCTCCGCGCCACCGACACCGCCGACTACGACCTCATCCACGCCCACGACTGGCTCGTCGCCCACACCGCGATGACCCTGCGCGAGCACCTCGACCTGCCCCTGGTCACCACCATCCACGCCACCGAAGCCGGCCGACACCAGGGCTGGCTCCCCGACGAGATGAACCGCACCATCCACGGCGTCGAACACTGGCTCAGCACCGAGTCAGGCCGGGTCATCGTGTGCTCGGGTTACATGCGTGACGAGGTGAGCGGGCTGTTCGGGGTGCCCGCCGGTCGCGTGGACGTGGTGCCCAACGGCGTCGAGCCGCAGCGGTGGCGGGCCCCGCACCAGGCGGTGGCCGCCGCCCGGGCACGGTTCGCCGGCGACGGCCCGCTGGTCACGTTCGCCGGTCGGCTGGTCTACGAGAAGGGCGTGCAGCACCTTCTCGCCGGACTGCCGCGGCTGCGCGAGCGGCACCCCGGCCTGCGGCTGGTGGTCGCCGGTGACGGTCCGTACCGCGGTGAGCTGGAGTCCGACGTACGCCGGCTCGGCCTCGGCGACGCGGTGAGCATGCCGGGCTTCCTCGGCGGCGCGGAACTGCCCGCGATGATGGCCGCGTCGGACTGCTTCGCGGTGCCGAGCATCTACGAGCCGTTCGGCATGGTGGCCCTGGAGGGCGCGGCGGCGGGGGCGCCCCTCGCGGTGTCGGCCACCGGTGGGCTGGCCGAGATCGTCGAGCCGGGGGTGACCGGGATGACCTTCCGGCCGCAGGACCCGGACGGGCTGACCGAGGCGGTGGACGCGCTGCTGTCCGACCGGGACCGGGCGCGGGCGCTGGCCCGGCGGGCCCGCGCGATGGTGCACGAGCAGTACGGCTGGTCGGCGATCGCGCGGCGCACCGCGGCGACCTACGCGGCCGCCGTCGCCCAGGATCGGTCGTTCACGGCGGAGCGGGCGGAGCAGCGGATGGCGGCGGGCCGGTCCCTCCCCCCGATCCCCTCCGGCAACCTCCTGGCCGCCGCCAACCTCCGCTGACCCGCCCCGCCCCTGCCCCCCGCCCTCTGCCCCGCCCCCCTGCCCCGCCCCCTGCCCCGCCCTCTCCGCGGTGATCAAGAGGTTCGCGTCAGATCGAGACGTTTCTCTGACGCAAACCTCTTGATCACCGGGGCGGGGGCGGGGGCGGGGGCGGGGCGGGGGCGGGTACGGGACAGGCCGCCGACCTCTTGGGGTCGGCGGCCTGTACGCGGCGGACGGGTCAGCGGTCGCCGAAGGCGACGTAGTCCCGCTCGGCGGAACCGGTGTAGACCTGCCGCGGACGGCCGATCTTGGTCTCCGGGTCGTTGATCATCTCGCGCCACTGGGCGATCCAGCCGGGAAGCCGGCCGAGCGCGAAGAGCACCGTGAACATCTTGGTGGGGAAGCCCATGGCCTTGTAGATCAGGCCGGTGTAGAAGTCCACGTTCGGGTAGAGCCGGCGGGACACGAAGAAGTCGTCGGCGAGGGCGATCTCCTCCAGCTCCATCGCGATGTCCAGCAGCGGGTCCGGCTTGGCCATCCGGCCGAGCACGTCCTGGGCGGCCTTCTTCACGATCGCGGCGCGCGGGTCGTAGTTCTTGTAGACCCGGTGGCCGAAGCCCATCAGCTTGACGCCGTCCTGCTTGTCCTTGACCTTCTGCACGAAGGAGCGGACGTCGCCGCCGTCGGACTTGATCTTCTGGAGCATCTCCAGCACGGCCTGGTTCGCGCCACCGTGCAGGGGGCCGAAGAGCGCGTTCACGCCGGCCGACACCGAGGCGAACAGGTTGGCGTTGCTGGAGCCCACCAGCCGCACGGTCGACGTCGAGCAGTTCTGCTCGTGGTCGGCGTGCAGGATGAACAGCATGTCCAGCACCTTGGCGACCACCGGGTCGACCTCGTACGGCTCGGCCGGCACGCCGAACGTCATCCGGAGGAAGTTCTCCACGTAGCCCAGCGAGTTGTCCGGGTACAGCAGCGGCTGCCCGATCGACTTCTTGTAGGCGTACGAGGCGATGGTGGGGACCTTCGCCATGAGCCGGACGGTCGAGATCTCGACGTGCTCGGAGTCGAACGGGTCGAGGCTGTCCTGGTAGAACGTCGAGAGCGCGCTGACCGCCGACGACAGCACGGCCATCGGGTGGGCGTCCCGCGGGAAGCCGTCGAAGAAGCGGCGCATCTCCTCGTGCAGCAGCGAGTGCCGGCGAATCCACTCGGTGAACTCGCTCAGCTGCTGCTCGGTCGGCAGCTCACCGTAGATGAGCAGGTAGGAGACCTCCAGGAAGGAGGACTTCTCGGCCAGCTGCTCGATCGGGTAACCCCGGTAGCGCAGGATCCCCGCGTCACCGTCGATGTACGTGATCGCGGAGGAGCAGGCCGCGGTGTTCACGAAACCGGGGTCGTACGTCGTCATCCCGGTTTCCTTCAGCAGCTTGCTCACCCCGATTCCGGCGGGGCCCTCGACGGCGGGGTGCACCGGCATCGACAGCTGCCCACCGGGGTGATCGAGCTTGACTTCCGTCATGTGGTTCCTCGCTTCGCCGGCGAATCTACGTTGAATTGCCTTCGCTTTTACCGTAATCGCGGCCGCCGGGACACCGCTCCCCCTGGTTCTGCGGTGAGGTATGCGTCACCTGATTCCCGACCGCCCGGCTCGGAAACACGCGAAGCGTCCGGCTCAGGAGAGCGCGAGGTGCCGCAACCCGCCGTCGCCGGTGATCTGGTAGACGTCGAGTTGGTTGGCGCCCGCCTGGAAGAGCCGGTCGTCGGCGAGGAGGGCGGAGAACCGGCGGCCACCCGGATCGGGCGGCACCACCGGCACGACCGCGCCGACCCGCCCGTTGACCGCCACCGCCAGCAGGGTGCCGTCGGGTACCTCGTCCGGAACGCTACCCCACACCATCGCCGGCAGCGTGCCGGTGTCCGGGTCGGTGGCGCGGAACGCGGCCAGGTCGGCGACCCGCGCCGAGCCACCGCCGGGCGGCCGCTGCCCCACGGCGGTGCCGACGAGGGGGTGCGGGGTCGGTAGCGGTGGTGGCGTGGGCACGCCGTCGGGGATGACGACGGGCTCCCCCGGCCGGTCGTAGAAGTGCTTCTGCCCTGCGGGTCGGGCCGCGGCGCGGGCGGACCGGCCGTCGACCCGCCAGGGCAGTCGGATGCCGGCCAGGTCCGCCACCGTCGGCAGCAGGTCGACGTGCTCCCAGTTGCGGTCGTCGGTGCGGCCGGCGCGCTGACCGGGCTCCTTGACGAACATCGGCACCCAGGCCACCTCCCCCGGGGCGGCCTTGATCGCGTCCATGCCGCGCCCCTGGAAGCCCTTCGTGAAGCTGACGCCGTGGTCCGCGGTGACCACCACGGCCGCCTGGTCGTACAGGCCGGTCTCGCGCAGCCTCCGGAGCGTCTCGCCGATGAGCCGGTCGGTGTAGCCGAGCTGGGCCAGGTGCCGTTGCCGAGCCAGCTCGACCCAGCCGGCGCCGTCGTTGGGCAGGTCCTCGGGCGCGTCGTAGCGGGCCCCCGAGGGCAGGTAGGCCCACGGCGAGTGCGGCATCAGCAGATGCAGGAAGTGCAGGGTGGGCCGAGGCTCGGGCTTGAGCCCGGCCAGGAAGTTGGTGAACCGGGCCGGCTGGTTGTCGTCGAGGCTGTCCCAGCGGAACTTCGGGTCGTCCGGCACCGGCTCGGCCGCGTCCAGGCCCGCCTCGGCGGCGGTCCGCTCACGGTACGAGTCCTCCGGGTCGATCCGGCTGTCCCGTGGGGAGGTGACCTGGCCGAGCAGCGTCCTGGTCTCGCGGACCAGCACGCCGAGCCCCTGCTCCGGGGCGACCGGTTGTTCGCAGCGGCTCGGTGGGCAGAGCCGGGTGATGCTCTCCTCGGCGCGGATGTCGTACAGGCCGCCGAAGGCGGTGAACAGGTTGTCGGGGTGCTGGGAGTAGTGCGGTGCGACGGCCCGGGTCGGGTAGCGGCCGGTGAGCATGGCCGGCAGGGCGTACGGGGTCCAGCCGCTGACGCCGGTCGCGTCCCGGTACCAGGTGGACCCGCCGGCCAGCTCGGCGAAGTGCGGAAAGCGGGCGGCGTCGACCCGCCCGTCCGGCCCGAGCAGCGACACCAGCGGCAGCTCGTCCAGGATCAGCATGACCACCGGCGGGTGGACGTCGGTCGCGGCGGTGCCGGCGGCGCCGCCGGACTCGCGGGGCAGGACCAGCACCGACGTGGGCGAGACCAGCAGGAACAGCCCGACGAAGACGAGGGGACCGGCGGCGGCCAGGCGCAGCACGCGGCGGGGTGCGCGCCAGCGCCGGTGGGCCGCCGCGCCGGCCGCGCCCACGACCGCCGCGGCCACCAGCAGCGGTACGCCCCGCAGCGGCGTGCCGTGTCGTCCGACCTGCACGGCGAGGGCGGCGAGGAGCAGACCGACCAGCAGGGTGTGGGTCAGTGCCCGGGTGGTGCGGCCGGCCAGCCGACTGAGCCCGCCGACCACCGCCACCGGCACGGTGGGCGCCACCGCGACCAGGGCCACCAGGAGGAGGATGTCCTCCCGGTCGGCGCGGTGGAAGAGGAAGAAGTCGGGGCTCCGGCCGAGCACGTCCAGCAGCGGCTGGGTGACGACCAGCCCGACCAGCGCCACGATCTCCAGCAGCCGGAAGCATTCGGCCCGCGCCCCGGCCGTCCAGCGTCGGCGTCGCTCGCCCGCCGACGTGCTGCCGCCGGAGGGTGCGGCGTGGTCGTCCGGGACCGGTGGTGGGTTCCCGACGGGGGCCGGCTCAGCCACCCGCGACCGCCGTGTACAGCGTGCGGGTGCCCGAGGGCAGCTCCTCGCGGTGCGCGATGCGGGCGCGGGTCGCCAGGTGCCGTTCGAACTCCGCCCGCCGGTAGTCGGGGAAGAGCCCGTCGGGCTTGTTGGCGAGCAGCCGCCGGGCCATCGGGTCCTCCGGGTGGACGAACTCCACGACGATGCGGGCGCCGGGAGCGCAGAGGCTGGCGAGCCAGCCCACCACCTCCGGCAGCGGCACGTTGCGGCCGATCGCGAGGTGGTGCACGACGGCCAGGGCGAGCACCACGTCGGCACCCGCCCGGTCGGTGAAGGAGGCCCGCTCGACGCCCCGCCAGCCGCCGCCCGGCGACGGGTCGGCGAGATCCATCACCAGCGGCAGGATGCGCCGCTCCCCGTCGGCGCGCAGCTCCCGGTACAGCGTGTCGACCACGGCCGGGTCCTGCTCGACGGCGACCACCTGGTCGGCGTGCGCGGCGGCGAGACGCGAGTACCGGCCGTCGTTGGCGCCGAGGTCGAGCACCAGGCGGGGCCGGGGACCGTCGGTCAGCGCGGCGGTGACGAACCGTTCCTTGCCGGCGCGGTCCTGGGCGGTGTAGCCGCAGGTGCGCTGGTAGTCGGCCCAGTGGGTGGGCGTGGGCGTGCGGTCGAGCCGCCGGACGAGCTTCTCGATGCCGCGTACGGTCGCCAGCGCCAACTCCCGCGAGTAGCCGGCGGCCCGCAGTTGGGCGCGGACGTCGGTCGTGGTGGCGGCCGCGTTGCGGCTCTGCATCGCGCCGTGCAGGTGGACGTGGGTCGGTACGCCGGGCAACAGCCGCCGGACGCCACGGAACAGCGGCCGCAGCTGGTCGGCCTCGATCCCGTCCACCCGGGACCGCAGCCACGGCTGGAAGTGCACGCCCAGGTGGGCGGTGAGCAGGAGCGGGTAGAGCATCGTCTGGCAGAACTGCCGGTAGCCCGCCCAGGGCTCGCCGTCGCGCAGCGGCTCGAAGGAGCCGACGTCGATGAAGACCGGCTCGGTACCCCGCCACTGGAGGTTGTACGCCGACCCGTCCTTGGTGGTGAACCCGGCGGGGATGGCGGCCTGGAGGATCTCCAGGTGCCGCAGCGCCGCGTCGCGCAGCATGCCGAAGGACCACTCGTACGGGTGGGACACGAACGGGATGCGCTCGTGCCGCAGCACGGTCGCCCACGCCTGCGCGCCCGGCACCCGGGCCGGGTCCACGGCCTCGGTGCCGCAGACCTTGCCCTCGGCGAGCAGGGCGGTGAAGAAGTCCGCTCCGGAGAGGGCCCGCCAATCCTCGGCGGCCCGCGCGTCGAGGCCGCGCAGCACCTCGTCGCCGAGGTGGAACACGCGGTTGGCCGGGTCGCGGAAGGAACCGGGCTCGGGCCGGACGCCCGTGGGGGAGATCGCCATGCCGGCCGGTCAGCGTTGGTCGGTGGGCTGCCGGCGGAACCGGTCGACCAGCCGCCGCCAGTAGAGCTTGGCAGCCACGGCGGCACCGGCGACTCCGCCGACCACCGCCTGCACGATGAGGCTGCCGGATCCCGCGTCCAGGTAGGCCAGATGGATCACCGACCGCTCCTTCCCTCGCCGTCACGACACCGACGTCCCGAGCGGTAGAGCACTGAGGCTTTTGACCCGGAAAGCCGGACTTGTCTGACACCGTACGCCGGTCCTCGTCGCCGTGAAGGGCACACGGTCCACTCGACCCCCGTCCGTTTCGTTCAAGACAGCCGGTGGACGGACTCCTACCGTGAACGCCATGACTCTCCGGTTCGACTTCCTCAGCCTTTTCGTCACCGACATGGCCCGCACCCTGGACTTCTACCGCCGGCTCGGGCTGGAGATCCCGCCCGGCGCCGAGTCGGAACAGCACGTCGAGGCGACTCTCACCGACGGCGTCCGCATCGCGTGGGACCACGTCGACATGGTCCGCTCGTTCAGCCCCGGGTGGACGCCGCCCACCGGCAGCTCGCGGATCAACCTCGCCTTCCGCTGCGCGGAACCGGCCGAGGTGGACCGCAGGTTCGCCGAGATGACCGAGGCCGGTTTCCACGGCGAGCTGAAGCCGTGGGACGCCTTCTGGGGCCAGCGCTACGCCGTGCTGCGCGACCCCGAGGGCAACGGCGTGGACCTGTACGCCCCGCTCGCCGAGGGGTGAGCCCGGCTCAGCCGGTGAGCAGGGCGGTGGGCGGGACGCCGGCCAGGTCCCGCACGTCGCGGGTGAGGTGCGCCTGGTCGGCGTAGCCGCAGACGGCGGCCACCTCGGCCAGCGGCGTGCCGGCGCGGGCCAGGTCGAGCGCCCGGCCCATCCGCAGAATCCGGGCGAGGGTCTTCGAGCCGTAGCCGAACAGGTGTCGGCAGCGGCGGTGCAGCACACGCGGATCCATGTCGAGGTCGGCGGCGATGGCGGCGACCGGGACGCCGGCCGCCGCCCCGGCCGCGACCCGGGCGGCGAGCCGGTCCGGTCCCCCGGCCGCGCGGAGCCTGCGCGCGGCGAGCGCCGGCAGCAGCGCCGCCGGGTCGTCGGCGGCCCGCTCGACGAGGTCGGCCGCCGCCCGGTCGCCCCAGAGCGCGGCCAGTGGCACCCGGCTGTCCCGCAGCTCCTCGGCGGGGACGCCGAGCACCGCGGGGCCGACGCCGGGCGGAAACCGCAGGCCCACCCACCGCTCCCCCGGCGCACTGACGCTGACGAAGGCCCGCCGGTCGGGCCCGGCCACCAGCAGCCCGGCCACGCTGGACCAGATCAGGTCGACGCAGCCGTCGGGCAGCACCCGCGTGGCCCGGGCGCCGCCCGGGTTGGCGCTGGTCCACAGGACCGCGCCGGCGACGCCCGCGGGACGCTCCCGGTACATGCGCCACAGCCTGCCACGCGGGTACGACACCGAACCGCGACGGCGCCGATACCCTGCGTACGTGGGGTGGGTGGTGGTGGACGCGCCGCTGGACTCGTCCGGCCGGGGCCGGGGCGAGCAGCGGGCACCGGCCGCGCTGCGCCGCGCCGGTCTGCTCGCCGCCACCGGGGCGGCCGACGGGGGCGAGATCGACGCCTGGATGCGGGACCCGACCCGCGACCCGGACAGCGGCCTGGTCGGCGCCGCGGCGGTACGCCGGGCCGGCGAGGCCATCACCGTGCGGGTCGGCGAGCTCGTCGCCGCCGGCCGGCGACCGCTGGTGGTGGGCGGCGACTGCGCGATCCTGCCCGGCATCTGCCGCGCCCTGCCACACGACGTGGACCTGTGGTTCGTCGACGGCCACCCGGACTTCTACGACGGGGTCACCTCGGAGACCGGCGAGGGCGCCGACATGGATCTGAGCGTGATCACCGGGCACGGCCCCGCCACCGCCGTGGGCGTCGACGGCGCGTTGGTCGAGCCGCACCGGGTCCACCTGCTGGGGCACCGGCCGCCGACGGACGACGCCGGGCGCCGGGAAGCCGCCCGCGTCGACCCGGCGATCCACCAGCTGCCCGCCGCCGAGCTGCGCCGGCGCGGGCCCGCGGCGGTCGGCGCGGCGCTGGCCGGTGGCGGCGACGGCCCCGCCTGGCTGCACCTCGACCTCGACGCGGTCGACCCCCGCGACCTGCCGGCGGTGACCTACCCGGAGCCGGACGGGCTGCGCTGGCCCGACCTGGTCGCCCTGGTCACGCCGCTGGTCCGCGCCGACCGGCTGCTCGGCATGAGCGTCGCCGACCTGAACGCCGACGAGGACCCCGACGGACGCCACGCGCGGCGCGTCGTCGAGGTCCTCGCCGAGGTGCTGGGCGGCTGAGCCGACCGCACGGCGGGCCGGCGGGCCCGTGGGGCCCGCCCACCCGCGTGGCCGGCGGTCGGATCGGCACCGCCCGTTCAGGTCCGGCGGTGGTGCATCCCGAGCCGCAGCAGGACGAACCGCAGCACCGTCGCGACGAGGTTCGCCCCGACCAGGACGGTGAGTTCGAGCGGACGGCCCGGCGCGGTGGTGGTCGCGTGCAGCGCCGCGAGGGCGCCGCTGGTGAGCGCCAGGCCGAGCCCGAAGGCGAGCAGCCCCTGCAGGTGGTGCCGGCCCGCGTGGCGGCGGCCGGAGATGCCGAAGGTCAGCCGCCGGTTGGCCGCCGTGTTCGCGACGGCGGTGAGCAGCAGCGCCAGCAGGTTCGCCGACTGGGCCCCGAGGAGCCCGCGGGTGGCCACGAAGAGCAGCAGGTACGCGAGCGTGCTGGCCACGCCGACCGCGGCGAACCGGGCCAGTTGCCGGGGCAGCCCGACCGGCACCCGGGCCGGCGGGGCGGCCAACGGCGCCCGACCGAGCTGTTCGCGCAGTTCGGCCAGCGGTAGCGCGCCGGTCAGCAGCGCCCGGCCCAGCCGTCCGATGCCCCGCAGGTCCGCGTACGCGGTGGCGAGGATGTCCACCCGGCTGTCCGGGTCGTCCACCCAGTCCACCGGCACCTCGTGGATCCGCAGGCCGGCCCGCTGGGCGAGCACCAGCAGCTCGGTGTCGAAGAACCAGCCGGTGTCCCGGACCAGCGGCAGCAGGCTGGCCGCCACGTCGGCGCGGATCGCCTTGAATCCGCACTGCGCGTCGGAGAACCGGACCGCGAGGGTGCCGCGCAGCAGCAGGTTGTAGGCCCGCGAGATCACCTCCCGCTTGGCGCCCCGGACCACCCGCGCGGTACGGGCCAGCCGGGTGCCGATCGCCAGGTCGGAGTGCCCGGAGATCAGCGGCGCGACCAGCGGCAGCAGCGCCGCCAGGTCGGTCGACAGGTCCACGTCCATGTACGCGAGCACCGGCGCGGACGACTCCGACCACGCGGCCTGCAGCGCGCGTCCGCGGCCCTTGGCATCCAGGTGCCGGACGCCGACCGACGGCAGCTCGGCGGCCAACGCCTCGGCCACCGCCAGCGTCGAGTCGGTGCTCGCGTTGTCGGCGATCGTGATGCGGAACGGGTACGGGAAGTGCGTGCTCAGGTGGGCGTGCAGCCGGCGTACGCACGGGCCGAGGTCGACCTCCTCGTTGTGGACGGGGACCACCACGTCCAGCACCGCGGTCGGGGTGGCCGGCGTGGCCCGGGTGACGGCGTGCGCCTCGCGGGAGCGGCTCATGCTCGGCCCTCCCGTCCGCTGGTCAGGTCGTAGACGGTGACGCCGTCGACGGTCTGCGCCTCGAACGTCGACGCCACCCAGAAGTCGATCTCGGACGACGCGGAGCTGCCGCCGTTGGCCCGGAAGCCGCCGCCGCCGAGGAAGTAGTGGATCCGCCCCTCGGCGACGTACCGCTGGAACTGGGTGAGGGTCGGTGACGGGTCGCTGCCGTTGAACCCGCCGATCGGCATCACCGGGTCGCCGGTGGCGAGCTGGTAGCCGGAGGCGTTGTTCGACCCGACGGTGGCGGCCACCCAGGTGTACCGGTCGCTGTCCCGCTCCAGCAGCGCGCGCAGCGCCGCGCTGGGCTCGCGGGAGTCGAGCAGTCCGCCCATGCCGCCGCCCTGCTCCGCACGGCCGGCACCGCCCTGGCCGGGCCAACCGCCTGGAAACCGGCCGCCGCCCGGGAACTGGCCGGGGCCGCCGGCGTTCGCGCCGCCGGGGAGCTGCCCCGCGGCGCCGGTGTTCGGGTCGCCGCCGGGTGCCTGGCCCGTGTTCGCGCCGCCGGGGAAGCCGGGGAACCGACCCGGCGTGCCCGCCGTGCCGGTCTGTCCATCGGGGAAGGCGCCGCGCCGGGCGCCGTCCGGGCCGCCGCTCATCCGGCCGCCGGGGAAGCCGCCGCGACCCGGACCCGCCGCGACGGCCGGCCCGGCGCTCGGGATCGAGCCGGTGTGCGCGGTGGCGGCGGTCTGCACGGAGTACGCGACCGGTCCGGCGAGGGCGGCGGCCGCACCGAGGGTGAGCACCACCGGCACCGCCCGTCGGGGCAGCCGCTCGACCAGGACGGTCACGGCCGCGGCGGCGAGCCCGGTGACGAGCACGGCGGTGCGCAGCCACGGGTGCCAGTCGGGGCTGCGGCCGAGCAGCAGCCACGACCACCAGGCGGTCACCGCCAGGGCCCCGGCCAGGGTGGCGGTGGCGGCCCGGGCCCGCCACACCGCCCGCCGGTCTCCGGCGGTCGCTTCGGCGTCGACGCGGGAGCCGTCCACGCCAGCGGTCGGACCGGGCACGCCGTCGGCCGTCCCGTCCGGAGCGACCGCTGCCGTCGAGCCGTCCGGCGCGTCCGGTGCGGTCGACGCGATGTGCGGGGCCGGACGGGGAGCCGCCGCGCGTTGACGCCAGAGGAGGGTGGCGCCGATGCCGACGAGCGCGCCGACCGCCGGCGCGAGCGCCACCGTGTAGTAGGCGTGGAAGATGCCCGACATGAAGCTGAAGATCGCGCCGGTGACCAGCAGCCAGCCACCCCACAGCAGCAGCCCCGCTCGGGCCCGGTCGGTGCGGGGCGCCCGCCCGGCCACCAGCAGGCCGGCGACGAGCAGGATCAACGCGGCCGGCAGCAGCCAGGAGACCTGACCACCGACCTCACCACCGAACATCCGCAGCCAGCCGGTCTGCCCCGAGAACGGTCCCCCGCCGCCCATTCGGCCGCCGCCCCCGCCGACGCTGCCCACCTCGTCGCCGGTGATCCGGCCGAGGCCGTTGTAGCCGAGCGTCAACTCCAGGATGGAGTTGGACTGGGAGCCACCGATGTAGGGCCGCGCGTCGGCCGGCACCAGCTCGACGATCGCCACCCACCAGCCGGCGGTGACCACCAGGGCGAGCCCCGCGAGGAGCAGGTCCCGGATCCGCCGCCACGGCCGGGTCGGCGCGGCCAGCAGGTAGACGCCGGCGAAGACCGGCACCACCAGGAACGCCTGGAGCATCTTGGTGAGGAAGCCGAGGCCGACCAGGGCGCCGGCGAGCACGATCCACCGCGCGGCGGCCGTCTCGACGGCCCGGACGGTGGCGTACGCGCCGGCCACCAGCAGCAGCACCAGCAGCGCGTCGGGGTTGTTGAAGCGGAACATCAGCGTCGCGACCGGGGTGGTGGCGAGCACGGCCCCGGCGAGCAGTCCGGCGACCGGGCCGTACCAGCGGCGCACGGTGGCGTACAGCACGCCGACGGAGGCGACCCCGCACAGCGCCTGGGGGACGAGCATCGCCCAGCTGTTGAGGCCGAAGATGCGGACGGACAGGGCCATCAGCCACAGCGAGGCCGGCGTCTTGTCCACGGTGATCGAGTTGGCCGCGTCGGACGAGCCGTAGAAGAACGCCTTCGCGCTGACCGATCCGGCCTGCACGGCCGCGGCGTAGAAGGAGTTCGCCCAGCCGGAGGCGCCGAGGCCCCAGACGTACAACAGGCCGGTGGCGAGCAGCAACGCCGCGACGGCCGGACGGGTCCAGCTTTGGGCCGCTTGTCGCGGCGCTGATCCACCATCCCGGCCGGTGGGCCGGGGCGCGGTTGCGGCGACGGCGGGCACGGTCAGGGTCTCGGTTCTGTCCATGCCGGCAACCCTCGGTGGCTGGGCTGGCCGGGCCCCGTGCGCCGGCTATGCGTCCGCTGTGGGATTCGGCAGCCGGACCGTGAACACGGTCTGGCCGGGCCGGCTCTCCACGGCGACCGTGCCGCCGTGCGCCTCCACCACCGCCGCCACGATCGCCAGGCCCAGGCCGGTGCTGCCGTGCGCCCGAGACCGGGAGCTGTCCCCGCGCGCGAACCGTTCGAAGACCTCGGGTTGCAGGTCGGGCGGCACGCCCGGGCCGTCGTCGGCGACGCTCAGCACGGCGGCGTCCGGGTCGGCGCGCAGCGTGGTGGTGACCGTGGTGCCCGGTGGAGTGTGCACCCGCGCGTTCGCGAGCAGGTTCGCCACCACCTGGTGCAGCCGGGCGGAATCGCCGGGCACCCGGATCACCACGTCGGGCAGGTCGAGCTGCCAGCGGTGCTCGGGACCGGCGACGTGCGCGTCGCTGACCGCGTCCACGACCAGCGCGGACAGGTCCACCGGCGCCATCGCGAGGGGCCGGCCGGAGTCGAGACGGGCCAGCAGCAGGAGGTCGTCGACGAGGCTGGTCATGCGGGTGCTCTCCGACTCGACCCGGCGCAGGGCGTGCGCGACGTCGGGCGGGACCTGGTCGCGGCCCCGGCGGGCGACCTCGGCGTACCCGCGGATCGCCGCGAGGGGCGTCCGCAGCTCGTGGCTGGCGTCCGCGACGAACTGCCGCACCCGGGTCTCGCTGGCCTGACGCGCGGCGAGGGCGGCGGCGACGTGCCCGAGCATCCGGTTGAGCGCGCCGCCGACCCGCCCCACCTCCGTACGCGGGTCGGTGTCGGAGTCCGGGACCCGCTCGGAGAGCGCCACCTCCCCCCGGTCGAGGGTGAGCTCGCTGACCCGGCCGGCGGTGGCGGCGACCCGGTTGAGCGGGCGCAGCGCGGCGCGGACGATGAGCGCGCCGAGCCCGCCGGCGACCAGTAGCCCGGCGGCGGCCACCCCGGCCTGGGCGACGATCATCCACATGACCGTCTCGTCGACCCCGGCGAGCGGGATGGCGACGGCCACGACCACTCCGCCGGCCGTCTCCCGGGCCACCGCCCGGTAGTCACCCCGGGCGCCGAGGTCCACAGTGTGCGGTCGTCCGTCGGTGGCCAGCCCCGCCAGCGGGCGGACGTCGGTGGCCGGCACCGCCTCGACGCCGCCGCTCTCGGTGCGGCTGCCCGCGAGGGTCGTCCCGTCGACCACCCGTACCGCGATCGAGCCCGGCGGGAACCCGCCCGGCGGCTCGGGCGGACGCGGTTCGCTGCCGGCCTGCCGGCCCGGCCACGGCGGCTGCGCGCCCTCCCGGAACCACTGTGGCCCGCCGGGGCGGCGGTCGTTCATGGTGAGCTGGTTGTCGACCTGCTGGACGAGGAAGTGGCGCAGCGCGACGGTGGTCAGACCGCCGATCCCGACGCTCACCAGGGCGAGCAGACCCACCACGGAGAGCACGAGCCGGCGACGCAGGGACCAGCCGGCGAGCCGTCGGCGCGGGGCGGGCGAGGGCCGCCGCCCGGTGGGGTGCTCACTCTGCCGGCTTGAGGACATACCCCGCGCCGCGCAGCGTGTGGATCATCGGCTCCCGGCCGGCGTCGATCTTCTTCCGCAGGTACGAGATGTAGAGCTCGACCACGTTGGCCTGCCCACCGAAGTCGTAGTTCCAGACCCGGTCCAGGATCTGCGCCTTGCTGAGCACCCGGCGCGGGTTGCGCATCAGGTAGCGCAGCAGCTCGAACTCGGTGGCCGTCAGGGTGACGAGCTGACCGCCGCGGCGTACCTCGTGGCTGTCCTCGTCGAGGGTGAGGTCGCCGACGGTGAGCACGGCCTCCTCGCGGGCGGCGACCGCGAAGCCGGAGCGGCGCAGCAGCGCGCGCAGCCGGGCGATCACCTCCTCCAGGCTGAACGGCTTGGTGACGTAGTCGTCGCCGCCCACCGTCAGCCCGGCGATCCGCTCCTCCACCGCGTCCCGGGCGGTCAGGAAGAGCACCGGGACGGTGGGCGTCTGCTCGCGCAGGCGGCGCAGCACCTGGAAGCCGTCGAGGTCGGGCAGCATGACGTCGAGCACGACCGCGTCCGGCTGGAACTGCCGCGCCGCGGTGAGGGCCGCCATGCCGTTGCCCGCGCTGCGCAACTGCCAGCCCTCGTAGCGCAGTGCCATCGACAGCAGGTCGGTGAGCGTCGGCTCGTCGTCGACCACCAGCACCCGGACCGGCTCGCCGTCCGGGCGGCGCAGCTCGATGCGGCCCTGCGCGGCCTGCCCCTCCATGACCATGCCCTCCATCGTGGGCGTGTTCCCTGTGTGGCGACCCTGGGCACCCTGTGTGCCGGCTGTGCGCGCCACTACTCGGAGACGCCGAGGGGGTCGGTGCGGACGAAGCGCATCGTCCAGGCTCCGCCGCCGTCGGGTCCCTCGCGTTCGTACAGGTGGTCGGGGCCGCCCTGCACGGGCCCCTCGCCCCGCGGGTGGCGCATCACCCAGCGCGCGGGTGGGCCGCCGTCGGGCTCGGCGGGCAGATCCCGGACCAGGTCGTGGGCCGGTCCGCCGACGAAGCGTACGGTCACCTCACTCATCGCCGTCCCCCTCGGTGTCCGGGTCGGCACTGTGGGTGACGCCGCCCCCGGCTCGCAAGCTACCGCAAGGACCAAACGGGCGCAGCACGCCGGCCCTTCTTGATCACCACGGTTTGCCCTGTTCGAGGCCCGGGTACCGCGTCGTGCAGGCGCCCACCGGGGCGTGGGACGAGGGGAGTCGACCGATGCGGACGCTGGACGGGCGGTACCGGCTCGAACAGCGCATCGGGATCGGCGGGATGTCCGAGGTGTGGCGCGCCCACGACCTGGTCCTCGACCGGTCGGTGGCGGTCAAGCTGATCTCCCCCGGCCAGGACCGAGACGGCTCGGTCGAGCGGATCCGCGCCGAGGCCCGCGCGGCGGCCCGGTTGGTTCACCCGAACGTCGCCAGCGTCCACGACTTCGGCACCTGCACGACCGGGCCGGACCGCCGGACGCCCTACATCGTCATGGAGCTGGCCGAGGGCGAGACGCTCGCCGCGCACCTGCGCGCCGGCCCACTGGACTGGCGCATCGCGACACGCGTCTGCGCCGAGGTGTGCGGCGCCCTGGCCGCGGCGCACGCGCACGGCATCGTGCACCGCGACGTGAAGCCGGCGAACGTCATCCTCACCCCGGCCGGCGTGAAGGTCCTCGACTTCGGCATCGCCATCCCGTCCGGCACCCCGGACCCGCTGCCGGACGGGATGGTCGTCGGCACGCCGGCGTACCTCGCGCCGGAGCAGCTGGACCGGGCACCGGCCACGCCCGCCGCGGACATGTACGCGCTCGGCGTCCTGCTCTACTACTGCCTGACCGCGCGGCTGCCGTACCCCGCCGGGACCACGACGCAGTTGTTCGGCGTCCGCCGCCGGCAGGAGCCGGACCCGCTGCCGGAGATCGCGGGCCTGCCGCCGGAGGTGGCGGAGCTGTGCCGCCGCTGCCTGGCCGACGATCCGGCCGAGCGGCCGACGAGTCTGGTCGCGGCGCTGCTGCTGGCCGAGGCGGTGGACGCGCGGGTATACGTGCCGATGCGGCTGCCGTCGGTGCCACGACCGCGACGCGCGGCGGTCCGACCCTGGACCGAGCAGGCGGCGGAGGAGGTCACCGAGGTGGCCCCCGGACGGCCCTGAGCCGACGTCCCGGCCGCCCCGGGCACGGTTTCGCCGCTCGGGGGCCGGGTAGCCGTCACGGCGAGTGACGGGAGGAACGCGATGCCGGATCCGAGTTCCTGGCTGCATGAGGCCACCGCGACCGCCGAGGGCGGGCACGTACGAACCGACGACGGAGGGCTCTCCACCGCACTGGCGTCCCCGCTGGCGGCGCACTGCACGGGACTGCGACCCGAACAACTGCTGGCCGCCGCGTTCGCGTCCTGCCTGCACCACGCCGCCGTGGAGGCGGCTGGGGAGATCACCGACGAGTCGCACACCGTGCAGGTACGCGCCGAGGCAAAGCTGGGGCGCGACGACGACGGCCGGTACCGGGCGGACGTGCACGCCGAGATCGCGTCGGCGGGGCTGACCCGGCAGCAGCTCGCCCAGTTGGTCGAGTACGCCGACCGGCTGTGGCCGTTCTCCAGCGGCGACAACAGCCGCCACCGGCTCACCGTCACGCCGGCCGAGAACGGCCGGCACTAGCCGACGTCACCAGCGGAAGCTCGCGGTGACCGCCCGGTGGTCGCTGTCCGGGGTGCGGCGCACTCCGGCCGAGGTGGCGGTCAGCCCCCGGTAGAGCACGTGGTCCGGACGGGTGACCGGCACCGCAGCCGGCCAGGTGAAGCCGAAGCCCCGTCCGGCGTCGGCCTGCGCGTCGTCGAGCAGCCGGTCGAGCGGGGCGAACACCCGGTCGGTGCTGGCGGTGTTGAGGTCACCGAGCACGACGAGGCGTGGCGCCGGGTCCGCGCGTATGCGGGCGGCCAGGGCGGCCACCGTCTGGTCCCGGGTGGCGGTGTCGCCGGCCCGGGCGGAACCGAGGTGCACCACGTAGACCGCCAGGTCGCCGCTCGGGGTGTCGACGACCGCGCGCAGTGCCCGCGTCCAGCCGAGGCCGGTGTCCACGCCGGCGCCGTCGCGCACCGGATAGCGGCTGTAGAGGGCGACCGTGGAGACGGCGACCCGGTGCGGGTGGCCGGGACGCAGGACCTCGGCGACCGGGGTCTCGTCCCCGACCTCCTGCAGGGCGATCAGGTCGGCGTCGGCGAGGGCCCGGACGGTCGCGGCCGGGTCGGGGTTGCTGACGCGCAGGTTCTGGCTCGCGACTCGCAGCCCACCGGCGGTCGCGCTCGCGGCCGGCCCGGAGCGCAGCCAGGGCCCGGCGTAGAGCGCCGCCCAGACGACGGCGGGGAGCAGCACCGCGACCAGCGCGAGGCGTGCGCGGCGCAGCAGCGCGGCCAGGGCCAGCAGCGGCACGCCCGCACCGAGCAGCGGAGTGACGCTGTCGAGCAGGCTCCCGAAGCCACGCACGTTGGGAACCGCCCGGTGACCGGCGAGCACCCCGGCGAGGAGCACGGCCGCGGCGGTGAGCAGCGTTCCGCGCCGCCGGCGGCGGGGGGCGTCCGGCCCACCGTCCGTTCGGTCGTACGGCTGATCGGCACCTCCGCCGAACGGCGGAGGAGTTGCCGGGTGTCGCGCCGGCTGCCCAAGATCACCCATGTGCCCAGCTTATGACGGCATTTCGGTCATAGCCGTAATACCCGAGATCAGTGGTCCATCACCTTCGTGGGCTGTCGCGGATAATGACCCGGCCGAAGGCGGCAAATTGTGGCGCATGCCACCAACCCGGCAGCTGGAAACGCTCCCCGGACCCCCTAGCCTCGGCGGGTGCATCCCGACGACCCCTCCGACCAGAAGCTGACCGCCGCCGAACCCACCACCGGTTCGACGGAGCGGGCATCCACCGAACGGACGATCGGCCGGCACCGGGCCCCCGAGCCACCCCGGCGCGGCGCCCGGGCGGTGCTCACCTCGACGCCGCTGCGGGTGGCTCTCGCCACCGGCGTCTCCTGCTGTCTCGGCTTCGCCGCGTACGCCGGCGTCCGGGACGACACCCCCGAGCGCAAGGAGCCGCTGGCCGAGGCGGTGGCCGACCGGGCCGCCCTGGCCGACCAGCGCGCCTCCCGATCACTGGAACGCACCGCCTCCCCCACCCCGGTCAGCCCCAGCCCCACCCCGACCCCCACCCCCACGCGCGCCGCGACGAAGAAGCCGGCCCCGAAGAAGCCGGCCAAGCCCCGCCGGCCCAAGCCGGTCGCCGGGCTCACCCAGGCACAGATGGACAACGCCAAGGTGATCGTGGACGTCGGCCGGGACCTCGACGTGCCCAAGTTCGGCATGATCATCGCAGTCGCGACCGCCATGCAGGAGAGCACCCTGCTCAACTACGCGAGCGGTGTGCTGCCCGAGTCGCAGGACTACCCGCACCAGGCCATCGGTTGGGACCACGACTCGGTCGGCCTCTTCCAACAGCGGCCCAGCAGCGGCTGGGGTACCGTGGCCGAGCTGATGCGCCCGGCGTTCGCGGCACGCGCCTTCTACCTCGCGCTGCTGGAGGTCCCCGGCTGGCAGGACATGAGCCTCACCGTGGCCGCCCAGACCGTGCAGGTCTCCGCGTTCCCCGACGCGTACGCCCAGCACGAGGACCGGGCCACGGAGGTCGTCGAGGCGCTCACCTGAGCCGCGGCGGGCCGGACCCGCGACGCTACTCGGCGCCCCCGGCCGCCGCCCGGGTCGCGGGCACCCCGGTGGCACCGGCCGCAGCGGTCGGGGTGTCCACGGGCACCGGCTCGGTGCCCAGGCCGCCGAGGATCTCGTCAACCCGGGCCTCCCGCCGCCGGCGGGCGTACAGGGCCGCCTCGAAGTCACGGCGCGCCTGCACGGCCTCGGCGTACGCCCGCTCGCGCAGCTGCCGGGCCTCCTCGCGGGCCGCGTCCAGCTCGACGCGTGCCCGGGCCAGGATGTCCGCCGCCTCCCGCTCCACCTCGCCGAGACCGCGCCCCGCCGCCGCGCCCGCCGGGTCTGTTCGGCGGAGCAGACCGCAGAGGCCGCTGGCCTCCTGCCGGATCCGGTCCCACTCCCGACCGTCCCCAGCGGCGCTCTCCGCCAACGCCGCGAGCCGGGTCAGCCGGACCCCCAACTCGTCCAGGCAGGAGTCCACCTGCCACTGGTCGTAGCCCATGTCCACGACGGAGAACCTCATACTGTCGCCCCCAGGCAGCTGGTTGTTCTTCCCCACCTGGGATCCTCGGCCGCGCCACGCGGACCCGCACGAGTTCGGGAAAAATGTTCACCATGCGCGCGGGTGGCCCGGCCGCCGTCCCACCGCAGGAGGGGAAACGTCGCCGGGCAGGCGCCCGTCAGGGACGCTTGGGCAGCACGACCACGCGGCCGAAGAACTCGTCGATCCGGTGCACCACGTCGTTGAAGTCGTCCAGGTCGATCGGCTTCGTCACGTACGCGTTGGCCTGCAAGGTATAGCTGCCGACGATGTCCGTGTCCGCGTTCGAGGTGGTCAGCACGACGATCGGGATGGTCCGCAGGTCCTCGTCCTGCTTGACCGCGCTGAGGACCTGACGCCCGTCCATCCGCGGCATGTTGAGGTCGAGCAGGATGACGTCGGGGCGGACGGCCTCCGTGTGCCGCCCCTCGGCGCGGAGGAACTCCATCGCCTCCTCACCGTCGCCGACCACGTCGATCACCTTCTCGACGTCGGAGTCCCCGAGAGCCTCCTCGATCATCAGCACGTCACCCGGGTCGTCGTCCACCACGAGGATGCGGACCGGGTTCGGGCGGGGAATCCCCATGAGCTACCTGCTTCGGGTCGGGGGAAACGGGACCTGACGGTCACATGCTGGCGGGGAAATCTAGCCCATCACGGGACGATCCGCGACGCCGGGGCGGGGGGTGGCCGGCTCGCAGCCCAGCACCTCGTCGATGCCGGTGAGACGCAGCACCCGCTCGACGGAGCCGGTGGCGCCGGTGACCCGCAGCCACCCGCCGTCGACCGCCGCGCGGTTGTCGGCGCGGACGAACGCGGCGATGCCGGTCGAGTCGCAGAACGTCAACTCGCTGAGATCCACCAGCAGCCGGCGCTCGCCGGCGGCGGCCAGTCGGTCGATCACCGCGTTGAGCTGGGGCGCGGTGCTCACATCGAGCTCTCCGGCCAGGCGAAGGTACGTCCCGCCGTCGTCGCGCTCGCCGTGCGTGACGGTGAACGTCACCGTGCCCCCCTCGCTCCCGCCACCACGGGATGTTTGCAGTGTGGCAAGTATACGCGGAGGGTGTCAGCGGGCCACCCGGCCCGACCCGTCAGGCCGCGTCCTGGCGACCGAGCAGGGACCGGCCCTGGTCCAGGTAGCGGGCCGCCCGGGGGAAGTCCCGCAGGACCCGGCCGTAGTGCGCGAGGCTGAGCCCGAGCGCCGCGGGCGGCACGCGACGACTGGTCAGGATCGTCACCAGCCACTCCACGAACTCGGTGAACAGCGAGCCGTCGTCCACGTAGAGGGCCGCGGCCAGGAAGTCCACCAGGTAGCCGAGGTCGCTGACCGTCGAGTCCAGTTGGGGCGGCGTGTAGGACCGGGTCGCCGGCGCCCGTTCCCGCAGGTCGGCCAGCGCGCTGTCGATCAGCTCGGCCCGCCGGGTCACCAGGCCGGCGTACTCGTCGTCGGCCAGGTGCGACAGGTCGGCCACCGGGACGCGGCGCAGCGCCCGCTCGTCGGCGATCAGGTCGGCGGCGGACGGGGCGTCCGGCGCCCACGCCACGCCGAGCCGGCGGGCCCAGCGGCCGTCCGCACCGAAGCCCCGCCCGCCCACCACGACCGGGACGTCCGACCGGCGGCACACCTCGATCATGCGGTGCGCGTGCGGCAGCCGCATCGGCAGCGCGCAGGCCAACGCCACCGCGTCCGCGTCGTGCCGGTGCAGGTAGGACACCAGATGGGCGGCCGGAACGCTGGCGCCGAGGAAGGTGACCTGCCAGCCGTGCAGCCGCAGCACCTCGGCGACCAGCCGGGGCGGGAGGGCGTGCCACTCACCGTCCATGCAGGCCACCACGACGCGTCCCCGGGTCGGCCGGGGCGCGGCGTGGTCGGCCACCGCGGCCACCACCCGCTCGCTGATGTGCGTGGCCGCGTGCTCCTGCGCCACGCTCCACTCGTTGCGCGCCCACCGCTCGCCGACCTCGGCCTGGGCGGGTGCCACCAGGTCCAACAGCACCCGCTCGGCGGGCACGCCCCGCGCCAGCAGACCCCGGGCGACCTCGATCGCGGCGTACTCGTCGGCCTCGTCCAGGCAGGCCAGGTAGCTGGAATAGACGCTGGCCGGTCCCGCGTCGGCGCTGGCGGTGGTGGTCACCGGCCCTCCTGCGCCGGGGCGCCCGGGCCCGGAACCGCGTGCAGGTGCCGGGTGGCCCGGCCGGCCGGCCCGGACGCCCGCAGCGCCAGGACGGCGATGTCGTCGTGGTCGCCGCGCCCGAGCCAGTCGCAGGTGACCTGCTCGACACGCTCGGCCAACGCCGGAGCGGGCATGCGGTGGCAGTCGGTCAACGTGTCGACCAGGCGCTCCGGGCCGAACTGCTCGTCACCGCGACGGCCGCCACGCGCCTCGGTCACCCCGTCGCTGTAGAGCACGCAGGTCTCGCCCGGGGCCAGCCGCACGGTGGCCTCACCGATCCGCGGATCCGGGACGACACCGATCAACATGCCGCGCAGCGGCACGGTCTCGACCTCCCCGCTGGCACGCAGCACGAGCGGGGGCAGGTGCCCTCCGCCGGCCATGGTGAGGGTCAGCCCGCCGTCGCGGTGCGGACGCACCACGCCGAGCACCAGGGTGGCGAACCGACCCTGACCGTGGGCCTGGGTCGTCTCCAGCAGCGCGTCGTTGAGCAGACCCAGCAGGCGGCCCGGGTGCGACTCCACGCGGTGCAACGCCTGGAGGCACTGTCGCAACTGGCCGGTGAAAACCGCCGCCTCCACACCCTTGCCGGACACGTCGCCGAGGAAGAACACGGACCCGCCGTCGGGCAGCCGGTGCGAACCGTAGAAGTCGCCGCCGATGCGCAGACCCGCCTGCGCCGGCCGGTACGCCGTGCCCCACTGCACCCCCGCCGTCTCGGCCGGCTCGACCGGCAGCAGGCTGGCCTGCAGGGTGTCGGCGACCTCGGCCTGGTCCCGGTAGAGCAGCGCCGTGGTCAGCGCGGCACCCGCCCGGGCCGCGAACGCGCGCAGCAACTCGACCTCGGCCTCGTCGTACCAGCCGGTGACCCGACGGGCGACCAGCAGAACCCCGGCCGGGGCGTCCGAACCGGGCAGCGGCACCACCCGGGCGTCGGCGTCGCCCGCCGGGAACCCCGGCAGCCAGCCCGCCTCGACCGCCTGCTCGACCAGCCAGTCAACCGCGTGCGGCTCCAGGCCGCTCAGGCCGTCCGCGATCGCGGCGGGCAGCTCGGCGGCCGCGAGCACGCCGTTGTCCACCACGGGCGTCTCGTCGTCGGCCCGGGACGCCCGCCACCAGCGCGCGCGACCCGAGCGGGGGGCGAGCACCAGCACGGCCACCTCGGCGAGGGTCGGCACGGCCAGCCGGACGACCGCCGCCGCGGCGCGGTCGGGATGCAGGGGGTTGCCGAGCTTCTCGCCGACGACGGCCAGGAACGCCGAACGCGCCCGCTCGGCGAGCAGCGCGTCGGCGCGGCCCACGCTCTCGGTGACGTCCTCGACGTACCAGCAGCAGCGCCCACCGGACAGCGGCACGCGGCGGGCCTTCAACCGGCGGGAGCGGTGCGTGAACCCCGCCGGATCGGGGTCGCCGGCGAGGCCGGAGATGCCGGACGCGGCCAGCACCACGCCGGGGGTCACCTCCGGCAGCAGGCGCCCGGCCACGGGGCTCACGTGTCGGACGACACCGTCGGCGTCGCAGACCACCAGGCCCTCCCGGAGGTGCTCCACGACCTCCGACCAGTCGGGGGTCGCGAGCGGCCGGTCGGGGGCGAGTGACGGCAACGCGGCCGGCGGGCGGGCGGGTGCGGCCGGGGACCACGCCGAAGCCGGTGCGGCACTCGACGTGGAGACCCGTCCGTCGCCCGGGTCCCAGTCCCTGACGTCGGCGGCAGTCACCAGCTAAGCCCCACTCCTCGTCGCCCCGCGCTGCCCCCGGGGAAACCGGAGGCGGTGGTCTTATCCTTCCGACCACCCTACGCCGCCACGCCGACGGCGCCACCCACGCCGAGGCGGGGGCAGGTCACCGGCCCCGGACGGCGCCCGCCGGTGGGACCTCGACCGCGGTGTCGGGCGGCGGCGAACGCCGGTTGTTACGATCCGGGCACCCGACCGGAGTCAGCGAAAGGCGTGATCGTGGTACCCCACGGGCGGACACCCGAGACGACACCGCTGACGCTGGCCGTCGACCGGTCCGACCCGGACCGGCCCGTCATCCGGGTGGGTGGCGACCTGGCCTACACCACGGCGGCACCGCTGCGCGACGAGATCGACCGTGTCCTGGCCGCGAAGCCGTCCGTCGTCGCCCTCGACTTCGCGGACCTGCTGTTCATCGACAGCACCGGGCTGGCCGTGATCGTGCACGCGTGGCGGGAGGGCCAGCCGGGCGGCACCGCCGTCGAGTTGCGGTCCGTGCCGCGCTTCCTGGCCACGATCCTCGACCTCACCGGCGTGACCGGCCTGCTCGCGCGCCCGGCCCCGGCGGCCGGGGTGACCGACCTCGTCAGCCGCCCGGCCTCGGAGGCGACGCCCAGGTCGGACCGGCCGACGGCCAGCGCCTGAGCGCTCCGGCGACGACCGCGCCGACCCTCGGCTTGCGCGTACGCGCCGGCCTGCGACCATGAGGACATGGCCGCGCCGCTGTTGACCATCGAGGTGAGCCGCCACGACGGCGGGCGCGCCCGGGTGCGACTGACCGGTGACCTCGACTTCGACACCGCACCGCAGTTCGTCGACGCCGTCACCGAGCTGCGCCGGGACGGCTACCAGACCATGGACGTCGACCTGACCGGCGTCACCCTCTGCGACTCCTCCGGCCTCAGCGCCCTGCTCGTGGCCCACCGCGCCGGCGTCGGCCCGGTCCGGCTGAGCGGCCTCAGCCCCGCGTTGCGGCACCTGCTGGACCGCACCGGCCTGGCGGAGGTGCTGGCGGTGACGTCGTCGTCCGGCGACGACCAGCGAGCCACCGGCTGACGCGCCCACCCCGGGGCCGCGCACCGACCGCCACCCGATCGGTGCACGGCGGGGTGGCCCCCGACCCTGGGACCTGGGGCCGGGGGCCGGAGTAGTGCCTACTGTGCGGTGACGGGCTGCAGCCGCGGCCCGTCGTCGCGCCGGTCCCCGGCCGCCAGGGGCGGCTCCGCGTCCTCGGGAGGGCCGGCATCCGGCGTCTGGAACAGGTAACGGACGAACTCCCCACCTGCCTCGTTGTCGTCCGCTCCGGGCCACTGACCGACGCAGTCCACCCCGATCACCTCCCGCCCGGTGCCGTCGGCCTCCTCCAGCAGCGCCCACAGGCTCACCGGGTAGCAGCGGGTGACCTCGGGCGAGAGGCGCCAGCGGGCGTACCAACCCGGCCGGGCGGGGACGATCTCGACGATCCGCTTCATGACGACCTTCCCTTCCGCGTACCTCGGAAGAACTCCGGTCACTGCCCCGATCGTGCGGGCCGGACGGGTGACCCCTCCTCACCCACGGCGGGTGAAGCCTGGCCGACCGCCCCACCGGCCCGACGAGGAGCGTCCGTTTCGCTCCCGGCGACCCCGGGAAGGCGACCCGCGGAACCATGGATCCCCAGCGGAAGGGTGCCACCATGCGCAAGCAGATGGAGGGTGACAACCAACGCCGCCGGACACTCGCCCGGCAGGCCCGCGAGCAGGGCCGGCAGCCCAGCGAGACGGGCGCCAGCCTGAGCGCGTCCAAGCAGCTCACGCACCTCGACCAGGGCAAGCGCGCCGGGCCGCCGCCGGCCGGCAGCCGGCACAAGCCGGACCCGACGCGCGGCGGGCCGTCCCCACCGCAGGGCGGAACCCCGGCCAACCCCCGGCCGCTGGTCCCGCCGGGCGTGGACGCCGCGGCGACCCCGGTGGGCTACCAGGACCTGGTGGAGAACGTCCGCCGCCGGGCCGGGGTCGACTTCCGGACGGCCAAGGTGGGCGCCGAGGCCACCGTGCTGGTCCTGGCCTTCGCGCTGGGCCAGGCGGAACGCCGACGGCTCCTCGCGGCGGTGCCACGGTCACTGCACGACGTGCTGCCCGCCGACGGCGTCAAGGAGAGCCGGGACCTGCCCGGTTTCCTCGCCGAGGTGGGCCGGATCAGCGGCAACACGCCGGAGCAGGCCCGCTACCAGGCCGAGGCGACGCTCGCCGCGCTCGCCGACGCCGACGGTGACCTGATCGAGTCGCTGCACGTGCCGGAGAGCCTTCGGGAGCTCCTGGAACCACCCGCGGTCGGCGGTGGCCTGGTCGGCGCGGACACCGCGACGCCCCCGCTCGACGAGGTGGAGCTGGAGGCGGCGCTGAACGGGCTGCCGTACTGGTCCGGTGACGAGAGCGGCCTCTACCGGGTTGTCGCCCTGCCGCCGGACAACCTCGACCGGGTCCTGGACCGCGTCGAGCAGTTGCGGCAGGAGACCGGGCGAGCGCCCGCGATCGCCCGCCCCGGCCGGACCGCGGCGGTGCTCACCGTCCGTTCCCGGCGGGCCGGCGCGGTGACCGCGGCCGACCTGGACCTGGCCCGCCGCATCGACGACGCGATCGACGAGGCGGGCGCCGGGATGGCCGGTTGACCGCGGGGACCGGCGGGCCGCCACCCTGGCCCGCCGGTCCCCGCACCCGCCCGGACGACCGATCGGCTAGCGTGCCGGGCATGGACCGCGCCGCCCGGCTGGAGCTGGTCGCCGATCCGGTACGGCGCACCGGACGCATGCTGCTCGCCGATGGCGTCGAGCAGTCGTACGTCGACGTCGCCGACCCGCGTCACCTGCATTTCGACTACGTACGCCGGATGGCGTCGGTCGCGGACGCCGCGGCGCCGAAGGGGGCGGCGCTGTCCGTGCTGCACCTCGGTGGTGGCGCGCTGACCCTGCCCCGCTACCTGGCCGCGACCCGGCCCGGCTCGGCGCAGCTTGTCGTGGAGCGCGACGAGGCGGTCGTGGAGCTGGTCACCGGCGGTCTGCCGCCGCTCGCCCCGGAGATCCGCGTCGAGATCGCCGACGCGCGCGACGCGGTCGTCGCCGCCCCACCCGACTCGTACGACCTGGTGCTCGCCGACATCTACCGGGCGGCCCGGATGCCCCGGCACGTCCGGACGGTGGAGTTCGTGGCGGAGGCGGCCCGCACGCTGCGCCCCGACGGCATCTACCTGGTGAACCTGACCGACCTGCCGCCTCTGGTGTCGACCCGGGTGCAGGTCGCCACCCTCGCTGCCGTCTTCGCCGACGTCTGTCTCGTCGCCGACCGCCGGATGCTGCGCGGACGGCGGTACGGCAACCTGGTGCTGGCGGCCGCGACCCGCCCCGGACGGCTGCCGGTCGCCCGGATCACCACCGCCGCCCTGCGTGACCCGATCCCCGGCCTCGTGCTGCACGGACCGGCCTTGGAGAGGTTCGTGGCCGGTGCCGTGCCCGTCACCGATGCCGACACCACCGCCGGGTGAGGCCGGTACCGGACGTGGGTGTCGTTTCGGGTTTCCACCGCCCGCACCGGGGTAGCCGCGGCGGATGAGTGACGCCGACGACCGGAGGACCGCCCGACGGGCCCTGATCGTCATCGGCCTGCTCCTGGCGACCACGATCGGGCTGGCGCTGGTGTACGCGACCCGCCGGGTCCTCACCTGGATCCTGATCGCGGCGTTCTTCGCGGTGGCCCTGAAGCCGCTGGTCGATCTGGTGCAACGGCGACTGCTCCGGCGGCGCGCCCTGGCCACGCTGCTCGTCTTCGTGGGCACCTTCGTGGTGCTGACCGCGCTGGCCGCGGTGATCGTCGTACCGCTGGTGGACGAGGTGGCGCGGTTCGTCGACCACGCCCCGCAGTTGCTGCGGGAGACGAAGGCCGGGCGCGGCCCGATCGGCCGTCTGGTGGAGCGGTTCGGGCTGCGGGAGTACCTGGCCCGCCACTCCGACCAGGTGGGCCAGTTCGGCGAGCGGCTGCGGCAGCCCGCGTTCGGGGTGCTGCGCGGCGTGGTCGAGACGGTCGCCGGGCTGGTCACGGTGATCGTGCTGGCGTACCTCATGGTGCTGGAGTCCCCGCGGATCACCGCGACGGTGCTCGCGGCGGCGGGCGAGCGGCGGGCCCAGCGGTGGCGGCGCCTCGGCCACGAGATCTCCCGCACCGTCACCGGCTACCTGACCGGCAACGTGCTGATCAGCCTGATCTGCGGCCTGCTGACGTTCGTGGTGCTCCTGGTGACGGGTGTGCCGTTCGCCGCGGTGATCGCCCTGCTGGTGGCGATCGCCGACCTGATCCCGCTGGTCGGCGCCACCCTTGGCGCGGTCATCGCGGCCGTGGCCGGCTTCGTCCACTCCCCCACCGCGGGCATCGTCGTGCTGGTCTTCTTCGTGGTCTACCAGCAGTTCGAGAACCACGTGCTGCAGCCGATCGTCCTGTCCCGGGCGGTGCGGCTGAACCCGCTGACCGTGCTGGTGAGCGTGCTGCTCGCCGCGCAGCTGGCCGGCCTGGTCGGCGCGCTGCTCGCCATCCCCGCGGCGAGCATCGTGCGGATCCTGCTGCGCGAGTACGCCCCGCTGCGCCGCCCGCCCTCCCCCGGCGACGGCGTCACCGGGTAGGCCGTCACCGGTTGCGGACCGGCATCTCCGGGGCGGTGCTCTCCAGCGGCACCGCGTTCGCCGGCACGAGGCCGAGCTGGACCGCCGGGCGGGTCAGGGCGGCGTCGAGCACCCAGTCCGCGCTCACCCGCGTCCGGTTGCCGGGCATGGCGAGCAGGTGGTAGCCGCGGGTGACCGCCTTGGCCGGCAGCCCGGCGAGGTTGACCTTGAGCGGGTTCGCCGCCGCGTCCTTGCCGCCCAGGTCGACGACCCAGCCCAGGTCGTGGTGCTTGTAGGTGCGGCGGCGTCCCTTGCCATAGGAGGCCGCGATGTTGTGGGCGGCCAGCTTCCCCTGGCGCTGCGCGTGCTGGGCGGTCATCGCGCAGACCTGCCCGGGATGGGTCACGTCGGGCACCGCCGCCGCGTCGCCGCAGGCGTACACCTCGGGGAAGCCGGGGACGTTCAGGTACTCGTCGACCACCAACCGGCCCCGCTCGGTGCGCAGGCCCAACTCGGCGACGAACGGGTCCGGACGCACGCCGACGCACCAGACCAGCGAGCAGGTCGGCACGTACTCGCCGTCGGTGAGCTTCACGCCGTCCGCGGTCGCCTCGGCCACCGAGGTGCCCATCCGGACGTCGACGCCGCGCCGGTCGAGCACGCGGTGGGCCGTGTCCGACATCCGCTTGTCCAGCTCGGGCAGCACGCGGGGGGCGACGTCGAGCAGCATCCACTTGGGCCGCACGGTGAGCCGCGGCCGCTGGGCGTGCAGGGCGTCGGTGAACAGCTGACCGTGCGCGGCCACCTCCGTGCCGGTGTAGCCGGCGCCGACCACCACGAACGTGGCCCGGGCCTGCTGCTCGGCCGGGTCCTCCGCCTGCTCGGCCAGCTCGATCTGCCGCACGATGTGGTCGTGCAGGTAGAGCGCCTCGGGCAGGCCGCGGAAACCGTGCGCGTACTCGGTCACGCCGGGGATGGGCAGGAGCTTGTTGACGCTGCCCACGGCCAGGACCAGCCGGTCGTACGCGATCCGGTTGCGGTCCCCCTCCGCCTGGGTGAAGCCCACCCAGCGGTTCTGCAGGTCCACCTCGTCGGCCTCGCCGATCACCACCCGCACGCCACGCAGGGTCCCGGTGAGCGGCACGGCGATGCGTTTCGGCTCGACCACCCCGGCCGCGACCTCGGGCAGCAGGGGCAGGTAGAGGAAGTAGTCGGTCGAGTTCAACACCACGATCTCGGCGCGGTTGCCGGCCAGCCGGCTCAACGTCTTCGCCGCGTGGTAACCGGCGAATCCGGCCCCCACGATCACCACACGAGGTTTCGTCATTGCGGACCCGTTCCCGTCCACACGCACGACAAACGTGCGCCTCAGTGGGGAGCGAGCCGGACGTGCCCGGCTCTGCCCACCGCCTCCAGATCCCAGATCTTCCCGAAGGCACGGACCCGCTCCGCCGTGATCCGGCCCAGCTCCGGCGGAATGTTCGGATCGAGGACGAGCCTCCCGTCGACCGGCTCCAGGCCCACCATTGCCCGGACCAGGGCCAGCGGGGTTCCGGTGGCCCAGGCCTGCGGGCTGCACGCCGTCGGGTACGGGACCGGAAACAGGACGCGACTCCGCGGGAAGCCGGCGATCGCCTCCGGCAGTCGGTGGTCGAAGTGCTCAGCCGCCTTCAGCAACGCCAGGCTGACCCGGTTCGCCTCCTCGCGGTAGCCGTAGCGGGCCAGCCCGAGTACCGCGAGGGAGTTGTCGTGCGGCCAGACGGTCCCCAGGTGGTAGCCGAGCGCGTTGTAGAGCCGCTCCTCCCGGGACAGCGTGCGGATCCCCCAGCCGGAGAACATGTCGTCCGACATCAGCTGCCGCACCACCGCGTCGGCCCGATCGCCGGGCACGATGCCACTCCAGAGCAGGTGCCCCATGTTCGACGTCTTCGCGTCGATCGGGTTCTTGTTCCCGTCCAGCCCGACGGCGTAGAAGCCGCCCCGCTCCGCGATCCAGAAGTCGCGGTTGAACCGGTCGTACAGCGCGGCCGCCTCGCCGCGCAGCCGCTCGGCGAGAGCGCGTTCGGCCAACGGCCCATCGGCGAGCTCGGCGAGTCGCAGCTTCGCGTCGTAGACGTAGCCCTGCAGGTCGCTGGTGGCGATCGGCAGCTCGGGGATCCTGCCGTCGGCGAAGCAGACGCCGTCCGGCGAGTCGCGCCAGCACTGGTTGCCCAACCCTTCCGGGGAGTGGGTGGCGTACTCGACGTAGCCGTCGCCGTCCCGGTCGCCGTACTCGTCGATCCAGCGCAGTGCCGCGAGCGCGTTGTCCTTCAGCAGTCGGACGGTGTCGTCGTCGCGGGTCCACCGCCAGTACTCCGACAGCAGGATCAGCCACAGCTGGGTGGCGTCCGCGGTGCCGTAGTACGGGCCGTACGGCTTCTGCCCGGTCCGGGTCAGCTCGCCGCTCCGGACCTCGTGCAGGATCTTGCCCGGTTCCTCGTCGGTGAACTCGTCGCAGCGCGTGCCCTGGAGCCGGGCCAGCGCGAGCAGCGCCCCCTTGGCCAGCATGGGACCGCCGACGAGCGTCTGGTAGGCCGTGATCAGGGTGTCCCGGCCAAAGACGGTGAGGAACCAGGGCAGCCCGGCACCGGGGAGCATGATCCGCTGGCCCTTGACCTCCAGGTCGAGCCGGAGTGCCGCCAGGTCGTCGCGGGATTTGCGCACCGTCCGTTCCAGCGCGTCGTTGTCGCTGCGCAGCACGGCCCGGCTCTCGACCCAGCGACGCAGCGGGTCGTCCGCCCGCCGGTGGATCACGTCGCCGACATCGCCCCGCACCGGCTCCACCACCCCCATACCGGGCGGCAACGGCACGTGAAGGTCGAGTTCCCACTGCTGCTGCGGTCGCAGGGTGACGACCCAGACCAGTTCGTCGCCCTCGACCTGGTCGGCCGGATGAGAACAGCGCACCCGGGTCTGGGCGGCGAACCCGTCGCGCTCGTAGGAGAAGCAGAGTTCGGACCCGTCCGGGGCGTGGTCACGCGCGATGTGCGCCGACCGGTCCCGGACCCCGGACTTGACCTCGAACAGATCGGCGAAGTCGGCGCCCACGGACAGGCGTAGCTCGACCCGGACCGGGTCCGGCCGGAACGACACGACGGTGAGCCGCTCGCGGAAGCCGTCCCCCACGTCGCGCAGCCGCCGTATGCCGAGGCTGTTCGGGGGCAGACCAGGCAGGTCGGGATTTGTCAGCATGTACTGGGCTGAATAGTGGTCGATCAGGTCGGAGCGCAGATCGAGCAGCCGTCCCCCGTTGACCGACAGCACCCACGTGCTGAGCAGCCGGGTATCCAGATGCACCAGCCCGCCGATGCTGCCCGGCGGCACATCGCCGCACGGGTCGGCGTAGATGAAGGTCGGTCCGTTGAGCACGGCCATCGAGTTCGGCCCCAGTTCGGGCGGCATGGCCCGCTGGTCGCCTTCCGCGGCCGGGACGAGCGCCCCGGGCAGAGGGTTCGCTGGTGTCGGACGCGCGACAGCCATGCCTTCACGCTAGGGAGTCCGGGCCCCGCGCGTCATCACCCCCACCGGGTGAAAGAGCTAGGTGCCCGGACGTCGACAACCAGGGCACCGACCGCAAGACCCGGTGCGTCAGGCGCCCGGCCTCAGTTCGGCGCGGTGATCGCCCACCGCTCGTGGTCGCGCCACGCCCCGTTGATGAACAGGTAGTCCGGCGAGAAGCCCTCCAGCCGGAAGCCGAGCTTGCGGGCCACCCGCCGCGACGGCTCGTTGCCCGGTTGGATGTTCGCCTCCAGCCGGTGCAGGCCGAGCACGGTGAACGCGTGCTCGATCGCCAGCCGGATGCCCTCCGACGCGTGGCCGGTCCCGCTGTACGGCAGGAACGCGGCGTAGCCCAGGTAGCCCCCGCGCAGCGCGCCCAGCACAATCCCGCTGATGGTGGCGTAGCCGGCGATCGCGCCGCTGGCCCGGTCGCAGATCAGGTAGCCCGAGCCGTCCCGCCGACGGATCTTGCTCAGGTACGCGGCGAAGCTCTCCGGGGTGTCCGGGGCGGCGAGCCACGGGTGGTGCAGGTCCCGGCTGCGCGCGGCGGCGGCGAGGAACTCCGTCTCGTCGGTGGGGCGGGGTCGGCGGATCGCGGCCAGTTCGCCGCTACGCAGGTATCGCACGGCGGATCACTCTCACCCGCGGCGGGCGCGTTGTCAAAGCGGTTGTCGGGCCGTCAGCCCTGGCCGAGCCACCGGCCGAGCCGGCGGAGGTTGCCGGCCGGGCCGCCGTCCGCCTCGGCGGCCGTGGTCCGGGCCGGCGCGTCGGCGTCCGCGTCGGGCAGGTCGGTGCTGGGTACCGCGAGCACCACACCCCGCTCGCGGAGTTCGCGGATGGCGTCGCGGCACGCGAACAGGTCCCGGCGCTCCGGCGGCGGCGTCCGCACCACGACGCCGTGGAAGATGTCCTGCCCCTCGTCGGCGACCACGCGCGCGACCGCGCCGACCTGCGTGCCGTCGTCGTGGTAGACCGGCACCCGGTCGGCCAGGGCCAGGTACGAGATCTTCGCCCCGAGTCCGTCCACGAGGTCAACGCTAGTCAGGAAGCGTCGACGTCGGGCCGTAACCGCCGATCCGGCGGCGGGCGCCGGGCTCAGAGCGGGCCGGGGTGCGGCTGGTCGAGCGGCATCGGCACCTGGAGGTAGGTGGTGCCGCGCAGGTCCAGCCGGGCCCAGCCGGGCGAGCGGACGAGTCGCAGCATGACCGCCTCGCAGTTCGGGCAGCGCCCGATCAGCCCCGGGGCGTGCGAGTAGACGTGCAGCGCCGCCATCGGGCCGGACGCGCCGCAGTGCTCGCACCGACCGGTGGCCGCGCTGAGGTCGACGGCGAACAGCTCCCGCAGCGGGCCGTCGAGCATGTTGCCGTCCAGGTAGGACATGTCAGTCATGGTGTCTCCTCGGCGGTCAGCCGGTCGGACCGAACCGTTCGGTCTTCACCCGCCGGGGCTGGTGGCCCAGCCCGACGAGCAGGTCGGCCACGGTCTCCACGAACCCGGTGGGCCCGCAGACGTAGTTGAGCGGCTCCAGGTCGGCGGGCCAGCCGTGGTTGTTGACGTCGGCCAGCCCGATCCGGTGCGGCTCACCCCGCCAGCCCTCCGGCGCCTGCCGGGTGTAGAGGTAGGCCACGTCCAGGCCCAGGTCGTCACGACCGCGCCGGCGCAGCTCCTCGGCGTAGATCACGTCGTCGGGGGTGCGGACGGAGTAGAGCAGCCGGAACGGGGTCATGCTGCCGGCCGCCCGGCGGGCGCGCACGATCGCCATCAGCGGCACGATGCCCGAGCCTCCGCCGACCAGCAGCACGGGGGCGGTGTCCTGCGGGCGCCAGACGAACCAGCCGCCGATCGGCCCGCGGATCTCCACCGGGTCGCCCACGGCGTACGTGTCGATGAGGTACGGCGACACCTCGCCGTCGTGCACCCGTTGGACGGTCACCTCGACGCGCGGCCCGCCCGGGCCGTCCACCACCGGCCCGGCGAGCGAGTACGAGCGGGCGGCCTGGTAGCCGTCGGGCGCGGTGAGCCGCAGGTCCACGTGCTGGCCGGGCAGGTGCCCAGGCCAGTCCGGCACCTCCAGCACCAGCGTCTGCGCCGTCGCGGTCTCCACCCGGCGCTCGACCAGCCGGGCGACCCGCCACGTCAGGGGCGCCCGGGCCGGTGCCGTCGCCACGCGCTCAGTCACCCTGGTACCGCTGCTCACGCCACGGGTCGCCGTAGTCGTGGTAGCCCGCGGTCTCCCAGAAGCCCGGCCGGTCGCTGGTCATCAGCCGCAGGCCGCGCACCCACTTGGCCGATTTCCAGAAGTAGAGGTGGGGCACCAGCAGGCGCGCCGGGCCGCCGTGCTCGGGCGGCAGGTCACCGCCCTCGAAGGTGTGCGCCACCCAGGCCCGTCCGCCGCGCAGGTCGTCCAGGGGGAGGTTGGTGGTGTAGCCGCCGTACGAGTGCGCGAGCACGTGGCTGGCGTCGGTCTCGATACCCTCCAGCAGGGTGTCCAGCGAGACGCCCTGCCAGTTGGTGCCCAGCTTGGACCAGCGCGTCACGCAGTGGATGTCCACGTGCGGGGTCTCCTGCGGCAGGGCCATCAGCTCCGACCAGGACCACCGGTACTCGGCGCCGGTCTCGGTGGTGATGACGAACTCCCACGTGTCCAGCGGGACCCGGGGCGTCGGACCGGCGGAGAGCACCGGGAAGTCCTGGGTCAGGTACTGCCCCGGCGGCAGCGACGGTTCGGACGAGCGGGGCCGGCCCTGGAAGCCTGGCGACACGATTCCCACCCGTCAGTCGTACCACCCTCGGGACGTGAGGCGGGATCATTTCCGCGTACGTCGTGGTGGCCGGGCGTGGCGCGGGCCGCGTGCCGGCGGGCCAGCACGCGGCGGACGCGGTCGTCACCGCCGCTCGGTGACCACCTCGCGCTCCTCCGGGACAGTGTCGCGGGTGGCGCGCAGGCTGGTCAGCGTGACGACCACGAGGATGCCGATGATGACGCCGAGCGACGCCAGGGTCGGGATCTCCGGCACGCCCTTCCAGATGCCGTGCGCCCAGTGCAGGCCGAGCTTGACGCCGATGAAGGCGAGGATGATCGCCAGGCCGTAGCTGAGGTGGACCAGCCGGCTGAGCGCGGCGTGCAGGACGAAGTAGAGGGCGCGCAGGCCGAGCAGGGCGAACGCGTTGGTGGCGAAGACCAGGTAGGGGTCTTCGGTGATGCCGTAGACGGCCGGCACCGAGTCGACCGCGAAGACCACGTCGGTGGCGAGGACGGCCACCACCACGAGGGCGAACGGGGTGAGCGTGCGGCGGCCGGCCTCCCGGATCGTCATCCGCGTGCCGTGGTAGTCGTCGGTGACCGGCATGAACCGACGCAGCAGCCGCACCGAGCGCATCTTGTTGATGTCCACCTCCTGCTGGTGACCCGAGAGGGCGTCACGCAGCAGCTTCACGGCGGTGGCGATGAGGATGACGGCGAAGAGCAGGAAGGCGAAGTCGAGCGTCTCCAGGGCGGCCGCGCCGAGCGCGATGAACACCGCCCGCAGGACGAGCGCGCCGGCGATGCCGTAGAGCAGGACCCGCTGGGCGAGCACCGCCGGCACCGCGAACGCGGCCAGCAGCAGCATGAAGACGAAGAGGTTGTCGACGGAGAGCGACTTCTCGACCAGGTAGCCGGTCAGGTACTGCACACCCAGCTCGGACCCGTAGCGGTTCCAGACCCATGCGCCGAAGGCCAGCGGCAGGGCGATGTAGAACGCGGACCACCCGAGCGCCTCGCGGAGCGACACCTCGTGCGGGCGGCGGGTGACGAGGAAATCGAGCACCAGAAGCGCGATCACACCGGCGATGGTGACGGCCCACAGGGTGGGCGTGCCCACCGTCGTCAGCTCCGCCGCCGACAGGTACGACAACTCGGTCATGGGACCTCCTCGAACACCGTGTCATGTTCGAGGTCTCCTTCACCCACTTTCGTGGGCAACCACCCGAGGCGTGCCCGGCACGCCGTACTGACCGGAATGGTTCGTGGGAAGTACTCCCCTCGCAGCGACAAGGTTAGGTCAGGCTCGATCGGCGCGCCAGGCGGGGGCCGCCCGGCGCGCCGATGGTTGCCCAGGTCAACAACGGTGCGGCCCGGCGACGGGCGCCGACAGCGCGCGACCGCACCGGCCACGGGGGCGGGTCAGCCGCGGCGCAGCGTCGCACCCGGCGCCATCGCCGGTTCCACCATCTCCCGGTAGTCACGGGGCAGTTGGGTCACCACGTCGTCGAACTCACCACCGCTGATGGCCTCGCGCAGCGTGGTGAAGACCGCGCGGGCCGCGTCCCGGGCGGCGGGCTCCGGAACACCCGCGCGCTGGGCGACCCGGGCGACGAACTCGGCCGCCCCGAACCGTTCCGCCGACTCGTCACCGGGGGCCGGTTTGACCACGACCTGCAACGGCTTGGGAAGTTGTGCGGCCAGGTCCAGCATCTCACCGCCGGTCAGCCGCTCGGCCAGCGTCTGGAGGGCGGCCCGGGTCAGGACGACCGCCTGCTCCGGGGACGTCCGGGTCCGCTGGGCCACCTGGTCGACGAAGGTGTCGTAGTTCATCGCGCTCCTCCGGCTGCGTCGGAGGTTGCGGGTACCCGCGGCATCCCATGGAAAACAGGCGCGGGTGGCCCGGGACGGCGCGGTATTTCCTCGGCGCGCCGGGCGTGACCGGCCGGGAGTCGGGTAACCGCCGCCGGTCGTGACCGGATTCGATGCCGCGAGGAGCCGAAACCATGGCGAGCTACGCCGACGTCCTGCAGTACCTGTCGAGCCTGGACTTCCCGGCCGGCAAGGACGACGTGATCCGGGAGGCCGAACGGGAGGGTGCCCCGCCGGACGTGCTGCGCGCGTTGCGGAAGCTGCCGCCGGTGGACTACGCGAACGGCGCCGAGGTGGCCCGCTCGGCCGGCATCGACGCCGCGCCGGAGCTGAGTCCGTCACAGCGCGCCGCACAGGCCCGTGAGCGACGCCCCCGGGTGTCACAGCACCTGCGCGGCATCTGACCGGTGGCGCCCGGGGCCGCCGAGGAGCGCGAGGGACGGGCGGACGGCGCGGAGCCCGACGAGCACGAGCAGCGGCGGGCCGCGGCCCGGGAGGCGGCGAGCCGGCCGCCGGACGGGCACACGCCCGCGGCCGTCCAGATCGCGGTCGTCGGGGTGGTGGGCGTCGCCGTCGCGACCGTCTTCGGGATCCTCGTCTCGCCGGCGCACGCCCCGCTCATCGGGTGGGACGTCGCGGCGGTGACCTGGCTGTCCATCATCTGGAGCAAGATCTGGCCGCTCGACGCGGTCCAGACCGCCCGGCTGGCCGCACACGAGGACCCCAACCGCGCGATCCGCGACGTGGTGCTGATCGTCGCCTGCCTGGCCAGCCTGGTCGCGGTGCTCCTGGTGATCGGCAGCGCGGACACCGTGCGGGCCGGCCCGATGCGGGACCTGTACGGCGGGTGGGGCGTGTTCAGCGTGCTGCTCTCCTGGGTGGTGGTGCACACCGTGTTCGCGGCCCGGTACGCCCGCGTCTACTACACCGGGCCGGACGGCGGGGTGGACTTCAACCAACCGGACCCGCCGCGCTACGTGGACTTCGCGTATCTGGCGTTCACCGTCGGGGCCACCTTCCAGGTGTCGGACACGAACCTCACCAGCGGGGAGATGCGCCAGACGGTGCTCTCACACGCGATGGTGTCGTACCTGTTCGGCGCGTTCGTCATCGCGGCGACGGTGAACCTGGTGGCCGGGCTGACCTGAACCGGCAGCCATCGGGCGGGCGCCCCGGGACGCGAACCGCGACCGGGGCGCCGCACCGACACCGACCTGGTGGTCGGCCACGGCCCGAACCGGGCCTCGACCACCAGGCGGTTGTACGCCCGAACCGGGCGGGCATCACTGCCGCGATCATCGTACAACGCAACATCATCCGAACGGCCAAGAAACGCGAGACTGTAAGCCAGTACACGTCCGACCGATCGGATTCTCACCGGAGGGTGTTCAGCCCATCACCTCGGCGTAACGCTTCTCCAGATCCACCCGCGCGAGCGCGCCGACCAGCCAGGCGAGCCGCTCCGACTCGCCGCTGCCGGCCAGCCCGGCCAGGTCACCGGCGGACCGTCCGAGCCCGAGCCGCCGCGCGGCGGTCAGCGCCCGCCGGTCCGCGACCGGCGCCACCTCCCGCCAGAGCGCCTGCGCCTCCCGGAGGAACAACTCGAGCGCCTGCCCATCCACGCCGGGCAGCTCGGTGAGCAGTCGCCGCTCCTGGGACGGGTCGTAGTGCGCCTTCGCGCGCAACCGGCGCAGGTCGCCCCGGTACTGGTCGACGACGGTCCGGGCGAGGTCGCCCAACATGCTGGCGAGCGCGTCCACGTCGCCGCGCTGGCCCGACTCGCGCAGCACGCGTACCCGCGTCTCGTGCAGCGAGCGGGCCAGCCGCGCGGCGCTGTCCCAGCCCTGGTCCCGCAGCGCCTGCGCGCTGTCCACGGCGCGCCGGAAGTCGCCCCGGCGGGCCAGCAGGACCGACAGGTAGAGCACCTGGAACAGGCTCGACGGATTGTTGGTGACCGGAAAGCCGTACTGTTCGGCGAAGCCTCGCCCGCTGCCGGCGAGCCGGCGCACCAGGCGCTTCTTGTCCTCGACGCTGGAGATCGCAGTGGTCGGCATGCCCGCGACTACCCGTGCCACCAGCGGTCACACCGCCGGCCGGCCGACGGCGCGGCGTCGACCCCCGATCCCGGCCGCGCTACCCGCGCAGACCGCCCAACCGGTCACGGGCCTTCAGCCGGGTGGTGGGCAGCGCCGGGGCGGGCAGCGGCGGCGCGGCATCGTCGGCGACGACGCCGAACCGACGCCCGGCCATCCAGTCCTCCCGGGCGGCGACGACCTCCTCGTGGGAGCGGCCCACGAAGTTCCACCACATCACCAGCGGCTCCTCGAACGGCGCACCGCCGAGCAGCAGCAGCCGGCTGCCCGCGGCACCGCTCAGGCCGAGCCGGCCACGTCCGGTACCGAGGTACAGCAACGCACCCGGCTCGACCGTCACCCCGTCGACGGCGGCGGAACCGGACATCGCGAGGAGCGCGTACTCGAAGTCGGGACGCAACGGCAGGTCGACCGGCTCCGGGCCGCCCAGTTCCAGCTGCGCGCCGACGAGCGGTGTGTGCACCACCGCCGGCGACCGCTCGCCACCGATCTCGCCGACCAGCAGCGTCACGTCCAGGTTGCCGTCGCGCCAGCGCGGCAGGTCGGCGTGGTGGGCGAAGTCGGCGGCACCGGCGCGCGCCGGATCCGGCAGCGCCACCCAGAGCTGGACACCGTGCATCAGCGGCGGGTGGGGCTGGGGTGACCGCTCCGAGTGGGCGATGCCGTGCCCGGAGGTCATCACGTTGAGCTGACCGGGCCGGATCGGCTGGACGTTGCCCAGGCTGTCCCGGTGCAGGATCTCCCCGTCCAGCAGCCAGGTCACCGTCTGCAGGCCGGTGTGCGGGTGTGGCGGCACCTCCATGCCGGGGCGCTCGGCCACGTCGTCCGGCCCGAAGTGGTCCACGAAGCACCAGGCGCCGACCATCCGACGGGTGCGCTGCGGCAGCAGCCGGCGCACCGTCGTGTACCGCCCCAGCGGCACGTCGTGGCCGGGCAGCAGCACGCTGCCGGATTCCTCGGCGGCCATCCCGGCCGGCAGGGTCTGCGCCGGCATCGACTCGGTACGCTCCACGGCCCGACTGTACGTTCCGACCGTCCCCCGGCGGGGCGTTCCGCACACCCGTGTGCGGTGCGACACCGGGCCACCCGTCAGGCGACCCGCGACCGCGGGCGGACACGGACGGGTCGGCGCCCGCCGGAGTGGAACTCCGACGGGCGCCGACTGTCGAACATCCGGGCCAGGCCCGGAATGGTGCCGCGTCAGTGCGACGAGCCCATTCCCAGGCGCTGGCGGCGACGCCAGGCCAGGGTCAGGAGCAGCAGCACCGCACCCGCGCCGACCAGGCCGCCACCGAGCTTCATCGGCGTGCCGATGCTGTCACCGGTGACGGGCAGTGGCGGCTGGGGCCGGTCCAGGACCCGCAGCTCAGTCTCCGCCCTACGGTCCGACTGGGTCGCGACGAAGGTCAGCAGCCCGGTGACGGACGGCTTGTAGCTGCGGCTGAACTCACCGGCGCCGTTGGTGCGCACCGTGAAGCGCAGCGGCGCCGCCGCCTGGAACGCCACCGGCGCCATGGCGACGGTGCTGCCGCCGCTGCGGCGGGCGGTGCCCGCCGCCGGCGCGGCCAGCGGCCCGACCGAGACGGCGATGTCGACCGTCCTGTTGGGACGGAAGCCCACGCCGCGCAGGATCACCGTCTCGCCGAGGGTGATGGTCGGCCGGTTCACGGTCAGGGACGGGAGTACGGGCGAGTACGGCGGTGGCTGGGGCGTGTCCGTGACGCTCGGCGACGGCTGCGGCTGTGCCGCCCCCGCTGCGGTCGGCACGGCCACCACGGCCAGGCCGACCGTGAGCGCCATGATGATGCGGGATAGCCGCATGATTGGTTCCCTCCTACTGGTCACAGCTTGGTGCGGTTTCAACTTGGGTGGTCCACGGGGTGGCCGTGGGGGTTAGCCACAGCTCGGCCTGTCCGGTCCCGGTCTTCTTTCCGGTGAGGACGGTGACCTGCAACGTCCGGCTGGCGCCGGGGCCGACCTCGACGTTCGCCGTGGCGACCTGGCGGCGGCGCTCGGTGCCGCTGCCCACCGCCGTCTCCGCCCCGTCCAGCCGGACGTCGACCACCGTCCCGCCGGTCGGGCTGAACACCGACACCAACGTGCGGACGGTGTACGGGTCTCCCGCTCTGGCAAGGCCGAGGACCGACTCGCTGAGACCGGACTTCGGTGCCGTCGAGTGCAGGGTCACCCGCAACCGGAGCTCGCGGCGGCCGTCGGGCCGGCACTCGCCGACCGTCAGCGTCGCTGCCGGCCGCAGGTAGTAGCCGAGCTTCGCGCCGCTGCCGTCGTTGAGGAAAACGCCGACCGTCGGCACGGTGTCCTGTTCCGGAAGCGCACCGGCCATCCGGCTGTCGCCGAGCGTCCGCTGTTCCTCCGGTCGGGCACTCCAGAACAATATCCGTCGTTCCTCCACAGCACGGGCGAATACGGACAACAACACCTTTGAGTCGACATTCTTCTTAAAAAGGGTGTCGAAGACCGCCGCCGCCGACGCCGCGAAGAACGCGTCCTGCTCACGGGTGTCGAGACGCTGGTAGGTCTCGTTGAGCAGCGTCCGCACCGCCGTGTCGCTGGCGAGCGGCACACCCCCGGGCACCAGCACGGGGCCGGTGGCCTTGAGCAGATAGGACAGCACCACCGGGTCGACGGCCAGCACGCCGTCGACCTTCGTGCCGGTCTTGCGGCGGAACATCTCGCGGTACAGCGACGCGGCGGTCGGGAAGTGCGGGGTCAGGTTCACGTCGGCGGGGTAGATCCCCGGCAGGTCGGTCCAGAGCGCCCGGACCTCCTTGGGCAGCGACAGCGGCGGGGTGAAGCGCCCGAGGGAGGAGCTGCTGCCCTGCTTCCCCATCCGCACCTGACCCTTCTCGGCCTCGATCAGCGCGTACGCGCCGAACATGCCGCCCGTGGCGCGCAGCTCCGCAGGGTTCTGCGACACCAGCAGGTAGGTGCGCTTGCCGTCGGCGCCGAGCAGCGGCGGCAGCAGCCGGGCGCCCTGGTCGACCGCCGCGGTGAGGTCGGCGAGCTGGTCGAGTTCGCCGCGCAGACCGCTGACGGCCTGCCGGACCTGGCTGACCAGACCGTCGGCGTGCACGGTGGCAAGGTCCCGACGGGTGCGCTGGACGACGTCGTCCACCGTGGCGAGGTCGGCGGACACGGTCCGCAACCGGTCCACGTCCAGCCGGCCGCCGGCCGGCACCAGGCTGGCCAGGTCGGCGCGGAGCAGCGTGGGGAAGGCCTGCCGGGCGAGGTCGTCCACGGCCACCGCGATCTGGCGTACGGCGCCCAGGTCGTCCCCGGCGAACGGGGTCCGGCGACCGACCGACCACCCCGGGTCGGCCGTCGCGGAGCGCGCCGCGCCGGACTGCTCCTGGAGCGCGGCGAGCGTGCGCTGGGCCCGCTCGTGGTCCCCACCGAGCACCTGCGCGCTGAGCTCACGGGCCAGGCCGGCGGCGTTGAGCAGGTGGGCGCGGGCCTGCCAGCCCCGGAACCCGACCCAGCCGCCGGCGACCAGCAGGAGGGACGTGACCACCAGCGCGCCGAGCAGCGCGCGCCGCAGCCGGGCCCGACGACGCCGACGGGAGCGGCTCCGCCGCCGACTCGGTCGTACGCTCTCCGACACGCCACACCCCGTTTCCCGGAACCGGACAGAAGGCCCCATACCTTCGCTGTTCTAACACCCGAAACAGGAAATCGTGACGTTATAGCGAATCTGGGTTTATACTCGAACTTTCCTCACGCGCCGATACGGTGCGTGCGCGGCGGCTCAGCCGACGACGCCCGGACGTGCGACGTCGTGCAGCATCCGCTCGATGCGGTCCACCCCGGCGAACTGCGACATCTCCCGCAGGTACGCCTCCCGGCCCCGTCGGCCCATCTCGGTGCGCGCCGGCGGCGGGATGGTGGCGGCCAACCAGAACCGGTCGGCGAGGCTGGCCCAGTCCTCGGGCGGGCAGGAGAGCCCGGCCCGCGCCCGCTCCACCAGCTCGGCGGTGTCACCACCGGCCGAGGCGACCACCGGGGCGGCGCAGGAGAGCGCCGCCTGCAGCTTGCCGGGCACGGTTCCCCGCAGCTCCGGCAGGTCGCGCAGCATCACGAGCTGGTAGTCGGCGGCGGCGTACAGATCGGGCATGTCCACCGGTGAGCGCCGCTGCACGAACCGGACGTTGTCGGCCCGCAGTTCGGCGGCGAGCCCCCGCACCCGCCGCTCGTCCGCGCCCGAGCCCACCAGGACCAGGTCCATCGTGCGATCCAGCGCCGCCGCCGCGCGTACGGCGGTCTCCAGACCGTGCCGGGCGCCCATGGTGCCCGCGTGCATGACCACGCAGCGGTCGTCCCGGCGGACCAACCGGCGGGCGGCCGGGCTCGGCCGCGCCGGCTGGAAGATCCGCTCGTCGGTCCAGTTCAGCACGACCGAGACCTTCGCCGGATCCGCGCCCGCGGCGACCGCCAGGTCCCGCATCGACGGCGCGACCACCGCGATCCGGTCGGCGGCCCGGAACACCCGGCTGGTCGCCGACCCGAGCCGCGCCGCCCACCGGGCGTCGCCGCCGGCCGCCTCCTCCGGCCACAGGTCCTGCACGTGCAGAACGGTCGGCACCCGGCCGAGCAACCGCAGCACCCCGGCGGCCGCGAAGCTGGTGGCCGGCAGCTGGAACACGTAGAGGACGTCGACACCGGCGAAGAACCGCCGCGCGACGAGCGACGCGCTGCCGGCGAACGACAGGTAACTGGTCATCCGGGCCCGGCCGGAGCCGTCGCCGGCCGAGTAGCGGGGCACGCGGCGCACGGTCAGCCGCTCGCTGCGCGTCTCGTACCGCCACCGCTGCCGCCAGCCCGGGTAGACCTGCCCACCCGGATAGTCCGGAAAGCCGGTGAGCACCCGGACCTCGTGCCCCCGGGCGGCCAACTCCTCCGCGAGGCTGCCGGGGATGAACGCCGGCTCCGGCGGGAAGTGGTACGACAGGATCCCGATCTTCATCCCGCGTGCACCGCCGTCCGCCCCGTCCACACCGGCGCGGCAGCACGACTCCCGCCCGCCCGGTCCGCGTACGATGCGGTCAACCCCTCCGCGTCCGGCCGCGACCGCCGGCGCTCCGCCGTCGCGGCGAGCCCGTCCGCGACCGCACCGACGAGAGGGATCCAGATGACCGACCGGGTGCTGTTCGTCTGCCACGCCAACCTGTGCCGGTCGCCGATGGCCGAGTACCTCGCGCGTCGCCTGCTCGCCGACCGACCGGTCGAGGTGTCCAGCGCCGGGACCGACGCCATGGAAGGGTTGCCCATGCACCCGTACGCGGCGGACGTCGCCGCGGAGACCGGCGCCGACCCGACGGACTTCCGCAGCCGGCGGCTGCGGCCGGAGCACCTGGTCGGCGCCACGCTGGTGCTGACCGCGACCCGACGGCAGCGGTCGGTGTGCACCGCGCTCGCGCCCGCCGTGCTGCACCGGACCTTCACCCTGCGACAGTTCGGGCGACTCGCCGACGCGGCGGAGCCACCGGCGGACCCGGCCGGCGACCCGTTGCGGGCCGCGGTGGAGGCCGCCGCCCGCGCCCGGGGGCGGTTGCAACCCGCCACCCCCGGCGCGGACGACCTTCGGGACCCGATCGGCGGCACCGCCGCCGACTTCCGACGTTGCGCCGAGGAGATCGAACGGTCCATGCGATCCCTCGCCGCGCTCATCGGGGCAGCCGGGTGAGTTCCTGCGTACGGTCGCTGACGCCGTTCAGCCGGCCGCCCTCGGCGTGCCGGGGCGTGGCGGCCCCGTCGCTCGCCGCGACCGAGCTCTCCGCCGCGGCGACCACCCGGTAGGCCTCGTACTGGTACGCCTCGGCCTTCGGCATCTTGGCCATGTTCAGCACGCAGCCGAGCAGTCGGACCGACACCGCGTGCAACGCGCGGGCGGCCGCGGCCACCTGCGCCCGCGAGGTGCGGCCCTGCTGGCTGACGAGCAGCGCGCCGTCGGCCTGCACCGCGACCACCACACCGTCGGTCACCGCGAGCAGCGGCGCGGTGTCGATGATGACGATGTCCGCGGACTCCCGCAGGGCCAGCAGCAGGTCCGCCATCGCCTTCGAGCCGAGCAGCTCGCTCGGGTTGGGCGGAGCCGAGCCGCTGGGCAGCACGAGCAGGGACTTGTCGCCCCAGCGCTGCACGACGTCGCCCACCTGGACGTCACCGACCAGCACGTCGGTCAGACCGACGCCGGCGTCGATGCCCAGGTAGTCGTCGACCTTCGGCCGACGGAGGTCGGCGTCGACCAGCAGCACCCGCCAGCCCGCCTCGGCGAGCGCGATGGCCAGGTTGCAGGAGAGGGTGGTCTTCCCCTCGCCCTGGAGCGCGCTGGTGACCGCGATGACGCGGGCCGGCTCGTGCACGTCGACGAAGCGCAGGTTCGTCCGCAACTTCCGGACCGCCTCCGCCCGGGACGAGGTCGCGGCGTCACCGACGATCAGCGGGGCGGAGCGCGCGCCGCTCTCGTACGGGATCTCGCCGAGCAGCGGACTGCCGGTGGCCCGCTGGAGGCCGGCGGCGTCGCGGAGCCGGATGTCGGCCACGCCGCGCAGGATGGCCAACCCGATGCCGAGCACCAGGCCGAGCAGGCCGCCGAGCACCAGGTTGCGCACCGGCTGCGGGGAGACCGGCTCGGAGCTGACCCGCGGGCCGCTCACCACCTCGATCTTGAGGGGGGCCTTCCCGTCCGGCGGGGTCTCGATCTTCTGCACGAGTTCGACGAACTTCGCCGCGAGGGTCTCGGTCACCTTGAGCGCGCGGGCCTGGTCGGTGTCGGTCACCGACGCCTCGAGCAGCACCGTGCCCGCCTCGGTGGAGGTGCTGACCCGCCGCTGCACCTCGTCGGCGGTCAGGCCGACGTTGTTCTCGGCGACCACGGTCTGCGCGAGGCGGTCGCTGGTCAGCAGGTCGGCGTACGACTTGACACGTTGCTGCAGGAAGAGGCCACCCTGGTAGGCGTCCGTCACGCCCTGGTTGGGGGTGGTGACGAAGAAGGTCACCGAAGCGACGTAACGGGGTTGCGCCCGGACGGTGAGGAACGCGCTGACACCCAGGGCCACCATGACGGTGACCAGCACGACCCACCAGTGGCGGCGTACGTGGCGGAGTTGGCGGAGCAGGTCCATCAGGCGCGCCTCCGCGCCAGGACGGTAACGCCAAAGAACTTCACGAAAACCCCCAAGGTCGTCTTCAAACTCGTGAAACCATTAAAGCCGCTCATGGGACTTATGTCCGGAGTTATGCGTTTTCGACGGTGAACGGCGGCACCCGAATTACCAACCCGGCGAACCGGCATTCGGCAGCGGTGTCGCGGCGGGAAAAGTGCGAGCGTTCCGGCCGGCCGAACGTTCCGGCTGACCACCCGCTCACCCGGTGGGGGCGCAACCGGGTAGCGACGCCGCGGCACCGGACGCGGGTGGGCGGGGCCGGACACGGGCGGCGGGCCGGACACGGGCGGCGCGCCGGGACGGGCGGCGCGCCGGGACGGGCGGGCGTGACGACTACAAGCCGGAAGTTGGCGCCTGCGCCCGACTCGGAGACGACAACATCACCGAAGTTGCGCGGATCATGACCGCGATACGGACCTCGGGGCGGGGTGAATCAACCCCGGGCCGGGGCGTCTCGACGCTCCGGCCAGGGCTCGTCGGACAGGGGTATCAGCGGCGGTTCTCCTCCGCGTGCCCGTCGTCGGTCTCCTCGTAGATCGCCTCGCTGACCGACTCGGTGATGTCGTCGCCCGGGACCGCGACCTCCTCGGCGCGGTCCTGCTCGTCGGCCTGACCCTTGGGCGGGGGCTCCGGCAGGGTCGGGTCGCCGGCGAAGCCGTACTCGTTCGGTTCGTCGTGCTTCCTCATCTGGACGCCCTCCCGTTTTCTCCCGATTCGCCTGCTACCGCCAACCGTATGTGGGGATCGTCCGCCCCGCAGGACGGCGGCGATTGTCGGCGCGACCCCGGCCATCCCGAGGCCAGCGAGACCCAGAGCAGCTGGCGCAGGGCTACCACCGCCGCGGCGGTCAACAGGTCCGCCCAGCCCCGGTGTGTGGCGAGCCGCAGCAGGCCGGCGGCGATCAGCAGGTCCAGCAGCACGCGTACGGCCGTGCGTCCCCGCCCGGTGGTGAGGAGCACGACCGCGGCGGCGAGCAGGGACAGGGCGGTGGCCCCCGTGACCAGCACGGTGATCACCGGTCC